>NZ_KI421511.1:7065908-7351213 GCF_000473265.1 Amycolatopsis thermoflava N1165
GTCCGGCTGGCCGCCTGGGTGCTCTTCCAGCGCGACATCGACCCGGCGCTCGCCGCGGGCAAGAACGAGGACTTCGACGCCGCCGACGAGGACGCCGAGACCGCCAAGCTGGCGGGCGAGTTCTCCCAGGTGGAGCAGCGACCGCGCCGGATCACGCTGAAGTCGGCAGGCAAGACGCTGTGGCGCATGGGCCGCTCGCTCCTGGCCATCACCGACGAGCTGGAGAAGCGGCCGCACGGCCGGTTCTACCACCGGGCCGTCGGGATGCTGCCGGTGGTCGGCATGGTCGGCGACTACCTCGGCGAGCGCAGCGGGCTGAAGCGGGTCGTGCGCCGCGCGGACGAGTGGCTCGCCCGCGCGGCCTGAACCTCAGTGGCGCCAGAACAGGAAGGTGTACTGGCCGACCGCCGCCGCGATGTCGTCGCCGCCGACCGCTCCGTAGATGAACGTGACCAGGTCCCAGAACGCGTCGCCCACCGCGGGAACCGCGAACAGCAGTGCGAACAGGACCAGCGGCGCCCACGGCCGCGCCTTCGCGCCGAACTCGCGCGCGTCCGGTGACAGGTACGGCTCGATGGCGCCGTAGCCGTCGAGCCCGGGCACCGGCAGGATGTTCAGCACGAACGTCGCGATCTGCAGCAGCGCCAGGAACGACAGGCCGACCAGCAGGCCGGCCGGCATCGGCACCAGCATCACGACCACGGTCAGCACGATGCCGATCAGCAGGTTGGACAGCGGCCCGGCGAGCGACACCCAGGACGCGACCCCGCGGGTGCGCAGCGCCCAGCGGTTGATCCACACCGCGCCACCGGGCAGCGGGATGCCGCCGATGAGCAGGAAGACGAGCGGCAGCACGATCGACAGCACCGGATCGGTGTAGTGCCGGACGTCCATCGACAGGTAGCCCTTCGAGGCCACCTCGTAGTCGCCGCCCTTGAAGGCGACGAAGGCGTGCCCGAACTCGTGCAGCGTGAGTGAGAGCACCCAGCCGGCGATCACGAGGATGAAGACGCCGGCTACCACCATCGGGTCTTGGTCGGAAGTGAGCAGTGTGCTCGCGTCACCGAACGCGGCCAGTAGGCCACCCACTACGGTGAGTGCGAGAATGCCGAAGAAGACAGGACTTGGTCGGACCGCGGATCGTTGCACGGGGTCCAGTCTGTCGCATCCTGGCGAGTTGATGTTCGGCGTGTCCGCTTGCGCGACGGGGCAGAAGCATCCCCCAACCTCGCTACTCCGCTTGACCTAGCCTCATTACACAGGTGTAATCACAGTGCTGTTATTCGTTGCTGCAAGGGGGCGACGGTGACGGCGATGCAAGACCGCCAGCCTGGGGAGTGCGTGGAAGCAGAGGAGGCGGACGTGCGGTTGGAATCCGACGGAAGGGATTGGGGGAACGTCGTGGAGTGGCGAGAAGGCCCGGAGGTGGAGCTGGGCGAGCTCGTCGACCTCTTCGACAACGACGAGCCCCCCGAGTGGCAGGACCGCGCACTGTGCGCGCAGACCGATCCAGAGGCGTTCTTCCCGGAGAAGGGCGGCTCGACCCGTGAGGCGAAGCGGATTTGCCAGGGCTGCGAAGTGAAGGGCGAATGCCTGGAGTACGCGCTGGCCCACGACGAGCGCTTCGGCATCTGGGGTGGTCTGTCCGAACGGGAGCGTCGGAAGCTCAAAAAGCGGGCTGTGTAAGGGAATTTAACGCCTGCTTCACAACGAGGTGACAGGTCTCCGCGTGCTCGTGCGGGTGCGTGGAGTCACGGTCGGCTCAGCTAGGCTGGCGCGGCAAAGATCCTCACCGATCGCCGCCGCCCACTGGAGAAGCCTTGCCCGACAACGTGAACGTCCCGGACAGGACCTCGAAGGTGGCCAGGATCGCCCCGGTGGCGGGCGTTTTCGTGGTGCTCGCCGCGCTGGGGCTGTCGGTGAACGCGGGACGATTGGGGTTCGACCTCGCAGGCGGACGGCTCCTCGAAGCCGGTTCGCTGAGCGAGGTCTGGTCGGCTTACCTCGCGGGCTGGCACGCCGTGGACGGCGGCACCGCGAGCGCCGCGCCGGCCGCGCTGGCCGTGCTCGGCACCTTCGGTGCGGTGTTCACGCCGCACGGGTTCGTGTCGTTGTTGATGATCGCCGACGCTCCGCTCGCCGGGGTGTCGGCGTTCTTCGCTACGCGGCGGTTGCCGGTCCAGCCGTGGGTGCGGGCGGTGATCGCCGCCGCCTACGGGCTGCTGCCCGCCGCGACCGCGGCGGTGTCGCAGGGCCGGCTCGACGTCGTGGCCGCCCACATCCTGCTGCCGCCGGTGATCGCCGGCATCGCGGGCGTGCTCGCCGATCCGGGGCAGCGGTGGCTGCACTCGTCGTCGCTGTGCGCGCTCGGCCTGGCGTTGCTCGGCGCGTTCTCCCCGCTGGCGCACCTGCTCGCGCTGGCCGGGCTGGTCGTCGGGTTCGTCGTGCTGCCCTCGCCGGCGCCGCTGCTCAAGCGCGCCGCGTCGGTGGTCATCGTCGTGCTGGTGCCGTTGGCGTTGCTGATGCCGTGGCCGACCGTGCTGGTCAACCACCCGGCGCTGGTGCTGCACGGGCTGAGCGGGCCGGGCGATCCGGTGACCGCGGTCGACCTGGCCGGGCTGGACCCGGGCGGCGCCGGGGCGTGGCCTGCCGGGCTCGCGTTGCTGTTGGCGGCCGTGATCGCGTTCGCGGTGCGCCCGAGCCGGGCTGCCGGGGCCGGGCTCGCCGTGGTGGTGCTCGGCGTCGCCGGGCTGCTGGTCGTGCGGCTCGTGGAAGTGGCGCCGTTGCAGGGCGGGCCGGTGTCGCCGGGCTTCGCCGGGGTGCCGCTCATGGTCATCGGCGCCGGGCTGTTGTGGATCGTGCTGTCCGCGTGCCGCGGCCCGGTCGGAAAGCCCTTTCTCGCCGGTGGCGCGGTGCTGCTGGTGGCGCTGGCCGTCGGGGTCGTCGTGGCGGGCAGCGGCGGGCCGCTGCACTCCGGCGGCGGGCCGGCGCTGGCGCAGGACCAGGCCGACGAGCTGGCCCGCACCGGGCGGTCGGTGCTGGTGCTGGACGCCGGGGACGCGCCCGCGCTTCAGACGGGCGGCCGGATGCCGCGGTTCGGGGACGAGCAGCTGGCGGTGAGCGCGGCGACGCCCGCCCGGCTGGCCGGGTGGCAGGACGCGCTGACCGACCCCGAGCCGGGCCGGACCAGGGCCGCGCTGTCCGGCGCCGCGGCGTCCGGGGCGTTGTTCGTGGTGCTTCCGGCGGGCGCCGATCCGCGGCCCATCATCACGATGGCAGGCGACCTGGCGTCGTCGGTCGCGCCGACCTCCGACGGGCGGCCGGTGCTGCGGCTGCTGGAGCCGGGCGGGCAGGTCGTGCTGGTCCCGCCCGGGGTGGCGCGCCAGGCGGTGACCGCGCAGGCGCCGACGAGCACCCTCGGGGTGACGCCGGTGGACGCGCAGCTGCCGGACGTGCGGGTGCGGGTGTCGGAGGGCGTGCCGGGGCGGCTGCTGGTGCTGGCCGCCGAGCAGGAGGACGGTTGGCGGGCGCAGGTGGACGGCAAGCCGGTGCCGATCGTGCCGGCGTGGGGGCACCAGGTGGCGGTCGCGGTGCCGACCACCCAGGCCGAGGTGACGCTCGAGCACCCGTCGACCCTGCGGGACGTGCTGTTGCTGGTCCAGATCGCGGCCGCGCTGTTCACCCTGCTGACCGCGGTGCCGACCCGGCTGCGCGAACCACGCCCGCTGGAGCCGACGGCGGAGCCGGCGCACTCCTGAGCGATCCAGCGGGCCGGCGAGCTGCTGCGCCCACTCGAGAACCAACGGTCCGGAAACCACTCGTTCCGGGCACCGCCCCGGGAACTACTCGCCGCCCTCGATGATGTCCGGTTCGACGCCCAGGTAGCCCGCCACCTGCTCGACCAGCACGTCGTGCACGAGTTCGGCCAGTTCGCCGGGGTCCTTGGCCCGCGCCTCCAGCGGCCGCCGGTACAGCACGATCCGGGCGCGCGTCGGCAGGCCGGTGCGGTCCACACCCGCCGGGACCAGGCGGGACAGCGGCACCGCCCCGTCGTGGAGCACCCCGTCGTCCACCGGGCCCCCGGCGCCGCGGATCTCGGGCACGTCGTCAACCGCCACGTCGAGCTTGGTCAGCTGGTCCCGCCATCTGGCCTCGATCGGCTCGAGCGCGTCGAGCACGAGCTGGTCGAACTTCTCCGCGCGGCTGGCCGCGGCAGGCAGGGTCGCCGGGTACAGCGGCCCGCGCAGCCCGCGGCCATGCCGGTCCCGGCGGACACGCCGCCGATGCCGGGAACTTCGAGCCATAGACACATCCGGAAGGTTACGCGTTGGCCTCGGTCGGTGGCCCGCACCGGTGCGCCTGCGCGCACTTGTCAGGGGGAAGCGCTATCGTCCCTGATCGTGTCGAGCGTACGAAAGTGTTCGCGAACGGGGTGCCTGAACCCGGCCGTCGCCACGCTTACCTACGCCTACAGCGATTCGACCGCGGTGGTCGGTCCCCTCGCGACGGCGTCCGAGCCGCATTCCTACGACCTGTGCGAGGCGCACGCGCTCCGCCTGACCGCGCCCCGGGGGTGGGAGGTCGTCCGGCACGAGGGCGAGTTCGCCGCCCCGGACCGGTCCGACGACGAGCTCACGGCGCTCGCCGAGGCCGTCCGGGAGGCGGGCCGGTCCGACAGGCCCGCCCCGCCGCCGGAACCGGAGGGCCCCTCCGGCCGTCGCGGCCACCTGCGGGTGCTGCCCGACCCGATCTCGTAGGTCACGCCACATCCGCCCGGCGTTCCCCCGGTAGGCTCTCGGGTATCCGCAGCCCATGGACAACTCTCGGGGAGAGCGCGTGTCAGACCTGTCGGCCATCGTCAAGGCCTACGACATCCGGGGCGTCGTCGGCGAGCAGCTGGACGCCGGCCTCGTACGGGACTTCGGCGCCGCCTTCGCGCTGCTGATCAAGCCGGAATCGCCGTCGGTCGTGATCGGCCACGACATGCGCGAGTCGTCGCCCGGCCTGGCCGCCGCGTTCGCCGAGGGTGTCACCTCGCAGGGCCTGGACGTCGTGTCGATCGGCCTGTGCAGCACCGACCAGCTCTACTTCGCCTCCGGGTCGCTCAACATGCCGGGCGCTATGTTCACCGCGAGCCACAACCCGGCCAAGTACAACGGCATCAAGCTCTGCCGCGCGGGCGCCGCCCCGGTGGGGCAGGAGTCCGGGCTCGCCGAGATCCGCGACACCGTCGAGCAGGGCGTGCCGGAGTTCGCCGGCCAGCCCGGCAGCGTCACCGAGCGGGACGTCCTCCCCGACTACGCCGCGTACCTGCGCAAGCTGGTCGACCTGTCCGGCAGCCGCCCGCTGAAGATCGCTGTCGACGCGGGCAACGGCATGGGCGGCCACACCGTCCCGACGGTCTTCGAGGGCCTGCCTATCGAGATCGTGCCGATGTACTTCGAGCTCGACGGCAGCTTCCCCAACCACGAGGCCAACCCGCTCGACCCGAAGAACCTGGTTGACCTGCAGGCCAAGGTCCGCGAGGTCGGCGCCGACGCGGGCCTGGCCTTCGACGGCGACGCCGACCGCTGCTTCGTGGTCGACGAGAACGGTGACCCGGTGTCGCCGAGCGCGATCACCGCGCTGGTCGCCGTGCGCGAGCTGGCCAAGGACCCGGGCGGCACGATCATCCACAACCTGATCACGTCGCAGGCCGTGCCGGAGATCGTCGCCGAGCACGGCGGCAAGCCGGTGCGCACCCGGGTCGGGCACTCGTTCATCAAGCAGGAGATGGCCGCCACCGGCGCGATCTTCGGCGGCGAGCACTCCGCGCACTACTACTTCCGCGACTTCTGGCGCGCCGACACCGGCATGCTGGCCGCGCTGCACGTGCTGGCCGCGCTCGGCGAGCAGGACCGGCCGCTGTCCGAGCTGACCGCCGCGTACTCGCGCTACGCGGCGTCCGGCGAGATCAACTCGACGGTCGACGACCAGGTCGCGAAGCAGCTCGCGGTCAAGGACGCGTTCGCGAGCCGTCCCGGTGTCGAGATCGACGAGATGGACGGCCTGACGGTGAAGCTGCCGGGCAAGGCGTGGTTCAATCTGCGCCCGTCCAACACCGAGCCGCTGCTGCGGCTCAACGTCGAGGCCGCCGACGAGGACGCGGTCCGCGCGCTGACCGACGAAGTCCTCGCGATCGTTCGCAGCTAGGGAGGTTCCATGGCAGTCACGCTCGATGCCCAGTTGCTGGAGATCCTGGCGTGCCCGTCCGACGACCACGCGCCGCTCCGCCCCGGAACGGCGAGCGATCCGGAGGCCGACGCGTTGACGTGCACGTCCTGTGGTCGCGAGTACCCGGTCCGGGACGGCATCCCGGTGCTGTTGCTCGACGAGGCCACGATCCCGGGTGAGTCCCGTGCCGACGGTGCTTGACGACACCCTCCTGGACGACCCCGCACGCCTGGCGGAGGCCGACACCGCAGGACTGCTGAGGGCGGCGGCGATGGCCGGTGCCCAGGTGCGCTCCACCGCCGAGGTCGCCGCGGACGCCGAGCTGGCCGACCGGCTCGACCTCGGCCGTCCGCGGGCGCTCGTGCTCATCGTCCGTCCCGGGGTGAGCCGGAGCGTCGCGCGTCTGCTGTACGCGCTGCTGGCGCCGGCCTGCCCGGCGCCGGTCGTGGTCAGCGAGGCGGTGCCGCCGTGGATCGGGGCGCTCGACGTCGTCTTCGCGCACACCGACGACCCGTTCGACCGCGAGCTGGCCGCAGGCGTGGAGCGGGCCGCGCGGTACGGGGCGACGGTGGTGCTGTCCGCTCCGAACGAGGGCCCGGTCGCGGCGTCGCTGGCGGGCAAGGGCGTCCAGCTCGTCCCGCGGGTCCCGGTGCCGCCCGAGCTGACCTTCGCCCGCGGCCTCGCCGCCGGGCTGCTCACCGCCAACGCGCTCGGCCTGCTGGTCGCCGACGTGCAGTTGCTGGCCGACCAGCTCGACTCCGAGGCCGAGCGCGGCCACCTCGGCCGCGACTCCTTCGCCAACCCCGCCAAGGCGCTCGCCTTGCGCCTCGCCGACCGGATCCCGCTGCTGTGGGGGCTGGACCCGATCGCGGTCGCGGTCGCCCAGCACGCCGGCTACGCGCTGGGCTCGTTCGCCGGGGTCGTCGCCGACATCGCCGACTACCGGCAGGCGATGACCCGTCGCGCTCTGCGTCAGGCCGCGGCGAGCAGCTCCGGCGAGCGGGACATCTTCGCCGACCCCGATTTCGACACCGACCTGCCGAACTACCGGGTGCTGCTGCTCGCGGTGCACAGCGGCCCGGCGGCCGACGCGGCGCGCCACGACGCTTCGCATACGCTTCCCGGGGCCGGAGTGGTCGCCCCAGCGGACGAGATCGTCGGTGACGAGCCCGTGCGCGCCGGGGTCCTCGCGCTACGGTTCGAGCTGGCCGCGGTCTACCTCGGGCTGGCGACCGCCACCACGGGTGGTGGCGGGCACTACGAGCCCGCGTCCGCGTGACGCCGGTTTCGGGCCCGATCCCGCGGGAATCGGGCGAGGGGTTGGAAGAGCCAAGGAGTTGAGAAGACAGTGGAGCTGCTGCGCAATGCGGTGCGGCCCTACGCCTGGGGGTCCCGGACGACCATCCCCGAGCTGCTGGGACGCGAGGTGCCCGCGCCGCACCCGGAGGCGGAGCTGTGGATGGGCGCCCACCCCGGCGACCCGTCGCGCATCGTCGGCCCGGACGGCGACGAGCGCAGCCTGCTGGAACTCGTCGAGGCCGACCCGCTCGGCCAGCTGGGCCGGGAGTGCGCCGAGCACTGGGGCAACCGGCTGCCGTTCCTGCTGAAGATCCTCGCCGTCGAGGAGCCGCTGTCGATGCAGGCGCACCCGTCGGCCGAGCAGTCGGCCGAGGGCTACGCCCGCGAGGAGGCCGCCGGCATCCCGCGGGACGCGCCGAACCGGAACTACCCGGACCCGACCGCGAAGCCGGAACTGGTGTGCGCGCTGACCGAGTTCCACGCGCTGGCGGGCTTCCGCAAGCCGGAGCGCACGGTGGAGCTGCTGCGCGCCATCGAGACCCCCGGTCTGGCGAAGTACACCGAGCTGCTGGCCGCCCAGCCGGATTCCGACGGCCTGCGCGCGTTGTTCACCACGTGGATCACGCTGCCGCAGCCGGTGCTGGACGAGCTGCTGCCCGAGGTGCTCGACGCGTGCGTGCTGCACGTGAAGGACCACGGCGAGTTCGACGTCGAGTGCCGCACGATCCTCGAGCTGGGCGAGGCGCACCCGCGGGACGCCGGTGTGCTGGCCGCGCTGCTGCTGAACCGGCTGACGCTGAGCGCGGGCGAGGCGATCTACCTGCCTGCCGGGAACCTGCACCTGTACCTGCACGGCACGGCCGTGGAGATCCTGGCGAACTCGGACAACATCCTGCGCTGCGGGCTCACGCCGAAGCACGTGGACGTGCCCGAGCTGCTCCGCGTCGTCGACTTCACCTGCGCGGACATGCCGATCCTGCGTGGTGAGCCGTCCGCCTGCGGCGAGGTGTACACGACCGACGCGCCGGAGTTCGAGCTGTCGCGGTGCGAGTGGGACGCCGGCGAGACCGGTTCGCTGCGCGTCGACAACGGCAAGCCGCAGATCCTGCTGTGCACGCAGGGTTCGGTGCGGATCAAGGCGGAGAGCGGCCAGGAGATCGAGCTGCGCCGCGGGCAGTCGGTGTGGGTGCCGGCTTCGGACCCGGCGGTCGCCGTGCACCCCGCGGAGAGCGGCCGGACGCAGTTGTTCCGCGCCACCTCGGGCTGCCTGTAGCGATGATTCCGGCGCGCCGGAGCGGTCGTATGCGGCATGACCGGAAACTTGTGGCCACTGGTGCACGCCGAGCGGGCGGCACTCGCGGATGACCTCGCCGACCTGACCGATGGGCAGTGGGCGACGCCGTCGCTGTGCGCCGGCCTGTCGGTGCGCGAGGTGCTCGCCCACCTCACCGCGTCGGCGAGCCTGACGCCCGTGCGGTGGCTGGCGGGGGTGATCCGCTGCCGTTTCGACTTCGACCAGCAGGTGGCGGTGCGGCTGGCCGAGCACCTCGGCGACGCGCCGGCCGACACGCTCGCGCGCTTCCGCCGGGTCGTCGGCAGCACGACCAAGCCGCCGCTGCCGGTGATCGCCCTGCTCGGTGAAGCGGTGGTGCACGGCGAGGACATCCGGCGGCCGCTCGGACTGCGGCGGGATCACCCGGAACCGGTGCTGACCCGGCTGGCCGAGTACTACGCGGGCTCCGACCTCGTCGTCGTCGCGAAGAGCCGCGCGAGCGGGTTGCGGCTGGCGGCCACCGACGGACCGTTCGCGACCGGCTCCGGTCCGCTGGTCACCGGACCCACCCTGTCGCTGATCATGGCGATGACCGGTCGCACGGCGTACTGCGACGAGCTCGACGGCGACGGGGTGGCTCTGCTCCGCGACCGCTAGGCCGGGTCGATCACACGGCTGCGGATGTGCTCGTAGACGACACTGGTCCGCACGTCGGCCACTTCCTTGCGCTGCGTGAGGCGGTCGATGACGAACGCGTACAGGGCGTCGTTGTCCGGCACCGCCACGTGCACGAGGAAGTCCTCGCCGCCGGAGACCACGAACACGCCCAGCGTCTCGGGCAGCAGGGTCACCCATTCCCGGAAGGCATCGATGACCGGCCGGGACGGCGGGCGCACCCGGACGGCGATGAGCGCCTGCACCGGGCGGCCGATCTCGGCCAGGTCGAGGTCGACGTTGTAGCCGCGGATCACGCCGCGTTCCCGCAAGGCCCGGACGCGCTCCAGCGACGTGGATGGCGAAACCCCGGTCGCGGCGGCCAGCTCGCGGTTGGTGCGCCGTCCGTCGCGCTGCAGTTCCCGCAGCAACGCCTGATCAAGTTCGTCCAATCGCGCCAAAACGGGCCTCCCGTCGAATTAAGTTCGGACTTGCTGGCTGACTCGCACATCTTTGCCTAGCTTGTGCGCTCGTGACCACAGATCCTCAGGTTGAAGTCCAGCTCGACGCCACCACTCGCACCGCGAAGGTCAAGTGGGTGATCGTCGCCGACCCGTCGCTCGGGCCGGGTCTCGTCGCGAACGCGACCGCGTGCCTCGGCGCCGCGGTCGGCAAAGTCCTGCCCGCCCTGGTCGGCCCGCAGGTCGAGGACGCCTCCGCCCGCCCGCACGCGGGGCTGCCGTGGACCGGCTGCTCGATCCTGGCCGCCGACGCCGCGAAGCTGCTGCAGATCCGCACGAAGGCCGCCAACCGCGAGGGGATCTTCGTCGCCGACATGTCCAAGCACGCGCAGGCCAGCCGGTCCTACGTGGAGTACACCGAGGCCATGGCGGGTACCGACGAGGAGGCCTTCGAGTACTACGCCGTGAGCCTGGTGGGGCCGCGGAACAAGATCGACAAACTGGTCGGCGGGCTCCCTCTGCTGCGGTGAACCCGTTGGCCTTAGGCTCATCGCGACAAAACGGGTAAGACTCACAGGGGGTCAGCGTGTCGGCAAGTGGCGGAACGAAGGCGATCCTCGCGGCACTCGGCGCCAACGCCGGGATCGCGGTGGCGAAGTTCGTCGGGTTCCTGATCACGGGGTCGTCGTCGATGCTCGCCGAGTCCGTGCACTCGGTCGCCGACACGTCGAACCAGGGCCTGCTTCTGCTCGGCCAGCGCCAGGCGCGGCGGCGGGCCACCCGGGAGCACCCGTTCGGCTTCGGCCGGGAGCGGTACTTCTGGTCGTTCGTGGTCGCGCTGATGCTGTTCACGCTCGGCTCGGCGTTCGCGCTCTACGAGGGCATCCACAAGATCGAGCACCCGGAGCCGCTGACCAGCCCGCTGGTCGCGGTCGGCATCCTGGTCGTCGCGATCGGCCTGGAGACCTACTCGTTCGTCACGGCCATCGGGGAGTCGCGCAAGATCAAGGGCGACGCGACGTGGTGGCAGTTCATCCGCCAGTCGCGCACGCCGGAGCTGCCGGTCGTGCTGCTGGAGGACACCGGCGCGCTGCTCGGCCTGGTCTTCGCGCTGATCGGCGTCGGGCTGTCCGAGGTGACCGGCGAGCCGGTGTGGGACGGCATCGGCACCGTGATGATCGGTGTCCTGCTCGGCATCATCGCGATCATCCTGATCGTCGAGATGAAGAGCCTGCTGATCGGCGAGGGCGCCACCGACCGCGAGCTGGACAGCATCTGCGAGGCCCTGACCGGCGGCCGCGTCGACCGCGTCATCCACATCCGCACCCAGTACCTCGGCCCGGACGAGCTGCTGGTCGCCGCGAAGCTCGCGCTCGCCCCGCGCCTGGAGCTCTCCGAAGTGGCGGGCGAGATCGACGCCGCCGAGGCCAGGGTGCGCGAGCGGGTGCCGTCCGCGCGGCTGATCTACCTGGAGCCGGACCTGGACCGTCAGCTCGTCTGACCTCCGATTCGCTCGCCTCACCCGTTCGCGTTAGGGTGGCCAACCGGACCTGAGACCCAGGACACCGGGAGGAGACACCCTTGCCAGGTAACGGGCTGTGGCGCACGAAGTCGATCGAGCAGTCCATTAAGGACACCGACGAGCCGGACACCAGGTTGCGGCGCAACCTGTCGGCGTGGGACCTGACGGTGTTCGGGGTCGCGGTCGTGATCGGCGCTGGTATCTTCACGCTGACCGCGCGCACGGCGGGCGACTACGCCGGACCGTCGGTGTCGCTGGCCTTCGTGTTCGCCGCGATCGCGTGTGGTCTCGCCGCGCTGTGCTACGCCGAGTTCGCCTCGACGGTGCCGGTCGCCGGGAGCGCGTACACGTTCTCGTACGCGACGTTCGGCGAGTTCATGGCCTGGATCATCGGCTGGGACCTGGTGCTGGAGCTCGCCGTCGGCGCGGCCGCGGTGTCCAAGGGCTGGTCGGTGTACCTGGAGACGGTGCTGGGCTACATCTTCGGCGACGGCGCGAAGACGACGTTCGACATCGGCGGCGTCACCGTCGACTGGGGCGCGTTGATCCTGGTGCTCGCGCTGGCACTGGTGCTGACGATCGGCACCAAGCTGTCGTCCCGGGTGTCCATGGTGATCACCGCGATCAAGGTCGGCATCGTGCTGTTCGTGATCGTGCTCGGCCTGTTCTACGTCAAGGGCGCCAACTACTCGCCCTACATCCCGCCGGGTGCGCCTGCGGCCAGCGGTGAGTCGGGCGTCGACCAGTCGCTGTTCTCGGTCATCGCGGGCGGGGCGAGCAGCTCGTTCGGCCTGTTCGGTCTGCTGGCAGGCGCCTCGCTGGTGTTCTTCGCGTTCATCGGCTTCGACATCGTGGCCACCACGGCGGAGGAGACGAAGAACCCGCAGCGCTCGGTGCCGCGCGGCATCTTCGGTTCGCTGGCGATCGTCACCGTGCTGTACGTGGCCGTGTCGCTCGTGGTCGTCGGCATGGTGCCCTACACCGACCTGGCCACCGACGCGGGCGACGGCAGCCACAAGACCCTGGCGACCGCGTTCGCCGCGAACGGCGTCAACTGGGCGGCGAACGTCATCTCGATCGGCGCGCTGGCCGGCCTGACCACCGTGGTGATGGTGCTGATGCTCGGCCAGGTCCGGGTGCTGTACGCGATGTCGCGCGACGGTCTGCTGCCGCGCTCGCTGGCCCGCACGAGCGAGCGGGGCACCCCGGCGCGCGCGACCATGCTGGTCGGCCTGCTGGTCGCGGTGGCGGCCACGTTCTTCCCGGCGGACAAGCTGGAGGAGATGGTCAACGTCGGCACGCTGTTCGCGTTCGTGCTGGTGTCGGCGGGCGTGCTGGTGCTGCGCCGGACGCGGCCGGACCTGCCGCGCGCGTTCCGGGTGCCGTGGGTGCCGGTGGTGCCGATCCTCGCGATCCTGGCGTGCCTGTGGCTGATGCTGAACCTGACGGTGCTGACCTGGCTGCGGTTCCTGGCCTGGATGGTGCTCGGCGTGGTCATCTACTTCGCCTACAGCCGCCGCCACTCCCTGCTCGGCAAGCGCGGCGCGACCGAGTCGCCGATGCCGGTGGAAGGCGCCGACCCGACGAAGCCTTAGACCGCGACGAAAAGGCCCCCTCCGCGCGGAGGGGGCCTTTTCGTCGCGGTCAGCGAGCCAGGTTCAGGTGGAACCGGGGTAGGTCGGGGAACAGGGGAACCTGCTCGGCCTCCCCGCGCGCCGGTTTGCCCGGTGTCTCCAGGCCGGCCGCGATCGCCACCGCCTGGTCCCATTCCGGGTCCACCAGGTAGTCCGCGTGCCCGAGCACCCCGGCCGCCCAGCGGCGCGCGCCGGAGGGCGGATGTACCGGATCGGGCAGCCAGTGGTCCCCGCCAAGGACGAGCACGCCGGTCGCGCCCGCCGCGGCCGGCGGCAGCGCGCCCCAGCCGCCGTCCGGCAGGTAGCCCTCGCCGGTCAGCTTGTCGCCGTCGACCTGGTGCCGCCAGGTGGTCACGCCGCCGCCGAAGATGTCCGTGCCGCGCGCCAGCCCGCGCCACCGCCCGTCCAGCGATCCGTACAGCGTGGCGAGCGCGGCGTGCGGCAGCACCGCCGGGAACGCCCGCTGGTACCCCCACTGCAGCGGTGACCCGGCGCTGAGCAGGCCCACCCGTTCCCGGTCCGCCGGGGACACCGTGTGCACGAGCCGTGCGGCCGCGATCACTGCCAGCACGCTGCCCAGCTTCTCCCCGCCCAGCACGACGCGTGTGTTCGGCTCGGCCAGGTGTTCCTTCGCGCGGGCCGCGAGGTCCGGCACCACCTTCAGCGCGTAGCACGGCGGGATCGCCGGGTGCGCCGCCCGCGGCCAGAAGCACACGAGGTCGGCCAGCGCGCCCAGGTGCCGGTTGCGTCCTGGCTTCGTGGCCGCGGTGTAGACTACCCGCAGCAACCCGACGGCCAGCACGCCCAGCCCGAACACCCCGGCCGCGGACAGCGGGTCGAGCCAGCCGGGGAACGTGCCGAAGCCGTACCAGGCGACCAACAGTGCGGCCGCGCCGAGCGACAGTCCCGCGATCACGCCGAGCGCGAGGTGGTGCAGGTGCCGCCGTTCCCAGGCCGACCGGGCCCACGCGGCAGCGGCGGCCTGCTGGTCCGCCGGAGATTGCAGCATCCGCACGACTCCGGGAATCCCGCGCGACCGCCGCCGCAGTGGCACGGCCACCGCGAACCCGAGCACGCCCAGCACGATCGCCAGCACCAGGCCGCCGCCCCACAGCGCGGTCACCAGCCGGTAGCTGTCCGGCAGCCGCAGGTCGCTCGCGCCGGCCAGCCGCCGCAGACCAGTCGCCAGGCCCGCGCCGAACCCGCCGCCGAGCAGCGCCGCGAGCGCCAGCGCCGGCGCGGCCGCCCAGCCACCCGCCCACGGCCGCAGCCGCTTCGGCAGCTCGCGCCAGGTCCTGCGGGCCAGCAGCGCCGCCGGGACCAGCAGCAACGCGAACACCAGCCACGCGCCGAGCAGCGCCGCGCCGACGCCTTCCACGGTCGCGTCCGACCCGGTGGGCACAGCGCCGCGCACCCCGACCGCGACCAGCAGCGCGACCGCCACCCACAGCAGCCCGCCGCGCGCCCACCGCGGCAGGTCCCGCACCCCGGACGCCGACGTGACCAGCGCGACCCCGGCGAGCACCAGGGACGCGGCCCACAGCAGCCGCCCGAAGACGTCGCCGGGCACCTGCAGCGGCCCGCCGACGGCGAGCAGCGCGACGGTGCTCAGCGCCGCCAGGGTGTGCACGCAGCGCAGCACGGGCGAGTCGGTGTCGCCGCGCAGCGCGTCACCGGGCAGCGTGTCCCCGGGCGGCGGCGGGGTGTGCGCCCGGACGGTCCAGTTCGTGCCGGACACCCGGAACAACACGAGGACCACGAGCGCGGCAGGCAGCAGCCCCGCGGTCAGGCGGACCTGCTCGACGTCGCGCAGCCATTCCGGCAGCCACGTCAGGCAGCGGCGGCCGGGCGCCAGGCACTGCGCGGCGAACAGGTCCAGCGTGATGACCGCGACCTGCGCGACGAGCAGCATCGTCAGCAGCAGCGCGGCGATCCGCAGCACACCCCGGCACAGCCCGCCCAGCGCGGCCGCCGCGCGGCTGCCGTCCGGCACCGGCGGCAGCATCCAGTGCGCCACGTTGGCCAGCGAGAACGGGAACAGCAGCGCCCACGCCGCCTTCGTGGCGCCCCCGGAGGTCATGCCGCTCCACAGGTAACCCTCGAGGGTGCGGGGGACCGAGCGGCCGAGCGCCTGCAGCACCGGACCGGGCGCCGGGCGCCGCAGCCGGTCCGACGGGCGGATCACCCGGCCCACACCGTCCCCGGCGACTTCCACCGTGCCGGCCGCGTCCAGCAGCTCTTCGCCGCTGGTGCCGGACAGGCCCGGCACGCGTAGTTCGACCACTCGGGTGTCGGGACCAGGAAGCGGCACGTCGGCTGTCTCCTTTTCCGGGTGTTCCGCGATGAACGGACAACGGTACTGTTCAGGTGGAGTCGATCGTTGGAGGAAATGCCGCTATGACCCCCGAAAGCGTTGCGAAGTGGCACGACACCCGCAACGGGGTGGAATTCGCCGTCGCGGATCTGGAGTTGGCCGAGTTCGGCCGCAAGGAGATCCGGCTGGCCGAGCACGAGATGCCGGGGCTGATGGCGCTGCGCCGTGAGTACGCGGAGGTGAACCCCCTGCGCGGTGCGCGGGTGTCGGGTTCGCTGCACATGACGGTGCAGACGGCGGTGCTGATCGAGACGCTGGTTTCGCTCGGCGCCGAAGTGCGCTGGGCGTCCTGCAACATCTTCTCCACGCAGGACCACGCGGCGGCCGCGGTCGTGGTGGGCCCGCACGGGACTCCGGAGGCGCCGCAGGGGGTGCCGGTGTTCGCCTGGAAGGGCGAGTCGCTGGAGGAGTACTGGTGGTGCACCGAGCGGATGCTGACCTGGGACGGCGAGGGTCCGAACATGATCCTCGACGACGGTGGCGACGCGACGCTGCTGGTGCACAAGGGCACCCAGTACGAGGCGGCCGGCGTCGTGCCGCAGCCCGACGACAACGACTCCGACGAGTGGAAGGTCGTGCTCGAGCTGCTGCGGGCGTCGCTCGCCGCGGACGGGCAGAAGTGGACCCGGATCGGCCAGGGCGTGCGCGGGGTGACCGAGGAGACCACCACCGGTGTGCTGCGGCTGTACCAGCTGGCGGCGGCGGGTGAGCTGCTGTTCCCGGCGATCAACGTCAACGACTCGGTGACCAAGTCGAAGTTCGACAACCGCTACGGCATCCGGCACTCGCTGATCGACGGCATCAACCGCGGCACCGACGTGCTGATCGGCGGCAAGGTCGCGGTGGTCTGCGGTTACGGCGACGTCGGCAAGGGCGCGGCGGAGTCGCT
Source organism: Amycolatopsis thermoflava N1165 (assembly GCF_000473265.1). NCBI lineage: Bacteria > Bacillati > Actinomycetota > Actinomycetes > Pseudonocardiales > Pseudonocardiaceae > Amycolatopsis > Amycolatopsis thermoflava. The sequence continues at coordinate 7,082,228 of NZ_KI421511.1, forward strand.
GTCCGGCCAGGGCGCACGGGTGATCGTGACCGAGATCGACCCGATCTGCGCGCTGCAGGCGGCGATGGACGGCTACCAGGTCAAGACGCTGGAGTCGGCGCTGCCCGAGGCCGACATCGTGATCACCACGACCGGCAACAAGGACGTGGTGATGGCCGAGCACATGGCCCGGATGAAGCACCAGACGATCGTGGGCAACATCGGCCACTTCGACAACGAGATCGACATGGCCGGGCTCGCCCGCTACCCCGGGATTCGCCGCATCAACATCAAGCCGCAGGTCGACGAGTGGGTCTTCCCGGACGGCCACAGCGTGCTGGTGCTGTCCGAGGGCCGGCTGCTGAACCTGGGCAACGCGACCGGGCACCCCAGCTTCGTGATGTCGAACTCCTTCTCCAACCAGGTCATCGCGCAGATCGAGCTGTTCACCAAGCACGAGGAGTACGACAAGGAGGTGTACCGCCTGCCGAAGAAGCTGGACGAGAAGGTGGCGCGCATCCACCTCCAGGCCCTCGGCGGCGAGCTGACCAAGCTGACGAAGGAGCAGGCCGAGTACATCGACGTCGACGTCGAGGGCCCGTTCAAGTCGGAGCACTACCGCTACTGACCGCACCCTGCCGCACTGGGGTGCTATCACAGTTTGCAGCCTGTGATAGCATCTCAGTATGCGGCAGATGATCACGCGTCTTGACGACGACTTGCACGCCAGGGTGAAGGCGAAAGCCGAGGCCGAGGGGCGCAGCGTCAACGAGTTCGTGACCGAAATCCTGAAGGCCGCGGTCGACCGGCCGGAGTCCCGCCGGGAACGCAAGCAGCGCCTGCTCGCCGACGGCAAGCTCGTCGCGTTCGCGCCCGACGGCCCGGTGCCCACCCGCGCGCAACTGGACGAGGCTCTCAGGGGTAGCGGGACCTCCGTCAGCGAGGCTCTCGACTGGACGCGGGGCGAGTGGTGACGGTCCTCTACGCCGACACGAGCGCGGTGGTCCGGGCGTTCCTCCCCGACGAGCCGGAGCACGAGCAGATGATCGACTTGCTCCTCGACAACGAAGACCTGGTGCTCACGAGCGAGCTGACCAGGGTCGAGTTCGCCAGTGCGATGGCGACCGCGTGGAACAACGGCCGGATCCGCGACGCCAAGCTCGCGCTTTCGCGCTTCGACGCCGAAGCCGGTGGTGACGGCGCGTTGAGCCTCGTGCCGCTCGTGCCCCAGGTGATCATGCCGGCGGCGTACCGGCTGGTGTCCGACCACCACTCGCTCCGCACGCTCGACGCGATCCACCTGGCCGTCGCGCTGCACGACACGGCTGGCCTGGCCGATGGGGAACCGGTCGTGATGGTCACCCGCGACCAGCGGCAGGCCGACGCCGCCAAGGCACACGGCCTCGAAGTGCGCTGACCACCGCCGGATAGCCTGAGCCCCGTGGGAAAGCTGGTGGTCATCGAGGGGCTCGACGGTGCGGGCAAGCGCACCCTGACCGACGGTCTCACCAAGGCGCTGCACGACCAGGGTCGCACGGTCACCACGCTCGCCTTCCCCCGCTACGGCCGCAGCGTGCACGCCGACCTCATCCACGAGGGCCTGCACCGCCGCCACGGCGACCTCACCGACTCCGTCTACGGCATGGGCCTGCTCTACGCCCTCGACCGCCGCGAAGCCGCGCCCGAGATCCGCGCCGGTCTCGACACCCACGACGTCGTTCTGCTCGACCGGTACGTCGCCTCCAACGCCGCCTACGGCGCGGCCCGCCTGCGGCAGCACGCCGACGGCGAGTTCGTCCGCTGGGTCCGCGAGATCGAGATCGACCGCTTCGGCCTGCCGCTGCCGGACGCGCAGATCCTGCTGCGCGTCCCGCCCGCCGTCGCCGCCCAGCGGGCCGAGCAACGCGCCTCGACCGACGCCGCCCGGGCCAAGGACGCGTTCGAGTCCGACGACGACCTCCAGTCCCGCTGCGCGGCCGTCTACGACGAGCTCGCCGCCGCGTCCTGGTTGTCCGGATGGCACGTCGTGGACGGCGCGGCGGGGGTCGACCACGCCGCCCTCGTCACCCGGCTGGTCCATCCGGGCTAACCGGTGTGCTCAGTTCGTGACGTCTTCGCAGGGTCGGACGTCACGAACGGTCTCCGTAGTGCGAATATGTGGTCATGAAGGCACGTGTGTTGGTCGTCGACGACGACCCCGCTCTCGCGGAGATGCTCACCATCGTGCTGCGCGGCGAGGGGTTCGACACCGCGGTGGTGGCGGACGGCTCCCGGGCGCTGCCCGCCCTGCGGGAGCTGAAGCCCGATCTCGTGCTGCTCGACCTGATGCTCCCCGGCATGAACGGCATCGACGTCTGCAAGGCGATCCGGGCCGAGTCGGGCGTGCCGATCGTCATGCTCACCGCGAAGAGCGACACGGTCGACATCGTGCTGGGCCTGGAGTCCGGCGCCGACGACTACGTGGTCAAGCCGTTCAAGCCGAAGGAGCTGGTCGCCCGCGTGCGCGCCCGGCTGCGGCGCACGGAGGCCGAGCCCGCCGAGACGCTCACGATCGGTGACCTGACCATCGACGTGCCAGGTCACGAGGTGACCCGGGAGGGCAAGGCCATCCCGCTCACCCCGCTGGAGTTCGACCTGCTGGTCGCCCTGGCCCGCAAGCCCCGCCAGGTGTTCACCCGCGAGGTCCTGCTCGAGCAGGTCTGGGGCTACCGGCACGCGGCCGACACCCGCCTGGTCAACGTGCACGTGCAGCGGCTGCGCTCGAAGGTCGAGAAGGACCCCGAGCACCCCGAGGTCGTCCTGACCGTGCGCGGCGTCGGGTACAAGGCGGGCCCGCCGTAACAGACACATGAAGCGAAGAGTCCTGGCCTTCGTCCGCGCGGTGCTGCGACTGGCCCCCCGCGCGGGCGCCTACGCCCGTGGCCGCGCGGTCGCGTTCGGCGTGCTGTGGCGGCGGTCGCTGCAGTTCAAGGTGACCGTGTCGACGCTCGCCCTGTCGTCGGCGGTCGGTCTCGTGCTGGGCATGGTGCTGCAGAACCAGATCACCCAGCGCCTCACCGACACCAAGCGGCAGGCCGCCGTCGCGCAGACCCTGCAGGTCGTGCGCACGGCGGAGAACGAGCTGGTCGGCATCAGCGACCAGGACGCGCTGGCCGACCGGCTGCAGAACGCGCTGAAGAAGATCACCAGCAGCTCGTCGGAGGACCAGGGCACCGCGGCGTCGGCGGCGGGCGCGTTCGAGCCGGTGCTGACCGCGGGCGGGGAGGACTCGACCGACTCGGCCGGGCCGATCACCAAGGTGCCGGACGGCCTGCAGCGGTTCGTCGAGAACAACCAGGTCGCCTGGCAGATCAACACCGACACCGACGCGGACGGCACCCGCACGACGCACCTGATCGTCGGCGCGCCGGTCACCAGCACCGGCCGCCCGATCCAGCTGTACCTGCTGTTCCCGATGACCGCGGAGCAGAACACCGTCCAGACGGTGCAGAACACGCTGCTGGTCGGTGGTCTCGTGCTGCTGGTCCTGCTGGCCGGCATCGCGAACCTGGTTACCCGGCAGGTCGTGCGCCCGGTCCGGCAGGCCGCGGCGGCCGCCGCCCGGTTCGCGGGTGGTGAGCTGGACGAACGTCTGCCGGTGACGGGTGAGGACGACCTGTCGAAGCTCGCCGTGTCCTACAACGAGATGGCGGCGAGCATCCAGCACCAGATCCGGCAGCTGGAGGAGTTCGGCACGCTGCAGCGCCGGTTCACCTCGGACGTGTCGCACGAGCTGCGGACCCCGTTGACGACGGTGCGGATGGCGGCGGACGTGCTGCACGCGTCGCGTGAGCAGTTCCCCGCCGGGCTGGCTCGGTCCACCGAGTTGCTGGTCGACGAGCTGGACCGGTTCGAGGCGCTTCTCGGCGACCTGCTGGAGATCAGCAGGCTGGACGCCGGTGTCGAGGAGCTGGCCGCGGAGTTCATCGACGTGTCGTCGATCGCGCGGCGCGCGGTGGAGCAGGTGCGGGTGATCGCGGGCAACGCGGAAACCGAGATCGAGCTGGAGCTGCCCGAGGAGGAGACGCTCGCCGAGATCGACGCCCGCCGCGTCGAGCGGATCCTGCGCAACCTGCTGGCCAACGCGGTCGACCACAGCGAGGGCAACCCGGTGCGGCTCACGCTGGCGGCGAACGAGCACGCGGTCGCGATCACAGTCCGGGACCACGGTGTCGGCCTGCGGCCAGGGGAGGCCGACCTGGTGTTCAACCGGTTCTGGCGCGCGGACCCGTCGCGCAACCGCCGCACCGGCGGCACCGGACTGGGGCTGGCGATCAGCCACGAGGACGCCCGCCTGCACGGCGGCCAGCTGGAGGCGTGGGGCGCGCCAGGGCACGGCGCGTGCTTCCGGCTGACGCTGCCGCGCAAGCAGGACGAGCCCTTCGAGGAGAGCCCGCTGCCCCTGGTCCCGGACGACGCTCCGGCGACCAACGGGCACCTGCAGATCGGCCTGCCGACCGAGTACACGATCACGATCGGCGAGATGCGCAAGGAGGACGCATGAGTGAGCTGCCCGCGACGCCGCTCAAGCGCCCCAGCCCGCGGTTCCGTGTGGTGCGCGGCGCCGGCCCCGTGAGCGCTGCTGTTCCGCTGCGTTTCGACCGGGCACGCGGCGGCCACTCTTCGGGCGCGGCCCGGCCCGGGGTGGGGCGGTCATTCGGCGCGGCCTTGCCTGGGGTGGGGCGGTCTGTGGGTGTGGCCCTGCCTGGGGTGGGGCGGTCTGTGGGCGTGGCTCTGCCTGGGGCGGGGTGGTCTGTGGGCGTGGCTCTGCCCGGGGTGGGGCGGTCATTCGGCGCGGCCCGGCCTGAGGTGGGGCGGTCTGTGGGTGCGGCCGTGCCTGGGGTGGGGCGGTCTGTGGGTGTGGCCCGGCCCGGGGCACTTCGCTCCGTAGGCGCAGTTCTTCCCGGGGCGGCGGCTTCCTCCTGGAGTGCAGCTGGTCTTGAGGCGGGTCGGTCTTTGGGTGCAGCTGTTCCCGGGCGGCGCCGCTTCTCGAGCTCGGCTGCTCCCGGGACACGTCGCACCTTGAGCGCAATCCTTCCCGAAGTGGGCCGCCTCTCTGCTGTTGCCGGGGCGGGTCGCTGCTTGAGCGCAGTCCTTCCCGAGGTGGGCCGTCTCTCTGCTGTTGCCGGGGCGGGTCGCTCCTTGAGCGCAGCCGTTCCCGGGGTGTGCCCCTCCTTCGGCGGAGCTGTTCTCGGGGCCGCTCGCTCGTTGAGCGCGGCCCTGCCCGAAGCGCGGCTCCCGCTGGCCGGCCGGGCGCGGCTGTCCACCCGGGAGGGCATGTGAGGGTCCTGCCGCGCCTGTTCGCCTTGTTCGCCTGCCTTGTGCTCGCCGCGGGGTGTGCGAACGTGCCCGAGGAATCGCAGCCCGTCGCCGTTCCGCAGCAGGAGCTTGGGCAGCCGGTCAACCCGGACGTGCCGCAGCCGGCGAAGGACCTGGACGCGCTGACCGTCGTCCGCGACTTCGTCCGCGCGAGCGCCCAGCCGATCAGCAACAACGCCGCCGCGCGCATGTACCTCGACGAGGGAGCGGGCAAGGCGTGGACGCCCGGCAAGGTCATCACGATCATCGACGACGTATTCGCCACCGTCCCGGCCACCGGCGCGGACACGACGGCGAACCCGAACGAGGTCAACGTCGTGCTGCGCGGCACCGGCCTGGGCACGCTGCGTGAGGACGGCGCGTTCATCTCGCTGCGCACGCCGGTCGAGCTGAAGCTGCTGGTGCGGCGCCAGTCCGACGGGCAGTGGCGGATCACGAACCCGCCGCCGAACCTCGTGATGCCCTACAGCGACTTCACCGCGAACTACGTGCGGGTCCAGGCGTTCTTCTTCGCGCAGGACTCGAACACGGTGGTCCCCGACCTGCGGTACGTGGCGGGCAAGCCGCAGACCGGCCTTGCCGGGCGCGTGGTCGGGCTGCTGCTGGCCGGGCCGTCGACGAGCCTGGTCGGCGCGGTGCGGAACCTCCTTCCCGAGGATGCGAACACCGAAGGCAACGTGACGACCGCGCCGGACGGCGCGCTCGTCGTCCCGCTGACCGGCGTGGCCGACCAGACCGCGGACGTGCGGCGGCTGATCGCCGCGCAAATCGTGCTGTCGCTGCAGTCGGTGACCACGAACCGGGTGCGGCTGTTGTCCGACGGCGCCCCGCTGGTGGACGGGCACGAGGACTGGGTGCCGAGTGACCTGCCGTCCTACACGGCGCTGGCCTCGCCGAGCGCGGACCAGCCCGGGCTGGTGACCGTAAATGGGCGGGTGCGCTCGCTCGGTGACGGTTCGCTGATCTCCGGCCCGGCCGGCCAGGGCAGCGGTTACCAGGTGGCGAGCGCGGCCCAGTCGATCGACGGGCGTCAGCTGGCGATCGTCGAGTACGCCGACGGGCGGCAGCGGTTGCGGGTCGGCCAGTTCGGCAAGGACGCGGCCGCTGTCGACCTCGCGGGCGCGACGATGACCCGGCCGACCTGGCGGCCCACGGCCACCGCGGACGGTTCCGGTGAGGTGTGGACCGTCGTGGACGGGCAGACGGTGGTCCGCGCGCTGCGGACGCCGGACGGCAGCTGGGTGCCGCAGGTGGTGAACGCCGATGAGATCCTCCAGGTCGGTCCGATCAGTGTGCTGCGGTTGTCCCGCGACGGCGCGCGGGCCGCGGTGGTCGCCGGCGGGCAGTTGCTCGTGGCGTCGGTGGTGCGCGCCCAGGACTCGGTGACGCTGCGGGCGCCGCGGATCCTGCAGGGCGGCACCCTGGGTGGGGTCGTGGACGTCGACTGGCTCAGCCAGGACGCCCTGGTCGCCGCCACGACCATGCCGTCGCAGCCGGTGGTCAAGATCCCGATCGACGGGCTCCGGCTCGACCCGTTCAACATCTCGAACCTGACGCTCCCGGTCCACGCCATCACCGCCGCGCCCGGCCGGTCGATCGTCGTCGCCGACGACGGTGGCCTGTGGACGGCCTCGGACGTCGGCGAAGTGTGGCGCCCGCACCCGCACAGCTTCGGCGGCAACGCCTCGCCGTTCTACCCGGGCTGATCTTCGGGCGCGAGGCAACGCCCCTCGCTGTGGAGACTTCAGGGTCACGGCGCGGCGGTCGGCGCCAGTGTCGTGCTCGTCTGCCAGTCGCCGGTGGCGGGTGTTCGGGGGCAGGTGGTGATCACCGCGCGTGGTGGCGTGTAGCAGAGTGACCGGGGTTGATCTTCGGGCGTGCGGCAGCGAGCGGCGGGGTCTCCAGGTCACCGGGCGGCGGTCGGCGCCAGTGCCGAGCTCGCCTGCCAGCCACGGGTGGCGGGTGTCCGGGTGCAGGTGGTGATCACCGCGGGTGGTGGCGTCTAGCAGAGTGACCGGGGTTGATCTTCGGGCGCGCGCAGCGAGCAGCGGAGGTCTCCAGCTCACCGAGCGGCGGTCAGCATTAGTGCCGCGCTCACCTCCCATCCTCCGGCGGCGAGTGTCCGGGTGCACGCCGCGATCGTCGCGCCGGTGGTGGTCACGTCGTCCAGCAGGACAACCGGGGCGCCGGGCGGTGGGTGGCCCCGCGGGTCGAGCCGGAGCCGGCCGGCGAGGTTTTCCGCGCGCTGGTCGCGGTCGAGCCCTACCGCGTCGCGGGCCCGGGACGACAACCACAGCGCCGGCGCGACGGCGGCCGCGTGCCCGGCGCGCGCCAGGTGCGCCGCGCACCGCCGGGCCAGGCGGAGCAGGTGCGCGCCACCCCGCTGCCGGGACGCCGACCGGCGCGACGGGGCCGGGACCAGCCACCAGATCCCGTCCGGGGCCGCCCTGGCCTCGGGGAGATGGGGCACCGCGGCCGCCATCGCCCGCCCCAGCGGATCGGCCAGGTCCCGGCGGCCGCGTTCCTTGTAGGCCAGCACCAGTCGGCGTGCGGTGCCCTCGTAGGCGGCCAGCGCGTAGACCGGCACCCCGGCCGAACCGCGTGGAGCCGGGTGCGGGCGGGCGAGGTCGAGCAGGCAGGCCGCGCAGCAGGCGGCGCCGGCCACCCCGCAGCCGGCGCACAGGACGGGGAGGAGCAGATCCAATGCGAGCTTCATGCGGAGAGTGTGCGGATGGGCACCGACAGTTTCGGGCGTCCCGGCCACCACGGGCCGGCGATTAGATCAAATGGACCAACGAGCCCGGCCGTCGAGGAGCGCGCAAACCCGGCGCTTCGTCCAACCGCAACTGATCGACGTTCAAGAATCTTCCTTGTGTGACAAGGAATCTCGCGTCTGTCACCCACCCGGGCGCAACTCGCCGGGAACGCGAGGCGGTCCCCGGCCGTTGTCGGGACATGAGGCCCTGGAACGCCGGAGCGGCTCACCCGCAAGCATCCAGGGGAGTGCTGCGGCCGGAGCGCGGTTCCGTCACCCACGGGGCTGGACGCCGGAAAACGGCTCAATGTCAAGGTGAAAACCGGTCTCGCGTCCTGCTCCGAACGGAGCAGCAGGTCAGCGTGCCCGGACGGGTTCGGACGCGCACCGTCACCGGTTCCCGATCCGTGACATCCCCCGGCTCGGGGGGTTTTGTGATCCGCGTTACCGCGCTAGCGTGCTGCGCTATAGCAAGTCCCGCCGGCAGGGAGGTGAACAGCCGATGACCCTGGCGCCGACGGAAGATTGACCCCCGGTTCTGCCATCAGACCGGTCGGGCGGGAGCGGCGTCGGCGCCGATCCATCAGGAGAGCTCTCGAACTCATTCCGCAATGAGGGAGGTCGTGTATGGAAATCGTCGTCAAAGGCCGTAACGTCGAGGTGCCGGATCACTACCGCACACACGTCGGTGACAAGCTCGAGCGCCTGGAGCGCTACGACAAGAAGGTCTTCCGCTACGAGGTCGAGCTCTTCCACGAGCCCAACCGCAGGCAGCTGAAGAACTGCCAGCGGGTGGAGATCACCGGCCGGGGCAAGGGCCCGGTCGTCCGGGCCGAGGCCACCGCGGGTGACTTCTACGCCGCCCTCGACACCGCTCTCAACAAGCTCGAGAACCGCCTTCGCAAGATGCACGACCGCCGGCGCGTCCACTACGGGCGCCGCTGTCCGGAATCCGTCGCCGAAGCGACGTCGAGCGCCGTCGCCGCGGGAGCGACGCCGGCCACCGGCCGCGCGTCGACCGCAGTGCTCGAGGCGCCGGCTCCCGTGGCCGAAGAGGTCGGGACCGCTCTCCCCGAGGACATCGAGCTGCCCACCCAGCAGCGCTGGGACGACCAGGCCGCCGAACACCTCCCCGGCCGGATCGTCCGGGAGAAGCACCACTCCGCCAAGCCCATGACCATCGACCAGGCCCTCTCCGAGATGGAGCTGGTCGGACACGACTTCTACCTCTTCAACGACGTCGAGGCCGGCGTCCCCAGCGTCGTCTACCGGCGCAAGGGCTTCGCCTACGGCGTGATCCGCCTCGACCACTAGCGGCGTCCGGAACGGCCCGCGCGCGACCAGCGCGCGGGCCGTTTCGCGCATGTTCGCACGTTGCGTGCGCCGACGCGCGCACCTTCCCTACGATGGAGGGTGCGCACGACCCGCACCACGGGTCGGAGAGGTGTCGGACACGGCGCGGTCCAGGGACTGAGCCTGGGTGCGTCCCAACAGCTAGTGAGGTCGACCGGATGGTTCTCAACCGCCTGCTGCGTGCGGGCGAGGGCAAGATGATCAAGCGGCTGCGCAACATCGCCGAACACATCAACACCCTCGAAGACGAGGTGAAGGACCTCACCGACGACGAGCTGCGTGCGAAGACCGCCGAGTTCCGCGAGCGGCACGACGGCGGGGACGGCGAGTCGCTGGACGACCTGCTGCCCGAGGCGTTCGCGGTGGCCCGCGAGGCCGCCCTGCGGGTGCTCGGCCAGCGCCCCTACGACGTCCAGCTGATGGGTGGCGCGGCGCTGCACCTCGGCCAGGTCGCCGAGATGAAGACCGGTGAGGGCAAGACCCTGACCTCGGTCCTGCCGGTGTACCTGAACGCGATCTCCGGCAAGGGCGTCCACGTCGTCACCACCAACGACTACCTCGCCAAGCGCGACTCGGAGTGGATGGGCCGCGTCCACCGCTTCCTCGGTCTCGAGGTCGGCGCGATCCTCTCCGAGATGACGCCCGCGGAGCGCCGCAAGGCCTACCACGCCGACATCACCTACGGCACGAACAACGAGTTCGGCTTCGACTACCTGCGCGACAACATGGCGTGGAGCCTGGACGACTGCGTCCAGCGCGGCCACAACTTCGCCATCGTCGACGAGGTCGACTCGATCCTGATCGACGAGGCCAGGACGCCGCTGATCATCTCCGGCCCGGCCGAGCAGTCGGCCCGCTGGTACGTCGAGTTCGCCCGGATGGCGCCGCTGATGAAGCGCGACACCCACTACGAGGTCGACGAGCGCAAGCGGACCGTCGGTGTCACCGAGAAGGGCGTGGCCTTCATCGAGGACCAGCTCGGCATCGACAACCTGTACGAGTCGGCGAACACGCCGCTGGTCGGCTACCTGAACAACGCGCTCAAGGCCAAGGAGCTGTACAAGCGCGACAAGGACTACATCGTCCGCAACGGCGAGGTCCTGATCGTCGACGAGTTCACCGGCCGCATCCTGGCCGGCCGCCGCTACAACGAGGGCATGCACCAGGCGATCGAGGCCAAGGAAGGCGTCGAGATCAAGGCGGAGAACCAGACGCTCGCCACGATCACGCTGCAGAACTACTTCCGCCTCTACGACCGCCTCGCCGGCATGACCGGTACCGCCGAGACCGAGGCCGCGGAGTTCCACCAGACCTACAAGCTGGGTGTGGTGCCGATCCCGACCAACCGGCCGATGGTCCGCAAGGACCAGCCGGACCTGATCTACAAGACCGAGGAGGCGAAGTTCGAGGCGGTCGCCGAGGACATCGCCGAGCGGCACGCCAAGGGCCAGCCGGTGCTGGTCGGCACCACCAGCGTCGAGAAGTCCGAGTACCTGTCGAAGCTGCTGGTCAAGCTGAACGTGCCGCACGAGGTGCTGAACGCGAAGTACCACGACCGGGAAGCGCTGATCATCGCGCGCGCCGGCCGCAAGGGCGCTGTCACGGTCGCGACCAACATGGCCGGCCGCGGTACCGACATCGTGCTGGGCGGCAACCCGGACATCATCGCCGACGAGCGGCTGCGCGAGCGCGGCCTGGACCCGGTCGAGAACTCGGCCGAGTACGAGGCCCTGTGGCCGAAGGTGCTCGAAGAGGTCAAGGCCGAGGTCAAGGCCGAGGCCGAGGAGGTCCGCGAGGCAGGCGGCCTGTACGTGCTGGGCACCGAGCGGCACGAGTCGCGGCGCATCGACAACCAGCTGCGCGGCCGCTCCGGCCGTCAGGGCGACCCCGGTGAGTCGCGGTTCTACCTGTCGCTCGGTGACGAGCTCATGCGCCGGTTCAACGCGGTGATGGTCGAGCGCGTCATGACGACCATGCGGCTGCCCGACGACATGCCGATCGAGCACAAGATGGTCTCGCGGGCCATCAAGAGCGCTCAGACGCAGGTCGAGCAGCAGAACATGGAGATCCGCAAGAACGTCCTCAAGTACGACGAGGTCATGAACCAGCAGCGCAAGGTGATCTACGCCGAGCGCCGCCGTGTCCTCGAGGGCGAGGACCTCTCCGAGCAGATGCAGCACATGCTGGTCGACGTGCTCACCGCGTACGTCGACGGCGCCACGGCCGAGGGCTACGCCGAGGACTGGGACCACGAGAAGCTGTGGACCGCGCTCAAGCAGCTCTACCCGGTGTCGCTGAACTGGGAAGACCTGATGGAGGAGCACGAGGACCTCAGTGCCGAGGTGCTCCGGGACGCGCTGGTCGAGGACGCGAAGGCGGCCTACGCGCGGCGCGAGGCCGACATCGACGCGCGGGTCGGCGAGGGCGCGATGCGGCAGCTGGAGCGGCAGGTGCTGCTCTCGGTGCTGGACCGGAAGTGGCGTGAGCACCTCTACGAGATGGACTACCTCAAGGAGGGCATCGGCCTGCGGGCCATGGCGCAGCGCGACCCGCTGATCGAGTACCAGCGCGAGGGCTTCGACATGTTCAACGCCATGCTGGACTCGCTGAAGGAGGAGGCCGTCGGCTTCCTGTTCAACCTGCAGGTCGAGGCGGCGCAGCCGCAGGAGGCGGCGGCTCCGGCCGCCGCCGCAGCCGCGCCTGCGGCGGGCAACGGGCGTCACGCGCAGCCCGTGCCGCAGCAGCAGCCCGAGCCGCCGCGCTCCCCGGTGCCGAGCGCGCTGCGCGGCAAGGGGCTCGGCAACGAGAACCCGCAGCAGGGCCTGACCTTCTCCGGGCCGGCCGAGCAGGGCGGCGTGCAGTCCCGCGGGACGGCCACGGCGTCCTCCGACGGCCAGGGCGCGGCGGGCACGCGGCGGGAGCGTCGCGCGGCTGCCCGCACTCAGGCGAAGAAGACCAAGAAGCGTCGCTGAGCTGGGCGTTTCCGCGGGGGCGGCACCGGTTGGTGCCGCCCCCGCGTTTTTCGGTGGGCGGCTCTCGGGGCGGGCGTGGGTCCGCTGGTGGGTTGGCCTGGGGTGGGTGAGTGGTGCCGCAGCCGCGTGCTTGGCGGCCGTTGCGGCACGCCTGGTGCCCGCTGGGCGACGATGCAGGTGGGCGAGTGCCGCTGCGCCCAGAGGGCACCGCGCCTTGGCGCGTGGTACCCCACGCCTGTTGGGTGTGCGCCCGCTGGGCCTGCAGATTGGCGCACAGCGCACGCGCGGCAGGTGGGGTGCGCGGCTCCGGCTCCTGGCAGGGCCGCCAGGAGCTGGAGCCTGCAGGTCAGCGGTGTCTCTGCGGCTGCACCACGGTGAAGAAGCCGCACCGCCAGCCGGCTTCGGAGTGTTCGAACCTCGCCATCACGGCCGTCGCCCGGCGGTCGGCGTGGGCGGTTCCGCAGATTTCGATCGTGCCGGGCGCGCTGTGGCTCGCCCGCACCGACTTCACCGTGTAGCGCGGGCCGGGCGATGGCGGCGCGCCCCGCAGGTGCTGGTACATCCGCGGCGTGACCACCGCCCGCAACTGGCCCGGCGCGCGCCGTCCGGAGCGGACTTCCAGGATTGCCGTCAGGACGGTCCTCGCGTGGCGCAGTTCGAGCGGTTCGCCCGGACGGCCGCGCCGCCACGTGCGGGCGGCACCCGCCTGTTCCGGAATCGAATCCGGCGGCGCCGCGCCACGGTTCGGTTCGTACGGGTACAGCTTGCACAGTCCGGTCATCGGTCCCCCTCGGTCGAGTCATGCCGCTCCCTAGAGCGGCACTCCCGGGAGAACCGGACAGCCTTGGCCCGATGGTGTGAACGGGGCCGGTAGGGTCCGCACGTGCTGCGAGGACTGGTGCTCGACTACGCCGGTGTCCTGACCGATCCGGACGCCGCCGAACTGCTGGCCGCCGTTGATGCCCTGCGCCAACGCGGAATCCGGACCGCCGTGCTGTCCAATGCGGACGGTGGCGCCGGCCGCGGGGGTCTCGCCCGCCACTTCGACGCGTTCGTCTTCTCCGGCGAGGTCGGCATCGCCAAACCGGATCCGCGGGTCTTCCGGCTCACCGCCGAACGCCTCGGCCTCTCCGTCACCGGGTGCGTCATGGTCGACGACTCGCGGGTCAACGTCGACGGCGCCACCGCCGCCGGCATGGTCGGCGTGCACCACACCTCGGTGGCGGACACGCTCGCCGAACTCAGCGCGTTGTTCCCCGCCTGACCAGTTCGAAGCACAGCACCGCCGCGGCCGCGGACACGTTCAGCGATTCGACCTCGCCCGGCATCGGGATCGACAGCCACCCGGTCACCAGCGACGCGACCTCGTCGCTCACCCCCGCCGTCTCCCCGCCGAGCACGAACGCCGCCCGCTCCGGCAACGGCGCCTCGAACAGCGACGATCCGCCCTGTGCACCAAGTGCATACAATCCGTATCCAGCCTCGGCCAGCATGGACGCGGCTTCGGCCGCCGTGGCGCAGCGGAGGACCGGCGCGCGGAACGCGACCCCCGCCGAGGCCTTCACGACCAGCGGATCCAGGGCCGCCACACCCCGCCGCGGCACGACGATCCCGCCGAGGCCGGCCGCCGTCGCGGTGCGCAGGATCATCCCGACGTTCGCCGGCGTGGTGATGCCGTCCAGCAGCAGCACCCGCGCCGGCGCGTCGGCCAGCGCGGCGCTCAGCGGCCGCATGCGGGGCGCGACCACGTCCGCCAGCACGCCCTGGTCCTGCTTGCCGTTGCCGGCCAGCACCTTCACCCGGTGCGCGCTCGCCCGCTGCACCGGCACGCCCGCCGCCTTCGCCGCACGCTGGATCTCCGCCGCGGCCGGACCGCGGGCGGTGTCGGCGAGGATGACCTTGTCCACCCGCAGCTCCGGGTCGTCCAGGGCTTCCAGCACCGGTTTGCGCCCGTAGACGGTCAGGAATCGGTCTTTCGGGGAGACGGTCGTTTCAGCCACGCCCCCAGTGAACCAGGATGTGTCAGGATCGCCTCATGCCCGACCGCCTTTCCGCCCTCGACGCGTCGTTCCTCTACCTGGAGGACGCGACGACGCCGATGCACGTGGGCGGCGTCGCGGTCTTCGAGCGGCCGCGCGACGGGTTCGACTACGAGCAGCTCCTGTGCCTGGTCGGTCAGCGCCTCGCGTTCCTGCCGCGCTACCGGCAGCGCGTGCTGAACGTGCCCGGTCACCTCGCCCGCCCGGTGTGGGTGGACGACGTCGACTTCGACCTCAACTACCACGTCCGGCGCTCAGCGCTGCCCGGCCCGGGCACCGACGACCAGCTGTACGACCTGGTCGCCCGCCTGATGGCCCGGCCGATGGACCACGAGCGCCCGCTGTGGGAGGCCTACTTCATCGAAGGGCTCGCGGGCGACCGGGTCGCGCTGGTCACCAAGACCCACCAGTCCGTCGTGGACGGCGCCGGCACCGTTGAGCTGGGACAGCTGATCCTGGACACGATGCCGCAGGCCTGTGAGCCGTACGAGGACACCTGGACGCCCCGCCGCCTGCCCAGCCCCGCCCAGCTGGTGCTCGACGCGGTCAGCGAGGCGGTCCGCCGTCCGGGTGAACTCGTCGAGAACGTGCGTGACGTGGTGAGCGACCTGTCCGCCACGGCGGGCAAGGTCACCGACGCGGTCGGCGGGGTCGCCGCCGCGGTCCACCGGGTCCTGCAGCCGGCGCCGTCCGGGCCGCTCAACCGGCACGTCTCCGGTGGCCGCGTGTTCGACGTGGTGCGCACGCGGCTGGAGGACTACCGCAAGATCCGCGCCGAGCACGGCGTCACGGTCAACGACATCGTCCTCGCCGCGATCACCGGAGCCCTGCGTGAGTGGCTGCTGTCCCGCGGCGAGGGCGTTTCGGAGGCGACCACGGTCCGCGCGCTGGTCCCGCTGGCGGTGCTCGAACCGGACACCGTCGAGTTCTCCCCGGCCGGGCTGGTCAACAACGAGGTCGAGCCGTACCTGGTGGACCTGCCCGTTGGCGAGCCAAGCCCGGTCCTGCGGCTCCAGCACATCAGCCACACGCTGCGGGCGCACGCCGACTCGGGCCGTTCGGTGGCCGCCCGCGCGATGCTCAAGGTGGGCGGGTTCGCCCCGGCGACGATGCACGCGCTCGCCGCCCGTGCGGCGGGCTCGTTCTCCGGGCGCATCTTCAACCTGGTGGTCATCAACTCGCCGGGGCCGCAGGTGCCGCTGTACGCGGGGCAGGCGAGGATGACCGAGATGTTCCCGGTGATCCCGCTGGCGCGCAACCAGGCGCTGGCCATCGGGGTCACGTCCTACCACGGTGGCGTCTACTTCGGACTCAACGGCGACCGCAAGGCGCTGTCCGATGTGGACGTCCTCGCGGGGATGATCGAGGATTCGCTGGAAGAGCTGAAGGGTGCGAGCTGGTGAGGGTCTACCTTCCGGGCACGATCGGAATGCTGCGCAGGCTGGTGGCGGACGGCAGGCTGCAGCCGCCCGGCGGGACGGGCTTCGCCCTGACCCCGGCGCTGCGCGAGTCCTACCTCAGCGGGGACACCGAGGAGCTGGAGTACGTCGCGCTGCTGGACGCCGCTCGCGCGTCGCTGCGGCTGATCGGGGCAGCCGAGGAGGACGCCAAGGAGCTCCCGCGCCGGGTGGTGATCTCGGTCGACGTCGAGAACGCGACGCCGCGGCCGGACCTGGACGCGCCGGTGGTGAAGCTGTCCGGGCCGATCAGCTACGAGGACGTCGCGGCCGTGCACGTCGACGCGGAGGAGGCCGAGGAGGCCGTGCGCGCGGCCGCTCAGGTCGTCGACGCCGCGGACCTCGGCGACCCGGACGCGGAGTTCGTCCTCGGGGAGGCGGAGGACCACGAACTGGCCTGGTACGCGCCTCAGGAGCTGCCGTTCCTCCTCGACCTGCTCTAGCGTTTACAGCAGCCGTCGAGGAGGTAGGCATGGACGCCATCACGAACGTGCCCGTCCCGGTCAACGAGCCCGTCCGGACCTACGCGCCGGGCAGTCCCGAGCGGGAGTCCCTGCAACGCCGGATCGCCGAGCTGGAGGGCGACAAGCACGAGCTGCCGCAGACCATCGGCGGCAGGCGGCGGATGGCGGGCGGGGACACCTTCGACGTCGTCCAGCCGCACGACCACGCGCACGTGCTGGGCACGTCGGCGCAGGCCACCCGCGAGGACGTCGCGGACGCCGTGGCCGCCGCGAAGGAGGCCGCTCCCGCCTGGCGGGAGATGCCGTTCGACGAGCGCGCGGCGGTGTTCCTGCGCGCCGCGGACCTGATGGCCGGCCGGCACCGCGACACGCTCAACGCCGCGACGATCCTCGGCCAGTCGAAGTCGGTGCAGCAGGCCGAGATCGACGCCGCCTGCGAACTGATCGACTTCCTGCGGTTCAACGTGCACTACGCGCGCCGGATCCTCGCCGAGCAGCCGAACTCGGTGCCGGGCGCGTGGAACCGCATGGACTACCGGCCGCTGGACGGGTTCGTCGTGGCGATCACCCCGTTCAACTTCACCGCGATCGCGGGCAACCTGCCCAGCGCACCCGCGCTGATGGGCAACACGGTCGTCTGGAAGCCGACGCCGACCCAGCAGCTCGCCGCGCACTACACGATGCAGGTGTTCGAGGAGGCCGGCCTGCCGCCGGGCGTGATCAACCTGGTGACCGGTGACGGGCACGCGGTCAGCGAGGTCGCGCTCGCCGACCCCGGCTTCGCCGGCCTGCACTTCACCGGTTCGACGGCCACGTTCAAGTTCCTGTGGCGGCGGATCGCGGAGAACCTCGACACCTACGCCAGCTACCCGCGCATCGTCGGCGAGACCGGCGGCAAGGACTTCGTCGTCGCGCACGCCTCGGCGAACCGCGAGAAGCTGGTGGCCGGGCTCGTCCGTGGCGCGTTCGAGTACCAGGGGCAGAAGTGCTCCGCGGCCTCGCGTGCGTACATCCCGCGGTCGCTGTGGGACAGCGGGCTGCGGGACGAGCTGGCGGACCTGACGCGGACCGTGAAGTACGGCGACGTCGCGGACCTGTCGGTGTTCGGCGGAGCGGTGATCGACGCGCGGGCGTTCGCGAAGCACCAGCGGCTGCTGGACAGCGTGGACGCGGACAACGACCTCGACGTGCTGGTCGGCGGCCACTGCGACGACTCGATCGGGTACTTCGTCGAGCCGACCGTGCTGGTGTCCGACGATCCGGCGCACACCGCGTTCGCCACCGAGTACTTCGGCCCGATCCTCGCGGTGCACGTCTACGACGACGGCTCGTACGGCGAGATCCTCGAACTGGTCGACCGCACCTCGCCGTACGCGCTGACCGGCGCGGTGTTCGCCGACGACCGGGCCGCCGTGCAGCAGGCGCACCAGACGCTGCGGTTCGCGGCGGGCAACTTCTACGTCAACGACAAGCCGACCGGGTCGATCGTGAGCCAGCAGCCCTTCGGCGGTTCCCGCGGCTCCGGCACGAACGACAAGGCCGGGTCGATGTTCAACCTGCTCCGGTGGACGAGCCCGCGGTCGGTGAAGGAGACGTTCGACGCGCCCACCGCGATCGGCTACCCGCACATGGGTTAGCCGGCGGGCAGCTCGGCGACCTGGTCGGCAGGCGGGGCGGCGATGTCGACCGGCTCGCCCCAGCCGGTGTAGCGCATGGTCATCGGGCCCACCTGCGGGTCGCCCGCGGACGTGAGCCCGCTGAAGTCGAACAGCATCTGGGCGGGGAGCTGGTCGGCGTCGAGCCACAACTCCATCGGCGCCGTCCGGCCTGCCATCTCCGGCAGCCCGGAGGTCTTCCCCAGGTCGACGGTGATCCAGTAGTGGCTGACCTGCTGCCCGTCCAGCGTGGTCTGCTCGCTGCGGTCGATGGTGCCGCCCTTGCGGACGTCGTCGAGCACCTGGGCGGGATCGCTCTGGCCGGACTCGCGCATCATGGCGCCGAGTCGTTCTTTTCGGCGCCGTCGCGAGCTGAGCCGCTGAGCTGACGCCGTCGGCGATGTGCGCTATCTCCCGTGGCCACCCGGAAGGGGTGAAGCGCAGCTTCCCGATGGTGGGGAGGCACCGCGGTCCTCCTCGGGCAGGACCGAAATCGAACCGCTCGACGCGCTGGGCTCCGTCGGATCACCTCTGCCGGGTGAACTACCGGACATATGTCGCGAAGGGACACTCGCGTTACCGAAAACGGCGCGGTCCCGGCGAACCGAGACCGCGCCGCAACAACGAGTGTCAGCCGCCGATCTTGAGCTCGCCCACCTGGTCGGCGGGCGGGGCGGTGACGTCGACCGGGGCGCCCCAGTCGCTGTACTTCATCGTGATCTTCGCCTGCTGCGCCTCGGCCGGCGCGCCCACGGCCTGCATCACCGGGCCGAGGTCCTGCGTGATCTGCACCGGCAGCTGGTCGCTGTTCAGCCACAGCTCCATCGGGTAGGTCACGTTCATCGACTTCAGCTGCTCCAGCGTCTCCGCGGGCAGGCCGGACGAGGCCAGCTCGTCGGACGCCTTGGCCACGTCGATCGTGACCCAGTAGTGGCTGACCTGCTGCCCGTCGAGCGTGGTCTGCTCGCTGCGGGTGATCGTGCCTGCCTTTTCGATCTGCTCCAGCGTCTTCGACGGGTCGTTCGACTCGGCTTGCTCGAGGCTCGCGCCCAGCGTCTTCGCGGCCTCGCTGCCCTCCGGGAACGTCGCCCACGGCTTGCCGCCGGTCGCGGCCTGCGCCTGCTCCGGCAGCTTGAGGTAGAGGACCTTGTCGACGATGCGCATCTCCTGGCTCTGCCCGGCGACGGTCATCGTCATGGCGATCGCGCTGTCGGCGCCGTTGAAACGGCCCTCGCCGGAGCCGGTCATCTGCTGCCCGGCGATCGAGCCGGAGATGCTGAACTTCGCCGACTGCACCTGACCGGTCTTCGCCGACGCCGCCCGGACGAGCTCCTGCGCGTTGCCGAACAGCGCCGGCCCCGCGGTCCCGCCGCTGGAGCCGGACTCCCCGCCACCACACGCGGTGAGCCCGAGCACCAGCGCCAGGATCCCGGACGCGAGAGCGGTTTTCTTCATGTGGAACATTCCCCTTTGGTCGGGGCCACCCGTCTTCGGGTGGCTAACGGGGATATGTCCCAAGAGGACTCCGGCGTTACTTCCGTCAGCTCGCGGTCTTCAGCTCGCCGACCTGATCGGCGGGCGGGGCCGCGACGTCGACCGGCGCGCCCCAGTCGCGGTACTTCATCGTCATCGTGGCGTTCTGCGAACCGGCCGGCGCGCCTGCCGCCTGCATCACCTGCGTCAGGTCCTGTGTCACCTGCACGGGCAGCTGGTCGGAGTCGAGCCAGATCTCGACCGGGATGACGGCGCCGGAGTTCTTCAGCTTGTCCAGCACCTCCGGCGGCAGTTCGCCGGTGTTGAGCGTGCCGGTGGCCTTCGCCACGTCCAGGTTGACCCAGTAGTGGCTCACCGGCTGCCCGTCGAGCGTGGTCTGCTCGCTGCGGGTGATCGTGCCGGCCTGCTGGATCTGCTCCAAGATCTGCGTCGGGTCGCCCTGGGCGGCCTGGTCCATGCTCGCGCCGATGGCCTTGCCGACCTCGCTGTCCTCCGGGACCTTCGCCCACGGCTTGCCGCCCTCGACCACCTGCGCCGCTTGTTCCGGCGGCAGCTTCAGGTACAAGACCCTGTCCACGACCCGCATCTCCTGGCTCTGCCCGGCGACGGTCATGGTCATGCTCATCGCGGGCGAGGGCCCGGTGAAGCGACCTTCGCCGTTGGCGTCCAGGGTCTCGCCGGCCACCGAGCCGGTGATCGTGAACTTCGCCGTCTGCGCCTGGCTGGTCTTGCCGGACGAGGCCAGCACCAGCTCTTGTGCGTTGCCGAACAGGGTGGGCGCCTCGCCCGCCTGCCCGGAGTCGGCGGTCGAACCACAGGCGGTGGTGCCGGCGACCAGCGCCAGCGCACCCGCCAGGAGAGCGATTTTGTGCATGACAAGAATCCCTCAGTCGAATGTCCCCCATGTGGGTTGTCACCGACTGGGATGGGCAAAACGGGCGAAGATCAAACCTCCATGCCCGCCCGCGACGCGAGCAGGCGGCGCAGCGATGGCAGGCGGCGCTTGTCCTCGACCTCGTCGAGCATGCAGTCCGGGTCCTCCGGCGGTCCGAGGTGCCCGCACCCCGGCGGACACTCCTCGGCGGCCTCGGCGAACTCGTCGAAGGAGGCCACGATGTCGTTCGCGGTCACGTGCGCCAGGCCGAACGACCGCACACCGGGCGTGTCGATCACCCAGCCGCCGTCGGGCAGCGGCAGCGCGACGGCCGCGACGGAGGTGTGCCGCCCCTTGCCGACCGCGCTGACCTCGCCGGTGGCCAGCTCGGCGTCCGGCACCAGCCGGTTCACCAGTGTCGACTTGCCGACCCCGGAGTGGCCGACGAGCGCGGACACCCGGCCGCGCACGGTTTCGGCCAGCGGCAGCGAATCCTCGTCGAAGCGGGTCACCACCGCGGGCACGTCCAGCTCGGCATAGCGGGACAGCAGCTCGTCCGGGCTCGCCAGGTCGGCCTTCGTCAGGCACAGGACCGGCTGCAGCCCACCGGCGTAGCAGGCCACCAGGCAGCGGTCGATGAACCCGGGCCGCGGCGGCGGATCGGCCAGCGCGGTGACGATGAGCAGCTGCTCGGCGTTGGCGACGACCACCCGCTCGAACGGGTCCGTGTCGTCGGCCGTGCGGCGCAGCAGGCTGGTGCGCTCGTCGACCCGGACGATGCGGGCGAGCGTGCCCGGCTCGCCGCTGGTGTCGCCGACCAGGCCGACCTGATCGCCCACGACGACCGGGGTCCGGCCGAGCTCACGCGCGCGCATGGCGGTGACCAGGCGGCCGGGGTCGCTGTCGATCGCGCAGGTCCAACGGCCGCGGTCGACCGCGATCACCATCGCCTGGGTGGCGTCGGAGTGGGTCGGCCTGCGCTTGCTGCGTGGGCGCGAACCCTTTCCCGGGCGCACGCGGACATCGCTTTCGTCCAGATCGCGCCAGTCCCTGCGTGCCAAGCCCCGAGCCTCCTTCCGAGCACAGATGATCCCCCATCCCGCTCGCCAGTGGTGCGCCACCCGTGTCACGATGGGTTATCCGCAGCCGGTCCGAAGGAGTTGGGCGAGATGTGCGGCCGCTACGCGGCGAAGAAGAACCCGGCCGATCTGGCCCAGGAGTTCGACGCCGTGGACGAGACCGACGGCAAGGCGCGCGAGGCCGACTACAACGTCGCGCCGACCAAGAACGTGGTCACCGTGGTGCAGCGGCACCCGCGGGACGCCGACGGGCAGGTCCTGGAGGACGAGCCAGCCGTGCGCAGCCTGCGGGTCATGCGCTGGGGGCTGGTTCCGTTCTGGGCCAAGGACGTGTCCGTCGGCAACCGGATGATCAACACCCGCGCCGAGACGGCGGCCGAGAAGCCGGCCTTCAAGAAGTCGCTCGCGCAGCGGCGCTGCCTGGTGCCCGCCGACGGCTGGTATGAGTGGCGGCGCACGGGAAAGCAGAAGGAACCGTTCTACATGACCCGGCCGGACGGCCACTCGCTGTCCTTCGCCGGGATCTGGGACACCTGGCGCGACCCGAAGGACCCGGACGCCCCGCAGCTGATCACCTTTTCCATCATCACGACCGACGCGGCCGGGCGGCTGACCGACGTGCACGACCGGATGCCGCTGGTCATCCACGAGCGGAACTGGGCGGACTGGCTCGACCCGGACCGCACCGAGGTCGGCGAGCTGCTGGCGCCGCCGATGGACCTGATGGAGACCATCGAGCTGCGGCCGGTGTCCGACCGGGTCGGCAACGTGCGCAACAACGGCCCGGAGCTGATCGAGCGGGTCGAGCCGGCCACCGACCTGGACGCCGCCGAAGCCCTGTTCGACCTGCCGAACCCATGACCCGGATCGAGATCCCGACACCGCACGGCCCGGCCATGGCGGAGCTGCATTGCGCGCCCGACGGCGAGGCGGTGCTGATGCTCGGCCACGGCGCCGGCGGCGGGATCGAGGCGAAGGACCTGGTCGCGGCCACGCGCGCGGGACAGGCGGCCGGGGTGCACGTCGCGCTGGTCGAGCAGCCCTACCGGGTGGCAGGCCGCCGGGCACCCGCGCCTGCGAAGCAGCTGGACACGGCGTGGCTCGCGGTGGCCGAGGAGCTGTGCGACCGCTTCGACGACCTGCCGATGGTGTTCGGCGGCCGCTCGTCGGGGGCGCGGGTGGCGTGCCGGACCGCGGCGGCCGGGCAGGCGGTGGCGGTGCTGTGCCTGGCGTTCCCGGAGCACCCGCCGGGCAGGCCGGAGAAGAGCAGGCAGGCCGAGCTGGACGCCGTGGAGGTCCCGACGCTGGTCGTGCAGGGCGAGACCGACCCGTTCGGCTGCCCGAAGCCGGGGCCGCACCACGAGGTCGTCGTGGTGCGCGGGACGCACGCGCTGGACGCCGACCTGGAAGCGGTGTACCGCACGGTGCACGAGTGGCTCGCGAAGGTGCTGCGGCCACTGACGTAGGCGGCAGGCGTCGGCTGGGCGGCGTCGCGCCCGAGGCACGGTGCTCGCCGCGGCGCCGGTCAGCGCGATGGTGGCTGGGTGCCGCCAGCCGGGTCAGGCGCGGATGGGTGCCACGGTGGCGGAGGTCAGTTGCACCAGGTCGGCGGGCGCCAGTTCTACCTCCAGGCCGCGGCGGCAGGCGTTGGCTGGGCGGCGTTGCGCCCGAGGCACGCTGCCTGTGTCGGCGCGATGGTGGCCGGGTGCTACCCGTCGGGTCAGGCGCGGATGGGTGCCACGGTGGCGGAGGTCAGTTGCACCAGGTCGGCGGGCGCCAGTTCTACCTCCAGGCCGCGGCGGCAGGCGTTGGCTGGGCGGCGTCGCGCCCGAGGCACGCTGCCCGTGTCGGCGCGATGGTGGCCGGGTGCTACCCGTCGGGTCAGGCGCGGATGGGTGCCACGGTGGCGGAGGTCAGTTGCACCAGGTCGGCGGGCGCCAGTTCTACCTCCAGGCCGCGGCGGCCTGCCGAGCAGTAGATCGTCTCGAACTTCTCCGCCGTCTCGTCGATCACCACGGGCAGCCGCGAGCGCTGGCCCAGCGGCGAGATGCCGCCGAGGACGTAACCGGTCGCGCGCTGGGCGGCGGCCGCGTCCGCCATCTTCGCCCGCTTGCCGCCGACCGCCGCGGCCAGCGCCTTCAGGTCCAGCTGTCCGGTGACCGGCACCACGCCCACCGTCAGCTTTCCGTCCACATCGGCCACCAGCGTCTTGAACACGCGGTCCGGTTCGAGCCCAAGCACCTCGGCCGCTTCCAGGCCGTAGGACTCGTGCTTCGGATCGTGGTCGTAGGCGTGCAGCTTGTGTGCGACTTTCTGCTTCGCGAGCAGGGCGGTCGCCGGCGTTCCCTTCCCGGCCATGGGGTGCACGTTAGCCGGGAGGCGCAAGTCCTTTTCCCGCGGCGGGGAATGTGCCCGGATCGTGCGGTGTTGACAGGGACGTGCCGTCAAAGCTTGCTGATCGACGAGCCCGTGTGCAGGCCGTCACCCGGCCGGCCGGTGTACCCGGCCCGGCCAAGCCCGTCCGCGTATCCTCGAAGCTGTCGTATGCGCACCCGGCCACGGGTGTGGACCGCTTCGACGCGGATGGGAAAGGGAACGGTTTGCCGAGCACGCAGAACTCCGCGGTGCCCGAATCCGGCTCCGAGCAGGAGCCGGTCGAAGAGCGCGCCGAGCGCTTCGAGCGCGACGCGATGCCGCTGCTGGACCAGCTGTACTCGGCCGCTCTGCGCATGACGAGGAACCCGGCGGACGCCGAGGACCTCGTGCAGGAGACCTACCTCAAGGCCTACGGCGCGTTCGCCTCCTTCAAGGAGGGCACGAACCTCAAGGCCTGGATGTACCGCATCCTCACCAACACCTACATCAACGGGTACCGGAAGCGTCAGCGTCAGCCGGTGCAGCAGCCGACCGAGGAGATCACCGACTGGCAGATCGCCCAGGCGGAGAGCCACACCTCGAGCGGTCTGCGGTCGGCCGAGGTCGAGGCGATGGACCGGCTGCCCGACAGCGACGTCAAGGACGCGCTGCAGCAGCTGCCGGAGGAGTTCCGGCTCGCCGTGTACCTCGCCGACGTCGAGGGCTTCGCCTACAAGGAAATCGCCGAGATCATGGACACGCCGATCGGGACCGTGATGTCCCGCCTGCACCGTGGCCGCGCCCAGCTGCGCAACCTGCTCGCCGACGTCGCGCGCGAGCGCGGCTTCATCCGCGGCGCCAAGCAGGAGGTAGCGCGATGACCACCGGTCGTGAGCCGCACAAGGACGACGTCCGCTGTTCCGAGGCGCTCGCCGAGATCTTCCTGTTGCTGGATCGCGAGTGCAGCCCGGAGCGGGACGCGCAGCTGCGCAAGCACATCGAGGACTGCCCGCCGTGCCTCGAGGAGTACGGCATCGACGAGCAGCTCAAGCAGCTCCTGCACCGCAAGTGCGGCGGCGACACCGCACCGGACGAGTTCAAGCAGAAGCTGCGGGCGTCGATCTACCAGACGGTCGAGCGGCGCGGTGACGTGACGATCGAGCGGACCGAGGTCCGGCTGGAGCAGAACGCCGAGTAGTACCCCGGACACGACGAAGGCCCCGGTGCATGACACCGGGGCCTTTCTCGTTGCCCGAACTCAGCTGTTGGGCTTCTTGCCGTGGTTGGCGCCGTTCTTCCGGCGGTCGCGGCGCTTGCGGGCTCGCTTCGACATGCCTGCTCCTTCCCTGGTCGCGATCTGCCCACCAGTGTCTCAGGTTCGCCCCGACGGGTGCTGGGAAGGTCCCGCTCTGGTTCACTTGAGCTGCCCCGAGGAGGAGTACCAGCGTGACGACACTTTCCGACCTGCTGGCCGAGAACACCGGCCTGTCCGGCGAGGCGGCGGACCACCTCCAGGCCGTGGTGGCCGAGTGGCAGCTGCTCGCCGACCTGTCCTTCGCCGACTTCCTGCTGTGGGTGCCGGTGTCGCCGGAGCACAACGAGCAGGGCGGCGACTTCGTGTGCGTCGCGCAGGCCCGCCCCACCACGGCGCCCACCGCGCACCCCGAGGACGTGGTCGGCGCGCGGTTCACGGTGGCGGACCACCCGCAGCTCGCGCGGGCGATCCGGGAGGTCCGGATCTGCCGCGAGGAGGACCCGCACTGGTACCGCGACCTGCCGATGCGCCGGGAGGCGATCCCGGTCACGTTCGGCTCGAACGTGATCGCGGTGCTGTCCCGTGAGACGAACCTGGCCGCGCCGCGCGTGCCGAGCCCGCTCGAGGTGGCTTACCTGGGCAGCGCGGGCGACCTGTGCCAGATGATCGTCGACGGCACGTTCCCGCACGTGGACAGCCAGACGGACGTGCACACGAGCCCGCGGGTGGGGGACGGGCTGATCCGACTGGACGCGGCCGGCAACGTGGTGTTCGCGAGCCCCAACGGTCTGTCGGCGTACCACCGGATGGGCCACGAGTCGGACCTGGTGGGGACGCGGCTGGCGCCGTTGACGCGGTCGCTGATCCGGGACCCGTTCGACGCGACGGAGGTCGCGCACCGGATCCTGGACGCCCTGGACGGGAAGCCAGGCAGCCGCACGGAGGCCGAGTCGCGGCGGGGGGCGGTCGTGTTGTTCCGGGCGTTGCCGCTGCGGCCGCACGGGCAGCCGGCGGGGGCGCTGGTGCTGTGCCGGGACGTGACCGAGGTGAAGCGGCGGGACCGGGCGCTGCTGTCGAAGGACGCCACGATCCGGGAGATCCATCACCGGGTCAAGAACAACCTGCAGACGGTGGCCGCGTTGCTGCGCTTGCAGTCGCGGCGCACCTCGAATGCCGAGGCGAGACAGGCGCTGACGGAGTCCGTGCGGCGGGTCGCGTCGATCGCGATGGTGCACGAGGCGCTGTCGGTGTCGGTCGACGAGCGGGTCGACCTGGACAAGTTGCTGGACAACGTGCTGCCGATGGTCGGCGAGGTGGCGACCGCGGAGTCGCGGGTGAGCATCAGCCGGTCCGGCTCGTTCGGGGTGGTGGTCGCGGAGATCGCGACGCCGCTCGTGATGGTGCTGGCGGAGCTGGTGCAGAACGCGGTGGAGCACGCCTTCCCGGATGGGCGGCCGGGCAAGGTGGAGATCGTGGTGAGCCGCTCGGCGCGCTGGCTGGATGTTCTGATCCGCGACAACGGCCGGGGGTTGCCGTCCGGGTTCTCGCTGGAGCGGGCTGACGGGCTGGGGCTGCAGATCGTGCGCACCCTGGTCGAGTCCGAGCTGCGGGGCTCGCTGTCGTTGCGGAAGCTGCGGGACGGTGCGGCGCGCGGTACGGAGGCCGCGTTGAGGCTTCCCCTGGGGCGGCGGCCGTAGTTTCTTTGGGCCTGCTTGGGTGGGTTGTGTTGGCCAGTCGCGCCTGCGCGAGGTTGCCGCTGGCACCTGCTTGAGGTGACCAGTCGGGGCTGCGTGAGGGGGCCGGGCGGGGCGCGGGTGAGTGGGCCAGTCGCGCCCGTGCGAGGTGGCCGCTGGTGGCTGCGTGAGGTGGCCGGGCGTGTGGCCCGCGGTGAGGTGGCCAGTCATGCTTGCATGGGGTGGCCATTGGTGCGTGTGTGAGGTGGCCGGTCGTGTGCCTCCCACGAGTGGGTCAGTCGCGCCTGCCCGAGGTTGCCGCTGGCACCCGCGTGAGGTGGCCAGTCGGGACTGCCCGAGGTTGCCGCTGGCACCCGCGTGAGGTGGCCAATCGGGACTGCGTGAGGTGGCCGGTCGGGGCGCGGGTGAGTGGGCCAGTCGCGCCCGCGCGAGGTGGCCGCTGGTGGCTGCGTGAGGTGGCCAGTCGTGTCCGGCGAGGTGGCCAACCGTGCCCGCGTGGGTGGGCCAGCGGTGCGTGGAGCGTGAAAGGGCCGGCGAGAGGCCGGAGAGGGCCAGCGAGAGAGCCAGCCAATGGTGCCTAGGCGAGAGGGCCAACGGTGCCCGTGTGAGTGGGCGTCTCCCGCGGATGGGAGGCGCTCAGACAGGGCGACGGCCGGTGCCGGTGACGAAACGGGAGCAGCCGTCAGGCAGGAGCGGCAGCTGGAGTTGGCCGGAGCAGGAGCCGACGCCGGACGAAAGCAGCGGCAGCTGGAGTTGGCCGGAGCAGGAGCCGACGCCGGACGAAAGCAGGAGCCCAGGAGCGGGTGGAACGTCACCGGGCATGTGCGGAACCCACTCGGGCGAGGGCAGCCGAAACCCAAAATTCCTGCTCAGGACGTTCAAAAGCCCGGCACCCGCGGGAGGTGGGTGCCGGGCCTTCGAACGTTAAGTGGGGGCGTGTGAGCCCCTGCGTCAGGTCCCGCGTACTCTCGTAAGAGACGCGTTAAGCGACGCCGCAGCGCGTGGAGAGGTCAGGCGGTGCGCATGCCGATGTGAGCACGACGGCGCTTCAGGGCACGGCGCTCGTCTTCGCTCATCCCGCCCCAGACACCGGAGTCCTGGCCGCTGGCCAGGGCCCAGGCCAGGCACTCGGACGCTGCCGGGCAGCGGTGGCATACGGCTTTCGCCTCGGCGATCTGCAGCAGCGCGGGACCGCTGTTCCCGACAGGGAAGAACAGCTCGGGGTCCTCGTCGCGGCAGGCAGCGTCGTGGCGCCAGTCCATTTCTGTGAGCTCCTTCTCGGGGCGCAGAGCGTGCTGCGCCACAGGTCGTCATGGCGGATCGTTTCTTGGGGTGCTTGTGAATGCTTTCACGAAGCACCGCTTTCGACAAGTGTTTTCGCAACATCGGTGAGTCAGCTCACCTGGTCAGGCGACCCCGCTGACCTGCGGTTTCTCTCCGAAACGGCCTTCGCGGGGGAAGGACGATGCGGTGAGTGGACCGTGTGCGTCGACGAACGGCAAGTTGCAGATCGCCGGACCGATCACTCACGCCAGCACGGTCAGCACGTCGGGCACGCTGGTGAAGTCCACCTGCGTCCGACGGCCGATCAGGTCGCCGTCGACCTGGAAGTTTACCGGCTCCTCCGCGGTCACGCTGAGTTTCGCCAGGTCGTCGTACTTCACGAGCGCCTTGCCGCGGTGCTCGGCCTCCGCCCGCAGCGCCTGGCGGACGTGCCGGAACACCAGCGGCAGCGACAGCTTGCGCAGCGCGAACAGCCCGAGACCCCGCTCGAAGGAGCTGCCGGTGTTGAGGTGAACGGGCCGCTCGCCGAGGTAGCTCCACGGATCCGTGTTGGACACGAACGCCATCCGCACCTCGGCCGGCTCCTCGCCGGGTACGTGCACGGTGAGCGGCAACCGGGGGGACCGCGGGCGGAAGTAGCACGTCACCGCCGCCCGCATGTACAGCTGCGCGTTGGTCTGCTTCCCGCGCCGGTCGGCGACCGTGGCGACCACGTCGGCGTCCCAGCCGAGGCCCGCGTTGAAGGTGAACCACCGCCCGTCCGCCAGGCCCAGCCCGACGCGGCGGCTGCGGCCCGACTCGATGGCCGACAGCAGCTGGTGCGTGGCCTCCACCGGATCCCGGGAAACACCGAGGGCGCGCGCGAACACGTTGGCCGACCCGCCGGGCACGACGCCGAGCGCGGGCACCGGCGCGCCAGGCCCGTCGGCGAGCAGGCCGTTGACGACCTCGTTCACCGTGCCGTCACCGCCATGGGCGACCACCAGGTCGACCCCGTCCCGTGCGGCGTCCCTGGCCACCGCCAGCGCGTGGCCGCGGTAGTCGGTCTCCACGACCTCCAGCTTCACCTGGCTGGCCAACGCGTGCGCGAGCACGTCCCGCCCGCCTGCCGTCGTGGACGTGGCCTGCGGGTTGACCACCAGAATCGCGCGCATGCTCGCAGGGTAGGCCAATCGGGCGCATCCCAAGCGTCAGCGCGAACCTCATCACTGCGAAAAGCCTGCCGGTTGACCTCCCGTCGTTCGGCACGGTCCGTTCGTCGTGACAAGTGCACCCCGGGCGTCCGCCGGCTCATCGACGACACCCAGATCTTGGCGCGGTTGGCCGCGGTTCGAAAACGGCCGACCGGGTGGCTTAGTATCGATGGCGTTCACGCACGGTCACCCGTGCCGCTCAGCCGCTGGTGGAAGGCCCTTTGCGATGGCGCTCGCCGACAAGATTTCACCCGCTCCGCGCGAGGTCAGGGTGGCCGGCGCGCTGACCGTCCTGCCGGGGATCGGCCTGCTGGTGTTCGGCGCGCTGCTGTTCGCCTCGCCCGGTGACTCCATGCCGCTGACCAGCGTGCTCGCCGAGGGTGCCTTCTACGTGCTGTTCGGGCTCGCCGTCGTCGGCTGCGGGATCGGGCTGCTGTTCGGCCACACCTGGGCCCGCTCGCCG
Source organism: Amycolatopsis thermoflava N1165 (assembly GCF_000473265.1). NCBI lineage: Bacteria > Bacillati > Actinomycetota > Actinomycetes > Pseudonocardiales > Pseudonocardiaceae > Amycolatopsis > Amycolatopsis thermoflava. Next base: position 7,111,951 of record NZ_KI421511.1, read on the forward strand.
GGGCTGGTGATGGCGCTCATCACCGCGGGCGTCGGCTGGTACATGGCCGGGCCGTCCGGGCGGCCGGCGTTCGGGGTGCCGATCATCGTCCTCGGCGTGGCGATCATCGTGCTGCTGTTCCGCCAGCCCGCGCGGGCGTGGGCGCTCGGGCAGCACGAGGACGAGACCGAGGAGGAGGCCGCCGAGCGCGGCGGGATGGCCGGCCGCCGCCGGGAGCGCGGCGAGGAGGACTAGGCGAGCTTCGCGAGCTTGTCCAGCGCGGTGTCGGTGAGGCGGTAGACGGTCCACTCGTCCATCGGGGTCGCCCCGAGGGACTTGTAGAACCCGGTCGCCGGGTTCCAGTCCAGCACTGACCACTCCAGTCGCGCGAAGCCGCGGTCAACGCACTCCTTCGCGAGCGTCGCCAGCAGCGCCTTGCCCAGGCCGGAGCCGCGCAGCTCGGACTTGACGAACAGGTCCTCCAGGTAGATGCCGTGCACGCCGCGCCACGTGGAGAAGTTCAGGAACCACAGCGCGAACCCGACGATCTCGCCGTCCTGCTCGGCGACGTGCCCGAACACCGCCGGGTTGTCGCCGAACAGCGCCACCCGCAGGCGGTCGGCCGTCAGGTGGCAGTCCTGCGGCGCCTTCTCGTAGGCGGCCAGTTCGTGCACCAGCTGCGCGACTTCGTCCACATCGGACTCGCGGATCCGGCGGATGCGGCTGTCGGGCATGGGGACTCCCAGGATTCGGCGGGTGAGCTGCACCCGATCCTGCCAGACTCAGACCCCTCCCCAGACCCGCTGCGCCACCGTAACCGTCAGGTCCAGCTTCCGGCGCTGATCGTCCCAAGTCAGCGGGTTTCCCCGCACCTCGGATGCGAACCCGCACTGTGGGCTGACCGCCAGATCCGCCAGCGGGACGATCCGCGCGGCCTCGTCCACCCGCCGGGCGAGCTCGTCGGCGTCCTCCAGCTCACCGGTCTTCGTCGTGACCAGGCCCAGCACGACCCGCACCCCGTCCGGCACGTGCTGGAGCGGCTCGAAGGTGCCGGCACGTTCGGTGTCGTACTCCAGCAGCCAGTGGTCCACCGGGATGCCGCCGAACACGTCCGCCGCGATGTCGTCGTAGAAACCCTCGTTGAACCACTGGCCGCGGTAGTTGCCGCGGCAGATGTGCATGCCCACCACGACGCCGCGGTCGCGCAGCAGCCGGACGACGGCCGCGTCGGCTTCGATGCAGCGGCGCAGCAGATCCCGCGCGTCGATGCCCTCCGACTCGAGGAGCCCGAGGATGCGCGGATTGGCGAAGGCGATGAAGCACGGCGCGTCGATCTGGACTTGCCGGACGCCGTCCTCGGCGAGCGCCGCGGCCTCCTGCAGCAGGACGGCCGCCAGGTCGTCGACGATGTCGGCGCGGCTGGGGTAGTGCGGGCCGCTGACCCGCGGGTCCCAGTTGGCCACCACGAAGTTCGTGACCTCCGGGATGGCGATCTTGAACGGGCCGGGCGCGTGTGCGGCGAGGAAGGCGGCCTCGCGGTCGGTGAACCGTTCGCGGTAGGCGAGCTTGCCCCCGATGAGCCGGAGGATGTCGCTGTCCTCCTCGGCGTGGTCGCCGGACCGCCATTCCAGCGACGGCGCCTGCGCGGCGAAACCGTCCACGTGCTCGGTGAGCCTGCTCATGAAATCCGTTCGCAGGTACTCGCCGTCGGTGTAGACGCCGATGCCGCTGTCCTGCTGCGCCGACAACGCCACCAGGATCGACTCCTGCTCGACACGCCGCAGCCCGGCGTCGTCGAGCCGGCCAGCGGCGTGGTCGGCCCGTGCCTTCAGCAGTCGCGGGGGACGGAGGAGGCTGCCGACGTGGGTGGCCCGAGCGAAGGAGTTCACGGCTCGACGCTAGGCGAGGTGGATGGCGCCGGGCTGTCCTCGTTGACCTCGAGTCAAGCGAGCTGACCGCGTCGGTGGTACGGGATCGCTACGGTCAGGACGGCGGGATGTTCAGGTGCTCGATCTTCGGCTCGCCGCGCTCGTCGCCGAGGACCGTCACCCCGGCCGGGTCCAGTCCGAAGTGGACGCCGGCGGTGGCGGGCAGCCCGATCCAGCGTGCGATCAGCACCCGGCTGAAGTGGCCGTGGCCGACGAGGATCACCTCGGTGTCGGCCAGCGCCGCGCGCACCCGCTCCAGCAGGGCGTCCGCGCGGGCGGTCACCTGCTCGACGGTCTCGCCGCCGGGCATCTCGTGCGTCCACACGGTCCAGCCGGGCACGGTCTTGCGGATCTCCGGCGTGGTGACGCCCTCGTAGTCGCCGTAGTCCCACTCCGCGAGGTCTTCGGTCTGCTCGTCGATCCGCAGCCCGGCCAGCTCGGCCGTACGCACCGCGCGCTGCCGCGGGCTGGTCAGCACCAGCGCGGGGCCCTTGCGGAGCGTCTGCAGGGTCAGGCCGGCGGCGCGCGCCTGGTTCTCCCCGGCGGGGGTCAGCGGGATGTCGGTGCGACCGGTGTGCTTGCCGTTCACCGACCACTCGGTCTGACCGTGGCGGAAGAGGAAGAGCTCGTGGTCCACGTTTGCGAATATAGCCACCGGTCTGCTTTGCTACCGGTCGGTAACATTGGAGGAGCCGGTGGTTTCGACCTACTCGCTGTGGCAGCGGCTGAGCGCGCTGCCCGGCGGCAAACGACTGTTCTCGACCGCGATTTGCCTGCGTGTGCCCTATTTCGGTTCGGTGCTGCCGACCGTGGAGGAGCTGCGTCCCGGCTACTGCGCGGTGCGCGCGCCGAAGTGGTGGGGTGTTCACAACCACATCGGCACGTTTCACGCGATCGCGGCGTGCAACCTCGCGGAGATCGCGATGGGGATGCTCGCCGAGTCGACCCTGCCCGCCACGCACCGGTGGCTGCCCAAGGGCATGACGGTGGGGTACGTGGCGAAGGCGGAGACGGGCCTGCGTGCGGTCGCCGAGCTGCCGGAGATCCCGGAGTTCGGCGTCGATGGCGTGGAACTGCCGGTGCCCGTCGTCATCTCCGACCGGGCGGGCAAACCCGTCGTCACCGCCACCATCACTATCTGGGTGACGCCCAAACGTCAGTAGTCGCGCAGGCGGACCGTCGTGGTCTGGGCGTAGGAGTTCGTCCCGGACGCGGCGGGCAGGCCGAGCCGGTGGTCGACCACCCGGCCGAGCGGGCCGCAGTTCTCCGTCGCCGGCACGGCCAGTTCGTGGTCGTAGGTGGCGAACTTCAGGGTCAGCGGATCGGTCGAGACGACCTCGGTCGGCCCGTCCGCCCGCAGGACGGAGTGGATGACGCCGGTCGCGCAGTCGCGCGGCAGGTAGGGCGCGTCGAACTCGGCGACCAGGTCGATCTCGCCCTTGCGTTCGTCGTTGGACTGGAAGTCGGAGTGGCCGCCGTAGCCGAACCGCACCGTGGCGCGCGGCAGTCCGGGCACCGCGACCGGCTCGGATCTCAGCGCGCCGAACACCTGCGCGTACCGGCCGTCCAGCTGCCCCTCGGCGAAGGTCAGGCGCATCGGGCCCAGCGGCAGGTCCCGGACGTCGCCGAAGGACATGGTGGCGGTCGAGTCGAGCACCTCGCAGCGCCACTGGCTCGGGTCGGCGCCGGCGGGCAGGGCGGGGCAGTCCGCGAACGTGTCCTCCGCGGCGCGGGCGGGGAGAGCGCTGGTGACCGTCAGGGCGAGTGCGGCGACGGCGGCCGCTGCGAGCGCGATCTTCATGATCCAAATCCTGTCCGACCTGCGCAAACGGCACCATCGGGGAAAGCCCGGAGCCGACCCTGGCATCGCCCCACTAGGGATTAACACCGTTTACAAAGCGTGGCTGATCCGAATATGGTTCGCGTTATGTCCTTCTCTCGACGCCGGTTCCTCGGCTTGACCGCGCTCAGCTCCGCCGCCACGCTCGGGCTGACCACGATCTCGACCCGGACCTCCGCCTCGGCGGCCACCGACTACTCGCCGGCCGTCGTCGTCGGCACCGGCTACGGGGCCGCCGTCACGGCGCTGCGCCTCGGGGCGGCCGGCGTCCCGACGCTGATGCTCGAAATGGGCCAGCTGTGGAACACGCCGGGCGAGGACGGCAAGATCTTCTCGGACATGCTCAGCCCGGACCGCCGGTCGTCGTGGTTCAAGAACCGCACGGAGGCGCCGCTGGCCTCGTTCCTGTGGCTCGACCTGGCCAACCGCGACATCGACCCGTACGCCGGTGTGCTGGACCGGGTGCACTTCGGCGACATGTCGGTCTACGTCGGCCGCGGTGTCGGCGGCGGCTCCCTGGTCAACGGCGCGATGGCCGTGACGCCGAAGCGCTGGTACTTCGAGGAAATCCTGCCCGAGGTCGACGCCGACGAGATGTACGGCAGGTACTACCCGCTCGCGAACTCCATGCTGGGCGTGAACAACATCGACCCGGACTGGTTCGAGACCTGCGACTCCTACCAGTTCGCGCGTGTCTCACGGAAGCACGCGCAGAAGACCGGGCTGAAGACCACGTTCGTGCCCAGCGTCTACGACTTCGACTACATGCGCCGCGAAGAGGCAGGCGAGGTGCCCCGCTCCGCGCTGGCCTCGGAGGTCATCTACGGCAACAACCACGGCAAGCGCTCGCTGGACAAGAGCTACCTGGCCGCCGCGCTGGGCACCGGCAACGTCACCATCCGGACGCTCACCGAGGTCCGCGACATCGCCCAGCAGCAGGACGGCACGTACACGTTGACGGTGCGGCAGATCGACGCCGATGGCAACGTGCTCGGCGTGCGCCAGCTGGGGACGAAGTACCTGTTCCTCGGCGCGGGCAGCCTCGGCTCGACCGAGTTGCTGGTGCGGGCGCGCGACACCGGCAAGCTGCCGGACCTCGGCGAGGACGTCGGCCAGGGCTGGGGCACCAACGGCAACGTCATGCTGGGCCGGGCCAACCACGTGTGGGACCCGGTCGGCGCCGTCGAGTCGGGCATGCCCGCGCTCGGCATCGACGCGTGGGAGGACCCGGTCAACCCGGTGTTCGCCGAGATCGCGCCGGTGCCCGCCGGGCTGGAGACGTGGGCGAGCCTGTACCTGGCGATCACCAAGAACCCCGAGCGCGGGTGGTTCAAGTACGACCCGGGCGCCGACAAGGCCGTTCTGCAGTGGGATGTGGCGCAGGGGCAGCCGTCGATCGACGCGGCGAAGAGCCTGTTCGACCGGATCAACTCGGCGAACGGGACGATCTACCGCTACGACCTGTTCGGCGACACCCGTGCGTTCGAGAACCGGTTCACCTACCACCCGCTGGGCGGCCTGGTGCTGGGCAAGGCGACCGACCTGTACGGGCGCGTGAAGGGCTACCGCAACCTCTACGTCACCGACGGCTCGCTGATCCCGGGCAGCACGGGCGTGAACCCGTTCGTCACGATCACCGCGCTGGCCGAGCGCAACATCGCGCGGGTGCTCGCGGAGGACTTCTAGCCCGTATCAGCCGACGGGCGAACGAGACGTCCGAAATCCGCCAGCACGCTCCCGGCCGGTCGGCCGAGAATCCGGTCGTGATCGTGCGAGCGCGGGGAATCCGCATCCGGCACCGCGGGTGTGAACCGCAGGTCCACCCCACCGCCTACATCGCCCCCACGGCCACACTCGTCGGCGATGTCCGCGTGGGGCCGAGGGCGCGGGTCATGTACGGCGCGGTGCTCGATGCCGAGGGGTCTCGGATCGAGGTCGGGGAGGCGGCGGTGATCTGCGAGAACGCGGTGTTGCGCGGGTCCGCGGTCGCCGGCGACCAGCCGGTGCTTCTCGGCGACCACGTCTTCGTGGGGCCACATGCCACGCTGCTGGGCTGCGAGGCCGGCAGGTGCGTCTACGTGGCGACCGCGGCGACGGTCCTGCAGCGCGCGCGGTTGGGGGCCGGCTCGGTCGTCGCTGTCGGCGCGCTCGTCCATGCGCGCACCGTTCTGCCGGACGAGTACTTCGTGCCGCCGCACACCGTGGCGCTCGACGCGCCGGTGCGGCTGCTGGCCCCTGGAGATCCGGGCCTGGCCGAGGCCGTCCGGCGGGTGGGCTTCGCGCAGGCGGCGTTCGGCGTCGACGCGGAGTGGACCGACCGGATCAGCCGGTACGAGCGCATCGCGGAGGTGCGCGTCGCCGAGTTCGGCGCGCACGCGGACGATGAGCGTGTGAACGTCGTCGGATGAGGCTCTAGCCCGCGCGGAGTTTTTCGTAGTGGGCGACGCAGTCGGCGTAGACCGGCAGCAGCCCAGCGGCGGCGGCCTCGGCGAGAGCCGGGGCCGCTTCGTCCTTTTCGGACAGGATCGGTGCGAGGTCCGACGGCCAGGGCAGGCCCAGTTCCGGGTCCAGCGGGGTGATCCCGTGTTCGCCCGATGGGTTGTACCCGGTGGAGCAGAGGTAGGCCATCACGGTGTCGTCCTCCAGTGCGACGAACGCGTGCCCGAGGCCTTCCGCGATGTAGACCGCGCGGTAGTCCACCGAATCGAGCCGCACCGCGTCCCAGGTGCCGAACGTGGGCGAGCCGACCCGCAGGTCCACCACGACGTCGAGCAGCGCGCCGCGCGGGCAGTAGACGTACTTCGCCTGGCCGGGCGGCGTGTCGGCGAAATGCACTCCCCGGATCGTCCCCCGCCGGGACACGCTGTGGTTCGTCTGCGCCACGTGCAGCGGGTGCCCGATCGCCTCGACGAGCGCCGCCTCCTGGAACGGCGCGACGAAAAGGCCGCGGTGGTCCGGGAACGAACGCGGCGTGAACTCGTAGGCGTCGGGGACGGCGAGCTGGCGGACCTCCATACACCGAACCTTAGCGGGGCACTCCCAAGCCGGACGGACGTCTTGCTAGAACCCCGTTGACCTCCCCTTTTTGTGACATCAACCGCACCTCGGCATCACAACCGGTGCGGAGCCTGCAACACTGGGGGGACCGCCGCGTCCGCGGCCGTCGCCTCACCAAGGGCTTCGCACGGCCGAGACGGACGCCGAGCCGGCTGCCGGCGCCACCGCGCCCGGGCTACCGAGCTGCGAGATCAACCACGCCACTGGGGGATGGGGCAGTGTCCCCGCACACGGTCCCGGGAGGGATTCATTTCCATGACCTACGCTCAGACCTCTGATACGAGGGCAGGGACATCGATGAACGACGAGGTCAGCAAGAGCACGGCGGCCGAGGCAGTGCCGCCGACGGGTACCGACTACTCGCCGGTGACCGACGACGAGATCTTCCGCGGTCACGAGGGCGGCAAGCTGTCGGTGGCGGCCACGCGCCCGATCTCGCAGCCGCGCGACCTCTCGATCGCCTACACGCCGGGGGTGGCCAAGGCGAGCCGCGCCATCGCCGAGAACGCCGAGCTGGCCCAGCGCTACACGTGGGCGCACCGGCTGGTGGTCGTCGTCAGCGACGGCACCGCGGTGCTGGGGCTTGGCGACATCGGCGCGAGCGCGTCGCTGCCCGTCATGGAGGGCAAGTCGGTGCTCTTCAAGACCTTCGGCGGCCTGGACTCGATCCCGCTGGTGCTGGACACCAAGGACGTCGACGAGATCGTCGAGACGCTGGTGCGGCTGCGCCCGTCCTACGGTGCCGTCAACCTGGAGGACATCTCCGCGCCGCGCTGCTTCGAGCTGGAGGACAAGCTCAAGGAGGCGCTGGACTGCCCGGTCATGCACGACGACCAGCACGGCACGGCGATCGTGACGCTGGCCGCGCTGCGTGGCGCGAACCTGGTGCTCGACCGGGACATCAAGCAGCAGCGGGTGGTCGTCTCCGGCGCGGGCGCCGCGGGTGTCGCGTGCGCGAAGATCCTGCAGGAGGCCGGTGTCGCCGACGTCACGGTGCTGGACTCGCGCGGCATCATCCACCCCGGCCGGGACGGGCTGAACCCGGTCAAGGAGAAGCTGGCCCAGACCACCAACAAGGCCGGTCTGCGTGGCGGCCTGGCCGAGGCGCTGCGCGGGGCGGACGTGTACCTGGGGCTGTCCGGGTCCACGATCGAGCCGGAGTTGCTGGCCGACATGGCCGATGACCCGATCGTGTTCGCGTTGTCCAACCCGGACCCGGAGGTCCACCCGCACGAGGCCGCCAAGTACGCGGCGATCGTGGCGACCGGGCGCAGCGACTTCCCGAACCAGATCAACAACGTGCTCGCCTTCCCCGGCGTGTTCCGGGGCGCGCTGGACGCCGGCGCGCGGGCGATCACCGAGAACATGAAGCTGGCGGCCGCCGAGGCGATCGTCGCCGTCGCGCAGGACGACCTGGGGCCCGACCGCATCGTGCCGAGCCCGCTCGACCCGCGCGTCGCCCCCGAGGTCGCCGCCGCCGTGGCGAAGGCGGCGATCGAGGACGGCGTCACCGGCTAAGCTGGACCTTCCCGGAGGCGCTGGGCGCGTCTCCGGGAAGGCTTTCGCTGGGAGGGCGTGTTGATCGAGTTCGACGGCGTGACCAAGCGCTACCCGGACGGCACGCTCGCCGTCGACGATCTGAGCCTGACGGTCGAGGACGGCACCATCACGGTGTTCGTCGGGCCGTCGGGCTGCGGGAAGACGACGTCGCTGCGGATGATCAACCGCATGGTCGAGCCGACCTCGGGACGGGTGCTGCTCGACGGCAAGGACATCCGCGAGCAGGACCCGCCGGTGCTGCGGCGCGGCATCGGGTACGTGATCCAGAACGCCGGGCTGTTCCCGCACCGGACGGTGCTGGACAACGTCGCCACCGTGCCCGTGTTGTCCGGGTGGGGCAAGCGGAAGGCGCGCGACCGCGCGGCCGAGCTGCTGGACATCGTCGGTCTGCCCGCGGAGCTGGGGAAGCGTTATCCGGCGCAGCTGTCCGGTGGTCAGCGTCAGCGGGTCGGGGTCGCCAGGGCACTGGCGGCGGACGCGCCGGTGCTGCTGATGGACGAGCCGTTCTCGGCCGTCGACCCGATCGTGCGGGAGGGCCTGCAGGACGAGTTGCTGCGGCTGCAGTCGCAGCTGGGCAAGACGATCGTGTTCGTCACCCACGACATCGACGAGGCCGTGCGGCTTGGCGACAAGGTGGCCGTGATGCGCGTCGGCGGTCGGCTGGCGCAGTACGGCACGCCGGCCGACGTGCTGCGGCACCCGGTGGACGACTTCGTGGCGTCCTTCGTGGGCCGCGACCGCGGTTACCGTGGACTGTCGTTTGTGGACTCCGCTGGTGTGGAAGTACGCTCGGTGGCGACGGTTCCGTTGGGCGACAACGTTTCCGGTCCGACGGAGGAGTGGCTGCTCGCGGTGAACGATTCCGGGCAGCCGCGTGGCTGGCTGGCTCCCGGGTCCAGTGTGGACGGCGGGCTGGCCGAGTCGGACCTGGTCGCCGGTGGTTCGCTCTACCGGCGCGGCACGTCGGTGCGGGGCGCGCTGGACGCGGCGTTGTCGTCGCCGGCCGGGCTGGGGGTCGTGGTGGACGAGACGGGCAAGGCCGTGGGGGCGGTGACGGCGCGGCAGGTGCTGGACGTGATCGAGGGCGTCACGGCAGCGGACTGATCCAGACCGGGCGGCTGGTCCGCCCTACTTTCGCCGGGAGCCACCCGGGTGCCAGTCCTTCCGTGGGGCGGTGACGCGGTCCTACCGTGAAAAAGTCTCACCCCTTGCGGCGCGGTGAGCGATTCCCCAGCTCATCGCGCCGGCCCTGCCAAGGAGGACTCATGTCCAAGTCCCTGCTCAGCAAGGCCAGATCAGCCGGTGTGGCGCTCGCGGCCGCGGCGGTCGCGACCGTCGGGTTCACCGCCCCGGCTTCCGCCCAGGAGGGGTCGATCGTCGGCGCGGATGCGCCCGGCGCGATCTCCGGCAGCTACATCGTGGTGTTCAAGGAATCGTCGTCGCCGGTGTCTTCGCTGGTCAGCGAGGTGACCGGCAAACTCGGCGGCAACGTGCGGCAGACGTTCTCGCGTGCGCTGCACGGCTATTCGGCGTCGATGAGCGAGTCGCAGGCGAAGCGGGTCGCGGCCGATCCGTCGGTGGCGTTCGTGGAGCAGAACCGGCGCGTCACGATCACCGCCACGCAGGCGAATCCGCCGTCGTGGGGCCTGGACCGCGTCGACCAGCGCAATTTGCCGCTGAACCAGGCGTACAACTACTCGACCACCGCGTCGAACGTGCACGCCTACATCATCGACACCGGCATCAACCTGAGCCACAGCGACTTCGGCGGCCGCGCGACGTCCGGCTACGACTTCGTCGACGGCGACTCGAACGCCAGCGACTGCAACGGCCACGGCACGCACGTCGCCGGAACTGTCGGTGGTTCGGCGTACGGTCTGGCGAAGGGGGTGCAGTTGACCGCCGTGCGGGTGCTCGACTGCGAGGGTTCGGGCACCTACGACCAGGTGATCGCCGGCATCGAGTGGGTCACCCAGAACGCGGTGAAGCCGGCGGTGGCGAACATGAGCCTCGGCGGTGGCGTGTCGACAGCCGTGGACAACGCGGTGAAGGCCTCGATCGCGGCGGGCGTGACGTACGCGGTCGCGGCGGGCAACAGCAACACGAACGCCTGCAGCTCGTCCCCATCCCGCGTCCCGGCGGCGATCACCGTCGGAGCCACGACGAGCACGGACGCACGGGCGAGCTACTCGAACTACGGCAGCTGCCTGGACATCTTCGCGCCCGGCAGCAGCATCAAGTCGGACTGGATCGGCAGCACGAGCGCGACGAACACCATCAGCGGCACCTCGATGGCGACGCCCCACGTCGCCGGAGCCGCAGCGCTTTACCTGGCAACCCACACCTCCGCGACGCCCCAGCAGGTGCGAGACGCACTGGTGGCAGCAGCCACGACAGGGAAGGTGACCAGCGCCGGAACAAACAGCCCCAACGTCCTGCTCTACACAGGCGCATAGCGCCAGGGCCTTGAACCCAAGGTAGCTGGGTGGTCATCCCGTCGCCTGACACGCAACGATCACCTTGAGCCGGGGCCGCAACCTAGGCCGCCAACCGGCGGCCAAACATGCCAACCTTGCGGCCCTGGCTCAAGGTGATATGCACAAGCCGGAAGGCGACGGGATGACCACCCGGCGACCACCTCGGCAAGGTGAGACGACAACGGTCCCCTGGTCATCCCGGAGCCTGCCCGTCCGGCGAGGACTATCTTTTGATCTTTAAAGCCGCGCTGTCGCGCGGAAATGCGCCTCACGGCGCTCGAATGGTCACCTTCCGACCACCCCCGCCCCCGATGCCTGATTGTGTTTCAGTCGCCGAGCAGGCTTGTCAAGGCGGGAAAGCGTGCCTTGACAAGCCTGGTCGGCGACTAAAGATCGGCTGTGGATCGGGGGCGGGGGAGGTCTGGTTGGAATGGTCGGTGCTGTTTCGTTGCCGGGCGGCGGTTGGTGCAAAGAAAAGGCGCCCTCCCCTGGGTTTTGGGGGAGGGCGCCTTCTTTTCTTGCTAGATCAGCTGAAGGCCTTGGCGATCAGTGCCTTCTGCTCCACCTCGTGCACCTTCGACGAGCCGGCCGACGGGGCGGCCATCGGGCGCCGCGAGACGACGTCCAGCTTGCCGAGCACGTCGGGGAACATGCGCGGCAGGTGGAGGCCGAAGAACGGCCACGCGCCCTGGTTCTCGGGCTCCTCCTGGACCCACACGACCTCGGCGCCGGTGTAGCGCTCCAGCGCCGCCAGCAGCTTCTTCTTCGGCAGCGGGTAGTACTGCTCGATCCGCACGATGGCCACATCGTCGGCCTCGCGCTTGGCCCGCTCGGCCACCAGCTCCCAGTAGAGCTTGCCGGAGGTCAGCAGCACCTTCCGGACCTTGCCGGGCTCCACCTCGGCGTCGTCGATGACCGACATGAACTTCGAGTCGCCGGTGAAGTCCTCCAGGCCCGACGTCGCCGCCTTGTTGCGCAGCATCGACTTCGGCGTGAAGACGATCAGCGGGCGCTGGATGCCGTCCAGCGCGTGGCGCCGCAGCAGGTGGAAGTAGTTCGCCGGGGTGGACGGGACCGCCACGGTCATCGAGCCCTCGGCGCACAGCGACAGGAACCGCTCGATGCGGCCCGACGTGTGGTCCGGGCCCTGGCCCTCGTGGCCGTGCGGCAGCAGCAGCACGACGTCCGACCGCTGGCCCCACTTCGCCTCACCGGACGAGATGTACTCGTCGATGACCGTCTGGGCGCCGTTGACGAAGTCGCCGAACTGGGCTTCCCACAGCACGAGCGCGTCGCTGTTGGCCACCGAGTAGCCGTACTCGAAACCGACCGCCGCGTACTCGGACAAGGCCGAGTCGTAGATCATCACGCGGCCCTGGTCCTCGGCCAGGTTCTGCAGCGGCGCGTACTCCCGGCCGGTCTTGCGGTCGATCAGCACCGAATGGCGCTGGGTGAACGTGCCGCGGCGGGAGTCCTGGCCGGACAGCCGCACCAGACGACCCTCGATCGCCAGCGAACCGAACGCCAGCAGCTCGCCGAACGCCCAGTCGATGCCGCCCTCGCGGGACATCTTGTACCGCCGCTCCATGACCGGCTTGACGCGCGGGTGCGGGGTGAAGCCCTCGGGGACGTTGACGAACGCGTCGCCGATCCGCTCGATGACCTCGGCGGGCACCGCGGTCGGCACCTTCGCGGGCACCTGCTGCTCCTCCTCGACGGAGGGGCTCGGCGCGATCGGGTGCTTCTCCAGCTCGCGGACCTCGTTGAAGACGTGCTCCAGCTGGCTCGAGAAGTCCCGCAGCGCGGCCTCGGCCTCCTCGACGGAGATGTCACCGCGGCCGATCAGCGACTCGGTGTAGGTCTTCCGCACCGAGCGCTTCGTGTCGATGATGTCGTACATCGCGGGCTGCGTCATCGATGGGTCGTCGCCCTCGTTGTGGCCGCGGCGGCGGTAGCAGATCATGTCGATGACGACGTCCTTGTTGAACGCCTGGCGGTAGTCGACGGCCAGCTTGGCCACCCAGTGCGCCGCCTCCGGGTCGTCACCGTTCACGTGGAAGATCGGGGCGCCGATCATCTTCGCCACGTCGGTCGCGTACTGCGAGGACCGCGAGTGCTCCGGCGCGGTGGTGAAGCCGACCTGGTTGTTGATGATGATGTGCACGGTGCCGCCGGTGCGGTAGCCGCGCAGCAGCGCCAGGTTCAGCGTCTCCGCCACGACACCCTGGCCCGCGAACGCCGCGTCACCGTGCAGCAGCACGGGCAGCACCGAGAAGCCGCCGGTGTCGCTGTCGCCCTTGTCGAGGATGTCCTGCTTCGCGCGGACGATGCCTTCGAGCACCGGGTCGACGGTCTCCAGGTGCGACGGGTTCGCGGTCAGCGACACCCGGGTCTCGCCGTCGCCGAACATGCGGAAGTACTTGCCCTCCGCGCCCAGGTGGTACTTCACGTCGCCGGAGCCGTGCGCCTGGCCCGGGTCGAGGTTGCCCTCGAACTCCTGGAAGATCTGCGAGATCGGCTTGCCGACGATGTTGGCCAGCACGTTCAGGCGGCCGCGGTGCGGCATGCCGATGACGACCTCGTCGAGCTCGTGCTCGGCGGCCTTGTCCAGGACGGTGTCCAGCATCGGGATGACGGTCTCGCCGCCCTCCAGCGAGAACCGCTTCTGGCCGACGTACTTCGTCTGCAGGAACGTCTCGAACGCCTCGGCCGCGTTCAGCTTCGACAGGATGTACTTCTGGACGTTGGGGTCCGGCTTGGCGTGCGGGACCTCCACCCGGTCCTGGATCCAGCGGCGCTCCTCCGGGTCCAGGATGTGGGTGTACTCGACGCCGACAGTCCGGCAGTAGGAGTCGCGCAGCACGCCCAGCACGTCGCGCAGCTTCATCTTCTGCTGGCCGGCGAACCCGCCGACCGCGAACTCGCGGTCCAGGTCCCACAGCGTCAGTCCGTGCGAGAGGACGTCCAGATCCTCGTGGCGGCGCTGGCGGTAGTTCAGCGGGTCGGTGTCGGCCATCAGGTGGCCGCGCATCCGGTAGGCGTCGATCAGCTCCAGCACCCGGGCGGTCTTGTCGATCTCGCCCTCGGGGATGTCGGAGACCCAGCGGACCGGCTCGTAGGGCAGCCGCAGCGACGTGAAGATGTCGTCGTAGAAGCCGTCCTCGCCGAGCAGCAGCTCGTGGATGCGCTTGAGGTACTCGCCCGACTCGGCACCCTGGATGATGCGGTGGTCGTAGGTCGAGGTCAGCGTCATGATCTTGCTGATGCCCAGCTTGACGAGGGTCTCCTCGCTGGTGCCCTCGAAGTGCGCCGGGTACTGCATGGCGCCGACGCCGATGATCGCGCCCTGCCCGGCCTGCAGCCGCGGCACCGAGTGGTTGGTGCCGATGCCGCCCGGGTTGGTCAGCGAGATGGTGGTGCCCGCGAAGTCGTCCGCGGTCAGCTTGTTGTTGCGGGCCTTCTTGACGATGTCCTCGTAGGCCTGCCAGAACTGGCGGAACGTCATGTTCTCGCAGTTCTTGATCGAGGCGACGACCAGCGTGCGGCCGCCGTCCTTGCCCTTCATGTCGATGGCGAGGCCGAGGTTCACGTGCTCCGGCGTGACGGCGTGCGGCTTGCCGTCGACCAGGGCGTAGTGCCGGTTCATGTTCGGGAAGTCCTGCAGCGCCCGCACCATGGCGTAGCCGATGAGGTGCGTGAACGAGATCTTCCCGCCGCGGGTTCGCTTGAGGTGGTTGTTGATGACGATGCGGTTGTCGGCCATCAGCTTGGCCGGGACCGCGCGCACGCTGGTGGCGGTCGGCACGGCCAGCGAGGCGTCCATGTTCTTGGCGATCGCGGCCGCGGCGCCCCGCAGCTGCTTGCTCTCCGGCTCGGCGGCGGCCGGCTTCGTCGCCGCGGCGGCCGGCTTCGCGGCAGCGGGCTTGGCGGCGGCCGGCTTGGCGGGCTGTGCGGCCGGCTTGGCGGCGGGCTTCGGCTGGGCGGGCGCGGCCGGGGCCGTCGCAGCCTGGTTGACCTGGCCGTTGCCCGGCTTGGCGGGCTGCTCACGGACGGGCGCGGGTGCGGCGTCCGGCTTCGACTCCGTGGTCTGCGTCGGCTTGAAGTCCGAGAAGAACTCGTGCCATGCGGCGTCTACTGAAGAGGGGTCGGCGAGGAACTGGTCGTACATCTCCTCGACGAGCCATTCGTTGGGGCCGAACTGTGACGCAGGGCTGCTGCTGGACACGGCAGGGACTCGCCTCTATCCATATCTCGATCTTGTTGTCCGCTTGATGCGCCTACCAGGCTAACCCCCTCGCGTTCGCCGTTGTGACCGAAGTGGCCCAAGTCCCGGGACTCGGGTTTGGGATTCCTCACTTGATCGGTCCAGCGTCCATCCGGACGAGTATGGGACCTGCCGATACCGAGTACGGGGCCGGTGTGGAACCGGTACGGTCGCCGGGCCGTCTGCAGGAAGAGCGGAAGGGGGTTTCGGTGGCGGACCTGTCGGACATCGAGCGCATGGTCGGGGACTGGGAGCGCAACGCGGTCGAGCGGTCGCAGCGCTTCCAGGCGATGCAGCACGAGGTCGAGCAGATCTCGATCACCGAATCGGTGGCGAACGGGGCGGTCAGCGTGACCGTCGGCAACAACGGCATCCCCACCGACGTGCGCATGACCGACGCCGTCCGCGGCATGAGCCCGGACGAGATCGCGGCGAACGTGCTCAAGGCGATGCAGAAGGCCCAGTCGAAGTACCCGCAGGTCATCCAGGAGATCGTGGCCGGGACGGTGGGCGAGTCGGACAGCGCGGCGCAGCACATCGTGCGGACCGCGGCCGAGAACTTCCCGGAGGCCCCGCCCGAGGACCCCGAGCCGCCCGCACCGGGCCGCCAGCTGCGGATCGAGAACGAGGCCGACGACGAGCCGCCGCGTCCGCCGCGCCGCCCGGCGCCGCCCCGGCGCGATGACGACGACGACTTCGGCGACCAGTCCTTCCTGCGACGCGACTAGGGGGAGCGATGACCAGCAGCTTCGCGCGGGGCGCGGGCACCAGGGCGGGCGGTTCCGCCGCCCGCGGCGCCGCCAACGGCTACGAGGTGCTCACCGACGAGCTCGGCACGCACGCGGGCAAGGTCGACGGGCTGGCGGAACGCTTGCAGACCGCTGTCGAGGCGGCCCGCCAGGTGAGCATGGACAACAGCGCGTTCGGGGTGATCTGCCAGCCGTTCGCGATGATGCTCGACCCGTTCGAACAGATGGGCGTCCGCGCGCTGGAGGTGGCGACGGAGTCGGTCAGCGGCACCGCGGGCAACGTCCGCACGACGGTCACCAACTACGACGGACAGGACGACACCACCCGGCAGACGGTCAAGCAGCTGGGTGAGCCCCTGACATGAGCAACCCGCTCGTCGCGCAGGCCCAGTCGCAGACGACCGCGGTCACCGGCATCGGGATCCTCGAATCCGCGCAGGACCTGTCCAACGGCATCAAGGACGGCTCGTGGGTCGAGGGCGGGCTGGGCGCGCTCGGCACCGGTCTCGAGGTGCTGTCCATGGTCATCGACCCACTGGGCACGCTGGCGCAGTACGGGGTCGCGTGGCTGATCGAGCACGTGCGGCCGCTGAAGGAGGCGCTGGACTGGCTGGCCGGGGACCCGCCGGTGATCCAGTCGTTCGCCGACACCTGGGCGAACGTGGCCAAGGAGGTCGGCGCGGTCGCCGGTGACCTCAAGAACGAGGTCGACGGCGGCACGGCGGGCTGGACCGGCCAGGGCGCGGACACCTACCGCCAGTCGGGCGCGGAGCAGGCCGAGGCGATCGCGGGGGCGGCGTCGCTGGCCGACGGCATCTCCACCGGCGTGATGATCATGGGGATGGTCGTCGGGTTCGTGCGCGAAATGGTGCGCGACATCGTGGCCGAGCTGGTCGGCAAGCTGATCACCTGGGCGCTGGAGGCGGCCTGCACCCTGGGTTTCGCCACGCCGCTGATCGCCGCGCAGGCCACGGCGGCGATCTCGTCGGCGGTGACGCGGATTTCGGACTTCATCCGCAAGCTGGTCAAGACCATCGGCAACGTGTCGCCGCGGATCAGCCGGATCATCGGCAAGCTGGACGAGATCATCCAGCAGCTGACCAAGATCGGCCGCAGGTTCGGGCGCGCGGACGGCTCGGCCCCGTCCGCCCCGTCCGCCGGCGCCCGCAACGTCGACCTGCCGAACCTGGACGGCCCCCGGTCGCCGAGCACCGCCGCCCGTAGTGCGGACGCGCCGTCGTCGCCGGATGCGCCGTCCTCGCCGGACGGGCCCGGTCCGCGTTCGCCGCTGCGGAACACCGACGACGCCCCGGACACGCCCTCGCCGGCGCCCGACGCGCCTGCCCGGTCACCGGAGAGCGGGGGCCCGGCCCGGACACCCGCGCACTCGCCGGACGCGCCGGGGTCGCCGGACGCGCCGCACTCGCCCGGTGGGCCGCACTCGCCGGACGCAGCACGATTGCCCGACGCTTCGGGCTCGCCCGGCGGGCGGCACTCGCCTGACGCGCCAGATGCGCCCGGTGGGCCGCACTCGCCCAGCACACGGCACTCGGCTGACGGGCCGGACGCGCCTGGCGGCCCGCGCTCGCCCGGCGCGCCGGACGCGCCCAGCGGGCCGCACTCCCCGGACGCGCCGGCGGGCAGGCCGTCCGCCGACGGTCCCTCCGGGTCGAGCGCTCCGCACAGCTCCGGGCAGACCTCCGCGAGTTCCGTCGCGCCCCCGGCCACCCCGCGAGCGCCGGCCGAGCCGGGGCCGGTGCCCTCGCCGCGCCAAGCGGACGCGCCGTCCAGCCCGCAGAGCCCGGGCGCCGCACCCGCCGCACCCGCCTCGCCGAACGCGCCCGGCACACTGGCCTCGCCGTCCGCGCGCCCGGGCGGCACCTGGACCGGCACCCCGGGCACCCGCACGCCCGAGGTCGCCGCCCGCGGCGACGCGCCCGGCCGCACCCCGCACACGCACCCCGCCGATCCGGACGCCCCCAGCCACGACGGCCCGCGCCAGGACGGTCCCGAACAGGACAGCCCGGACACCGCCCACGACCAGGACCCGCTGACCCCGGACGAGGTCAACCAGCGCCATGCCGAGCCGACCCCGGCCGGCACCTCCTACCACGCGGGCGACCCGGAGATGGGCGACCTGCCCCAGCGCGTCCGCCCCGACCCGGACGGCAGGCACACGGTCGACGTGCACGTGACCCCGGACGGGCGCGCCCGCATCGGCGACCGCCACTACACCCCGGAGGAGTTCGCCGACATCCTGCGGCGCAACCCGGGCTACGACGGCGGCCCCATCCGCCTGCTCGGCTGCGACAGCAGCACCAACGGCTTCGCGAACCGGCTGTCCCGCGAGCTGGACACCGAGGTGCTGGCCCCGACCAGGCCGGGCTGGAGCGACTCGCAGGGCCGGGTCTACTCCTCGGACTACGAGATCGGCCCGGACGGCACCCGCCGCCCGAAGATCCCGCCGACCGGGGAGTGGGAGGTCCACCGGCCGGACGGCACGACCTCCCGCGCCGGCGACGACGGCTTCACCCCGGGCACCCGGGACGCCGACAAGCAGGACGTGGACCCGGCCGACGCCCGCGACCGCGGCGACGAGCCGGACGACTGGCGCGACCGCCCCGGCCCGGACGGCCGCACCCCGCGCGAGAACATCGCCGACCCGAAGTACATCGAGGAGCACTACTACCGGCGGACTCGCGCGGACGGCGTGGAGGAACTGGTGGTCAACCCGAACCGGGTCGATCCGCGGAACCCGCCGCCGCCGCTCGATCTCGTCGACGGCAAGCCCGCCTTCAAGTCGGACCGGCCGCCGGTGGAACGGCTCGGGTTCGACGACGCCCGCTCGCGCGTCTACCCGCCCACCCGCCAGGCCGACGACCTCGCCGGCGCGCCGGATCCGTCCACACCGGACACTCCGGACACGCCTGCGACCCCGGACAGCCCGGCGACCCCCGACAACCCCGACCAGCCGGACTACCCGGACCACAGCCAGGACTGGCGCGACGACGACTACGACGCGATCGACGAGAAGATCGCCGACCGCGAGGAAAAGATCGAGCGCTACCGGGAAACCCCGGAGGACGCCGACGAATGGCCCGACGCGCACAACCAGAAGAACGACGCCTCGGAAGCGCTCGGCGAACGGGCGGCCGAACACGCGATCCGCGACCGCGTGCACCGCGATTTCAGCGAGGCGTACCCGGACCGGCCGATCACGTTGCGCGAATCCCCGGACCACGGGCCGGGCAGCCAGCACTACCAGGTGGTCGACGCCGACACCGGCGACGTGTTGGGCGAGATCATCCCGCGCCACTCGACCGACGGCGGCAAACCCGGGTCCGGCAAGTTCGACCAGATCTGGGAGGTGCACTACCAGCCGGGTGAACCGCCGCACTACATCGTGCACGAGGCCAAGGGCCCGGGTGGCCAGCCCAGTTCCCGGTACCTGCCAGGGGAGAACCGGGTCGTGGCGCAGGGGCACCCGGACTACTTCGACGACGTGGCGAGCCGGATCCCGGACCGGGACCTCGCCGCGGAACTGGAACTGGCGAAGCTGGACAACCGGCTGGATTACGTGGAAGTGCGCGCGCTCGTCGACGAAACCGATTCCCCGCACGTGAACCTGGGATACGAATACAAGCCTTATCTGGGCTACGATTACCAACCGCCATTCGGCGAATAGACGACGTGAGGACAGCGACTTCATGACGACCGTTCCCCGGCACCCCGTCGACCGCGAGGCCGCGAGCCGTGAGGTGGAAGCCGCCGAGCCGAGGCTGGGGCAGTTCCTCGGCTACGTCGAGAAGAAGGCCGACGCGGTCGACACGGTCTTCCGGTGGGCCGGGCTGGTCGCGCGGAACCGCACGGTCCTCGACCCGGGCGCCGCGGACCCGGCGACCTGGCGCGCGTTCGACCTCACCGGGCAGGCGGCCGCGGCGACGTTCGCGATGGCCGGGGCGAGCGAGGGCACGGTCGGATACCAGTTGGGGGACAACCGGTTCCAGCTCCCGGCGACCGGTCCGGCCAGGCACGCGAACGCGGGCAAGTGGCTGACCGCGGTGTGGTACGCGGTGGTGCTGCGCGACGACGCCCGTGTCCAGGAGTTGTGCGCGGTGCCGCTGGACCTGCTCCGCGCCTCCGGCGTCGACCACGATCCGTACGTGTACCCGTGGATCGAGTCGCTGCAGGCGTTCCTGCGCCGCGAGCGGGTGCCACCGTCGATGTTCACGCCCGCGATGGACGGCACCGACCCCGACTCGGCGCGCATCACGCCGCGGGGCGCGATGCTGCAGCTGGTGTACCCGCCGATCAAGATGTTCTACTACATCCTCCGCCGCGACGCGGAGCGCTTCAACGACGCCCTGGTGCAGGCGCTGGAGCTGCACCGCGAGTACTGGACGGCGCGGGACCGGGCCACCGACTCCGAAGGGTTCGTCGCGCTCGCCCCGCTGGCCGTCGCGGTGCTGGGGCAGGCCGTCGGGTTCACCCTCGACGTCGAGTCGGACTACCTGCCCGCCGGTCTGCTGTCCGGCTCGCGGCCGTGAACCAGCCGTTCGCGCCGCTGACGCCGCAGCAGCAGTGGCAGATCCTCGCCCAGGCCGGGCAGGTGCTCGCGGGCGCCGTGCAGCCGGGGTGGCGTCAGATGCGGGCCGAGTACCGCGCCGCCGGGCGGCACGTCGAGGTGGATGTCGCCGTCGTCGGGCCGGACGGGGTCGCGCGGCCGGTGCCGCCGCCCCCGCCGGTGGTCCAGTTGCTCGGGCGGCTGCGGGCCGGCATGTACCAGCCGGGCCGGGGGACGTGGCTCGCGGCGGTGGTGGTGTTCGACCCGGGCCGCCCGCCGCAGGTGGACTACGTCATCGACCACGAGCCGCGGTGGCGTCAGGTGCCGCCGCCGATCGGGTTCGCCGATGAGCTCCGGTTCTTCCCGCGCGCCGAGGAGTTCGTGCCCGCGTGGTTGCGGGAACGGGCCCAGCCGCGGTCCGAAGTGGACACCCTGGTGCGCTCGCCGCGCGTGTACGACGGGCTCGACTCCGACGGGCGCCCGATCGTGCGCCGGGAGCCGCTCGCGCCGGAGGAGCGGGCGCGTGTCCTCGCGTACCTGGAGGCCGCGCCGGTCGTGCTGGCCGCGCGCAGCTACGCCGTGGACGAGTTCGCGCCGGAGGAGCCGCCGTCGGTGCCGCTGAACTTCCGGACCGACGGCCACTGGGTGTGGCCGGGTGCGGTGACCCACTACCTGCGTGAGCACGGTGTCCCGCCGGACCCGGAGCTGGTGGCGCACATCCGGGCGCGCGGCTACGTGGTGCCCGAGGTCGGTGAGCAGGCCAGGGACCGCGCCGTCGCCGCGGTGACCTGAGGCTGTAGCGGGCGTCTCACCTGCCGCTCAGCGTGCCCGGAGGCCGTCGTCACACCGGTAGCCTCCTCGGTGGAGGTTGTGATGGATTCCCCGACACTGGTGGCCGCCCTGAGGCGGGTCGTTCCGGCCGAGCGCGTGGTGGACGACCCGGCCGTGGTCGAGTCCTACCTGCAGGACCACGCGGAATGGGCCGAATACGGGCAGGCCGCCGCGGTGGTGCGGCCGCGCTCGACCGCCGAAGTGCGCGACGTCGTGCGGTTCGCGGTGGAGCACCGGATCCCGGTGGTGCCCCGCGGGGCCGGGACGGGCCTGTCCGGCGGGGCGAACGCCGTCGACGGTTGCATCATGATCTCGTTCGAGTCGATGGACTCGGTGCTGGAGATCGACCGCGCCGAGCGGCTCGCGGTGGTGCAGCCGGGCGTGGTGAACGACGACCTGCGGGCGGCCTGCGCTGAGCAGGGGCTGTGGTACCCGCCGGACCCGGCGAGTTCGCCGTGGTCGACGATCGGCGGGAACGTGGCCACCAACGCCGGCGGGCTGTGCTGCGTGAAGTACGGCGTGACCAGGGACTACGTGCTGGCGCTCGAGGTGGTCACCGGGCGCGGCGAGGTCGTGCGGCTGGGCCGTCGCACCGCGAAGGGTGTCGCCGGGTACGACCTGTGCGGCCTGATGGTCGGCTCCGAGGGCACGCTCGGCGTGATCACCGAGGTGACGGTGCGGCTGCGTCCGCGGCGCGAGCCCGAGCGCACCATCGCCGGGTACTTCGACTCGGTGATCGCCGCGGGTGAGGCAGTGAGCGCGGTGTCCGCGTCCGGGGTGATCCCGTCGGCGCTGGAGCTGGTCGACCGGCACTGCCTGGAGGCGGTCGACGCGTGGAAGAACATGGGCCTGTCCACGGAGGCGAACGTCGTGCTCCTGGGCCGCGTCGACACCCCCGGCCACGCCGGCGAGGAGGAGGCGCGGACGATCCTGCGGTGTTTCGAGGAGGCCGGCGCGACCTGGGCGGCGCTGTCCACGGACGAGCACGAGGCCGAAGCCCTGTTCGACGCACGGCGCCTGGCGTACCCCGCACTGGAGCGGCTCGGCCCGGTGCTCACCGAGGACGTGTGCGTGCCGCGAGCGCTGGTGCCGGAAATGCTGGCACGGATAGAGAAGGCCGCCGCCAGGCACGACACGCTGATCGCGAACATCGCCCACGCCGGCGACGGAAACCTCCACCCGCTGCTCATCACACCAATCGGAGACGACGCGGCTCGGCTACGGGCGCAGGCCGCATTCGAGGACATCATCGCC
The DNA here is from genome assembly GCF_000473265.1 of Amycolatopsis thermoflava N1165. Classification (NCBI taxonomy): domain Bacteria; kingdom Bacillati; phylum Actinomycetota; class Actinomycetes; order Pseudonocardiales; family Pseudonocardiaceae; genus Amycolatopsis; species Amycolatopsis thermoflava. Next base: position 7,134,454 of record NZ_KI421511.1, read on the forward strand.
GACGCGGTAGAGCTGGGCGGCACGGTGACCGGCGAGCACGGAATCGGATTGCTCAAACGCGGCGGCTTGCGCCGTGAGGTGAGCCCCGAGGTGCTGGAGATGCACCGCGCAGTCAAGAATGCCTTGGACCCACACGGCATCCTGAACCCAGGCAAGGTTTTCTAGCCCCAAACAACAAACCGCCGCCCGGCAACGAAAGAAGACCGACCACGCACCAGACCTCCCCCGCCCCCGATCCACAGCCGATCTTTAGTCGCCGACCAGGCGTGTCAAGGCACGCTTTCCCGCCTTGACACGCCTGCTCGGCGACTGAAACACAATCAGGGAGAGGGGGCGGGGGTGGTCGGAAGGTGACCTTCCGGCGCTGTGAGGCGCATTTCCGCGCGACGGCGCGGGTTTAAAGATCAAAAGATAGTCCTCGCCGGACGGGCAGGCTCCGGGATGACCAGGGGACCGTTGTCGTCTCACCTTGGCGAGGTGGTCGCTGGGTGGTCATCCCGTCGCCTTCCGGTTTGTGCATATCACCTTGAGCCAGGGCCGCAAGCTTTGTGTTTTCGGCTGCCGGACCCAGCGCGGGTTGCGGCCCTGGCTCAAGGTGATCGTCCGGTGTCAGGCGACGGGATGACCACCCAGCTACCTTGGGTTCAGAGCGCTGGCGCTATGCGCCTGTTTTCCACAGGTGTGCGTAGTGGCCGTTCGCTGCCAGTAGTTCTTCGTGGGTGCCCTGTTCCACGATTCGTCCGTGGTCGAGCACCACGATCCGGTCCGCGCGAGAGGCTGTCGCCAGGCGGTGTGCCACCACGAAAGTCGTGCGGCGTCTCGCCACCGTTTCCGTTGCGGCGAGGACCGTGGCTTCCGCGGACGGGTCCAGTGCGGCCGTCGCCTCGTCGAGTAGCAGCACGTCGGGGTCCACCAGTTCCGCGCGGGCCAGTGCGACCAGTTGCCGCTGCCCGGCGGACAACGATCGGCCCCGTTCGCCCACCGGCTGGTGGAAGCCCTGCGGCAGGGCGGCGATCGCGTCCACCGCGCCGACCGCGCGCACCGCGGCTTCGACCTCGGCGTCCGACGCGGACGGGTTGCCGTACCGGACGTTGTCGGCCACGGTGCCGGAGAACAGGTGCGCCTCCTGCGGCACGACGCCCATCCGCCGGTGCAGCCCGGCCAGGTCGTAGTCTCGCACGTCGACCCCGTCGATGCTCACCTTGCCGCTCGTCGCGTCGTAGAACCGCGCCGCCAGTTTGACCACTGTGGACTTACCGGCGCCGGTCGCGCCGACCAGTGCGACCGTCTCGCCCGGCGACACCTTCAGCGAAACATCCGTCAGGGCAAGGGACTCTGTGCCGGTATACGAAAAGTCGACCGCGTCGAAGGCGACCTCGCCGCGGAGGCGCTCGGGCACCGGCACCGGGTCCGTGGGCGGCGGCACCGACGTCGGGGTGCGCAGCAGGTCACCGATCCGGTGCAGGCCGACCTTCGCCTGCTGGTACCCGTCGAACACCGACGACAACTGCTGGATCGGCGAGAAGAACAGGTTCAGGTACAGCAGGAACGCCAGCAGCACACCGACCGCCAGGGTGCCGTCCGCGACCCGGTTCGCGCCCGCTATCAAGACGATCGCCTCGGCGACCCCGGAAAGCAGTGTCACGAACGGGAAGTACGTCGCAACATACCGCTGGGCCCGGAGCCGCGAGCGGCGGTACGCGTCGCTCCTCGACGCGAAGTCCTCGGCCGACCGCTCCTCCCGGCTGTACGCCTGCGCGACCCGCAGACCGCTCACGTTCTCCTGCATGTCGGCGTTCACGGCGCTGACCTTCTCCCGCGCCTCGGTGTACGCCGCACTGGACAGGCGCCGGAAGATGACCGTCGCGATCACCAGCACCGGCACCACGGACAACGCGTACAGCGCCAGCGACACGTCGGTGATCAGCAGCGCTCCGGTGATCCCGATCAGCGTCAGCGCGCTGATCACCGCCTGCGCGACACCGGTCTGCAGGAACGTCGACAACGCGTCCACGTCGGTCGTCATCCGCGTCATGATCTTGCCGGAGAGCTCGCGCTCGTAGTAGTCGAGCCCGAGCCGCTGCAGGTGCGCATAGCTGCGCACCCGCAGCGAGTACAGCACCGTCTCACCGGCCCGCGCGGTGATCCGCGTCTGCGCCGCGATCACGAACCAGTCCACCGCGATGATCACCGCGCCGATCCCGGCGCACAGCCACACCACCCACGCCAGGCCGGGACGTACACCGTGGTCGACGCCCTGCTGGTACAGCGCGGGCAACGCGATCGACGCCGCCGCGTCCAGCCCGACCAGCAGCACCGCGGTGATCAGCAGCGCACGCACCGGCCGCAGCGCGGAACCCAGGCGGAACCCCGGATCGGGCGCGGTGACCGAATGCGGATCCAGCGCGGGCCGGTCCTTGGCCGGCGGCAGTTTGCGCACGCCCTCCAGCAGTTCGGCCGTCGGCGGCGCGTTGAGCGCGCTGCTCGCGCCCATGCCCCCGCCGCCCGGCATCGGCGCCGGCGCGTTCCGCTGCTGCGCCGCCTCGGCCAGCTCGTCGACCGCGTCCCGCTCGCCGGTCTCCGGCCACAGCGCGGGTGTGGTCCCGGTTTCCGGGCTCGCCACGCAGTCGCGCTTGTGCACGTTCTCCACGCCCTCGCCGGGCCCGGCGATCAGCTCGCGGAACAGCTCGCAGCGCTCCGCCAGCTCGTCGTAGGTGCCGACGTCCACCACCCGGCCGGCGTCGAGCACCGCGATCCGGTCGGCCAGTGACAACGTCGACTTGCGGTGCGCGATCAGCAACGTCGTGCGCGTCGCGGTGACCGAGCGCAGCGTCTCGTAGATCGCCGCCTCGGTGACCGTGTCCACCGCGGACGTCGCGTCGTCCAGGATCAGCACCCGCGGATCGGTCAGCAGCGCCCGCGCCAGGCCCAGCCGCTGCCGCTGACCGCCCGACAGCGTCAGGCCGCGTTCACCGACCTGGGTGGCGTAGCCGTCCGGCAGCTCGGAGATGAACTCGTGCGCCTCGGCCGCCTTCGCCGCGGCGATCACCTCCTCGTCGCTCGCGTCCGGGCGGCCGTAGGCGATGTTGTCGCGGATGGACGTGGAGAACAGGAACGCCTCCTCGAACACCACGCCGATCGCCTGCCGCAGGTCCGTCAGCTTCACGTCCCGCACGTCGCAGCCGCCCAGCCGCACACTGCCCGAGTGCGCGTCGTAGAACCGGGGCAGCAGCAACGAGATCGTCGACTTGCCGGAACCCGCGGTGCCGACCAGGGCCAGCGTCTCGCCGGGTTCCGCACGCAGGCTCAGCCCGTCCAGGACCGGTTCCGAGCGCGTGTAGCCGAAGCGCACGTCGTCCAGCTCGATGCCGAGCGGGCCGTCCGGCAGCGGCTTCGGCTCGACCGGGTCGGTGACCTCCGGCTGGGCGTCCACCAGCTCGTACACGCGTTCCGCGCCGGCACGGGTCAGCTGGGCCTGCACCACCAGCGCCGACATCATGCGGGCCGGTCCGATCAGGCCGGAGACGTAGCTGGCGAACGCGAGGAACGTCCCGAGCGTGACCTGCCCGTTGAGCGCCAGGATGCCGCCGAAGGCCAGCACCGCCACCTGCCCCGCCGCGGGCAGCGCGGACGTCGTCGCCGTGGGCACCGCGGCCAGCCGAGCCGCGCGCAGCCGCTCCGCGAACAGCCGTCGCGCGGTCTTCTCCAGCCGCGCGACCTCCCTGGCCTCCTGCCCGAAGCCCTTCACGACGCGCACGCCGGTGACGGTCTCCTCGACGTGCTGCGCCAGGTCCGCCGCCCGCTGCTGCGCCGACCAGGTGGCCGGGAACAGGCGCTTGCGGGCCATCCCCGCGACGATCGCGACCGCGGGCACCACGATCAACGCGATCACCGTCAGGCCGGGCGACATCCACAGCATCGCGGCGACCGAGAACACCGCGAAGACGACCGAGCCCGCCGACAACGGCACCACGAACAACAGCGACACGACCAGCTGCAGATCGGTGATCGCCCGCGACACCACCTGGCCGGTGCGCAACGAGTCCTGCTTGCCACCGTCCAGCCGGGACACCGAGTCGAACACCCGCTGGCGCAGGTCGTGCTGCACGTCCAGCGCGAGCCGCCCGCCCAGGTAGCGGCGGACGAACGCGGTGCCGAACATGAGCAGCTGCACGCCGATCAGCCCCGCGACCAGCAGGCCGAGCCGCCCGGTCTGCGAGGCCACCGCGTCGTCCACGGCGACCTTCACCAGCAGCGGGCTCGCGGCCTGCAGGCCGACGCTCAACACCGCCGCGGCGAGCGACGAGACGACCAGGACCGGATGGCGCCAGCAGGCCGCGGCCAGCCGGCGGATCCATCCGGTCCCGGGGTTTTCGACAGTGCGTGGTGGTGCGACAGTCACCACGCCAGGTTATGCGTGTGTGCGCCTACGTGATGTCGCGGCGCTGGTTGGAGGCCCAGCCGCCGACGAAGAACACCAGCGTCCAGGCGAGGAACACCAGCGCGGCGGCCCACCACGAGATCAGGCCCGGCGCACCGGCGGAGAGCTGCAGGCCCAGCTTGTCCCAGTGCTCGACACCACCCGGCAGGTTGATCGAGTCGATGCCGAACGCCTCCGCCGCGACACCGCCGACGATGCCGTTCGCGGTGCTGTTCGGCAGGATCGCGCCCAGCACGTCGGTGGTGTTCCACATCGCGATGACCAGCACGTTCTCCACGATCAGGAAGTACCCGATCAGCAGGATCACGGCCAGCACGACCTTGTTCAGCACCGCGCCGAACCCGATGCCGAACAGCGTCACCAGGATGTAGGCGAGCACCGTCGCGCCGAACGCCGCGAGCCACTGACCGCCGGTGGGCAACCGGTCGCTGTCCACCGTGATCGCCGTCGCCAGCGCCGACACCGCGAAGCTGAGCAGACCGTAGAGCGCGCCCCACAGGACGTAGGTGATCATCTTCGCGGTCAGCGCGGACACCCGGTTCGGCGCCGTGAGGAACGTCGTGGTGATCGTCTTGCTGTTGTACTCGCCGGCCAGCGCGAACACGCCGAAGATCGCCGGGACCAGCTGCGCGATGTTCACGCCGTGCGCGATGCTCAGCAGCCCGACCGGCAGCGCGTCGGCGGACACCCCGGCCTGCTCGGCGATGATCCGCGCGGTGCCGGAGCCGATCCAGTCGGCGAAGTCGTTGGTGATCTTGCCCCACGCGAACGACATCCAGAACGCGACCAGCACCAGCGGGATGATCAGGATCCACCAGGTGTTGAGGCTGAGCGTCTTGCGGAACTCCGCCTTGATCAACCGGCCCATCAGCCCTGTCCTCCCCAGCCGCCGTGCCCCTGCTGCGGCGGTGCTTGCTGGTACTGCTGCTGCGGTGGGTATCCCGGCGGCGGCGGGCCGCCCCAACCGCCCTGCTGCGGCGGCTGGCCGTACGGCTGCTGCGGCGCTCCCGCGTACTGTGCTCCCGGGTACTGGGGGCTGGTCAGCTGGAAGAAAAGCTTCTCCAGGTCCGCCCGCTCCTCCTCGATCCCGTACACCGCGATCCCGGACTTCGCGACCAGGTCACCGATCTGCTGACGGGTCGCGCCGACCACCGCGACGCGCCCGTCCGGTGTCGGCTCCACCTGCGTGAAACCGGCTTCCTGAAGCGCTTTCACCAGAGCGTTCGCGTCCGCCGCCTGCACCAGCACCCGCGACTGCTGGCTGCTGCGCAGCTGGTCCAGCGGGCCGTAGTAGCGCGTGACGCCGTGGCTGATGATGACGACCTGGTCGATCGTCTGCTCCACCTCGGACAGCAGGTGGCTCGACACCAGCACGGTGCGGCCTTCGCGGGCGTAGGCGCGCAGGAAGTTGCGCAGCCACACGATGCCCTCCGGGTCGAGGCCGTTCGCCGGCTCGTCCAGCACCAGCACCTGCGGGTTGCCGAGCAGCGCGGTCGCCAGCGCGAGCCGCTGCCGCATGCCGAGCGAGAACCCGCCCGCGCGGCGGTCCGCGGCGCCGGAAAGCCCGACCAGGCCCAGCACCTCCTCGACGCGGTTGTCCGGCGCGCCGATCGCCGCGGCGTACACCTTCAGGTGGTTCCGCGCGGTGCGCTTCGGGTGGAAGCCCTCGTTCTCCAGCACCGCGCCCACGACCTGCGCCGGGTTGCCCAGCTGCTGGTACGGGCGGCCGTTGATGGTGGCGACACCCGCCGACGGCGTGACCAGGCCGAGCAGCATGCGCAGCGTGGTGGTCTTCCCAGCGCCGTTCGGGCCGAGGAAGCCGGTGACCGAGCCGGGGCGGACCTCGAAGCTCAGGTTCTGCACCGCGGCGACCGGCCCGAAGTGTTTGCTCAGGTTCTGCACGAATATCCGGCCGCTGCCGTCGTGTTGCATGCGCGCCCCTCCCGGCCCGGTGAACTTGATCGCGGGCACATAGTGCCCTACTCGTGCCCGGTTCAACCCGTCCGGGTGCCGTGTGTCGGGGAGGGTGCGCACAAAGGGGCGGCCCGCTCAACCAGCCTGGGGGTCACTGGGAGCGGGCCGCCACGTACAAGCTTAGGTGGTCTCCCCGGACTTCGCTTACGCGGGGGCCCATGTTGGTCTGAAAAGTTCTTCACACGTTCGCTGGTGGGGTGGGCGGTCCCTGACGCGGGACCGCCCACCGGTCAGGCGAGGACGTCGGCCAGCGGCGTGTGCGGCAGGTCGTGTGCCTGCGCGACGGGCGCGTTGACCAGCGCGCCGTCGTGCGCGTTGAGGCCGAGCGACAGCGGGCCGTTGGCGCGCAGCGCGGCCTGCCAGCCGTGGTCGGCCAGCTGGACGGCGTAGGGGAGTGTGACGTTGGTCAGCGCGTAGGTGCTGGTGCGCGGGACCGCGCCGGGCATGTTCGCCACGCAGTAGAAGACGGACTCGTGCACGGTGTAGGTCGGGTCGTCGTGCGTCGTCGGGTGCGAGTCGGCGAAGCACCCGCCCTGGTCGATCGCGATGTCCACGAGCACGCTGCCCGGCTTCATGCGCGCGACCAGATCGGTGGAGACGAGTTTCGGCGCCCGCGCGCCCGGCACCAGCACCGCGCCGATCACCAGGTCGGCTTCCAGCACGGCCTGCTCGACGGCGAACGCGTTCGAGGTGACCGTGCGGATGCGGCCGGCGAAGTCGTGGTCGATCTGGCGCAGGCGGTCCACGTTGGTGTCCAGGATCTCGACGTCCGAGCCGAGGCCGAGCGCGATGCGCGCCGCGTTGAGGCCGGCGACGCCGCCGCCGATGACGACCACCCGCGCCGGGTGCACGCCGGGCACGCCGCCGGGCAGCACACCACGGCCACCGCTGGGCTTCATCAGGGAGTGGGCGCCGACCTGCGGGGCGAGCCGCCCGGCGACCTCGGACATCGGCGCCAGCAGCGGCAGCGCTCCACTGGGCTGCTGCACGGTCTCGTACGCGATGGCGGTCGTGCCCGCGTCCAGCAGGGCCTGCGTGAGCGGGCGGTCCGCGGCGAGGTGCAGGTAGGTGAACAGCACCTGGTCGCGGCGCAGCCGCGGGTACTCCTCGGCGACGGGCTCCTTGACCTTGAGGATCATCTCGCCCTCGGCCCAGACGTCGTCGGCGGTGGCGAGGATCTTCGCGCCCGCGGAGACGTACTCGTCGTCGCTGATGGCGGACCCGATGCCGGCGCCGGCCTCGACGAAGACCTCGTGGCCCCGCGCCGTCAGTTCGTGCACCCCGGCCGGGGTCACGGCGACGCGGTACTCGTGCTTCTTGACCTCGCGGGGGACGGCGATGCGCACTGCTTCCTCCTGCATCCGTGGACGTGGTGCTGACCACGGTGAACCACCCGGATGGCGGTGTCATCGTGCCTTGCCGACAATTCTCTGTCGCTCGGGTGGTGCCCGCAGGACAAGGTCTTGACCTCCACCTTGGTGGAGATCGCAGGATGATCTCCATGAGAGCGGTGTGGTTGAGGGAGTTCGGCGGGCCCGATGTGCTTGTCGCCGGTGAGGCGCCGGATCCGGTGCCCGGCCCCGGGCAGGTGCTGGTCGGTGTGACGTTCGCCAACACGACGTTCGTGGAGACGCAGTTCCGGGCCGGGTTGCCGGGGCCGTTCCGCGCGGAGCCGCCGGTGATCCCGGGCAACGGGGTCGGCGGGGTGGTGCTGGCCGGGCCCTCGGAGCTGGTGGGCGCGCCGGTGGTGACGAGCCTGAACGGGTCGGGCGGATACGCCGAGCGGGTCGTGGTGGATGCGGCGGCGCCGTTCCGCGTGCCGGACGGCCTGGCGCTGGACGACGCGGTGGCGTTGCTGGCCGACGGCCGGACCGCGACGGCGCTGATCCGCGCGGCCGGTGTGTCGGCGGGGGAGCGGGTGCTGGTGGAGGCCGCCGCGGGTGGCGTGGGGAGCCTGCTGGTGCAGCTGGCGCGCAACGCGGGCGCGACGGTGATCGCGGCAGCGGGCGGCTCGCGGAAGACGACGGTGGCCCGCGACCTCGGGGCGGACGTGGTGGTCGACTACACGCAGCCGGACTGGGCCGCGCAGGTCGGCCCGGTGGACGTGGTGTTCGACGGCGTGGGCGGCGCGATCGGGGTCGCCGCGTTCGGGCTGGTGCAGCGCGGCGGGCGGCACTTCAGCTACGGCCTGGCGAGCGGCGCGTGGACGGAGGTGTCCGAAGAGGAGGCCGCCGCGCGGGGCGTGGTGTTGCACCGGGGCCCGCTGGGCAGCCCGGCTGATTTGCGCGCCGCGACGGAGTGGATCCTGGCCGAGGCCGCGGCCGGCCGGGTGAAACCGCTTGTGGGACAACGCTTCCCACTGGACCGGGCCGCCGACGCGCACCGGGCGATCGAAAACCGCGCGACGATCGGCAAGACGCTGCTGGAGGTGTGACCCTCACGCGGGACGGGCGACGGCGGTGTCCCCGACCGCCATCACCCCGGCGCGCGTCACGCGCATGATCACGCCGAACTTGTTGGCGTGCCGGTCGATCAGGTGGGTCTGCAACTCCGGCCACCGCTCCCGGCCGGACGGCTCCCAGCTGGGCACCGCGCAGCGGATGCACGGTCCGGCGTGCTCGCCGGTCACCTCCAGCGACACCTCACCGATGTCGAGCGTCGTCCCGGTGGTCCAGTCCTCCTCGGCGAAGGCGGGGGCGTCGGTGGCCAGGTGGATGTTCGGGCGGAAGCGGTGGAGTTCGACGGGCCTGCCGAGCTCCACCGCGAGCGCCACCAGCGACGCCTCGAACGTGACGAGCACGGTGGGGCCGCGGTCCTGCTGCCCGTCCGCCGCACGCAGCTCCAAGGGCATGCCGAACGACCTGGCGAGCGCGTCCACCAGGCCGGGCTCGTCCCACGACCAGGACCGGCCGTCCGGCGCGTGCAGCATCGGCGGCTTCGGCGGGTCGATGACTTCGGCGCCGTACTCCGCGCCCCAGGTGAGCATCGGCGGGTTCTGGCGCACCGTCAGCACCTTCCCGCGGCGCTTCTCCCGCCCGTCGACCAGCGCGTGCGCCCGGTCGCCCGCCATGCCCCGCCCGTCGAAGCGCGCGGCGCGGACCTCCTCGCCCCGCAACGACTTCACCGGCCAGCGGTGCAGCCCGGCAACCGTCCCCTCGAACACTGAAACCCTCCTACGACCAGCGCACGGCGACGAGCTGGACCAGCAATGCTAACCGGACGTCCGGGTCGTCCAGGTCGAGCGGGACGAGTTCGAGCACGCGCCGCATGCGGTACCGGAACGTGTTGGGGTGGATCCGCAGCGCCTGCGCCGCCGAGCGCGGGTCCCCGGGGTGGCGCAACCACTCGTACAGCGTGTCGACGTAACCCGTGCCGTTGATCCGGTCGTACTCGCGGAGCTGTTCGAGCGGCCCGAGTCCGGCGACGCCCGCCGCGGCCGCCGCGGTCGCCGTGCGGTGCAGCGCGAGCGCCGTCCACAGACCGTCGAAACTGCCGGACGGTCCCTCGATCACCCCGGCGCGCAGCAGGCTCAGCGTCTCCTCCGCCTCGGCGCGTGACCGCGGCAGCTCGCCGGTCTTCACCGCGCTGCCCGCCGCCACCCGTGGCGCACCGCGGGACGGGTCGGCCAGCGACGGCCAGTCCGCGCCGTCCGGCACGACCGTGTAGAGCAGCCCGCCGAGTTCCGTCGCGATCGGACGGCGCCCGATGCCCATCGACATCCGTTCCATCAAGGCGAGTCGCAGGCCTTCGTCGTCGCCGGGGGTGTCGACGACGACCACGCGGTGCGGTTCGTCGGTCAGCTCCAGTTCGGCGATCGCCGCGCGCGGGCCGGCTTTTCCCTCCAGCACGGCACGCAGCAGTTCGGCCGACGCACGCCGCTGGGCGTCGGCGTGGGCCCGGCGGCGGAGGAGGTGCAGCGCGACGACCGGCGCGGTGTCGGCGAACGCGGCGGCGCGCTCGTCGGACACCGGCCCGCGCACGACCGCCCACATCGAACCGAGCAGTTCGCCGCCCATCCGGATCGGCACGATGAGCCGCGGCAGCGTGCCGTCCCGTTGCGCGGGCACGAAAATCGTCTGCCTGCCGCGGGACAGTTCGCGGAACACACCACGGGAGCGGAACTTCGCGAGGACGTCGTCGGGGATGCGGCGGCCCATGATCGTCGACACGCGCGCCGGGTCGGTGATGTCCTGCCGCGCCGAGTAGGCCAGCACGCGGGAGTTGGTGTCCTCGATCGTCACCGGAGCGTCGACGACCGCCGCCACCGCGTCCGCGAGCCGGAACAGGTCCGCCGAGGCCGGATCCCCCTCCAGCGACTCGGGTTCCTCCGCGGCGGCGTCCAGCACGGTGCGCAGCAACCACACCAGCTGGGCCCACGCGGTAGCCGCGCGGACCTCGATGAGCGCGATGCCGGCCGCCTTCGCCGCCCGACGGACCGGCGGCTTCCGCGCGACCGGGGGTTTGAGCAGCACCGCGGCGGCGCCGGCCGCGGCGCTGTGCCGGACGAGCTCGACCGCCGCGTCGGTGTCGCCGGTGGCGACGCCGAGGACCAGGTCGCCCGCCGCGAGCTGGGCTGGCGCGCCCGGCTCGGCGATCACCACGTCCGCCACCGCGGGGCAGGGGTCGGGCAGCTGGACCGCGTGCAGCAACGTCGGCCCCACACGGTCGACCACACTGCGGACGGACACCATTTCCGCAGGATACGGCTCGGCGGCGCGCGAGTGGCGGCGCGAGGTGCCCCCGCGCCGCCAGTCGCGGCTACCTGCTCAGCACCCTGGCCAGCACGTCCCACAAGGTAGCGGCCGGGTCGGCGGCGCTGCCGGGGCACCGCCACGCCACGATCCCGTCCGGCCGCACCAGGCTGGCGCCGCCGTCGCCCAACCCGAACCGCGCGCGGAACACGCCGTCGGGGTCGTCGAAATCGGCGCCGCACTCCCGGTACTCCAACGCGATGCCCGTCTCCGCGCGCACCTCCGCGACCGCGTCGCGCCAGCCGCCGGTGCCGAAGACGACCCAGCCGTGGCCGAGGAAGTCCCAGGTGGACCCGGTCGTGGTGGGCACGTGCGGCGCACGGAACCCGGGGCGGCCGGACGGCTCCACCGGGTTCTCCAGCAGGTCGTCGTCCTCGGCCAGCACCGCGCCCGACCGGTAGCGGAACCCCAGCGTGAGCGCGATCTGGTCGACCGGCGGGGCCACCCCGGTCAGGTCGAGGTCCGGCACCATCCGCTCCTTCGCGTTGTGCAGCGAAGTGCTGACCACCATCTCCGCGATCGGCTTGCGCTCGGCTTCGTAGCTGTCCAGCAGCCCTGGCCCGGCGTCGCCGCGGAGCACCGCCGCCAGCTTCCACGCGATGTCGTGGCCGTCCCCGACCGCGGTGTTCCCGCCCATGCCGCCGGTCGGCGGCGTGACCTTCGCGGCGTCGCCGACCAGGAACACCCGGCCCGCCGCGAACCGGTCGGCGACCCGCGCCGCCATCTCCCACGCGCCCGTCCACTGGATCTTCGGCTCCAGGTCCGGCAGATCGGTCGCGACCCGGATCAGGTGGACCAGTCGCTCCTCCGGGAAGTCGTCGGCCGTCTCACCCGGCCCGATGTCCACCGCGCACACGTACCGGCCGGGCACGTCGGTGTTGACCAGCGCGCCGGTGAACTCCGGGTGCTGCAGGTAGAACAGGTCGGTCACGCCGGGCAGCAGCCGGTCACCGAGATCGGCGTCGAACACCACCCCGATCGACTGTGCGATTGCGCCGAGCCCGGAGGTCCCGATCCCGAGCGCCTCCCGGATCCGGCTCCGCCCGCCGTCCGCGGCCACCAGGTACGACGCACGCACGGTGGTCTCCGAGCCGGCCCGCGAGCGCAGCACCGCGGTCACCCCGTCGTCGTCCTGCGTGAACGACACCAGTTCCGTCGAGAACCGCACGTCCGCGCCCGCCTCGCGCGCCCGCTCCAGCAGGATCGGCTCGACCACGTCCTGCCCGGCCATGCCCCACGGCGCCGCGGTCGCCGCGCTCAGGTCGATCTCCCCGAGGTCTTCGACGATCCGGTGGAACACCGGCCCGCTCAGGCTCGCGGCGACGGTGATCCGCAGCCCCTGCGAGGCGCGCTCGCTGACGCCGAGCACCTTCCGGTCGATCCCGGCGAACCGGTACAGCTCCATCGTCCGCGGCGTCTGCCCGGACGCCCGCGGGTGCAGCGACGTGCCCGGATGCCGTTCCACCGTCAGCACGTCCACGCCACCGAGCGCCAGGAACACGCTCGCGGACAGGCCACCCAGTCCGGCCCCCACGACCAGGACGTCGACTCGTTCCATGATTCCTCCTCGCTGTGGAAATCCCGTTCGCCAAGTATTTTAGAACCTAAGAGATTAAGCAAGCGAGAAAAATCCACAGCGTGGGAACCGGTTGGGCGGATTGATCCGATCTGACTAGCTTCGGACACGGCGGCTTCCGCTGAACAGCCCACGCATCAAGGAGAACGACGATGACCGAGTCGCAGGCCTGGTCCTTCGAGACCAAGCAGATCCACGCCGGCGCGAGCCCCGACCCCGCCACGGGCGCCCGCGCGACCCCGATCTACCAGACGACGTCGTACGTCTTCCGCGACAGCCAGCACGGCGCCGACCTGTTCAGCCTCGCCGAGCCGGGCAACATCTACACCCGCATCATGAACCCGACCCAGGACGTGCTCGAGCAGCGCCTCGCCGCGCTCGAAGGCGGTGTGGCCGCACTGGCCTTCGCGTCCGGTTCCGCGGCCACCACGGCGGCGATCCTGAACGTCGCCAACGCCGGCGACCACATCGTGTCCGGCGCGAAGCTGTACGGCGGCACCTACAACCTCTTCCGCTACACGCTGCCGAAGCTGGGTGTCGAGGTGTCGTTCGTCGAGCAGCAGGACGACCCGGAGCAGTGGCGGGCCGCCGTCCGCCCGAACACCAAGGCGTTCTTCGGCGAGACGCTCGCCAACCCGGGCAGCGACGTCCTGGACATCCGGACGATCGCCGACCTGGCGCACGAGGTGGGCGTGCCGCTGATCGTGGACAACACCATCCCGACGCCGTACCTGCTGCGCCCGATCGAGCACGGTGCGGACGTCGTCGTCCACTCGGCCACGAAGTACCTCGGCGGCCACGGCACCACCGTCGCGGGCGTGCTGGTCGACGGCGGCACCTTCGACTTCGGCGCGCACGGCGACCGCTTCCCCGGCTTCACCGAGCCCGACCCCAGCTACCACGGCCTCAAGTACTGGGAGGCCCTCGGCCCCGGCGCGTACGCGGCGAAGGCCCGCGTCCAGCTGCTGCGCGACACCGGCGCGGCGATCGCGCCGCTGAACAGCTTCCTGATCCTGCAGGGCATCGAGACGCTGTCGCTGCGCGTCGAGCGGCACGTCAGCAACGCGAAGGCGCTGGCCGAGTGGCTGGAGCAGCGCGACGAGGTCGAGCGCGTCTACTACGCGAGCCTGCCGTCGAGCCCGCACTACGACCTGGCGCAGAAGTACCTGCCGCAGGGCGCCGGTGCGGTGCTGTCGTTCGAGCTGCGTGGCGGCGTCGAGGCCGGGCGGAAGTTCGTCGACGGCACCGAGCTGCACAGCCAGCTGGTTAACATCGGTGACGTGCGCAGCCTCATCGTCCACCCCGCCAGCACCACCCACAGCCAGCTCACCCCGGAGGAGCAGCTCGCCAGCGGCGTCACGCCGGGCCTGGTGCGGCTCGCCGTGGGGCTGGAGGGCCTGGAGGACCTCAAGGCCGACCTCGAGGCCGGGTTCCGGGCGGCGAAGGCGGCCCTGTGACGCAACCGTCCACTGTGGATCTGCCGCCTGCGACGGGTGCGTGGCGGGAGGGAGATCCACCGGGACGGCGGCAGTGGGCCGCCGGCGGGCAGCTGCGGCTGGACGCCGGCGGCTCGCTGCCGGAGTACCGGATCGCGTACGAGACGTGGGGCACGCTGAACTCCGACGGCTCCAACGCGGTCCTGATCGAGCACGCCCTCACCGGCGACAGCCACGCCGCCGGTGAGGCCGGCCCGGGGCACCCCACCCCGGGCTGGTGGGACGGCCTGATCGGGCCCGGCCGCGCGCTGGACACCGACGAGCTGTTCGTCGTGGTGCCCAACGTGCTCGGCGGCTGCCAGGGGTCGACCGGGCCGTCGTCGCCGGACCCGGACGGCCGGACGTGGGGGAGCCGGTTCCCGCGGATCACGATCCGCGACCAGGTCCGGGCCGAGGCCGTGGTGGCCGACGAGCTGGGTGTCGAGCGGTGGGCCGCGGTGCTCGGCGGGTCGATGGGCGGCATGCGGGCGCTGGAGTGGGCGGCGACGTTCCCGTCCCGGGTCGCGGCGTTGCTGGTGCTCGCCGCGCCCGCCGCGTCCTCGGCCGACCAGATCGCGTGGGCCGCGCCGCAGCTGCACGCGATCACGTCGGACCCGGGCTGGCGCGGCGGCGACTACCACGACTCGCCGCCGGGCGAGGGCCCGCACCGCGGGCTGGGCGTCGCGCGGCGGATCGCGCACGTGACCTACCGCAGCTCACTCGAACTCGACCAGCGGTTCGGCCGGTCGCCGCAGGGTGACGAGGACCCGTTCGACGACGGCCGGTACGCCGTGGAGTCCTACCTGGACCACCACGCGGCCAAGCTGGTGCGCCGCTTCGACGCGGCGTCCTACGTGT
This sequence comes from Amycolatopsis thermoflava N1165, assembly GCF_000473265.1. Taxonomy (NCBI): domain Bacteria; kingdom Bacillati; phylum Actinomycetota; class Actinomycetes; order Pseudonocardiales; family Pseudonocardiaceae; genus Amycolatopsis; species Amycolatopsis thermoflava. The sequence continues at coordinate 7,149,529 of NZ_KI421511.1, forward strand.
GGCTGACGCGGTCGATGAACACGCACGATGTGGGCCGCGACCGCGGTGGCGTCGGCGCCGCGCTGGCCGGGGTGACCGCGCGCAGCGTGATCGCGGGCGTCGATTCCGACCGCCTCTACCCGATGCGGCAGGCGCACGAGCTGGCGGCGGGGATCCCGGGCGCGGGCGAGGCCGCGGAGATCACCTCGCCGTACGGGCACGACTCGTTCCTGATCGAGGTCGCGCAGGTGTCGGCGCTGGTGAAGGCGCTGCTGCACTGACTCCCGTCCGGTCCCGCCGGAACTCGCTCGGGTTGACGCCGCGGACCCGTTTGAACGCCGCGCTGAACCCGAACGGGTCGGCGTAGCCGACGGAGCGGGCGATCTCGCCGATGGTCGCGGCCTCCCGCGTCACCAGCCGGTCCGCCGCGAGCGTCATGCGCCAGCGGGTCAGGTAGGTCAGCGGCGGTTCGCCCACCAGGTCGGCGAACCGTTTGGCCAGGGTCGACCGCGACACGCCGGTGCGCTCCGCCAGCGCGGCGACCGTCCACGGCACCGCAGGCTCGGCGTGCAGCAGGCGCAGCGCGCGGCCGACCACCGGGTCGCGCTGCGCGTCCCACCACGCCGGGGGCTCGCCGCCGGGCCGGTCGAACCACTCGCGCAGTGTGCAGACCAGCAGCCAGTCCAGCAGCCGGTCGAGCACGACCTGCTGACCCGGCGCGTCGACGGCGACCTCGGCGGCGAGGTGGTCCAGGACGGGGTCGGAGGTGTCGCCGGCATCGCCAACGCGCACCACGACGGGCAGCGCGTCCAGCAACCGGCGGCTGATCTCGCCGCGGACCGGGTAGGCGCCGACGATCAGCGTCGTCGCGCCGTCGCCGTGGTCGTGCCAGCCGCGCCGGTACCGCGTCCCGCCCTGCTCGGGCGTCGCGCAGAACTCGCCGCACGCGACCGGCTCGGCCCGGGTGTCCGGCTCGTCGACGAACGTGAACGTCCCGGGACCGCGCACGATGACCGTCTCGCGGGCGCGCAGTCGCTCGGGCGCGTGGTGTTCCGGCACGATCCAGCCTTCCCCGGTGAGCACGGTGCACAGGGTCAGCGGCGCGCTGTCCACGAAGTGCAGGTTCCAGGGTGGGGACAGGGTCGTGCTGCCGAACAGCGAGCCGTGGGCGCGCACCCCGCGGATCAGATCACTGAACACGTCCACGGCGACGAGGTTAGACGATCACACAGGTGATCCGGTCTTTCGACCATGTGCTCGTCCGAGCCGGCGGTGTTCAATCGGGATCATGAGCGACAGTGCGCTGACCCCCGACGACCTCGAGTTCCTCCGCCGCCCCCTGCACGGGTTCCTGACCGTGGCCGCGGGTCCGGTCCCGCCGCAGCCGCGGCCGGTGTGGTTCGAGGCCACCGACGACGGCACGATCCAGCTGTTCACCACCCCGGACTCGCCCAAGGTGCGGCAACTGCGCCGCGATCCGCGCGCCTCGATCGTCGTCGCCGCGCCGGTCGGTGAACGCGAACGCTGGGTGTCGGTCGCCGGCCGGGTCACGCTGGAACCGGATGGCGCACAGGAACTGAGCGCCCGCCTGGCCGCCCGCTACTGGGACCTCGACGACCCGGCCCGTGCCGCGGACCTCGCCGGGATCGGGGCCGAGGAACAGGTCAGCATCGTCATCCACCCGGAGACCGTGCGCCGCTACCACTACTGACGCCGGGCCGCGGCCGGGACACGCCTACGTTCCGGATCAGGTCAGCGCCTCGGAGATCCACTCGGTGACCGGCAGGTCCCGCTCCAGGCACTCGGCCGACAGGCGCACCGTCCACCGCAGTGCCTGCAGCGTCAGGCTGTCCACCTCTTCGCGGTTGGCGCTCGCCAGGGCGATCTCCACCTGTTCCGCGGCGGCCTCGGTGTTGCCGTGCACCTCCGCGAGCAGCGTGCGGACGGCGGTGCGCACCGGCGGGTCGGCCTGGTCGATCGACACCTCTTCACCGGTCTCGTCGAACACCTGGACCTTGACCGGGGCGCTGCCGCCGTCACCGAGCGTGGTCACCATCGTGCTGCACTCCTCGAACAGGAGCAGCATCAGCTCGCGCGTCTCGTCCCGGCTCGACGGGGCCACCTCGTCGAGCGCGTCGTCGTCTCGGCCGAGCTGCATCGCGACGAGGGCGCGCTGCGCCCGCGAGATCAGCTGCTGCCGGTCCTGGGTCACGGGATCTATCAAAGCCGGGGAAAGGCGTTCAACGGTAGTGGGAAAAACGAGTGACGTGATGATCACGCGGCGGACTGCAGGGCGCCGAGTGCGAGGCGCCGCAGCAGGACGGCCAGTTCGTCGTCGTCCAGATGGCGGTTGTACGGCGTCGAGTTGATCAATCCGAACACGGCGTGTGCCGCCGAGCGTGCCTGGCGTTCCCCCACTCCGGGGACGGCATCGCGAATGACCTTCACCCATATCTCTACGTAACGACGTTGCAGGGCCCGCACCTGCTTGCGGTCGGCGTCGGTGAGGTTCGCGAGGTTGCGTTCCTGCACCGTGATCAGCGACGGGTGGGTGAGCGCGAAGTCGACGTGGAACTCGACCAGCTGCGCCAGCGCCTGCTGCGGGTCGGCGGTCGCGTCGACCCGCGCGGTGCCGCCGTCGAGGAGGTAGTGGCTGATCGAGTTCAGCATCTCCCCGAGCATCGCGTCCTTGCTGCGGAAGTGCCGGTACAGCGCGGGGCCGGAGATGCCGACCGCCGCGCCGATGTCGTCGATGCCGACGCCGTGGAAGCCATGCCGGGCGAACAGCTCCGCGGCCGCGCTCAGGATCTCCTCGCGGCGGGTGGCCTTCTCGCCGGTGACCAGCGGTGTGGGACTCGTCGACACGTGAACATCTTATCGAGTCAGGTTAGCGAGCGCTAACGTCCGCCTCCCGTCACCTGTTGGTAGCCGAAAAGCCTACTAAAAGGGGCTCCCTTGTGAGCATTGCACCTGGTAATCGTTCATTGAGTTGATTACTCACGGAAGGTGGTCCCCGCTGTGCTGAGAACGCTTGCAACCACCGTCGTCGCGGCCCTGGCCACGATCGGCCTGACCTCCGGGGTGGCCGATGCCGCCACCCTCGACTACGTCGCGCTCGGCGACTCCTACTCCTCGGGGGTCGGTGCCGGGAGCTACCTGGACTCGTCCAGCTGCAAGCGCAGCTCGAACGCCTACCCGGTGCTCTACGCCGGGCAGACGTCGGCTTCGCTGGACTTCCAGGCGTGTTCCGGCGCGAAGACCTCGGACGTGCTGAACAACCAGGTGAGCGCGTTGTCCGACGAGACCGATCTGGTGACGATCAGCGTCGGCGGCAACGACGCCGGCTTCGCGGGTGTCATGCAGGACTGCATCCTCGGCGGGGACTCGGGCTGCAAGACCGCGATCGACAACGCGAAGGCGTTCGTCAACGGCACGCTGCCGGGGCTGCTGGAGAAGACCTACGGCGAGATCCGGTCCCGCGCGCCGGAGGCGACGGTGATCGTGCTGGGCTACCCGCACTTCTACAAGATCGGCGGGTCGTGCTCGGTCGGGCTGTCCGACACCTCGCGCGGGTACATCAACAGCGGGGCCGACGCGCTCGACTCGGTCATCCAGAAGGAGGCCTCGGAGGCGGGATTCGCCTTCGCGGACGTGCGCCCGGCCTTCACCGGGCACGAGATCTGCTCCGGCTCGGCGTGGCTGCACAGCGTGACCTATCCGATCGACGAGTCCTACCACCCGACGGCGACCGGGCAGGCCCAGGGCTACTACCCGTCGCTGGTGGCGGCGCTCGGATGACTGTCTCCGAGGGGGCGGCCGCGTGCTGCGGCCGCCCCCTCGCTGTGTTCAGCCGTGCAGCGTGGGCCGGTAGATCAGCTCCTGGATGTGCCCGTCGAGCGTCCGGTGCTCGAGGAGTTCCAGGTCGAAGTCGCCCCCGCCGGCGAAGATCGGGTCCAGCCCGGTCTTGGCGGTGATCACCGGGAAGAGCGTCACGTGCAGGCGGTCGACCAGGCCGGCGGCCATCAGCGCCCGGTTCATCGACAGGCTGCCGTGTGAGCGCAGCGGCGCCGCCGACTCCTCCTTGAGTCGCCTGATGACGTCGACGGCGTCGCCGCTGACCACGGTCGCGTCCGGCCAGTCGAGGGGTTCCCGCAGCGTGGACGACACGATGGTCGCCGGCAGGTTCCGCATCCGGGTCACCCACGGGTCGCGGACGTCGGAGTCCTCGGTGCTCTCGGCCAGCATCTGAGCGAACGCCCGGTACGTGTTGGCGCCGAAGACGATCCGCGGCTCCTCGTCGTACAGGGCGAGGCGGCGTTCGAGCAGCTCGGGGCCCTGTTTGCCCCAGTAGCCGGTCCAGTCGCCGCCGGCCGCGCCGAAGCCGTCGAGGCTGGTGAAGACGTCGAAGGTGTAGGTGGCTGTCATGGTCGCCCTCCTCGGGTTGCCGGTCTCTCACCTCTACGTCGCGCGAACCCGCCGCTGTTCGACACCTCCCGCACCCCGGATCTGGACACCGCACGTTAGTAGTGGTTAACATCGGTACCGGCGTTAACGACTACTAACCACGTCCGGCGTCGGATGAGGAGGGTCATGGACTTCCCGGTGCTCGGCACCTCCGCGGACCCGCGAAGCGAGCAGTACGCCCGGAACGCGACCGCGCACGCGGAGCTGGTCGAGGATCTGCGCAAGCGCTTGGCGGCCGCCCGAACGGGTGGCCCCGAGAAGGCGCGTGCCCGGCATGTGGAACGCGGCAAGCTCCTGCCGCGGGACCGCGTGGACGCGCTGCTCGACCCGGGCTCACCGTTCCTGGAGCTGTCGCCCCTGGCCGCGAACGGGCTGTACGACGACGAGGCCCCCGCCGCCGGCATCATCACCGGCATCGGGCGGGTCTCCGGTCGCGAGTGCGTCATCGTCGCCAACGACGCGACCGTCAAGGGCGGCACCTACTACCCGATGACGGTCAAGAAGCACCTGCGCGCGCAGGAAGTCGCCCTGCACAACAACCTGCCGTGCATCTACCTGGTCGACTCGGGCGGCGCGTTCCTGCCGAAGCAGGACGACGTGTTCCCGGACCGCGAGCACTTCGGCCGCATCTTCTACAACCAGGCGACCATGTCCGCGCGCGGTATCCCGCAGATCGCGGCCGTCCTCGGCTCGTGCACCGCCGGTGGCGCGTACGTCCCGGCGATGAGCGACGAGGCCGTCATCGTCCGCAACCAGGGCACGATCTTCCTCGGCGGCCCGCCGCTGGTGAAGGCCGCGACCGGCGAGGTCGTCACCGCCGAGGAGCTGGGCGGCGGGGACGTGCACGCCCGCCAGTCCGGCGTCACCGACCACCTCGCCAACGACGACGCGCACGCCCTGTCGATCGTCCGCAACATCGTCGCCACCCTCGGCCCGCGCAGCCCACGCCCGTGGGAGGTCCGCCAGGTCGAGGCGCCCGCGGTCGACCCGGAGCAGCTCTACGGCGTCGTGCCCACCGACTCGCGCACCCCGTACGACGTGCGTGAGGTCATCGCGCGCATCGTCGACGGCAGCCGCTTCAACGAGTTCAAGAAGGAGTACGGCGCCACCCTGGTCACCGGTTTCGCGCACATCCACGGCCACCCGGTCGGCATCGTCGCGAACAACGGCGTCCTGTTCGCCGAGTCGGCCATGAAGGGCGCGCACTTCATCGAGCTGTGCGACAAGCGCTCGATCCCGCTGGTCTTCCTGCAGAACATCAGCGGGTTCATGGTCGGCAGGGACTACGAGGCCGGCGGCATCGCCAAGCACGGCGCCAAGATGGTCACCGCCGTGGCGTGCGCCCGGGTGCCGAAGCTGACCGTGATCATCGGCGGCTCGTTCGGCGCGGGCAACTACTCCATGTGCGGCCGGGCGTACTCGCCCCGCTTCCTGTGGATGTGGCCCAACGCCCGGATCTCCGTCATGGGCGGTGAGCAGGCCGCGTCGGTGCTGGCGACCGTGCGCCGCGACTCGATCGAGAGCCGCGGCGGCGAGTGGCCCGCCGAGGAGGAAGAGGCGTTCAAGGAGCCCATCCGCCGCCAGTACGAGGAGCAGGGCAGCCCCTACTACTCGACCGCGCGGCTGTGGGACGACGGCGTGATCGACCCGGCGGACACCCGCACGGTGCTCGGGCTCGCGTTGTCGGTCGCGGCGAACGCGCCGCTGGAACCCGTCAGCTACGGCGTCTTCCGGATGTGAGGGGCATGTTCGACACAGTCCTCATCGCCAACCGCGGCGAGATCGCGGTTCGCGTCATCAGCACCCTGCGGCGCCTCGGCATCCGCTCGGTCGCGGTCTACAGCGACGCCGACGCCGATGCACGGCACGTGCACGAGGCCGACACCGCGATCCGCATCGGGCCTGCCGAGGCGACCCGCAGTTACCTGTCCATCCCGGACATCGTGCGCGCCGCCGTGGATTCCGGAGCGCAGGCCGTCCACCCGGGCTACGGGTTCCTCGCGGAGAACGCCGAGTTCGCCGCCGAGTGCGAAAAGGCCGGGCTGGTCTTCATCGGCCCGCCGGTGAGCGCGATCGACGCCATGGGCGACAAGATCCGGGCCAAGGCCACGGTGTCCGCCGCAGGCGTGCCCGTGGTGCCCGGTCTGTCCGATGTGGACGACTTCGCGAAGGCGGCCGACGAGGTCGGGTACCCGTTGCTGCTCAAGCCCTCCGCCGGCGGGGGCGGCAAGGGCATGCGGCTGGTCACCGAGCCCGGTGAGCTCGCGGCCGCGGTCGAGTCCGCGCAGCGCGAGGCCCGCTCGGCGTTCGGGGACGACCGGCTGCTGCTGGAGCGGTTCGTCACCACGCCGCGGCACATCGAGATCCAGGTCCTCGCCGACACCCACGGCACGGTCCTGCACCTGGGCGAACGCGAGTGCAGCCTGCAGCGGCGGCACCAGAAGATCGTGGAGGAGGCGCCGTCGGTGCTGCTCGACGAGGAGACCCGGGCCCGGATGGGCGCGGCCGCCGTCGAAGCGGCCCGCTCGGTCGGGTACGTCGGCGCGGGCACGGTCGAGTTCATCGTCTCCGCGCGCAAGCCGGACGAGTTCTTCTTCATGGAGATGAACACCCGGCTGCAGGTCGAGCACCCGGTGACGGAGATGGTGACCGGACTCGACCTCGTCGAATGGCAGGTGCGGGTCGCCGCGGGCGAGCCGCTTTCCCTTACCCAGGACGACATCCGGCTCAACGGGCACGCCGTCGAGGCCCGCGTCTACGCCGAGGACCCGGCGCGCGGGTTCGTGCCGACCGGCGGCACCGTGCTGGCGCTCGACGAGCCGCGCGGGCAGGGTGTCCGGGTCGACTCCTCGCTCACCGAGGGCTCGGTGGTCGGCTCGAACTACGACCCGATGCTGGCGAAGGTCATCGCGTGGGGCCCGGACCGGGCGTCGGCGCTGCACCGGCTGGACCGGGCGCTGGCCGGGACGTCCGTGCTGGGCGTGCCCACCAACGTGACGTTCCTGCGTGCCCTGCTCGCCGATCCCGACGTGCAGGCCGGGAAGCTGGACACCGGTCTCGTCGAGCGTCGCCTGGACGAGCTGGTCGAATCGGCGGTGCCGGCGGAGTTCTTCGTCGCCGCCGCGATGGACCGGCTGCTCGGCCTGGTGCCGGAGGACACCTCCGATCCGTGGGCGGTGCCCAGCGGGTGGCGGCTCGGCGGGCCGGGCGGGGTCACGTTCCGGCTGCGGGCCGGGGACGCCGAAGCGCTCGTCACGATCGAGGGTCCGCCGGACGCCGCGCAGGTCACTGTGGACGGTGGCGAGCCGATCCCGGTTTCCGCGCGGCGCAACGGGAACCGGCTCGAAGTGCACTACGACGGCGAGTTCCGCCGGTACCTGCGGGCCGACGCGCCGCAGGACCGGGTGTGGCTCGGCCGCGACGGGCACGGCGTGGTGGTCGGCGAGCGGCCCAACCTGCTCGCCACGCACGGCGACGTGAGCGAGGCCGGCCCGGTGGTCAGCCCGATGCCCGGCACGGTGCTGGTGGTCAAGGTCGCGCAGGGCGACGTGGTGAGCGCGGGCGCGCCGCTGCTGGTCGTCGAGGCGATGAAGATGGAACACACGCTGGTCGCTCCGGTCGACGGCGTGGTCGAGGAACTCCGCGTCCAGGTGGGCCAGCAGGTGGCCCTCGACGAGACGCTCGCGGTGGTCAAGGAGCAGAAATGATCGACTTCCGGCTCGGTGAAGAGTACGAGGCGCTGCGCAAGAGCGTGCACGACTTCGCGCAGAAGGAGGTCGCGCCCGTCATCGGCGGCTTCTACGAGCGCGAGGAATTCCCGTACGAGATCGTGCGGGGCATGGCGCGGATGGGCCTGTTCGGGCTGCCGTTCCCGGAGGAGTACGGCGGCATGGGTGGCGACTACTTCGCGCTGTGCCTGGCGCTGGAGGAGCTCGCGCGGGTCGACTCGTCGGTGGCGATCACGCTCGAAGCGGGTGTGTCGCTGGGCGCGATGCCGTTGTTCCGCTTCGGTTCGGCGGAGCAGAAGGAGAAGTGGCTGCCGTCGCTGTGTTCCGGGGAGGCGCTGGGCGCGTTCGGGCTCACCGAGCCCGGCGGCGGTTCGGACGCGGGTGCGACGCGCACCACGGCCCGGCTCGACGGCGACGAGTGGGTGATCAACGGCAGCAAGTCGTTCATCACCAACTCCGGCACCGACATCACCCGGCTGGTCACCGTGACCGCGGTGACCGGGGAGAAGCCCGGCGGTGGCAAGGAGATCTCGGCGATCATCGTGCCGTCCGGCACGCCCGGGTTCACGGTGGCGCCGAAGTACTCGAAGGTCGGCTGGAACGCCTCGGACACGCACGAGCTGTCGTTCGACGACTGCCGGGTGCCCGCGGAGAACCTGCTCGGCGAGCGTGGCCGCGGGTACGCGCAGTTCCTGTCCATCCTGGACGAGGGCCGGGTCGCGATCGCCGCGCTGAGCGTCGGGCTCGCGCAGGGCTGTGTCGACGAGTGCCTGCGGTACGCGGGGGAGCGGGAGGCGTTCGGGCACCGCATCGGCGAGTACCAGGCGATCCAGTTCAAGATCGCCGACATGGAGGTGCGCGCGCACACCGCCCGGCTGGCCTACTACGCCGCCGCGTCGAAGATGCTGCGTGGTGAGCCGTTCAAGAAGGAGGCTTCGATCGCGAAGCTGGTCGCCTCGAACGCGGCGATGGACAACGCCCGCGACGCGACGCAGATCTTCGGCGGCTACGGGTTCATGAACGAGTTCCCGGTCGGACGGTTCTACCGGGACGCGAAGATCCTCGAGGTGGGTGAGGGCACGAGCGAGGTGCAGCGGATGCTGATCGCCCGTGAGCTGGGTCTTCGTTGAATCCGGTGAACTGAGGCAACCTGCGGCGCCCCCTGCGCGTGTACCGCCCGGACGAGCCGGGACGGCTGAGCAGGGGGCGCGGTGGACGAGGATTTCGCGGAGTTCGTGCGGGCGGCGTTGCCCGGGCTGCTCCGTTACGGTCACTTGCTGACCGGCAACCCCCATGACGCGGCCGACCTGGTGCAGATCGTCCTGGAGAAGATCGGCGTCCGCTGGGGGACGTTGCGCGGTGCGGAGAGCCCGCTGCCGTACGTGAAGCGCGCCATGGCGAACACGCACGTCAGCAGGTGGCGCAGCAGGCGGCGGGAAAGCCTGGTCGCCGACATCCCGGAACCGCCCCCCTACCCCCCGCCCGACCGGCTGGAAAACGAGCCGTTGTGGCAGGCGCTCGCGGCTTTGCCGCCGCGGCAGCGGACCGTCGTCGTGCTCCGGTACTACGAGGGGCTGTCCGAAGCCGAGATCGCCGATGCGATGCGGATCAGCCCCGGGACGGTGAAGAGCCAGGCCAGCAAGGCGCTGGCCAGCCTGCGCGGGAAGCTGGGGAGCCTGGTGGGGGTGGGTGACGAGTGGTGAACCTCGAGGACGAACTGAGCCGGCTGTTCGAGGATGAGCGCCTCGACATGCCCGTCCGGCCCGGCGCGGAGCTGCTGGTGGTGGCCGGCGCCCGGCGACGCAGGCACCGGCGCAACACGGTGGTGGCGAGCGGCGGGGCGTTGACGCTGGTCGCGGTCACCGCGGTGGGCATCGCCCTGTCCGGCGTGGGTGGGGGCCGCACGGACACGCTGCCCGCGACGAACCTCCCGGTGACGACGATCGCGACGACGGCAGGCTCGGAAACGGGTTTGCCGCCGGTCGCGACCAGCTCCAGCGTCCCGCCACCGCAGTCGTCGACGGGGGTGACGAGCGTGCCGAGCGTGACAGGTTCGCAGAGCGCCTCCCACAGCCCGGTGCGGAGTTCCAGCACACCGACCGGATCCGCACAACGCCCGGCGTCTACCGACCCGACGATCGGCCCCACCGGCTGGGGCAGGCTCGCACTGGGCATGAGCGAGGCGGACGCGGTGGCGACGGACGAGTTCGACATGAGCGAGGGCTACTCGGGCAGCCCGTGCCACAGGTACTGGCTGCGCGGCGGTGGAACCCCGGTCGACATATCACCCACCTACGGGGTGGCCCGCATCAACGCGAAGCCCGGCGTCACCACGCCGGAGGGAATCGGCGTCGGCTCGACGGACGCGGAAGTGATGGCGGCCTACCCCAACGCGACAACCGCCAATTACGTCATCACCGCACCAGTGCCGGGAAACCCGAAAGCGGTCTACGTGTTCAACACGGACCCATCACAAAAGATCTTCAGCCTCCGCCTGGAACTGACAACACACAACTGCTGAAGACAAACCGCCACCCGGCAACGAAAGAAGACCGACCACGCACCAGACCTCCCCCGCCCCCGATCCACAGCCGATCTTTACAACTCGTTTCAAAATGATCGGCGCGTCTGCTGGCCGTAGTTGATCAAGTGTGGGCATGCTGATGTGGTGATTGAGAAGTTGGTTCCCGACAGTCTGTGGCAGCGGGTGGAGCCGTTGCTGCCGCCGAGGCCTGTGCGGCGGAGTCGGTATCCGGGTCGGTTGCCGGTGGATGACCGGGCGGCGTTGGCGGGGATCGTGTTCGTGCTCAAGACCGGGATCTCGTGGCGGGAGCTGCCGCGTGAGGTGTTCGGCTGCTCCGGGGTGACCTGTTGGCGTCGGTTGCGGGCCTGGACCGAGGCCGGGGTGTTCGACGCGGTGCACAAGCTCTTGCTTGACCAGCTGCGAGCGCTGGATCGGCTCGATCTGGATGTGGCGGTGGTGGATGGGTCGCATGTACGGGCGTTGAAAGGGGGGAAGCGACGGGCCCCTCGCCCGTCGATCGGGCTCGGCTCGGTTCCAAGCACCATGTGATCACCGACGGCAACGGTATTCCGCTCGTGGTGTCTGTTACTGGTGGCAACCGGCACGACAGCACGCAGCTCATACCGCTGGTCGAGGCGCTTCCAGTGATCCGCGGGAAACGCGGCCGGCCTCGTCAGCGCCCGCGCTGGCTCTACGGCGACCGCGGCTATGACTACGACCATCACCGCAAGACCCTGCGAGACAAGGGCATCGTCCCGCGAATCGCTCGCAAGAACACCGCTCACGGCTCCGGTCTCGGCAAGATCAGATGGGTAGTTGAGCGGATGTTCGCCTGGCTGCACCAGTTCAAGCGTTTACGGATCCGCTGGGAACGCCGAGCCGACATCCACCTTGGCCTCATGCACCTGGCCTGCGTCCTCATCTGCTACCGCAAGCTGCCGACTTCATTATGAAACGAGTTGTTAGTCGCCGACCAGGCGTGTCAAGGCACGCTTTCCCGCCTTGACACGGCTGCTCGGCGACTGAAACACACTCAGGGAGAGGGGGCGGGGGTGGTCGGAAGGTGACCGTTCGGCGCCGTGAGGCGCATTTCCGCGCGACGGCGCGGGTTTAAAGATCAAAAGATAGTCCTCGCCGGACGGGCAGGCTCCGGGATGACCAGGGGACCGTTGTCGTCTCACCTTGGCGAGGTGGTCGCTGGGTGGTCATCCCGTCGCCTTCCGGCTTGTGCATATCACCTTGAGCCAGGGCCGCAAGCTTTCTGTTTTCGGCTGCCGGACCCAGCGCGGGTTGCGGCCCTGGCTCAAGGTGATCGTTGCGTGTCAGGCGACGGGATGACCACCCAGCTACCTTTGGGTCGTGGGCGCGGTGCTATAACTTCCGGTATAACTATACCGGCGAGGTGAGAAGTGATCGAGCTGAAGAGTCGCGGTGAGCTGGACGCCATGCGCGCCGCGGGGCGGGTCGTCGCGAAGGTGCTCCAGAGCGTCCGCGAGCAGGCGGCCGTCGGCACCAGTCTGCGCGAGCTGGACCAGCTCGCCGCGGACGTCCTCAACGACGAGGGCGCCAAGTCGTCCTTCCTGCACTACCACCCGCGTTTCGCGCCGTCGCCCTATCCGGCTGTGCTCTGCACCAGTGTCAACGACGCCGTCGTGCACGGCATCCCGACGGACTACCGCCTCGGCGAGGGTGATCTGCTGAGTGTCGACTTCGGAGCGCACGTCGACGGCTGGCACGGGGACGCCGCGGTCAGCTTCGTCGTCGGCAACGGGAATCAGGCTGACCTGGACCTGATCGCCGCCACCGAGCGGGGTATGTGGGCGGGCATCGAGCAGGCCCGCCCAGGGAACAGGATGGGCGACATCGGCCACGCGATCGCCGAGGTCGGGCGTCGCGCCGGGTACGGGTTGCTCGCCGACCACGGGGGTCACGGTGTGGGTCGCGCGATGCACGAAGCGCCGCACGTGCCGAACGAAGCCGTCGCGGGCAAGGGAATGGTGCTGCGGGAAGGGCTGGTCATCGCGATCGAGCCGATGTTCCTCGCGGGCGGCCGCGACGACTACCGCTACGCCGACGACGGCTGGACCATCCTGACCAGCGACGGCTCCCGCGCCGCGCACGTCGAGCACACCATCGCCGTCACCGCGGACGGCCCGCTCGTCCTGACGGCGCCGTGATGGAGATCCGCGAGTCCGGCGAGGGCGACCTGCACATCGTCCTGGGGCTGTTCGACGCGGCCGTCGAATGGCTCGTCGCCCGCGGCAGCGCCGGCCAGTGGGGCACCGAACCGTGGTCGGCGGACCCGGCGAAGGTCGAGCGCGTCCGCACGATGCTGCGCGACGGCCGACCGTTCCTGGCCATTTCGGACGGTGTGCCCGCCGGCGCCCTGATCCTCGACCACCCGCTGCCGTACACGCCGCCGGTCGACGAGCCCGAGGTGTACGTGACGCTGCTGCTGGCCTCCCGCGAGCACCGCGGCGTCGGCGCCCGGCTGCTGGAGTTCGCCCGCCAGGACGCCCGCGACCGCGGCATCGGCCTGCTGCGCGTCGACTGCTGGGCGGGCGGAGACGGCAAGCTCGTCCGCTACTACGAGGGCCAGGGGTTCACGCCGACCGAGCGGGTGCGTGTGCGCGACGACGTGTGGGTCCAGATCTTCGAACAACGGGTGTGACACCTCTGGCGCTAATGTCAGTTACCGGGCAGTATGGCCGCCATGGCAACGTTGCTCTGTCAGCCGCCTGCTGCCGCGCGCGGCCGCGGAGTGGTTCATGCGCGCCATCGGCGCCGACAAGGTGTTCACCCAGGCGCACGCGGGCGCGCGGGCGGAGTACGAAGCGAGGGTGAGGCGGCCTTGAAGTAGCGTCGGTCCCGGGGAAGGATCGGTGCGGAGAACGGAGTTTCGAGGTAGATGGTGGTACCAGCAGTGACCGCGATGGCGGCCAACGCGCTCGGCGTCCTGCGCGGCGGTCTCGCCGACCTGCGACCGGTGCCGCGCGTGCTGGTCGACCAGGGCCCGAACCGGTCGCTGTACCGGATGACGCCGTCGCCGGACGGTGATCCGGTGCTGCTCGTGCCGCCGCTGGCCGCGCCCGCCCTGTGCTTCGACCTGCGGCGCGGCTGCAGCCTCGCCGAGCACCTGGTCGACCGGGGCCGCCGCACCTACCTGGTGGACTACGGCACCGTCGCGTTCTCCGACCGCCGGCTGGGCATCGAGCACTGGATCGACGAGGTGCTGCCGCGGGCCATCCGCAAGGTCAGCGAGGACTCCGGCGGGCGCGGCGTGCACCTGGTCGCGTGGTGCCTCGGCGGGCTGTTCTCCCTGCTGACCACGGCGGACCGCCCCGACCTGCCGGTGCAGTCGATCACTACGGTCGCCTCGCCGGTCGACTTCACCGCCATCCCGCTGGTCGCGCCGTTCCGGCCGCTGGTGGTCCTGACCGGCGGCTACCTGCTCACGCCGCTGTACCGGATGCTCGGCGGCGCACCGTCCTATGTGGTCGAACGCGTGTTCTGGGCGACGGGCATCAACAAGCAGCTGACCAAGCCGCTGGCGATCCTGCAGAACCTCGGCGACCGGGACTACCTCGCCCAGATCGAGGCGGTCGACCACTTCATGGACAACATGATCGCCTACCCCGGCCGCACGTTCGGGCAGATGTACCACCGGTTCTTCCGCGCCAACGACCTCGTCGAGGGCGGCCTCGACCTGAACGGCCGGATCATCTCGCTGTCCGGGGTGAAGGTGCCGACGCTGGTGATCGCCGGGCGCAACGACACCATCGCCCCGCGGCGCGCCGTGGAGCGGCTGGTGCCGTTGCTGGAGAACGCGCCGGACGTGCGGTTCGAGACCGCCCCTGGCGGGCATCTCGGCGTGCTGACCGGCCGTCGCGCCCGGGACACCACCTGGCGGCACATCGACGCCTTCCTCGGCGATCAGGTGTCCGATTAGGACTTCATCTGGCCGATCTGGATGAGGTTGCCGCAGGTGTCGTCGAACACGGCGGTGATCACGGTGCCCATGTCCGTCGGCTCCTGCGTGAAACGCACGCCGAGGCCACGCATCCGCTCGTACTCCGCCTGCACGTCGGACACGGCGAACATGGTCCACGGGATGCCGTCGGCGACGAGCGCGTCCTTGAACGGCTTCGCCGCCGGGTGCCCGCTCGGCTCCAGCAGCAGTTCGGTGCCCTCCGGGTCCTCCGGCGACACCACGGTCAGCCACCGGTCCGCACCCATCGGGATGTCGTGCTTCTTCACGAAACCCAGCACGTCGGTGTAGAACCGCAGCGCCTTCTCCTGGTCGTCGACGAGCACGCTCGCCAGGTTGATCCTCATGTCCGTCCCCGCTTCCTGAGCCACCGCTCGACGATCGGTTCGAGCGGTTTCGTGTTGATGTAGTGGAACTTGTACCGGCCCTCACGCCTCGACTCGACCAGACCGGCGGATTCGAGCACGTCGAGGTGCTGCGAAACCGCCTGCCGTGACGAACTGAGCCCGTGGATGGACACCAGCCGGGCGCAGAGTTCGAAGAGCGTTTGCCCGTCCCGGTCGGTCAGTTCGTCGAGGATCGTGCGGCGCGTGGGGTCGGCCAGGGCTTTGAAGACGTCACCCACGCCGGCAACGATAGGCAAGTGAGTACTTGCCTGTCAAATTCGTGTTCGGCGAGGAGGACTCTCGCCGGTCTTACCCCTGTCTTCGTCGTACACTGCGCCGTCCCGGACGGTCCGAAGGAGGAGACGCCACTATGTACGGCCACCCGGGCATGCCCGGACTGATCAGGGGGGCGCGGGTGCTCCTGTTCGTCATGGGTGGCATGCAGCTCACCGTCGGCGTGCTCGTCGCCGGCCTCTTGGCCGGCGTCATCGCCAACGACGGCGGCAGCATCGCCGATGCTGTCGCCATTGTCGGTGTGCTGCTGGGCCTGGGTGTGCTGTCGATCGTCCTGGGGACGAAGTTCGCCACCCGCGGCGGAGGTGTCCGTGTCGCCACGATCGTGTACGCCTCGCTGATGATCATGACCTGCCTGGGCAGCCTTGGCCTCGGGGACGGCTTCGGCCTCATCTTCACGGGCGGCCCGGTCATCGGCCTCGCCTGCAGCGGCGTCATCCTGGCGTTGATGGTCACCGCACAGGCCGGCGCCTGGTTCAACCGCCCACGGTAGGCACTAGATGTCGTGAGCTGACGGAGCCCAAGCTGCCCGTGGAACGGGCCACCCCGAGCTGCTCAGCGATCCGCGCCGCCGGCCACCCCCCTGATAACGCTGCACGATCAACTACCGGCATACACCGTGGTGCCTGCGTTGGCGTGCCCCATCGAGGACCTCCGCTCGGGCACCCGCATCTGCTTGCCGATGACCGCGATGCCGGGTCCTGTGTATATTAGGACCAGTCCTAGGGAGGTTAGGAAAATGCCGCGTGGGAGGATCACGCCGGACGCGCTGGTGTCGGCCGCCGCCGACCTGGCCGATGAGATCGGCTTCGAGAACGTGACGCTCGCGGCGCTCGCGAAGCGGTTCGGCGTCCGCGACGCCAGCCTCTACACCCACATCCGCGGCCTCGCAGACCTGCAGGAACGTGTGGCGCTGCGGGCGCTTTCCGAATGGGCGGAAGCGTTGAGCGCGGCGGTGGCCGGACGCGCCGGCCGCGACGCGCTGACCGCCTTCGCCGACACCTACCGAACCCTGGCGACGGAGCACCCTGGCCGCTACGCCGCCACGCGGCACCCGGTGCCGCCGGAGCGGGCCGCCGAAACGCCGGGCGTCATGCGCATCATCGAGGTCTGCTACGCGCTGCTGCGCGGGTACGACCTGTCCGAACCGGACGCCACCGACGCGGTCCGGTTCCTGCGCAGCACCCTGCACGGCTTCAGCGACCTGGAAGCCACCGGCGCCTTCACCGCCGACCACAGTCTCGACGTGTCCTGGCGTCGCGCGGTCGACGCGCTCCACCACACGCTGACCAACTGGACGAAGATCCACTGACCCGGGACCGGAGAAACCCATGCGCATCACGCTCGACGGCACGCCCATCGACTACCACGAGCGCGGCGACGGCCCGCCGCTGCTGCTCCTGCCCGGCGGGGCGGGGCACGCCGGCGTCTTCGACGGGCTCGCCGCGCACCTGGCCGATCACTACCGCGTCGTCGCCATGTCCAGCCGCCTGGTGTCGGCGCGGCCGGACGGCGACCAGCACCCGAAGGTCTACGCCGAGGACGTGCTCGGCCTGATCGAGGCGCTCTTCGACGAGCCGCCCGCGGTGTTCGCGTTCAGCGCCGGCGCCATCACGACCCTCGACCTGCTCGCCCGCCACCCGGAGCGCGTGCGTCTCGCGGTGGTCCACGAGCCGCCGGTGGTCGGCCTGCTGCCGGACGCGGACCGCCACCGTGCCGCGCTCGAGGCCGTCCGGGCGGCGGCGCGCACCGGGGACCTGGACGAAGCGGCGCGGCTGATGACCGACGCCATGACGGCTCCCGAACCCGGCGCGGCGACCCCGGAGTTGCGCCACCCCGGCGACTGGCTGGACGGGTACGCGGAAACCAGCCCGGAGCCGCCGACGCCGGAACTGCTGGAGCTGTTCGCCCGCCTCGGCGAACTCCAGCCGCTGTTCCTCGAGCACGTCCTGGTGCCGTTCACGTCCGCGGACGTCGACGTGGCCGCGCTCGCCGCCGCCGGGCCGCGGCTGGTCCCGGTCGCCGGGATCGACTCGCGGGGCCAGCTGCCGTACCGGGCCGCCGCCGCTTTGGCGAACCGGCTCGGACTACCGCTGACGGAGTTTCCCGGCGGCCACCTCGGGCCGGTCGAACGCCCCACGCAGTTCGCCGCGGCGCTCCGGGCTCTGCTCGGTTAGGCCGGCTTGATGTCGTGCCAGCGGTTGAACACGTTGTCCGGGTCGTAGTCGGCCTTGATGCGTTGCAGGCGCCGGTAGTTCTCCTCGCCGTAGCCGGCCACGATGCGGTCGTCGCCCTCGTCGCCGATGAAGTTGAGGTAGACGTCGCCGGATGCCCACGGCCGCATGTCGGCGCGCAGGTTGCGGGCCCACGCGATGGCGCGGTCGTCGTCGGCCGGGTCGGCCCACAGGCCCAGCGGGTGCACGGCCCACTGGTTGTCGCGGTCGAACCCCGGCCAGTCCTGGCCGCGGGTGACGGCGCCGCCCCACGGCAGCAGCGCGTGCTGCGACGGTGACGGCACCACCATGTCCAGCGCGCGTTCGCAGAACCGGTCGAGGGCTTCGTCGGGCAGTTCGCGCAGGTTCTCGTCGGACCAGTAGTTCCGGAAGCCCGCGGGGTCGTCGAGCATGGACTGCAGGCCGGCGTAGGGGACGTCGGTGATGACCTGGCCGGGCGGCGCGGTCGCGAGCAGCGGGCCGATGATGTCGCGCAGCCGGGTTTCCGGGCCGGTGCAGGTGACCAGGACGCCGCAGCAGAGCCGGCCGACGAGGTGTCCGGGCACGAACTCCTCGGGCGGGCCGGTGAGGTAGAGCAGGCCGCCGCCGATCTCGTCCGGCGCGGTGCGCATGAGGTCGCGGTAGACACCGGCGACGGCGCGCCCCTGGTCGCCGGGCCACAGCATCAGGGCCATCGAGAACTCCGGCAGGTCGTGCAGCCGGAAGGTGAGCCGGGTGGCCACGCCGAAGTTGCCGCCGCCGCCGTGCAGGGCCCAGAAGAGGTCGGGGTTCTCCTGCTCGCTTGCCGTGACCTCGCGGCCGTCGGCGGTGACGAGGTCGACGGAGAGCAGGTTGTCGCAGGCGAGGCCGAACTTGCGTTCGATCCAGCCGGAGCCGCCGCCGAGCGTCAGGCCGGCCACGCCGGTGGTCGACACGCGGCCGCCGGTGGTGGCCAGGCCGTGCGGCTGGCAGGCTCGGTCGAAGTCGCCCCAGGTGGCGCCACCGCCCGCCGTCGCGGTCTTCGCCTCGGCGTCGACGGTGACGGCGTTGAGGCGGCGCAGGTCGATGACGAGACCGTCCTCGACCAGGCACGCCCCGGCGACGCTGTGCCCCCCACCCCGCACGGCGACCGGAAGTGCGTTGTCCCGGGCGAACCGCAGCGCCGCCGTGATGTCCCGGACGGTCCCGCACTGGGCGATGACCTGCGGGCGGGCGGTGATCATGGCGTTGAAGACGCCGCGGACGCTCTCGTAGTCGCCGTCCTCCGGCGTGACGATCCGGCCGTCGAAGCCGTCGCGGAACCTTTCCACCGAGGCGGGCTGGACGAGGTAACCAGTCATCTTCGGGCCTCCCTTCGGGATAGTAGGGAGAGTCGCACCCGGGAGTTGCGCGTTACGTCGAGCCGGAAGATCTTCTGTGGACGGTCAGAGGAGGTCGGTGACCGGGGTGCGCCAGTGGACGCGGAGAGCGGAGCCGTCGCCGCGCAGGTTCTCGCCGCGGTAATGGAGGGTGTACAACCGCTCGCGCAGCGCGTCGACCTGGGCGGGTGGGTACGGGTCGCCGATCAGGGCGTGCCGCAGGCCGGGCGCGGGGACGAGGACGTCGAGCCGCCGGTCGGCCGGGCGCGAGTCGAAGAGAGCGAGCTGTTCGAGGCGTGCGCACGTCGCGAGCGGGGCGAGGGTGTCCAGGCCGCGGAGGAGTTCGAGGATGAGGAACCGCAGGGCGGGGTGCCGGGCGAGCGCCTGCAAGTCGGGGACGTTCTTGAGTGCCCCGAGGGAGACCGCTTCGAGGTTGACGCAGTCGGCCAGGGCGCTGAGGTCGTCGAGCCCGCGGATCTGGAAGAGGGCGAGCCCGCGCAGCGTCGGGATGCCGGCCAGTGGGGTCAGGTCCCGGATGCCGCCGAAGTCCATCGCGAAGGTCTCGAGCGCGGGGTGACCGCGCAGGGGTTCGAGGGATTTCGCGCGCGGAGAACGCAGTGCGAGGTGGCGCAGGGATGAGGCGCCGGCGATCGACTCGAAGCCCCTGCCGTGCTCGTCGACGGCGAGCGTGACCAGGTTCGGCAGTCCGCCGAGGAAGGCGAGGGACGGTTTGGCGGAGTTCGTGCGGCCGAGCCGCAGCTCGCGGAGTTCCGTGAACTCGGAGAGCACGTCGAAGGCCGTGGCGTGCGGCACGTCGAGGGCGAGTTCTCGCACGTGGCGGAACACGGGCAGCTGCGCGGGATCGGCGTGTCCCAGCAGGTGGAGCGCGACGCCGGGATGCGCGGCGAGCGCCTCCGCGGCGGCGGCGAGGACAGGGGCGGGCAAGGGCGCGGCGACGAGGACCCGCTCAGTCGCCTGCCCGGCGATGCGCGGTTCGATGGTGGCGGGATCGGTGTCCGGCCGGATCTTCACCGTCGCTTTTCGCACGCGGGAAGCCTAACGACTGCGATGGCTCAGGCGTTTTGGACGAGGTCGGCGTGCCGGTGGGCGACTTTCCATTCGCCGTCCTCGCGGCGGTAGATCTGGGTCGCGCGCAGGGTGTAGTCGCGCGGTTCCCCGTCGACGGACGCCCGGGTGTGTTCGTAGCCCACCGTGTAGGCCATGTCACCGACCACATCGGCTGCGACGATCTCGTGTTCGTAGGAGGCGCAGTCCGAGAAGGTGGCTCCGAGCCGGCTGAACAGGTCGTCGATCTCGGCCTGGCCGGTGGCGTTCAGCCAGGCGCCCAGCACGGAGACCGGTTCCGCCCGCGACCAGATCGCCCGCCGCGGCACCGGGTCGCCGTTGTGCAACGCGACTTCGGCGTCCCGCAGCCGGGAGCCGACCCAGGTGAGGAAATCGTCGCGATCGCCCATGGTTCACCTCCGGGATCCCCATTGAACGCGCGAACGCGCGGAAAGACCAGCGCCGTCACCCGGCGGGCGAGTCCGCCCGGCTCTCCGCACACGGGGAGCCGGGCGGTGGCGCGCTATTTCAGCTCCGCCGAAGTCTTCCCCAGCAACCGCCGCGCGACGATGAGTTGCTGGATCTGCTGCGTGCCTTCGAAGATGTCCAGGATCTTCGAGTCCCGGGCCCACTTTTCGAGCAGCATCTCTTCCGTGTAGCCGAGCGTGCCGATCAGCTCGACGCACTTGAGCGTGATGTCCACGACCGATCGGCCGGCCTTCGCCTTCGCCATGGATGCCTGCAGCGAGTTCGGCTTGCGGTTGTCGGCCATCCACGCCGACTCCAGCGTCAGCAGGTACGCCGCTTCGTAGTCGGCTTCCAGTTCCAGGTACGTGGCCGCCGCGGCGTGCTGGTGGTGCGCCGGGCGGTCGTAGTCCACCACGACACCCGCCTCGGCAAGGATCTTCGCCGTCTCCTCCAGCGCGGCCCGCGCCAGGCCGACCGCCATCGCCGCGACCAGGGGGCGCGTGTTGTCGAAGGTCTGCATGACCCCCGCGAACCCCTTGGACGTGTTGATCTCCGGCGAGCCGAGCAGGTTCTCCTTCGGCACGCGGCAGTTGTCGAACCGCAGCACCGCCGTGTCGGACGCGCGGATCCCGAGCTTGTGCTCCAGCCGCACGACCTCGAAGCCCGGAGTGCCCTTCTCCACCACGAACGACTTGATCGCCGCCCGGCCGAGCGACTTGTCCAAAGTGGCCCAGACGACCACGGCGTCCGCGCGGTCACCGGAGGTCACGAAGATCTTCTCGCCGTTGAGGATGTAGCTGTCGCCGTCCTCGGTGGCGGTCGTGGTGATGTTCGCGGAGTCCGAACCGGTGCCCGGCTCGGTGATCGCCATCGCGGCCCACACCTTCGCGAACCGCTTCAGCTGCTCGTCGTTGGCCACCGACGCGATCGCGGCGTTGCCGAGACCTTGCCGCGGCATCGACAGCAGCAGACCCACGTCGCCCCAGCACATTTCGATCGTGCCGAGCACCGTCGCCAGGTTGCCGCCGTTGCGGTTCCCGGTCGCCTTCTCCTTCTCGTTGCGCCGCACGCCGGCCGCGCCCGCGCCGCCCTCACCTGAGGAGTTCAGCCCGTCCAGCACCGCGGCGAACATGTCCAGCTCGACCGGGTACTCGTGCTCGGCGCGGTCGTACTTGCGCGAGATCGGCCGCAGCACTTCCGACGCCGCCTGGTACGCCTGGTTGATCAGCGCCCGGGCCTTCTTCGGGGTTTCCAGATTGATCATGATGACCTTCCCAGGCTTGTCAGAGGAGGACGACGCCCTCGAGCACACCGATCGCACGCAGGTCGCGGTACCACCGCTCGACCGGGTGCTCCTTCACGAACCCGTGCCCGCCCAGCAGCTGCACCCCGGCGCTGCCGATGCGCATGCCCTTGTCCGCGGCGAGTTTGCGGGCCAGCGCGACCTCGCGGGCGAACGGCTTGCCCTGTTCGGCCCGCGCGGCGGCGCGCAGCATCACCAGGCGCATGCCCTCCAGTTCGATCGCGATGTCCGCGACCGAGAACGCGACCGCCTGGCGGTGGCTGATCGGCTCGCCGAACGCGGTGCGCTCGTTCACGTACGGGATCACGTAGTCCAGCACGGCCTTCGCGGTGCCGGTGGCCAGCGCGGCCCAGCCGAGACGGGACAGCCGCACGGCCTCGGTGAACACGTCCGGCGAACCGCCGCCGAGCAACGCGCCCGCGGGCAGCGACACCTTCTCCAGGTGCAGCTTCCCGGTCGCCGCGCCCCGCAGGCCCATCGCCGGGTCGGCCTCGATCGACACGCCCTTGGTCGACGACTCGACGAGGAACAGCGCCGGGCCGCGCCCTTCGAGGTCGGCGGACACGACGAACAGTTCGGCCTGGCCCGCGCGGGGGACCAGGGACTTCACGCCGTCCAGCTGGTAGCCGCCGGGGGTGCGGCGGGCCTTGGTGGCGGGCTTGAACGGGTCGAACAGCGGCTTGGACTCCAGCAGGGCCAGCGCCGCGGCAGGCACGTTCTCGCCGACGAACTCCGGCAGGTAGTCGGCCTGCTGCTGGGCGTCGCCCCACAGGACGAGCGCGTTGCTGACCGCGGACGGCGCGAGCACCGCGACGGCCAGGCCGAGGTCGCCGTGGGCGAGTGCCTCGGCGACCAGCGCGTTGGTGACGACCGAGCGCTCCGCGCCCGCGCCGCCCAGCTCCTCCGGGATGCCGATGAGCGTCACGCCCAGCTCGGCGGCCCTGGTGAGCAGGCCGTCCGGCGGGCTGAGCTTCTCGTCCGCCTCGGCGGCCGCGGGCCGCAGCTGCTCGGCCGCGAACTCGCTCACCGTCTCGACGATCATCTGCTGGTCTTCGGACGGCGTGAGGTCGAACAGGCCCTTGTCCTCGGCCGGCGCCGGGCGGGTCGCGTCGCCGCCCCGCTTGCGCGACGAGGAGAACGTCCGGCTGGCCGCGCCGGCGACCTTGAAACCGTTCCTCGTCGCCGCCGAAACCAGGTTCTGAACCGGCTCGCGCAACCCGCTGCGTTCCAGCGTCCTGCTGCCCGCGAGCCGGGAGAGGGCGGCCAGGCCGAGGCCCATCACGTCCCTCTTCCGGCCGCTGTTCTCCCTGAGCGCTGCCACGTCGCACTCCCATCGCCGTTACCTACTCGTGAGTAGGTTAACGCATGGGGGCCGGTGAACGCCAGCCGCCCGACGTCAGGGGCGCCAGGTCGGGATGACGGGCATCGGGGGCCGAAGCGAGCTGGGCGGCGGACCGACGGCCCCGGACACGAGCCGGAGCACGGCGGTGCCGTCCCGCACGTCGACGACCTGCATCGCGAGGACCCCGTCGACCGGCTTCGGCTTCTCGGGTTCGCCGCTGCTGCAGCGCGAGCCGGAGCCGTTCTCGTAGAGGGTGGAGACGCAACCGGGGGTGAGGCTGCCGCTGCCGTCGCCAGTGGCGAACTCGATGCCCCCGGCGGTGACCGCGCGGACGGCGATCCGGTCCACCCCGCCCTGCCCGGTGAGCACGATGTCGACCGGGCCGCTCACCAGGACTTCGCAGGTGCCGTCCAGGCAGGCGCCGTAGTCACGCCCATCGGCGGCGGTGAGGGCCGGTGGCGCGGACGAGGTGGCGGCCGGCGCCGGGGTTTCGGTGGGCTCGCCGTCGCCGCTGCACGCGGCCAGCGGAAGGAGGAGGAGCAGGAGGGCGCGCTTCACAGTGAGCACGGTATCGACGGGGTGCCGGTTTTGGGGTGAGTTGGCAAGTTTCGGCCAGGTGCGGCTGGGCGCGCTGT
Organism: Amycolatopsis thermoflava N1165; assembly: GCF_000473265.1. Taxonomy (NCBI): domain Bacteria; kingdom Bacillati; phylum Actinomycetota; class Actinomycetes; order Pseudonocardiales; family Pseudonocardiaceae; genus Amycolatopsis; species Amycolatopsis thermoflava. The sequence continues at coordinate 7,173,276 of NZ_KI421511.1, forward strand.
ACCGTGAGTGAGCGACTTGTTACTCGAGGGGGCGAAGTGAGCGAGAGCGGCGAACCTGTTCAATCGGTGGCTTCCGCGATCACGAACGCTGTGGGGAGCCCCGAGCAGGCAAAATCCTTCGCTGACGGCGCGAAGCACATGCTCGGAGAGGCGCAGGCGGGCCGGTGGGCCGTCGACGAAGAGACCGGAACTCATCTGCGGAGTGCGATTTCGCATGCTCACGGCCAGCTCGACGCGCTGAACGCCCGAATCGAGTTGCTTCGACGGGCGCCGAAGCTCGGTAATGATGTATACGCGCGGCAGGTGGCGGAGCACATGCGAGCCGCGATGGATTCCGATGCCCAATCCCTGGTGCCGGTGTTCAAGGCGCTGTTGGAAGGGCTGGATAATCTTCAGCAGGCGCTGGAGGTGGCAATGCGCAACTATGACGCCGCCGATGAAGCCGCGACGCAGTATCTCGGGCGTTTCAAGGACTGAGGGGACCAGTGATCCGTAGCTCAGGTATGGCGAGCCTTCTGGCCGGTGTCGCCCTGGGGTTGGCTGCCTGCACCGCCACCGTGGACGGTGCCCCGGCGCCGGATCCGGCCGTGACCGCCTCGGCGACCGGGACGAACGCTTCCGATCTGCTGCGTTCGCTCGATGCCTGCACTGTGCTCGACCAGCTGCTCGCCGGTCAGGGCTTCCAGCCCGGCGAGCGGAAGACCGTGCGGAACGAGTGCGTCGCCTCCAAGAGCGAGTACGGCGCCCTTGCGATCGCGCTTGATCCGGTCCAGGGGCTTGCCGAACTGCAGGCTCAGGAACCGCGGGCGATGTCCACGCAGGTGAACGGCCGCCGCGCGCTTCAGGTGGGTTCTCCAGCGGATGGGATGTGCGAGGTGGGCCTCGCGGTCGGTGAGCACGCGCGTGCCCTCGTCATCGCCTCGATTTCGCGGTCCGATGTTCGCGATCAGGTCTGCACGGCGGCGCAGGAGCTCGCCGGCAGGCTCGAACCCCTGCTGCCCAAGCCCTAATCCAGGTCCAGCACCGCCGCCATCAGGACTCGCAGTTCGGCCGCCAGCCCTGGCCGCGAGTTGACCCGCCGCGTGCGGGACAGGTCGTTCGCGATCGTCAGCGCCGCGTGCACCGTGATCTTCGCTTCGCGCGGGTTCAGCGCCGGCTGCGCCGCGCCCAGCAGGCTCACCCACTGCGCCACGTAGTCCCGCTGGATGCGCAGCAGCTCGGGGCCCTCTTCCTCCGCGTAGTTGACCGCGTCCGCCGAAAACGACACCGCCAGCTCCGCCGAACCGGTCAGCACCCGCACGTACGAGTCGATCAGCCCGCGCAGCGCCTCCGTCTCGTCGGCGCTGCTCAGGCGCACCCTTTCGGCGTCCAGCAGCAACCGGTCGCCCGCCCGCCGCGCGATCGCCCCCAGCAGCGCCGCCTTGCTCGAAAAGTGGCGGTACACGCTCGGGCCCGCGATGCCGGCCGCCGCGCCGATGTCCTCCATGCTCACCGCGTGGAAACCCTTGCGGTGGAACAGCTCCGCGGCCGCCGACAGGATCTGCTCCCGCCGGGACGGCACCCCGACGCCCACCGGCACCGGCTCGTCCTCAACGACCTCCGACGGCAGCCGCACGTGCAGCACCCGCCGCGCCAGCTCCGCCAGCAACTCGGCGAACCGCTTCCGCGCCACGGACGTCCGGTGCACCGAAACGCTGCCGAACACGCTCATCGCCGCCCAGCACAGCAGCTCCGCGTCCGCCGGCCCCAGGTCGGCGCGGAGGTTCATCAGCTCCTTGGCCCAGGTCGACAGCAGCGCCGTGGACCGCCGGGCGATCTCGCGCTGGTCCTCGGGCGAAAGGTGCCGCCCCTCCCACCGCCACAGCGCCGCCACGTCGCGCCGCTCCACCGACGCCTCCGCGATGCCCCGCAACAGCCGCTCCACCTGCGCGCCGTCCGGCCGCCGCAGGCTCGACAACGCGGCCGCGGTCGCGTCCTCCATCTCCTGCACCCCGCCGAGCAGCACGTACGCGAGGATCGCCTGCTTGTCCGCGAAGTGCCGGTACAGGGCGGGCCCGGTGATACCGGCCGCCGCGGCGATGTCGTTGATGCCGACGCCGTGGTAGCCGCGGGCGCGGAACAGCTCGGCGGCGAGTCCGGCCAGCTGGCTCTTGCGGTCGGGGCGACGGGAGGTGCTCGACATGGTGATCCCACTCTAGCCGGAGTGAGGCCCCCTGCAAACGGTTGACACCAGGGGATTCAGGCAGAGTATGTTAGTGGCAATTAGCGTCAGACCCAGACGGATGCAGTAAGCAGGAAGGACCGTCGGTGTGAGCAACGAGGCATACATCTACGAGGCGATCCGGACGCCCCGTGGCAAGAACAAGGGTGGATCCCTGCACGGGGTGAAGCCGATCGACCTCGTGACCGGACTGATTCACGAACTCCAGGCGCGGCACCCGGGCCTGGACCCGGCCGCGATCAACGACATCATCCTCGGCGTCGTCTCGCCGGTCGGTGACCAGGGCGCCGACATCGCGCGCGCCGCGGCGATGGCCGCCGGCCTGCCCGACACCGTCGCCGGTGTCCAGCTCAACCGCTTCTGCTCCTCGGGTCTGGAGGCCGTCAACCAGGCCGCCGCCCGGGTGCGCTCCGGCTGGGAGAACCTGATCATCGCGGGCGGCGTCGAGTCGATGTCGCGCGTGCCGATGGGCTCCGACGGCGGCCCGATGTTCACCGACCCGGCCACGAACTACGACACGTACTTCGTGCCGCAGGGCATCGGCGCGGACCTGATCGCCACCATCGAGGGCTTCAGCCGCGAGGACGTCGACCGGTTCGCGGTCCGTTCGCAGGAGAAGGCCGAGGCGGCCTGGTCCGGCGGTTACTTCGCGAAGTCGGTCGTGCCGGTCAAGGACATCAACGGCGTCACGATCCTCGACCACGACGAGCACCGCCGCCCCGGCACCACGCTGGAGAGCCTGGCCAAGCTCAAGCCCGCCTTCGAGACCATCGGCGAGTTCGGTGGTTTCGACGCGGTGGCGCTGCAGAAGTACCACTCGGTCGAGAAGATCAACCACGTCCACACCGGCGGCAACTCCTCGGGCATCGTCGACGGCGCCGCGCTGGTGCTGCTCGGCAATGAGCAGGTCGGCAAGGACCTGGGCCTGACCCCGCGCGCCCGCATCGTGGCGGCCGCGATCACCGGGTCCGATCCGACGATCATGCTGACCGGCCCCACCCCGGCCACGAAGAAGGTCCTCGACATCGCCGGCCTGACGGTCGACGACATCGACCTGTTCGAGCTGAACGAGGCGTTCGCTTCCGTCGTGCTCAAGTGGATGAAGGACCTGAAGCTGCCGGACGAGAAGGTCAACGTCAACGGCGGGGCGATCGCGATGGGCCACCCGCTCGGCGCGACCGGTGCCATGATCCTCGGCACCATGGTCGACGAGCTGGAGCGGCGCCAGGCGCGGCGCGCGCTGCTGTCGCTGTGCATCGGCGGCGGAATGGGTATCGCGACGATCATCGAGCGGGTGTGATCATGACCAACACTATTCGCTGGGACCAGGACTCCGACGGCATCGTCGTGCTCACCCTGGACGACCCCAACCAGTCGGCGAACACGATGAACGCCGACTTCCGCGAGTCCTTCAAGAACACGGTCGAGCGGTTGGAGTCCGAAAAGGACTCGATCACCGGTGTCGTGATCACCTCGGCGAAGAAGACCTTCTTCGCGGGCGGTGACCTGCGCGACCTGATCCAGGCCACGCCGGAGCACGCGGCCGAGATCACCGAGAGCACGAACGCCATGAAGGCCCAGCTGCGCAAGCTGGAGACCCTCGGCAAGCCGGTCGTGGCCGCCATCAACGGCGCCGCGCTCGGCGGTGGCCTGGAGATCGCGCTGGCGACGCACCACCGGATCGTCGCGGACGTGCCGGGCACCGTCATCGGCCTGCCCGAGGTGACGCTGGGCCTGCTGCCCGGCGGCGGTGGCGTCGCGCGCACCGTGCGGCTGCTCGGTATCCAGAGCGCTGTGCTGAACGTGCTGGTGCAGGGCCAGCGGCACAAGCCGGCGAAGGCGCTGGAGCTGGGCCTCGTGCACGAGGTCGTGTCCAGTGTGGACGAGCTGCTGCCGAAGGCCAAGGAGTGGGTGAAGGCCAACCCCGAGGCGCAGCAGCCGTGGGACGTCAAGGGCTACAAGATGCCCGGCGGTTCCCCGTCGAACCCGAAGTTCGCGGCGAACCTGCCGGCGTTCCCGGCGAACCTGCGCAAGCAGCTCAAGGGCGCCCCGATGCCCGCGCCGCGTGCCATCCTGGCCGCCGCGGTCGAGGGCGCGCAGGTCGACATCGAGACCGCGACGCAGATCGAGACCCGGTACTTCGTCAGCCTGGTCACCGGCCAGGTCGCGAAGAACATGACGAAGGCGTTCTTCTTCGACCTGCAGCACATCAACTCCGGCGGTTCGCGGCCGGACGGGTACGAGAAGTACCAGGCGCGGAAGGTCGGCGTGCTCGGCGCGGGCATGATGGGCGCCGCGATCGCCTACGTGTCGGCGAAGGCCGGTATCGAGGTCGTGCTCAAGGACGTCTCGCTGGAGGCGGCCGAGAAGGGCAAGGGCTACGCGGTCAAGCTCGAAGAGAAGGCGCTGTCCCGGGGCAAGACCACGAAGGAGAAGTCGGACGCGCTGCTGGCGCGCATCAAGCCGACGGCCGACCCGGCGGACTTCGCCGGGGTGGACTTCGTGATCGAGGCCGTTTTCGAGAGCCAGGAACTCAAGCACAAGGTCTTCGGCGAGATCGAGAACATCGTCAACCCGGACGCCGTGCTCGGGTCGAACACCTCGACGCTGCCGATCACCGGCCTCGCGCAGGGTGTGCAGCGGCAGGAAGACTTCATCGGCATCCACTTCTTCTCGCCGGTCGACAAGATGCCGCTGGTGGAGATCATCCGTGGGGAGAAGACCTCGGACGCCACCCTGGCGAAGGTCTTCGACTACACCCTGCAGATCAAGAAGACGCCGATCGTGGTCAACGACAGCCGCGGCTTCTTCACCAGCCGGGTGATCGGCACGTTCATCAACGAGGCGGTCGCGGCGCTCGGCGAGGGCGTCGAGCCGGCGTCGATCGAGCAGGCCGGTTCGCAGGCCGGCTACCCGGCGCCGCCGCTGCAGCTGATGGACGAGCTGACGCTGACCCTGCCGCGCAAGATCCGCGAGGAGACCAAGTCGGCGATCGAGGCGGCCGGTGGCACCTGGAAGGCGCACGCCTCCGAGGCGGTCATCGACCGGATGATCGACGAGTTCGACCGCAAGGGCCGGTCGTCCGGTGCGGGCTTCTACGAGTACGACGAGAACGGCAAGCGCGTCGGACTGTGGCCCGGCCTGCGCGAGGCGTTCAAGTCCGGCAGCGGCAATGTGCCGTTCAAGGACCTGCAGGAGCGCATGCTGTTCGCCGAGGCGCTGGAGACGGTCCGCTGCTTCGACGAAGGCGTGCTGATGTCGGTGCAGGACGCCAACATCGGCTCGATCTTCGGCATCGGTTTCCCGGCCTGGACCGGCGGTGTCATCCAGTACATCAACCAGTACGAGGGCGGCCTGCCCGGCTTCGTGGCAAGGGCGAAGGAACTGGCCGAGAAGTACGGTGAGCACTTCCAGCCGCCGGAGTCGCTGGTGAAGAAGGCCGAAGCAGGCGAAAAGTTCGAATAACAAAAAGAAGAGGCGCCCTTCCCAACAACCCGGGAAGGGCGCTTTTTCTTTGCACCAAACAGGAACCGGGCAACGCAACGCCACCGACTACCCCAACCAGACCTCCCCCGCCCCCGATCCACAGCCGATCTTTAGTCGCCGACCAGCCGTGTCAAGGCACGCTTTCCCGCCTTGACACGGCTGCTCGGCGACTGAAACACAATCAGGCATCGGGGGCGGGGGTGGTCGAAAGGTTACCGTTCGAGCGCCGTGAGGCGCTTTTTCCGCGCGAAGGCGCGGGTTTAAAGATCAAAAGAGTCCTCGCCGGACGGGCAGGCTCCGGGATGACCAGGGGTTGGGTGCCTAGTCTCGCCTTGGGTGGGTGGTCGCCGGGTGGTCATCCCGTCGCCTTCCGGTTTGTGCATATCACCTTGAGCCAGGGCCGCAAGGTTGGCATGTTCGGCCGCCGGTTGGCGGCCTGGGTTGCGGCCCTGGCTCAAGGTGATCGCGCCGGTGTCAGGCGACGGGATGACCACCCAGCTACCTTGGGTTCAAAGCCCTGGCGCTTCGCCGTCAGAGCAACGGGGGTACTGCTGCGTCGATGAGGTGGGGGCCGGGCTCGTTGAGGGCGTTGCGGAATTGCTCGGCCAGTTCCTCGGCCGTTGTCGCCCGTGTTGCTGGGACGCCCATGCCTTCCGCGATCTTCACGAAGTCGATGTCGGGCCTTGCGAGGTCCAGCAGGTCCTTCGCCTTCGGGCCGGACGCTTCCGCTCCGACTCGCTGCAGTTCCATGCGCAGGATGGCGTAGGCGTGGTTGTTCAGGATCACCGTGGCCACATTGAGGTTCTCCCGCGCCATCGTCCACAGTGCCGAGATGGTGTAGAGGGCGCTGCCGTCCGCCTGCAGTGCGATCACCGGGCGGTCGGGGGCGGCGATCGCGGCGCCCACGGCCACCGGGAGTCCCTGTCCGATGGCGCCGCCGGTCAGGGTGAGCACGTCGTGGCGGGGGGCACCGGCCGTCGCGCCCGGTAGGAGCAGTCCGGAGGTGTTGGCCTCGTCCGAGATGATCGCGCCCTCCGGCAGCAGTGCGCCGATCACCTCGACCCAGTTCTGCACCGTCAGCGGGCCGCTCGGCAAGGCGGGACGAGCCGGTTCCTGCAGTACCGGGTCCACATCGGACGCGACCTCGTCCGCGAGTGCTTCCAGCGCGCCCACCACGTCCTGGTCCAACTCTGCCAGCGTGTGCACCTGCGCGCCCTCCGGCACCAGGTCACTCGCCTTGCCGGGGTACGCGAAGAACGACACCGGCGGCTTGGTGCCGGCCACGATGACGTGCTTGATGCCCTCCAGCTGCCACTGCACCTGCTCGGCCAGGTACGCCAGGCGTTCGATCGTCGGCAGCCCGGCGCCGCGTTCCAGCCTCGCCGGGAAGGTTTCCACGAACGGCTTCGCGCCGGTCGCGGTGGCGATCCGGCTCACCGCCCGCAGACCGGCTTCGCGACAGGCCGGTCCGCCCACCAGCAACGCGACCGGCTCACCGGTCCGCAGCACCTCCGCGACCGCCTTGACCGTGGTGTCCGAGACGGTCTGCGGCGAGCGCGGCGGCATCGGCTTCACCGCCACACCACCGTCGCCCCACGAGACGTCCGCGGGCAGGATCAACGTCGCCACCTTGCCCGGCGCCTCCTGCGCCGCGGCGACCGCGAACGCGGCATCCGCGCCGACGTCCGCGCTGTTCCCCGACCGGCGCACCCACCCGTTCAGCGAACCGGCGATCGCCTCGATGTCCGACTCCAGCGGCGCATCGTACTTCTTGTGGTAGGTCGCGTGGTCGCCGATCACGTTCACCACCGGCACATGGCCGCGCCGGGCGTTGTGCAGGTTCGCCAGGCCGTTGCCCAGCCCCGGCCCCAGGTGCAGGAGCGTCGCGGCCGGCTTGCCCGCGACCCGCGCGTAACCGTCGGCGGCGCCGGTGACCACGCCCTCGAACAGGGCCAGCACACCACGCATCTCGGGCACCGAATCGAGCGCCGCGACGAAGTGCATCTCCGACGTGCCGGGATTGGAGAAGCACACGTCGACACCCGCGTCGACGAGCGTGCGGATCAGGGACTGCGCGCCGTTCATCTCACTCCTCAGTCGAACAGGACATCCGGGTTCAGGATGCCCTTCGGGTCGAAGGCCTGCTTGATCCGGCGCAGCAACGCGACCTTGGCCGGGTCCTCGAGCGCGAGGAAGTGGTCCTTCTTCGCCTGCCCGATCCCGTGCTCACCGGAAATCGCCCCGCCTGCCGCCATGCCCGCCGCGAAGATGTCGTGCAGCAGCCGGTGCCGCTTCTCCGGGTCCTTGCAGAAGATTCCCAAGTGGACGTTGCCGTCCCCGGCGTGGCCGCAGCCGATCGCGCCGGCCTCGGCTGCCGTGGCGAGCTCCCGGACCTTAGCCAGGAACCCGGGCATCTCCGATCGCGGCACCACGACGTCGATCACGTCGTCGGCGCCGGCGGCCTTCGCCGTCCAGAACGCCTTCTCCCGCGCCTCGATGAGCTTGCGCGCCGAGCCGCCGTCCAGCACGTACACGTCGGACGCGCCCAGCTCGCCGAGCAGCTCGCCGGCCCGCTCGACATCGCCGTCCAGCCGGTCGCCGTCGCGGTTTTCCAGGCCCACCACCAGGTAAGCCTGCGTGGCGTTGCGGACCTCCTCGGGGACGCCCAGCTCCAGCTTCTCGTTGTAGGTGATCGCCGCCATCGTCAGGTTGTCGATGTACTCGAGGATGTTCGGCGTCAAACCGCTGGCGATCACCTCCGGGACGGCGCGCATCACCTGGTCGAGATCACCGAACGGGGCGAGCAGCGTCGCGGCGTGCGGCAGGCGCGGGTACAGCTTGACGATCACCTCGGTGACCAGCGCGAGCGTGCCCTCCGAGCCGATGATCAGCTGGGTCAGGTCGTAACCGCTGGAGATCTTGGACGTCTTGCCGCCGGTGCGGATGATCTCGCCGGTGGGCAGGACCGCCTGCAGGCCGACGATGTTGTGCCGCGCCACGCCGTACTTGACCGCGCGCATACCGCCCGCGTTGGTGCCGACGTTGCCGCCGACGCTCGCGCTCAACTCGCCCGGGTAGACCGTGTAGGCGAGGCCGGCGTCCTTGGTCGCCTCGTCCAGTTCGCTGAGCGTGACGCCCGGCTGGACGACGGCGACCTGGTTGGCGGTGTCGATCTCCAGGACCGCGTTCATCCGCTCGAACGAGACGAGCAGGCCGTCCTCGCGGGGGCGGGCCGCGCCGGACAACCCGCTGCCCGAGCCGCGAGCCGTGACCGGGAGGCCGTTCTCGGCGGCGACGGCCAGCACTGCGGCGACCTCTTCGGCGGTGGCGGGTTTGACGACGTGGGCCGGCTTGACGGCGCCGACGGTGAGGGACTCGTCCTTCGCATAGTCGTCCGGGACGGAGTCCCCGGAGAGGAGGTTGCGCTCGCCGACGATCTCGGCGATCCGCGCGGTGACGTCGCCCATGACGTGCCCGGTCCTTTCCTGCGCCTGCCCGAATGACGGAAGCCTAGTACGGGAGAGCTCAGGACCGGAAGCGAAGGAGATTCATGTCTGACGGAGCAGCGGCGACGTTACCGCCGCCGGAAAGGGTGCGGGGCCGGTCCGCGCCAACGTACCGGCCCCGCCTTCTCGGGTCAGCGGGTCAGACCAGCCAGCCGAGGACGTGCGCGAGACCGGCCAGGATGTTGGAAACGATGTCGTGGCCGTGGTGGAAGTGCGCAGCGAACATTGGAGAGGGGCTCCTTTGCGAAATCAATCCTTGCGAATCTGGCTGCTTTCGAAAGCAAGGGAAGATTTTCAGTTCCGCTGGGAGGTGTCAAACCGCCGCGGAAAGCACAGTGCCCCTCGAATAGCGCGGTGGAAAATCCGCCCAGCCTAAACACGTAACACTTTCGGGTTTTCGGCTGGGGGTCCCATTGTGCCGCTCGTAGCGCCGTCGGGCGGGCCCACCTGGGGTGATGTCGATCTTGACCCGACCCACCGGGTGATGCCCGCCCGAACGGGTGAACACGTTGCCACTTAAGGTGATCCCCCTATGATCACGCTAACGAGTGACGGGGGACCAGGGTTCTGCCCCTAACGGCCGCAGGTCGAGGGCTACTCGGCGCGGGCGAAGGACAGCGTTTCGCCCTCGACGCCACGCAGCCACAGGTCCTGTGCGGCCGCCGCCATTTCCGGCAGGCCCTCCACGATCGTGGCGAACACGTTGCCGGGAACCCAGCCCGCGTCGCCGTTGATGAGCAGGTTGTTCCGGCCGTAGAAGATCGCCAGATCGGTCGCGCCCTGGTCGCTGTGGGCCTCGCTGCTGTCTTCGTACCCGTACGCCGGATTTCCGATTTCCCACGCCTCGAACCCGAAATAGACGACATCCCCGGGAATGGGGGTGACCGTCGGGTTCTCCCGGCCCGGCTTCGGGTCGGCGAACGGCGGCACCAGCGTGTAGACCTCGTTGCGGGCGTACTTCGCGTGGTAGGCCGAACCGCTCTGCGGCAGCGCGTTCCACACCGCCTGGCAGGTCCGCGGCGCCTCCGCGTCCAGCAGCACCGCGCGGCAGGACACGCCGCGCTTGTCGAGCGAGATGGTGATGTAGCGGGCCAACGTGCCTCTTCTCCCTACTTGGAACCGGTGACGGTGGCGACGGTCTCGGCCCAGATCGCGAGCGCGTCGTCGATCTGCTCGGCGGTGACCACCAGCGGCGGGATCATCCGCACGACGTTCGAGTACGCGCCGCAGGTGAGCAGCAGCAGCCCGCGCCGCGCCGCCTCCTGCTGCGCCGCCGCGGCCAGCGCGGTGTCCGGTGTGCCGTCGGCCTTGGTGAACTCCGAACCGACCAGCAGGCCCAGCCCGCGCACCTCGCCGATCTCCGGCGTCTTGTCGGCGATCAGCCGCGCGCCTTCGAGCAGCTGCTTGCCGCGTGCCGCCGCGTTCTCGACCAGGTTCTCCTCCTCGATCACGTCGAGGGTGGCCAGCGCGGCCGCGCACGACACCGCGTTGCCGCCGTACGTGCCGCCCTGCGAACCGGGGAACGCCTTGGACATCAGCTCCTTCGACGCCGCGATGCCGGACAGCGGGAAGCCGCTCGCCAGGCCCTTCGCGATCAGCACCACGTCCGGCCGCACGTCGAAGTGGTCGTGGCCCCAGAACCGGCCGGTGCGCCCGAACCCGGTCTGGATCTCGTCGATCACCAGCAGGATCCCGTGCCGGTCGGCGCGCTCGCGCAGCCCGGCCATGAACTCCCTGTTCGCAGGCACATACCCGCCCTCGCCGAGCATCGGCTCGATGAAGAACGCGGCCGTCTCGTTCGGGGCGCTGATCGTCTGGAAGAGGTAGTCCAGCTCGCGCAACGCGAACTTCGTCGCGGTCTGCTCGTCCCAGCCGTAGTGGTAGGCGTAGGGGAACGGCGCCACGTGCACGCCGCCCATCAGCGGCGAGATGCCGGCGCTGAACCGCGTGCCGGAGGTGGTCATCGACGCCGCGGCGACCGTGCGGCCGTGGAACCCGCCCTGGAAGACGATGACGTTCGGCCGCCCGGTGGCCTGCCGCGACAGGCGCAGCGCGGCTTCGACAGCCTCGCTGCCGGAGTTCGCGAAGAACAGCGAGTCCAGCCCCGCGGGCAGCACGTCGCCGAGCCGCTCGGTCAGCTTGAGCAGCGGCTGGTGCATCACGGTGGTGTACTGCGCGTGGATGACCTTGCCGATCTGCTCCTGCGCCGCCTTGACCACCTTCGGGTGGCAGTGGCCGGTGCTGGTCACACCGATCCCGGCGGTGAAGTCGAGGTGGCGGTTGCCGTCGACGTCGTAGAGGTAGGCGCCTTCGCCGTGCTCGACGACGACCGGAGTGGCCTGCTTGAGCAGGGGGGAGAGCTGGGCCATGACGGCGGAACTCCTAACCGGAGTGAGCTTGTAGATTGTTGACAATCTGTCTAGCATGGCCCGTGGACAGGCGCAAGGTTGATCAGGAGGACCAATGGCCGAGCTGACCGAATCGGGTGTCGTGGACGCCGTCGGCAAGGAGCTGTTCATCGGCGGGAAGTGGGTCCCGTCGAGCACCGGGCGGACCTTCGCCGTCGAGGATCCCGCCACCGGCCGGGTCCTCTGCGAGGTCGCCGACGCCACGCCCGAGGACGGGAAGGCGGCCCTCGACGCAGCCGTGGCCGCGCAGGCCGACTGGGCGAAGACGGCGCCGCGCGAGCGCAGCGAAATCCTGCGCCGCGCCTACGAACTGCTGAACGCGCGCGTCGACGAGCTGGCGCTGTTGATGACGCTGGAGATGGGCAAGCCGCTGGCCGAGGCGAAGGGCGAGGTCGCCTACGCGGCCGAGTTCTTCCGCTGGTTCTCCGAGGAGGCGGTGCGCATCGACGGCGGCTACCAGGTCGCGCCCAACGGGGCGGGCCGGTTCCTCGTCACCAAGCAGCCGGTCGGGCCGTGCCTGCTGATCACGCCGTGGAACTTCCCGATGGCCATGGGCGGCCGCAAGATCGGGCCTGCCATCGCCGCGGGCTGCACGATGGTCATCAAGCCGGCCGAGCAGACGCCGTTGTCGATGCTCGCGCTGGCCGCGATCCTGACCGAGGCCGGGCTGCCCGCCGGCGTGCTCAACGTGGTCACCACCAGCGATCCCGGCGGCGTGATGGAGCCGATGATCAAGGACGGCCGCGCGCGCAAGCTGTCGTTCACCGGGTCCACCGCGGTCGGGCGCAAGCTGCTGGAGCAGTGCGCGGACAAGGTGCTGCGCACGTCGATGGAGCTGGGCGGCAACGCGCCGTTCCTGGTCTTCGACGACGCCGACCTGGACGCGGCGGTCGAGGGCGCGATGCAGGCCAAGATGCGCAACATCGGCGAGGCGTGCACCGCGGCCAACCGGTTCTACGTGCAGCGCGGGGTCGCCGACGAGTTCGCCCGGCGGCTGACCGAGCGGATGTCCGCCTTGCCGCTGGGACGCGGCACCGAGCCCGGCGTGGTCGTCGGCCCGCTCATCGACGCCGACGCGGTGAACAAGGTGACCGAGCTGGTCGCCGACGCCACCTCGCGGGGCGCCAAGGTGCTCACCGGTGGGGCCACTGTGGACGGTCCGGGCAACTTCTACCAGGCCACGGTGCTCACCGACGTGCCGCGGGACGCGCGGATGGCGAGCGAGGAGATCTTCGGGCCGGTCGCGCCGATCAGCGTGTTCGACGACGAGGACGAGGCCGTCGCCGCGGCCAACGACACCGAGTACGGCCTGGTCAGCTACGTCTACACCAACGACCTCAAGCGCGCGCTGCGTGTGTCGGAGTCGCTGGAGGCCGGCATGATCGGGCTGAACCAGGGCATCGTGTCCAACCCGGCGGCGCCGTTCGGCGGGGTCAAGCAGTCCGGGCTCGGCCGCGAGGGCGGCACCGTCGGCATCGACGAGTTCCTGGAGACCAAGTACATCGCGGTGAGCCTGTGAGCACCTACCGGATCGCGAGCATCCCCGGTGACGGCATCGGGGTCGACGTCACCGCCGAGGCGCGCCAGGTCCTGGACCGGGCAGGCGAAGTGCACGGGTTCCGTCTGGAGTGGACGGAGTTCGACTGGAGCTGCGAGCGGTACACCAAGACCGGCCGGATGATGCCGGAGGACGGCATCGACCAGTTGCGGCCGTTCGACGGGATCCTGCTCGGCGCGGTCGGGTTCCCCGGCGTGCCGGACCACGTGTCGCTGTGGGGGCTGCTGATCCCGATCCGGCGGGCGTTCGCGCAGTACGTGAACCTGCGGCCGGTGCGGCTGCTGCCCGGGACGACGTCCGTGCTGGCCGGCCGGGAGGCCGACGAGCTGGAGATGGTGATCGTCCGGGAGAACACCGAGGGCGAGTACTCGCAGATCGGCGGGCGGCACAACGCGGGGCAGCCGGGCGAGTTCGCGGTGCAGGAGTCGATCTTCACGCGGGTCGGGGTCGAGCGGATCATCCGGTTCGCGTTCGAGCTGGCCCGCACCCGCAGCGGCCGGGTGTGCTCGGCGACCAAGTCGAACGGGATCATCCACACGATGCCGTTCTGGGACGAGGTCTTCGCGGAGGTCGCCGCGGAGTACCCGGACGTCCACAGTGAACAGACGCACATCGACGCGCTGGCGGCGCGCATGGTGCAGCACCCGGACCGGCTGGACGTCGTGGTGGGGTCGAACCTGTTCGGCGACATCCTGAGCGACCTGGCGGCGGCCGTGACCGGCGGGCTGGGCATGGCGCCGTCCGGCAACATCAACCCGCCGGGCGAGTACCCGTCGATGTTCGAGGCGGTGCACGGCAGCGCCCCGGACATCGCCGGGCAGGGCATCGCGAACCCGGTGGCGCAGATCCTGGCCGGCGCGATGATGCTGGAGCACCTGGGCGAGAAGACAGCCGCGGCGGCGGTGCAGAAGGCAATCGAGGAGGTGCTCGCGGCCGGCTCGGTGGCGACCCCCGACCTGGGCGGCAAGTCGACGACCACCGAGCTGGGCGCCGCCATCACCGACGCACTCGCCTGATCGGCTGGGCTCGCCTGACCGGCCGTGCTCGGTTGACCGGCCGTGCTCGCGTGGCGGTGACGGGCCGCGAGGCGGTGGGGCGCCGCGGGCCGCCTGACAGCGGCGCGCTGTGTGACGGTGGCGGGCCGCGAAGCGGTGGGGCGCCGCGTGGCGGCCGCGCCCGCCTGACGGCAGAGTGCGGCCCGCGGCCCTGCGGCCGCCGCAGCCGGTCCCGAAACCAGGGGCCGACCTGCGGCGGCACGCATATCTTCACCCTTAATGGGCAACCCCATGCACCTGAGGCGTCGAGGTGCGGGAGTGGTTCATGGAGTTGCTGGGTGTCCGGGTGCCGGGTCCGGTGTCGGCGGTGAAGGGCCTCGCCGGGGCGGTGTTGTCGCCGCTGAGCAGGCCCCGCCGCCGGGTGTGGTCCTGCCCGGGCCGGTTGCACATCGAGGCCCACGGGGTGCACGGGCCGGGCGGCGAAGCGGTCGCGCAGCGCATCGAGCAGGCCGTGCAGCGTCACCCCGGCGTCGCGTGGGCCCGGGTCAACGCGCCCTCCTCCCGGGTGATCATCGGCGTCGAGGACCCCGCCCCGGACAGCGACGAGCTGATCCGCGTCGTCGAGGAGGCCGAGGGCGCGCCCAACGGCGTCGGCGAAGAGATCAAAGAGGACGAGCTCCACCACCCGGCCGACGGCCTGCGCGGCACCCGCCTTCTGCCGACCCTCGCCGCCGACACCCTCGGCCTCGGCCTGTCGCTGATCACCCGGCTCGCGCCGTGGGCGCCGATCCCGACCGAGATCGCCGCGCTGCCCAGCGTCGTCGACCTGCACCCGCGCCTGCGCAAGATCGCCGCCGAGCGGGCGGGCAGCAGCGAGAAGGCCGACACCGCGACCTCGGCGTTCGGCGCGTTCGCCCAGGGCTTGGCGTCCGGCGGCGAGGGCACGGTCGTCGACATCGTCCAGCGTGCCGAGCAGTGGCGCGAGGCCCGCGCGCACGAACGGCTGTGGTGCCAGGCCGAGAACCGCCTGATCCAAGGCCCCGAGGACGCCGCGGCCGGCCCGGTCGTCGTCGAGCGGCCGCGGGAGATCCCGGACGGCCCGGTCGAACAGTACGAGCAGCGCATTCTCAACCTCGGCGCCGCCGCGGCCGCCGTCTCGCTGCCGTTCGCGCGTCCCCGCCGGGCGATCGGCATCGGCCTGGCCGCGCTGCCCAAGGCCGCCGAGGCCGGGCGCACCGCGTTCGGCGCGCGCCTCGGCCGCGTGCTGGCCACCGAGGGCGTGCTGGTCATGGATCGCGGGGTGCTGCGCCACCTGGACGCCATCGACACGCTGGTCCTCGACGAGCAGGCCTTCGACACCGGGCGCATGGTCCTCAACGACCTCGTCCCCGTCGGCGACGGCGACACCAGCGAGCTGGTCGAACGCGCCTGGCAGCTGTTCGACGCGCACACCCCGGGCAAGGTCCACGAAGACGACGGCTGGCGCGTTGGTCCGCTCGACGAGCTGGGCGTCGACCAAGGCGCGCACGAGCGCGAGCAGCTCGAGAAGCGCGGCGCGGCGGCGGTCCTCGGCCTGGTGCGGGACCAGCGGCTGACCGCCGTCATCGGGCTCGGCAGGCAGGTGCCGCCGGGCGTGGCCGCGGTGATCGCCGCCGCCCGGCGCGCCAACATCGAGGTCGTCAGCGCCAACGGCGGTCACGCCGCGTTCGAGGCCGACCGGCTCATGCCCGGCGGCGAGCGCCTCGTCTCGACCGTGCGCGAGCTGCAGGGCGACGGGCACGTGGTGATGCTGGTGTCCGACGACCGCCGCGCGCTCGGCGCCGCCGACTGCGGCATCGGCACCCAGCGTCCCGGCGACCCGCCGCCGTGGGGCGCGCACCTGCTGATCGGCGAGGACATCGGCATCGCGGCGCTGGTCGTCGACGCGATCGCCGCCGCCCGCGAGGTCAACCGCGACAGCATCTGGCTGTCCCAGGGCGCGACCGGCGTCGGCGCGGTCAGTGCGCTGCAACCAGGCCGCCGCAGCCCGGCCAACCGGGCGATGCGGGCGGTGAACCTGGGCGCGGCCGTCGCCCTGACCAACGCGCACCGCCGCGCCAAGAAGCTCGCCGAGCGGGACACGAGCCTGGCCGGCGACGCCGCGCCGTGGCACCTGATGCCGGTGGACGTCGTGCTCGACCGCCTCGGCACCGACCCGGACGGCCTGAGCGACGACGCCGCCCAGAAGCGGGCCAGGGCGCGCGGCACCGGCAGCGGCGGCCGGACGAGCCTGATGCAGGCGTTCATCAACGAGCTGTCCAACCCGCTCACCCCGGTCCTGATCGGTGGCGCCGCGTTGTCCGCGTCCGTCGGGTCGCCGGTGGACGCCGCGCTCGTCGCCGGGATCACCGGCGTGTCCGCGCTGGTCGGCAGCGTCCAGCAGGTCCACACCGAGAAGCAGCTGGCCGAGCTGCTGAGCCGGTCGGCGATCAGCACGACCGTGGTCCGCAGTGGCCGGGAGCGCGTGGTCAGCGCCGACGACCTGGTGCCCGGCGACGTCGTCAAGCTGACCGCCGGCGACGTCGTGCCCGCGGACTGCCGCCTGCTCGAAGCCGACGGCGTCGAGGCGGACGAGTCGTCGCTGACCGGCGAGTCGCTGCCGGTGGCGAAGGACCCGTCGCCGGTGATCGCCGCGGACGTCGCCGAGCGCGCGTCGATGCTGTACGAGGGCACGACGATCGCGGCCGGAGAGGCCATCGGCATCGTCGTCGCGACCGGCGCGGACACCGAGGCTGGCCGCAGCATGGCGATGGCGCGCGAGAACGCGCCGGTCACCGGGGTCGAGACCCGGCTGGCCGAGCTGACGTCGAAGTCGATGCCGCTGGCGATCGGGTCGGCCGTCGCGGTGGCCGGTGCCGGCCTGCTGCGCCGGGTGCCGCTGCGGGAAAGCCTGTCCGCGGCGGTGAACCTGGCCGTCGCGTCGGTGCCGGAGGGGCTGCCGTTCCTGGTCAGCGCCGCGCAACTGGCGGCAGCGCGGCGGCTCGCCGAGCACAACGCGCTGGTCCGCAACCCGCGCAGCATCGAGGCGCTGGGCCGGGTCGACGTGCTGTGCTTCGACAAGACCGGCACCCTGACCGAGGGGACGCTGACGGTCCACGAGGTCGACGACGGCCACCAGCGCCGCAAGATCGAGGACCTGGACGACGAGACCGAGTCGGTGCTGCTCACCGCGTTGCGGGCGACGCCGCAGGCCGACGACCCGTCCGACCTGCCGCACGCGACGGACCGTGCGATCGTCGAGGGCGCGCGGCGGGTTTCGGTGCACACCGACGGCTGGGAACTGGTCGACGCGGTGCCGTTCGAGCCGTCGCGCGGCTACCACGCCTCACTGATGCGCAACGGCGACGGCCTGGTGCTGAGCGTCAAGGGTGCGCCGGAGTCCGTGCTGCCGCGCTGCGACCTGGACGAGGGCCGTCGGAAGAAGCTGGCGGGCCGGATGAAGAAGCTGGCCAAGGCCGGGCAGCGGGTGCTCGCGGTCGCCGAGTCCACTCCGGACAGTGCGACGCTCGACGAGGACTCCGTGACCAGGTTGCGGTTCAAGGGTTTCGTCGCGATCGCCGACCCGGTGCGGGGGAGCGCGGCGGCCGCGGCGGCGGATCTGCGGGCGGCGGGCGTGCAGATCGTGATGATCACCGGCGACCACCCGGACACCGGCGAGGCGATCGCGGGCAAGGTCAGCGAGGACGGCGCCGACCTGCATGTGGTGACCGGCGCCGAGCTGGACGCGATGGACGACGACCAGCTGGCGTCCACTTTGGAGACCGTGGACGTGGTGGCGCGGTGCAGCCCGGCGCAGAAGGTGCGGATCATCAAGGCGTATCAGAAGCACGGCCACACGGTCGCGATGACCGGGGACGGCGCGAACGACGCGCCCGCGATCCGGCTCGCGGACGTCGGCATCGCGCTCGGCGGGCACGGCGCCCCGGCCGCCCGGGCGGCGGCCGATCTGGTGGTGACCGACGACCGCCTGGAGACGATCATCGCGGCGCTCGTCGAGGGCAGGGCGATGTGGGCCTCGGTGCGGGAGGCGCTGGCGATCCTCCTCGGCGGGAACCTCGGCGAGATCGGATTCAGCGTGCTCGGCGCGACGCTGACCGGCCGGTCGCCGCTGGGCGCCCGGCAGTTCCTGCTGGTCAACCTGCTGACCGACCTGGCGCCGGCGCTGGCGATCGCGCTGCGGCGGCCCGAGGAAGGCTCCGACCTGCTGCGCGAGGGGCCGGAGAGCTCGCTCGGCAAGCGATTGCAGAAGGACATCGGCGTGCGAGCCGGGGTCACGACGCTGGGCGCGACGACCGCGTGGATGCTGGCGCGCGCGACGGGCCGCGGCCGCCGTGCGAGCACGGTCGCGCTGGCCGGTCTGGTCGGCACGCAGCTCGGGCAGACGCTCCTGACGGGCGGCTGGAACCGGTCGGTGCTGGCGACGTCGCTCGGTTCGGTGGCCCTGCTCGCGGCCGTGATCCAGACGCCCGGCGTGAGCCAGTTCTTCGGCTGCACGCCGCTCGGCCCGATCGGCTGGGGGATGGCGCTGGGCAGCGCGGGCGCGGCGACGGCACTGGGCGCGGTGGTCGGGCGGACGATCGAGGGGTGAGTCAGGCGCGGATGAGCGCGGTGGCGAGCATCTGCCCGACGCGCGGCAGGTCGGTTTCCATCTGCACGGGCGGAACGGCAGCGTTCTTGTCGTCGACGCTGTAGGTAGCCACCGTCGCCGCGTTCTGCCTGGCGAGGAGCAGGATGCAGACCCGGTTGAAGCCGAAGGAGTCCGTCGTGTCCCCGCAGAAGGCGGCCTGCTCGTCAGCGCCGACGAGCGGCGGCAGCGGGACCCGGACGGCTCCGGGAAGCTGGATGCAGCCCCGGAACGTGCGCGCCTGGGCCACCGCGGTGGGGCCGCTGGGGCCACGGTAGGACGCGGTCATCACGAAAAGCGTCGTGCCGTGGTCGAAGCTTCCCGAACCGGCGGTGCCGTATTCGGCGGCCTGGATGGCGACGTCCGAGGGCAGGTAACCCGGGCAGTCGTAGATGAACTTGTAACGCGAGTTCTCCGATTCGATGAACGGCAGTGGTGGGGACGACCAGTACAGATCCAGCTGGGCGAGTTCCGGGTCGGTGGGCATGGCGCCGACGAGCCGCTGCTGGAGGTCGTACTTGGACACGACCGGCCCGGTGCCCGGCCCCGGGACGTCCGCGGTGCCGGCGATCTCGGTGCTGCACCCGGCGAGGACGAGCACCGCGGCGAGCAGCGCCGCGAGGCCCCTCACGCCCGGCTCACTGCGGTGGGCAGCAGGGCCGTCAGCGTGGTGAGCGCGTTCTGGGCGGTGGTGCGCATCTTGCCCGGGATGTCCCCGGTGTACCAACAGCTCACGAGCAGGACGAGCAGAGCGGCGAGTGCGATTCGGTTCACGCGCGCTCCAGTCCGTGCGCCAGCTCCGCCGCCAGCCGCTGCGTGAAGGACCTCGCCGACTCCTGTTCGGCGGCGTCGGCGATGCCGAGGCAGCGGAACTCGGCTGCCGCGGCCAGGTCGTCCCGCGCCTCGGCCAGCGCCTCGGCGGCGTCGATGCCCTGGTACTGGATGGACAGTTCGGCCAGCGCGTAGTGGTCGCCCTGCCAGGTCTGCTGCTCGGCGCGCACGATCTTCGCGTCCGTGGCCAGCTGAGTCGCGCACGCGGATACGAGCGCGAACTTCTTGTTCTGTGACGGCATGAATGGGACCGGTCCGCCCGGCGAGTCGAGCTCCAGCCGCCAGTGCCCAGACCCGCACGCGATCCTCCCCGTTCCACCGCGTCGCGCGCGGACGAAACCAAGATCGCGGACCCGCAACCTTCCGTTACAGCAGCACGAATCAGGCGTGCAGGCTGGTTCCCGGGGCGAGGCGCTGCACCGCGTCCTCCATATGCGCCTCCAGCAGCGACACCGCGAGCTCCTCGTCACCGGCGCCGATCGCCTCCGCGATGCGCTTGTGCTCGGTCACCCGCTCCTCGTTGGTCGCGTACGTGCGGTGCAGCGCGGACAGGCACATCCGCGTCTCGATGAGCAGCGTCCGCGCCATCCGCCCGAGCCGCTTCGACCCGGAGGCCGCCACCAGCTCCTCGTGGAACCGGACGTCCGCGGCCGACACCTCGTCCCCGTCGGTGGCCGACGCCATCTCCTCCACCGCGTCCAGCAGCCGGAGGGCCAGCCCCTCGCGGTCACCGTGGCGCAGCACCCGGATCAGCGCGGCCCGCTCGATGGCGAACCGCGCCGAGTAGATGTCGTGCACGTCGTCCGGCTCGAGGTCGATCACGAACAGCCCGCGGTGCCGCTCACTGCGCAGCAGGCCCTCCGACACCAGCCGCTGCATCGCCTCGCGCAGCGGGCCGCGGGACACCTGGAACCGGCCGGCCAGCTCGGTCTCCCCGAGCTGCGTGCCCGGCGCGAACGTGCCGTTCATGATCGCCTCGCGGAGCTGCCGCGCGATGATCGCCGCGGTCGACTCCCGGCTCACCGGTTCGATGTCGGCCAGGGCCATGGTTCACCTGCCTTCTGCGAACAGCCTGCCCAGCTGGTCGCACCGGGGCACCTGGCCGGTCAGCCGGAGCCCTTCCCAGATCGTCACCTGGTTCGCGGTCAGGACGGGCTTGCCCAGCCGCTCCTCGATCGCGCCAAGCACACCCAGCGTGCGCATCGCGGTGTCGGGCACCAGCACGGCGTCCGCCGCCGGGTGATCATGCGCCACCGCCAGCTCGACGACGGCCTCGGGGCTCAGCCTGCCCACCTCCGCGGCCGTGTCGATGTCCTCGCTCGACATGGCGACCACCTCGATACCGCCCGCGCCGAGGAAGTCCACGAACAACTTCGCCACGTCGTCCGGATAGCTCGCGGCCACCGAAACCCGCTTCAGGCCGAGCGCCTGCGCGGCCCGGACGAACGCGAACGACGTGCTCGACGCCGGCTTCCCCGCCGCGGCCGACAGCTTCTCCACCTGCTCGTGCGCGCCCTGCCAGCGGTAGACGAAGCTGCCGCTGGTGCACGCCCACACGACGGCGTCCGGCTCGTGCTTGGCGAGCAGCGCGGCGCCCTCGGACAGCCGTTTCTCGCTGCCCAGGTCGAGCAGCTCGGGCACGGCGTGCAGGTCGGTGCCGTAGATGTGCTCGACGGGCAGCGAGATCCGGTAACCCAGCAGCTGCTCGGCGAACGGGTAGTCGTCCTCCGCGGCGTGGTCCGGGTAGATGAAGCCGACGGTCGCCATGCACAAACCTCCAAATTGTAGACAATCCTACGTGACGGTGTTCAGGACACTTCGCGCAACCACTTGCCGGGGCCGACGATCGGCAGCTCCATGCGTCTCAGGCAAGCCCACATCGTCAGCTGGTTCGCGGTCAGCACGGGCTTGCCCAGGGCCACCTCCAGCGGTTCGATCACGTCGTACGTCGGGAGGTTCGTGCAGCTCACGAAGATCGCCTCGGCGTCGGGGTGGTCGGCCCCGAGGATCCGCTCGGCGATCGTGCGGTAGCTGACCTTCCAGATCCCGCCGCCGAGGCCGAGGTGGTCGCTGGAGACGGTGTCCACGTTCAGCTCGGCGAGGAAGTCGTGCAGGCTCGCCGTCAGGTCCGCGTCGTACGGGGTGATCACCGCGACCTTGTGGACGTCCAGCAGGTGCAGCACCTCGGCCAGCGCGCCCGACGTGGTGACCGCGTCCGGCGCGCCGGCGTCGCAGATCGCCTTGCACAGCGAGCGTTCGTAGTCCAGGCCGTTGACGAAGCTGCCCGACGTGCACAGGTACGCGACCACCTCGGGCTCGACGTGCAGCACGTCGCGGGTGGCGGCGGCCAGGTGCTGGTGGTTGCTGACCAGCTGGGCCATCTCCATGCTGACCGGCACCGGTTCGTAGGGCGTGCGGGCGAGGTGCAGCGACACCTCCATCGGGATCCAGCGCCAGAGCTCACGCTCCAGCGCCAGGTCGAAGGGTGCGATGACTCCGATGCCTCGCTGTGCCAGTGGCCCGTCGAAGACAGGGAAGTCGAAATCCAAGGCTCAGCCTCCGGGACGTTCTGAAGGAAGCCTCCGGGGTGGCTCCTCGGATTGTTGACAATCATACGACCGGCTCTTACCGTGTCAACGGTGATCGGTACTGAGAATCCGGTGCTGGCGGTGTTGTGCGGTGAAGACCAGGCCCGGGACCTCACCGAATCGCCGGCCATGCAGCGCATCGCTTCGACGGCCGTCGTGCGTTACACCGGCGAGGCCGGCCTGGCCGACGCGCTCCGCGGCGCCGACGTCCTTTTTGTCCACGACTTCCTTTCCCGTGCGGTGCCGGACGCCTGGCACGCGGCGGACCGGCTGCGCTGGCTGCACATCGCGAGCGCCGGCGTGGACCCGGTGATGTTCCCCGGCATGCGGGACAGCGACGTCGTGCTCACCAACTCGCGGGGCGTGTTCGACGACTCGATAGCGGAGTACGTCCTGGGGATGATCCTCACCTTCGCGAAGGACCTGCACGGATCGCTCGACCTGCAGCGCCAGAGCCGCTGGCAGCACCGCGAGACCGAGCGGATCGCCGGGCGCTCGGCGCTGGTGGTGGGCACCGGGCCGATCGGCAGGGCGATCGCGCGGATGCTGCGCGCCGTCGGGATGAGCGTTTCGGGCGCCGGCCGCCGGGCGCGTTCCGGTGACCCGGACTTCGGGGACGTGCACGCCTCCGACCGGCTGGTGGAGCACCTCCCGGCGTTCGACTACGTCGTCGCCGTGGCGCCGCTGACCGAGGAGACCAAGGGCCTGTTCGACGCCGCCGCGTTCGCCGCGATGAAGCCGACGGCGCGGTTCGTCAACGTGGGCCGCGGCGAGCTGGTGGTCACCGGCGACCTGGTCGAGGCCCTGCGGACGGGGCGCATCGCGGGCGCCGCGCTGGACGTGTTCGACACCGAGCCGCTGCCCGTCGACAGTCCGTTGTGGACGATGCGGAACGTGCTGGTCTCGCCGCACATGTCCGGTGACTTCATCGGGTGGCGGGACACGCTGGTCGAGGTGTTCGCGGACAACTTCCACCGCTGGCAGACTGGCGCCCCGCTTCGTAATGTCGTGGACAAGCAGCTGGGGTACGTGCCGTCCGATCGGTGAGGAGTTCACCATGAGCACCCTGTTGACGGCGAGTGAGCTGGTCGCCGCCTACTCGACCGGGGAGATCAGCCCCGTCGAGGCGACAGAGGCCGCGCTGCGCTCGATCGAGGAGCGGGACCGGGAGTGCAACGCGTTCTGCCTGGTCGACCCGGAGGTGGCCCGCGAGGGCGCCAAGGCGTCGGAGACGCGGTGGCGCGAGGGCAACCCGATCGGCTCGCTGGACGGGGTGCCGACCTCGATCAAGGACATGTTCCTGACCCAGGGCTGGCCCACCCTGCGTGGTTCGACGTGCGTCGACCGGGACCAGCCGTGGGAGGTGGACAGCCCGGTCACCGCGCGGCTGCGGGAGAACGGGCTGGTCCTGCTCGGCAAGACGACCACGCCCGAGCTGGCGTGGAAGGGCGTGACGGACAACCCGCTGACCGGGGTGACGCGCAACCCGTGGAACCCGGCGAAGACGCCCGGCGGGTCCAGCGGTGGCAGTGGTGCGGCGGTCGCGGCCGGGATGGGTGAGCTGTCGGTCGGGACCGACGGTGGCGGGTCCGTGCGGATCCCGGCGTCGTTCTGCGGGATCGTCGGGCTGAAGCCGACATACGGTCGTATCCCGTTGTGGCCGGCGAGCCCGTTCGGGGCGTTGTCGCACGCGGGGCCGATGGCGCGGTCGGTGTCGGACGTGGCGTTGTTGCTGGACGTGCTGGCGCTGCCGGACCACCGGGACCCGAACGCGCTGGAGCCGCCGGCGGGCGCGTACCGCGAGGCCGTGCGGCGGGATGTGCGGGGTTTGTACGCGGCGTTCTCGCCGACGCTCGGCTGGGCCCGCGTGGACCCGGAGGTGCGGGAGATAGTCACGTCGGCGGTCGCGGCGCTCGATGAGGCCGGGTTGCGGGTCGAGGAGGCCGACCCGGGTTTCGCCGACCCGCGGGAGGCGTTCGACGTGCTGTGGTCGACCGGCGCGGCCCAGTGGCTGGACACGTTCCCGGCCGGCTGCGAGGCGAAGGTCGACCCGGGCCTGCGGCAGGTGTGGGAGCAGGGCAAGACGTACTCGGCGGCTGACTATCTGGCGGCCAACGCGGAGCGCGCGGCGCTGGGCATCCGGATGGGCGAGTTCCACACGCGGTACGACGTGCTGATCACCCCGACGGTGGCCGTCCCGCCCTTCGAGGCCGGTTTCGACGTGCCGCCGGGCAGCGGAATGAGCGGCTGGCCGGACTGGACGCCCTTCACGTACCCGTTCAACATGACCCAGCAGCCGGCGATCAGCGTGCCGGCGGGGATGACGGCGGATGGCCTGCCGGTGGGGTTGCAGATCGTGGGGCCCCGGCACTCGGATGACCTGGTGCTGGCCGTGGCGAGGCTCTTCGAGGAGGTCCGCCCGTGGCCGACGGACCGGCCCGCTGGGCGGTGAGCTGGGCGGCCGGGTGCGCCGTGAGCTGGGTGGCCGGCTGGGCGGTGAATGATCCGTTCATCGCGCTGCGAGGTGGGTCTGTCGTCGGGTCGCGAGTGGCGCGTGCATGAGTGGGCCTCCCGTTAAGCGGTGAATGGTCCGTTCATCGCGCCGCGAGGTGGGTCTGTCGTGGACTCGCGAGTGGTGGCTGCGTGGGTGGGTCCATCGTCAAGCGGTGAATGGTCCTTTCGTCGCGCTGCGAGGTGGGTCTGTCGTGGACTCGCGAGTGGTGGCTGGGTGGGTGGGTCCGTCGTCAAGCGGTGAATGGTCCTTTCGTCGCGCTGCGAGGTGGGTCTGTCGTCGGGTCGCGAGTGGCGCGTGCATGAGTGGGCCTCACGTCAAGCAATGAATGGCCCGTTCATCGCGGTGCGAGTTGCATCTGTCGTGGACTTCCGAGTGGCGCGCATGAGTGGGCCTGTCGCCGAGCGATGAACGGTCGGTTCATCTCTGTGCGAAGTGCATCTGTCGTCGAGTCGCCAGCCGCGCGTGCACGAGTGGGCCTCTCGTCAAGCGGTGAATGGTCCGTTCACGGCGTGTGAGGTGTCCTGTCGTGAGGCACGAGGGGTGCGTGCGGGCGGGCCGTTCGCTGAGCGGTGAATGGTCCGTTCATCGCGGCGCGAGGTGAACCTGTCGTCCACTTGCCACTCGCGCCCGCGCGAGTGGGTCCTCTCGTCAAGCGGTGAATGGTCCGTTCATCGCCGCACGAGCCGCGCGAGCCGCACGAGCTGCACCTGCCGTCGACCCGCCAGCCGCAACCACATGAGTGGTCCACTCGCCAAGCCATGAACGGTCCGTTCGCTCACCACCAAAATCCACAAAGGACCCACAACCGCCCAGAGCAGCTCCACGATGCGCCCCACCGCGCCGTGTGCTGTCCTTGAACCATGCGGAGAACCACTTTGGGCAAGAGCGGACTCGACGTCTCCCGGATCGCGTTCGGGACCTGGCAGCTCGGCGGCGACTGGGGCTCCTTCGACGAGGACGCGGCCGTCCAGGCCATCCAGCACGCACGTGAGCTCGGCGTGAACTTCTTCGACACCGCTCAGGCGTACGGCTTCGGCAAATCGGAAGCCCTCCTCGGCCGCGCCCTGCGCGACGAGCTGAAACGCGACCGCGACAGCCTGGTGATCGCCACCAAGGGCGGCATCAACCCGGGCAGCGACCGGCCCCGCGACGCTCGCCGCGACTGGTTGCGCAAGGGCGTCGACGAGAGCCTGCGCCACCTCGACCTCGACCACATCGACCTGTACCAGGTCCACTGGCCCGACCCCGACACCCCGGCCGAGGAAACCGCCCAGGCACTGCAGGAACTCGTCGACGCGGGCAAGATCCGCCACGTCGGCGTGTCCAACTACGACACCGCGCAACTGGCCGCGTTCGACCGCACCCGCCCGGTCGAGACCCTGCAGCCGCCCTACCACCTGTTCCGCCGCGCGATCGAAGACGACCCGCTCCCGTACTGCCGCGAACACGACATCGGCGTCCTCGTCTACAGCCCGCTCGGCAGCGGCCTCCTGACCGGCGCCCTCAACCCGCGCACGACCTTCGAGCCCGGCGACTGGCGCGCGAACTCCAGCGCGTTCCAGGGCGCGAACTTCCAGAAGAACCTGGAGGTCGTCGAGCAGTTGAAGAACCTCGCGGCCGAGAAGGGCGCCACCGTCAGCCAGCTCGCCATCGCGTGGACCCTGCACCAGCCGGGCGTCCACGTGGCGATCGTCGGCGCGCGGCGGGCCCGCAACATCGAGGACAGCGTCGCCGCGGCGGATCTCGACCTCACCGGTGAGGACCTGGTCCGCATCGAGAAGATCGCCTCGCGTGGCGTCCAGGTCGAGGGCGCCAGCCCGGAGGGCGTGGCCTGACCACGACCGGCGGGGGCCGCGGGCCGGCCCCCGCCCACGTCAGCGCGCGGCGAACTCCAGTTCCTCCAGCGCCGTGTCCAGGTGCGTCAGGATCCGCTGCAGGTGCGGCACCGACCGGCGGCACCCCGTGATCCCGAAGTCCAGGTTGTCCCCGTTGTTGGTCAGCGTGATGTTGAGCGCCTGCCCGTCCAGCAGCACCGACGCCGGGTAGATGCCGTCCAGCTTCGCGCCGTTCCAGTACATCTGCTTGCGCGGCCCCGGCACGTTCGAGATCACCAGGTTGAACGGCGGGCGCGTGTTGTTCACGAACCCGGGCACCGGCGAGATACCCAGCTGCGCCACGTTGATGCCGGACAGCAGCAGCGCCTGCAACGGCGTCAGCTCCTTGAAGATCCGCTTCGCCTCGCGCATCGACTGGTGGATCGTCATCAGCCGGGACGCCGGATCCGGCTTGTCGGTGCCCAGGTTGCACAGCACCGCGCCGATCTGGTTGCCCGCGGCCTCCCCGGTGTCGGTCGGCTTGCGCATCGACACCGGCACCATCGCGACGAGCGGCGCGTCCGGCAGCGCGCGCTGCTCGATGAGGTAGTCCCGCAACGCGCCCGAGCACATCGCGAGCACCACGTCGTTGCGGGAGGTCCCGGTGGCGGTCGCGATCGCACGCACCCGCCCGAGCGGCCAGGACTGCGCCGCGAACCGGCGCGCGCCGCCGATCGGCACGTTGAAGATCGTCTTCGGGGCCTGCATCGGCAGCAGCAGCGTGTGCTCGCGGAACGCTTCCCGCGCCACCTTCGCCGCCGCCGGCGCCATTCCGGCGATCTGCTTCAGCGAACTCGTGCCCACGCGCAGCAGTGACCGTGCGTTACGCGGCGGCTTGCCGCGGGACACCTGACGCGAGCCCCACGGCGGCGGGCAGCTGCGGTCGTCCGGGTCGTCGGACAGCGTGCCCTGCAGGTGCCGCAACGCCGAAACGCCGTCCATCAGCGCGTGGTGCACCTTGCTGTACATGGCGAACCGGCCGTCCTGCAGGCCTTCGACCAGGTGGATCTCCCAGAGCGGACGGTGCCGGTCGAGCAGCGTGCTGTGCCAGCGCGACGTCAGCTCCAGCAGTTCCCGCACCCGGCCCGGGTACGGCAGCGCGGAATGCCGGAAGTGGTAGTCGAGATCAAGGTCTTCGTCGCGGGCCCATGCGGCGTAACCGAGCGTGTTCACGGGGCGGGCGACGCGCTGCCGGAACAGCGGGCGCACGTCGGTGTTCTTGACCAGGTCCTCACGCAGGCTGCGCAGCCAGGTGTGGTCGGCGCCCTCGGGGGTCTGGAACAGCTGCAGGCCGCCGACGTGCATCGGGTGCTCGCGGCTTTCCACCAGCAGGAACATCGAGTCGGTGAAGGGCATCAACGGCATCGGTGACCACCTTCCGTCGAGGGCGCTGGTGTGCCCAGGGTCATTGAGTCTACGCGTACTGCTACGGCCCGGAACACAATCTACGCTGAGGGAATGACCATCCCGACGGACCCGGAAACCGGCGAGTTCAAGCGAGCGCCGAACCGCTTCACGGCGCGGATCACGGCCGACGGTGCGGACGGCTGGCCGGCCGAGGCGGGCCGGTACCGGCTCGTCGTCAGCCGCGCGTGCCCGTGGGCCAGCCGAGCGCTGATCGTGCGCAGGCTGATGGGGCTGGAGGAAGCGCTGTCTGTGGCGATCGCCGACCCGATCCAGGACGAGCGGAGCTGGCGGTTCACGCTCGACCCCGGGGGACGGGATCCCGTGCTGGGCATTGAGTTCCTCGGCGAGGCCTACCGCGCGGCCGACCCGGACTACGACGGCGGCATCAGCGTGCCCGCGATCGTCGACATCCCCAGCGGCAAGCTGGTCACCAACGACTACCCGCAGATCACCCTCGACCTGGACACGCAGTGGGGCGCCCACTACCGCGACGGCGCGCCGGACCTGTACCCCGAGGCGCTGCGCGACGAGATCGACGAGATCAACCGCGCAGTGCACCGCGACGTCAACGCGGCGGTGTATGAGGCGGGGTTCGCGACGAAGCAGTCCGCCTATGACGACGCGTACCGGCGGTTGTTCTCGCGGCTCGACGAGCTGTCCGAGCGCCTGGCTGGTCAGCGGTACCTGGTCGGGGACACGATCACCGAGGCCGACATCCGGCTGTTCACCACGCTCGTCCGGTTCGACGCGGTCTACCACGGGCACTTCAAGTGCAACCGGAACAAGCTGACCGAGATGCCGGTCTTGTGGGCGTACGCGCGGGATCTGTTCCAGACGCCCGGTTTCGGCGACACCGTGGACTTCGACCACATCAAGCGGCACTACTACCAGGTGCACGAGCAGGTCAACCCGACGCGGATCGTGCCAGCTGGTCCGGACCTTTCCGGGTGGGCGACGCCGCACGGGCGCGCCGACCTGGGCGGACGGCCCTTCGGTGACGGCACACCGCCGGGGCCGCCGCCGCGGGACGAGGTCGTCCCCCCGCAGTGGTGACGGGGTGCCATACTCTGACGGCGTGACGAAGACCGGCGCCCAGCACCTCGTGGACGCGCTGCTCGAGCTCGGGGCCGAGGTCGCGTTCGGCCTCCCGGGCGTGCACAACCTGCCCATCTGGGAAGCCCTCGCGGACAGCCCGCTCCGGCTGATCGGCGTCCGGCACGAACAGACCGCCGGGTACGCGGCGGACGGGTACGCGCGGGCGACCGGCAAACTCGGCGTCGCGATCGTGACGACCGGACCGGGTGCGGCGAACACGATCGCCGCGGTCGGTGAGGCGATGGCCTCCGGCTCGCCGGTGCTGGTGATCGCCACGGACATCCCGGCGGGACTGCGGCGGCCCGGCACGGTGCGCGGCGTCCTGCACGAGACCAGCGACCAGGCCGCGCTGTTCGCGCCGGTGACCAAGGCGGCGTTCACCGTCGAGACGCCCGAGGACCTGGCGCCCACGGTCCTGCGCGCCGCCCGGCTGGCGTTGCGGCCGCAGAGCGGCCCGGTGTACGTCGGTGTTCCCACGGATTTCCTGCGGCACAACGGTTTCCGCGGCCCGGACCCGGAACCGACCGAAGCGTTCCCGGCGCTGGCCATGGCGGATCTCGACGCGGCGCGGCGCATGCTGGCGATGGCGTCGCGGCCGCTGATCTGGGCGGGCGGCGGTGCGGCCAGGGCCGGTGCGGGAGAGGTGATCGGGCAGTTGGCCGAGAAGCTGGCCGCGCCAGTGATCACCACGTTCGCCGCGCGCGGTCTGCTGCCGCCCGCGCACCCGTGTGCCGCGCCGAACCCGGTGCACGCGCCGGAGGTGGGCGCGCTGTGGGACGAGGCCGACGTGGTGCTCGGCATCGGCACCGACTTCGACGGGTTGATGACGCAGAACTGGCTCATGCCCAAGCCGCCGAAGCTCATCGTGATCAACGTCGATCCCAAGGACGCGGCCAAGAACTACCCGCCCGACATCACACTGGCCGGCGACGCGCGGGACGTGGTGCCCGAGCTGCTGCAGGGGTTGCCGGCGCGGCCCGGGCTGGCCGAGCTGACCGAGCGGCTGCAGCGGATCGCCGAGCAGGTGCGCCGCCGCATCCGCAGCGAGGAGCCGCAGGCCGCGGATTTCCTGCGCACACTGGAAGAGACGCTGCCCGAGCGCGCCATGCTGGTGGCGGACATGTGCATCGCCGGTTACTGGGCGGGTGGTTTCCACCGCGTGCGGGCGCCGCACCGGTTCGCGTACCCGATGGGCTGGGGCACGCTCGGGTTCGGCTTCCCGGCCGCGCTGGGCGCGGCGGCCACCGGGGCGGGCCGGGTGGTGTGCGTCAGCGGCGACGGCGGTTTCCTTTACGGGTGCGGCGATCTGGCGACGCTGGCGCAGGAGTCGCTGCCGGTGACGGTGATCATCGTCGACGACGGCGGCTACGGCATGCTCCGGTTCGATCAGGACCGGGAGGGCCTGCCGCACCGCGGGGTCAACCTGCACACGCCGGATTTCGTCGGCCTGGCCCGGTCCTTCGGCGTGGACGCCGGCCGGGTGGAGGGCTTCGGCCGCGCCTTCCGGCGGCTGCTCGGCGAGTTCGTGCGCAGTGACGAGCCGAACGTCCTGGTGGTGCGTGCGTCGTTGAAGCCTCCCGTGAACACCTCGCCCCGGTGGTACCGGGCCATGCGGTCGCGTTGACTCGAACCGGATCCGCGATGTCCACGATCCGCCCGTCGACGACGGTGAACGCGATGACCGAGAGCGGGGCGCCGCCCTCGCTCCAGACGACGAAGCCGGGACGACCGTTGACGAGCACCGCCCCTCCTTGCGCGGCCGCGGACAGCCGTGCGCCGGCGGCGACCTTGGTGGCGCCGAGGACGACGACCGTGCCGTCGGGTGTGTCGGCGGTGAGCTGCACGTCGGAATCGGGCACGCGCAGCAACCCCTCGAAGTCGCCGCGATGGGCGCCGGCCTGGAACGCCTCGACCACCTCCCGTTGCTCCCGGCCCGCGGCCGTTCGCTGACCGCCCGCACCTTCCAGCGCACGGCTGGCGAGCATCTCGGCGGCGGCGGACTTGCCGAGGATCCGGCCGATCTCGTCGAACGGCACCGCGAGCAGGTCGCGCAGCACGACCGCTCACCCGGCCGGAGCGACTCGAGCACGACGAGGAGCGCGAGCCTGACCGGGTCGGCGAGCGCCACGTCGTCCTCGGTCGCGGCATCGTCGGCGGCCGTCACCACGAGCTCCGGCAGCTCGCCGTGGTGCGTTTCGCTTCGACGCGCAGGAGATCCAGGCGGAGTCGGCCGACGACCGTGGTCAGCCGGCCCGCCAGGTTCGCGATGGTGTCGGCGTACTGGCGGGACAGCCGCAACCAGGCCTCCTGGACCATGTCCTCGGCGTCGGTGTGGGAGCCGAGCACGCGGTAGGCGATCGCGCGCTGCCGGTCGCGCTGGGCCTCGAACGCCTCGGTCACCGGGTTCATCCGGGCGGCGCGCCGCCCGGCTCGGCCGGTTGTCCGGCGGCCGCGGGGTGCGACCACAGGATGACCTTGATCGGGCTGCCGGGCGCGCCCACGGTGAGGAAGCGCCCGTCGGGCCCGGGTGATCGACGCCCTGCGCCAGGCCCAGCTTCTCCGTGTAGAACTCCAGTGCGCGGTCCTGGTCGGTCACGTAGGCCGTCACCCGCCGCGGCCCGATGGCAGGACAGGCGCCGGATTCTGGGCGTCAGTCGTTCCGGACCACCACCTTTCCGGTGGCCTGGTTGGCCTCCATGTAGGCATGTGCCTCGACGATCTGGTCCAGCCGGAACACCTGGTCGAGGTTCGGCTGGTACACGCCGCTCGCCACGCCGTCGACGATCGCCTGCAGCGCCTCGCCGCCGGACGCGCCCCGGATGTCGTTGCTCTGGAACGCCGTCAGCTTCGTGCCGGACGGGATCGCCGCCACCGGCTGGAAGTCCGGGATCACCCACTCGCCGCTCAGCATGCCCGCCACGCACACCGTGCCGCCGCGCTTGACCAGCCGCAGCGAATCCGGCACCGTCGGCGCTCCGATCAGGTCCAGCACGAAGTCCGGGCCATCCCGGCACAGCGCGCGGACATCGGTGCCGATGTCCCCGCCGTCCACCACCACGTGCGACGCTCCCGCCTTCTCCAGCGCCGCGACCTTCTCCCGGTTGCGCGTCGTCGCGACGGTCACCAGCCCCCGCTCCCGCGCCAGCGACAGCGTCGCCATCCCCACCGACGATGTCCCGCCGCGGATCAGCAGGCTCTGCCCCGGCGACGCCGGCCCGAACGCCGCGAGCGACCCCCACGCGGTCAGGTACGTCTCCGGCAGCGCGGCGAAGACCTCCCACGGCAGGTCGGTCTGCACCGGCATCAGCAGGTCGTCCGGCAGCAGCGCGTACTCCGCGTACCCGCCGTCGAACTCCCGGCCCATCTCGCCCATCACCGCGGCCACCTTGGTGCCCGGCGCGAGCCGCGCGGACTCCACGACCACGCCGACGCACTCGATGCCCAGCACCCGGGGGAACCGCACGTTCGGCGAAAGACCCTGGCGGGTCATCAGCTCCGACCGGTTCAGCCCGAACCCCTCGACCCGCACCAGGGTCCAGCCGTGCCGCACCTCGGGCACCGGAACTTCCCGCACCCGCAACACTTCCGGCCCACCCGGGCCGTCCACCACAACCGCTCGCATCTCCGCCCCCTTCCGGACACCGCGAACACTAGCGACGGGGTCCGACAATTCCGGGGCGTCAGCGGCGGACTGTCACCCGGGTGGGTTCACCGGGCGGGTTCGCCATGGGGAACGGGATGAGCATGGGGTGGGTGGCTCCACTGTGGTCACGCGGCCGTGGAGCAGGTGCAGGTCGAGGCGACCGGCCCGGGGCGTGGGTGCGCTCGTCCGGCGGTGTCGGTCTTCGCGGCGGGAGATTTCTGCGGGGGTTGAGGTGGCGTAAGGGGGCGCGCGATGTGGGCGTTGGCGGGAGATATTGCTGGGGTTTGGGTTGCGTAGGGGTGGCGGCGTGGTTTCCGCGGTGTCACGGCGGTGCGAGTGGGCCGTGGGGCGTGGGTGCGCTCGTCCGGCGGTGTCGGTCTTCGCGGCGGGAGATTTCTGCGGGGTTGGGGGTTGCGTAAGGGGGTGGTGTGGCGCGCGATGTGGGCGGTGGCGGGGGATATTGCTGGGGTTTGGGGCGTGTAAGGGTGGCAGCGTGGTTCCCGCGGTGTCACGGCGGTGCGACTGGGCCGTGGGGCCTGGGTGCGCTCGTCCGGCGGCGTCAGTCTTCGCCGCGGGGGATCTCTGCTGGGATCGGGCGGTCGCGCAGGGCGGCGGCCACCGCGTAGAGGTTCTTCGCCATCAGGCCCGCCACCTGGTGGACGTACTGGTGCCCGTGGTCGGTGTCGCTGTAGCTCGGGCCCGGTCCGGGGCCCATGTTCCAGTAGACCCAGGCCTGCCCGGGGATGGTGAAGCCGATGTCGCCGAGCGCGCCGTTGATCTCGCTGATCACGTGGTGCGCGCCGTCCTCGTTGCCGGTCACGACCACGCCCGCCACGCGGTTGTATGCAACCGGTGTACCGTCGTCGCCCGTCTCGGACAGCATCGCGTCCATGCGTTCGATCGCCCGCTGCGCGATGGACGAGGGGTGCCCGACCCACGTGGGTGACGCCATGATGAGGATTTCGGAGTTCAGGATCTCCTCGCGGATGCCGGGCCACTCGTCGCCGTCGCCCATGTCGCTGCTGACACCCGGCTTGATGTCGTGGTCGACCAGCCGGATGGTCCGCACGTCCGCGCCGAGTTCGCGCAGGCCTGCCGCTACCAGCTCGGCCAGCGCGTCGGTGTTCGACGGCTCCGGCGAGGGCTTCAACGTGCAGTTCAGGATGGTCGCGCGCATGGTGACTGGCTTCCCGTCCGGTCGATCCGCGAAACGGGACGAGTGACGGCCCGATCGGTGGGTAGCCCCCGGGGCGAACGAGCGACAACAGGAAGGAGCAGGACATGGCTGCCCCGAACCCGATCCAGATGCAGAAGTTCCTGTCCGGCGTCGACTACCCGTGCACGCGGGACAAGCTGGTCGACCACGCGCAGAGCCAGGGCGCGCCGGAGGACGTGCTGGACCACCTGCGCCAGCTGCCGGACCGCGAGTACGACGGCCCGAACGCGGTGAGCGCCGAGTTCTCGCGCTCCTGACCGGAGTCCGACGCGCGGCGCCGTGAACAGGCACGGCGCCGCGGTGGCGTCAGAAGGCGTTCAGGTGTTCCAGCATCATCGCTGTCAGCACCTCCGGAACCTCCTCCGGGATCCAGTGGGTGACGTCCTCCAGCATCTGGAAGGTGTACGGCCCGGTCACCCAGTTCTCGGTGTCCAGCGCCGCCGTCGAGCCGAGGGCGACATCTTCCGTGCTCCACACGTACAGCGTCGGCACGGACACCTTGTCGATGGCGGCGCGCGGGCGGTTCGCGCGGTACCAGTTGAGCGCCGCGGTCAGCGCGCCCGGCTCGGACAGCCGCCGGATGTACTCGTCGACCCGGCTCTGGGGCACCTTCCACTCGAACATGCGCCGCAGCGCCTCGGCGTTGTTCGCGAGCATCTGCCGTTCGGTGGAACCGGACCGCCAGTCGCGCATGTACTGCGACCGCATCTGCTGGTCCTCGTCCGTGCGCAGGGCCTGGCCCAGCGCTCCGGGGTGCGGCGTCGACACCGCGGTCAGCGTCCGCAGCCGCTCCGGGTGCTCCGACGCCGTCCACCACGCGACGGCGCCGCCCCAGTCGTGCCCCACCAGGTCGAACCGCGACCACTCCAGGGCGTCGGCGATCGCCAGCACGTCCCCGACCAGCTCGTCCATGCCGTACTCGGCCGCCTGTTCCGGCCGCACCCCCGGCGAGTAGCCGCGCTGGTCCGGCGCCACCGCCCGGAACCCACGGTCGCCCAGCACCGCGACCTGGTACTCCCAGGAGATCGCCGCCTCCGGGAAGCCGTGCAGCAGCAGCACCGGCCTGCCGCCGGCGGGCCCGGCCGCGATGGCGTCGAACGTGCCGTTCGCGGTCGGGATGCTCAGGTAATCCATCACGCCGGGAACCTTACGGCCTGCCACCGACAGTTCAGTCCGCCATCCCGTGCCCGGCCAGGAACTTCCGCACCCGTTCGGGCGAAGCGAGGATGTCCCACTGGCGGTCGGGGTGGCTGAAGTTGTCGGTGAAGGTGTCCGCCACCGCCTGGTTGGCCGACATCGCGCCGAGCAGCTGCAGCAGGTGCGGGGCGGGCGGCACGCGGACCATCAGGTTGGTCCAGTCCGCCGTCGCGTGCACGACGTTCTCCCGCCGCAGCGCCACTTTCCGGCAGAACCGCTCGTCGAAGGTCTGGTCTTCCAGGATGGTCCGGCCCAGCTCCCAGGCCGAGTACGACGCGCAGTTCGCGCCCTGGCCGACCACCGGGTCCACCACGGTGTGCGCGTCGCCGAGCGCGACGACGTACTTGCCGTTGGGCAGCCGCGTGTAGTCCTCCCGCACGGACGGCAGGACACCGCCCTGCAGCAGGTCCTGCGGCCCGGTGAGCCGGAACTTCGCCGGATCGATCCGCTCGAACGTCCGCGGGTGGTGCTGCCGCGTCTTCTCCAGCACCAGCTTCTCGAACGCGGCGGG
The DNA here is from genome assembly GCF_000473265.1 of Amycolatopsis thermoflava N1165. Classification (NCBI taxonomy): domain Bacteria; kingdom Bacillati; phylum Actinomycetota; class Actinomycetes; order Pseudonocardiales; family Pseudonocardiaceae; genus Amycolatopsis; species Amycolatopsis thermoflava. Next base: position 7,208,990 of record NZ_KI421511.1, read on the forward strand.
GTCGTCGTCGTAGCGCGCCTCGGCCAGCACCTCGGTGTCGCCGCCGGGGATGTTCTCGAACAGCAGCGCCGTGACGTGCCCGGCGAACGAGAAGATCGGGATTTCCAGCAGCTCGCCGTTGCCGGGCGAGATGCTCATCGTGACTCCGCGCGGCTCGGAATGCGCGATGCCCTCGTAGAGCCCGACGCACAGCTTGCGCTGCGGGCTGTCGTAGGGCGACTTGTCCGCCCGGCGCGGGAACATCGCGCTCAGGCTGCCCCGCCCGGAAGCCACGACGACGAGGTCGTGGCGGTCGGACAGCTCCGCCACGTCCGCGGGCTCGACCGGCCGCACCTGGAAGTCGCCACCGCGGTCGGTGAAGTCGCCCAGGATCCGCGGCAGGTAGATCCGGTAGTCCAGCGCCCGCGACGGCGCGGTGAAGAAACCGGGGAACGACAACGGGTCCGGCAGTCCGATGTAGTGGTGGTGGCCGAAGTAGAAGTACTCCTCGGCGTCCCAGTGGTCGATGCCGAGCAACCGCTCGCGTGCCACCGTCGTGTGGTGGTGCGCGACGCTGTTGGGCAGGCGGCCGCCCGCCAGTTGCTCCGCGGTCCGGTCGCTGTAGATGGTGACCGGGACGTCGTGCTGCCGCAGTTGCAGGCCCAGGTGCAGGCCGGCGATCCCGGCGCCGACGATGCCGATTCCCGCCATTGAGAACTCTCCTCGTTCAGTGCAGTGCGCGATAGGAACCGGTGAAGAAGACCAGCGGTTCGACGTCCGAATAGGACAGACGGGTCACGCGGCCGAGGAACAACAGGTGGTCCCCGGCCGGGTGCACCTCGACGACGTCGCAGCCGATGTGGCTGAGCGCGCCGTCCAGGAAGGCGAACCCGTCGTGGTGGTGGAACTCCGGGCGCAGCCCGGGCACCGGCTGCCCGGCGAAGTGCCGCGAATGGTCCTGCTGGTCGCCGGCGAGCACGCTGACCGCGTACCGCCCGGTGCGGCGCAGCAGGCCGGCCATGCGCGACCGGTGCCCGAGCGACACCAGGACCAGTGGCGGCTCAAGCGAGACCGACAGGAAGCCGTTGGCGGTCATGCCGTGCACGTGCTCGCCGTCGACCGTCGTGACCACCGTGACGCCGCTGGTGAACCGCCCCATGGTGCGGCGGAAGTGCGCCGGGTCGACGGCCGGGTGGTCATCGAGCGACGTCTCGGGCACGACGAAGCCTCCCCAGGCAGCAGCTCTGATATCGAGCGTTGATCGGTGTTCTGAGCTCGATATGCGAGCAGCCTAGCGTGTTAGAGTGACGCGGGCAACGAAGGGGAGCGGGGTGGAGACCAAGCCGGGCGTTCGCGCGCAGACGCTGGACCGGGCGCTCGACGTGCTGGACGTCCTCGCCGACGGCCAGCCGCGCACGAGCCACCAGATCGCCGACGCCGCCGGGTTGCACCGCTCGATCGTCTACCGGATCCTGCGCACGCTGGAGGACCGCCAGCTGGCGCGGCGCACCGCGGAAGGCCGCTACACGCTCGGGCTCGGGCTGCTCGTGCTGTCGCGGACCGTCCTCGGCGACGCCCAGGCCCGCCTGCACGAGGTGCTCGGCGAGCTGGCCGACACCGTTGGCGCGACGGCGTTCTTCGCGGTGCCACGAGGTGGTCAGGTCGTCGCCGTGGTGACCGTCGAACCGGATCGCCGCCGCGCCGCCGTCGCCTACCAGCCGTGGACGCGGGCGCCGCTGGACCGCGGGGCGTGCGGCCTGGCGATTCAGTCCACGGGTCCCGCACATCCGGACGAGCGTCCTGAGGTCGGCTGGGCGCGGCAGACCGGGTACGTCCGCACGGTCGGCGAGATCCACGCCGGGCTCACCGAGATCGCCGCGCCCGTCCGGCTCGCGCATGGCGCCGCGGGCAGCGTCGCCGTGGTGTTCGTGCCGGGCGGCGTGGACGAGGACCGGGCCGCCGAGGCGGTGCGGCGTACGGCGATCCGGCTCGGGCAGCCGGAGTCCGGGGTCTGGGAGCTGTAGTTGACCTCCAGTTCGCTGGAGGTTCTACCGTCGGCTCGTGATCAAGGAGTACAGCGACGAAGAAGTGGCCGCCCAGCCCATTGGGGCGTGGAGCGGCGAGGCGTACCGGCTCGTGGTCGGTGCATTGCGGGAGGCGCTCGCGGTCGAGGACCTCACCCAGCCGCACTGGTGGACGCTGAACCACGTCGCGGGCAGGCCGGGGGAGTGGACCCGTGCGGCGCTCGTCCGGCGCCTCGCCCGCTACGACGACCTTGGCATCGACTTCGACGCGGTCTTCGACGACCTCATCGCGCGGGGCTGGCTGGTCGAGCGGGACGGCCTGACCCTCACCGAAGCGGGCGAGGCCGGCCGCCTGCGGGCCCGCGACCGCAACGCGCGCGTCCACGAGCGGATGCACGAGGGGGTGGACCGTGGCGACTTCGTGACCACGATCAACGTCCTGCGGCGGATGGTAGCGAACCTCGGCGGCGACGGGAACCTGCCGGACTAGGCCGCTTCTTCCTCGCTCACCAGCGTGTCCCAGTGGCGCTGCGCGACCGGCCGCCATTCCACGTGCCTGCGGTGGAACAGCTCCGCCGCCTTGGCGCCGCTCCAGCCGTCGGGCAGCAGACGGCCCGGCAGGCGCGGGTCGAGGAACGGGAAGCGGCGCCACTCGTGCACCAGGCGGGTCTGCGCGTGCAGCACCGCCTCGCCCGACTCGGGGGCCAGCGCGGCGAACTCGTCGATGAAGTCCTCGTAGCGCTCTTCCAGGGCCGTCAGGTCCCAGGCCCGCGCGACCATCGCGTCCTCGTCGCCGATCCGGCCGTACGACGCGACGAACGACATCGCCTCCGCGTCCAGTCCCAGCTCACGCACGATGGAGTTCGCCTCGTCCTGCCGGCTCGGGTCGGGGCAGATCCACACTCCGGGCGTCGGCGACCCGAACCCGGCCCAGGTCAGCCGCGTGCGCAGGCTGTGCCGCAGGTCCCGCTTCGTCTCGGGCACCGACACCAGCAGCATCAGCCATGTGCCGTCCCAGGGCGTGTCCGCGCGGCCGAAGCCGTAGATCCGCTCGGCGCCCTCGGTCAGCAGCCGCCGTCCCGGCGCGGTCAGCGACCAGCGCACGCGCCGGCCCTGCCGCTGTGACACCAGCCAGCCCTCGGCCGCGGTGCGGGCCAGGGCCTGGCGGGCCGACTTCTCCTCGACGCCGAACATGCCGAGGACGTCGACGAGGGTGGAGGTCCACACCGGGCGGTCGCGGGGCAGCACGAACTCGCCGAGCACGGTCATCAGCACCGACCGCGCGCTCGTGTGGCTGACCTCGCGCCGCCTGCTCACGGTGGGGCGGGCCGTGGTGTCCGCGATCGCGCTCACCTCCCCGCACAAGCTGACCTCGACGCCATTGGCGTTGCTCAGGTTAGCTCACCCGGCACAGTTCGCGGTGCGCGGTAGGTCAATGGAGGAAATACGACAGGTCGTGCACCAAATCCCATTCGGCGCGGTGCGCCTCCGGTGGGCCCGTCCACGGTTCGTGAATGATCTGCTCGTCGCGGGCGCATTGCCCGCAAAGCGGGTGGCCCTGCGCGTCGAAACACCATTCCTCGTCGGCGGGGGTCTGCTCGTGGGGAACGAGGCAGCCGAAGCAGCTGTCCGCGGGGCGAAAATCGATGTGCGTGGTCATGATCGCATCCCGTCGCTCGCAGTTGCACCATGGTAGGCACGGGCCGGAGCGGGCACGAAGCATCGTCATCCGAATGTAGCAAACGGTTGTCTCGGCTGCTGAAACACTGTTGAACCTTTTATTGACGGGTGTGGTTCGCCCCTGTCGGAAACGCGTGGAAAATGATGCGGACCGGCCTTGATTCGAGGCGCACTGCCGCGCGTTCCGGAAAATGCTTGATCAATTTTCGCGGGCTCAGGCGATTTCGCTCGCCAGTAGGTCGCCGAGGTTCGCGCCCGGCCGCAACTCGGCCGGCTCGGAACCGCGGCGGAACAGGCGGGCGCCGCTTTCGTCGCCACCCAGGGTGAGGCTCTGGTCCTCGCGGCGCAACCAGGTGCCCTCGCGCAGCCCCAGCACCGGCACGTCGTTCTCCTCGAGGAACTGCTCGATGCGCTCCTCGCGGGTCTCGCCCATGTGCGTGGAGCCCGGGTCCGGGTCGAGGTAGTGCGGGTTGATCTGGAACGGCACGAACCCGGCCGCGTCGAACGTGGGCGGCTGCACGATCGGCATGTCGTTGGTGGTGCGGATGGTGGGGCAGGCGACGTTCGTGCCCGCGCTCGATCCGATGTAGACGGTGCCGTGCGCCACGCGGTCGCGGATCGGGGCGAGCAGTTCGCGGCGGTAGAGCTCGCGCAGGAGCCGGAACGTGTTGCCGCCCCCGGTGAACACGGCCTGCGCGGAGTTCAGCAACCGGATCGGATCATCCTGGTGGGCGCCGGCGACCTCGACGCCGAACGGGGCGAGCGCCTTGGCGACCGTGGCCGTGTAACCGTCGTGGTCGGCCAGCGCGAAGGGGACGAACACCAGGCGACGCACGTCCTGGAGCACTTCGCCCAGCGCGTCGGTGGCGTGCTCCAGGTAGCCGCGTCCGGGCGCGGTCGAGTTGGACAGCAGCAGCAGACGCATCGATGATCCTTTCCGGCGCTCGATCCCCGAATGACTATCACGGGCGGTCCACGGAGTTGCCGCGGAAGTGAGCCCGGCCACTACGCTGGACGGTATGGCAGATGGCGTTCTTCCCGACCCGTCCAGCCCGTTCGGGCAGCGGGTACGCGAACGGCTCGAGCACGAGCGGGTCGTCTGGTTCACGACAACCGGCGCCGACGGCACCCCGCAGCCGAACCCGGTGTGGTTCGTGTGGGACGACGGCGGGTTCCTGATCTACAACGCCGCGCACGCCAAACGGCTGTCCCACGTCCAGGAGCGGCCGCAGGTGGCGCTCCACTTCAACAGCAACGAGCAGGGCGGGGACATCGTGGTGTTCCGCGGCCTGGCCCACCCGGCCGACACACAACCCCCGGCCCACGAGAACCCCGCTTACGTAGCCAAGTACGGCGAAGCGATGGAGTCGATCAGCGGCAGCCTGGAGGCGTTCTCGAAGGCGTATCCGCAGGCACTGCGCGTGCAGGTGAACGCGGTACGCGGATACTGACGGCGAAAGCGCCAGGGCTCAAAACCCAAGGAAGCTGGGTGGTCATCCCGTCGCCTGACACCGGCGCCATCACCTTGAGCCAGGGCCGCAACCTCCGCGCCCGCGTGAGTTGACATGCCAACCTTGCGGCCCTGGGTCAAGGTGATATGCACAAAACCGGAAGGCGACGGGATGACCACCCAGCCACCCACCCGAGGTGAGATGACAACGGTCCCCTGGTCATCCCGGAGCCTGCCCGTCCGGCGAGGACTATCTTTTGATCTTTAAAGCCGCGCCTTCGCGCGGAAAATGCGCCTCACGGCGCTCGAATGGTCACCTTTCGACCACCCCCGCCCCCGATGCCTGATTGTGTTTCAGTCGCCGAGCAGGGTTGTCAAGGCGGGAAAGCGTGCCTTGACAACCCTGGTCGGCGACTAAAGATCGGCTGTGGATCGGGGGCGGGGGAGGTCTGGTTCGATGGTCGGTGCTGTTGCGTTGCCGGCTTGCGTGTCGCTGGTGGGGGAGGTCTGGTTGGGGTAGTCGCTTGCTTTTCGTTGCCGGCTTGCGTTGCCGGCCGGCGGTTTCTTGGTGGTGCTCACCGGTCCCGGTCGTCCAGCAGTTCCGCCGGGTGCACTCCCATTGCCTCGGCCAGGCGGAACAGTGTGTCGAGCGTGATGTTGCGCGTCGGGCGGGGGGAGCCTTGCGCGAGTCTCGAACGTTCGAGTTCGGCGATCACCGAGCGGGACACCCCGGCCCGGTCCGCGAGGTCGGCCTGGCTCAGGTCCCGGTCCCGCCGCAGCCGCCGGACACGCGTTGCCAGTGCCCGCAGCCGGGCGTCCAGTGCCTCCTCCATCGTCACAGCGACGCAGCCTACCAACGGTCCCGCCGAGCCGACTTTTTGTCTTTTCTATGCTACCGTGGAGGGGTGAACAGAGAACTCTCCGCCACCGGCCCCGCCTACCTCTACGACCTCGTCGCCGACGACCTGGCCCGTCGCATCGAGACGGGGGAGCTCGCGGTCAACACGCCGCTGCCGGCCGAACAGACGCTCGCCCGGCAGTACGGTGTCTCGCTCGGCACCTGCCGCCACGCGACGAAGGTCCTGCGCGACCGTGGGCTCGTGCGCACGATCCCGTCCAAGGGCACCTTCGTCGCCGAGCGGCCCAACCGCGCGGCCGTCTACTGCTTCGAGCCGTACCTCGTGGCCTAGACGACCTGTGCGCGCACCTTGCGCAGCAGCCGCACGTCCACGCGCGCCGGCTCGGCGGCCAGCCAGTCGCCGATCACCTGCACGAACTGGTCCGGCGTCATCGGCGGCGCGGGCACGTCGAAGTCCTCGTCGGTGGTGATCTCGCCCGTCCGGCTCGGGTACACGATCAACGCGCCCCGGATCTCCGCGCCCGGCAACAACGCGCGGAAGGCGTCGAGAGCCTCCGGCAGCTGCGTCGCCCCGCCGCGGAAACGACGGTTGTCCCGCCACAGCTCCCCGTACTCGTCAGCCGCGTAGTGCCCGGGCAACCACGTCTTCGACTCGATCAACACCAGCCGCCGCCCCGCGAGCACAGCGTGATCGATGTCGGCGAACACCGAACCCGGCCAAGCCAGCCCATGGAAGATCCGCGCCCCCGGCAACCGGGTCAGGTACCGCTCCAGCAGCTCCGCCGTCAACCGCTCGCCCCACTGGTCCGGCTCCGAACCGGGCGCGCCGAACACGACCGTGCCACCGAACTCGTCATCCACCGCGCGCTCGGCCCGCGCCATCTCCCGGTGCTGCCGCACCAACCAGATCGCCACCGCCGACGCCAGCACCAGCCACACCGCGACAGCCAGCGCGCCCGCCATGATCGGCAGCACCACCAGCAGCAACCACGCCAGCAACAACGCCGCCGGAGCGTGCCCAGGCGCCGCCCGGTCCCCGGTCCGCGCCTTCTCCCGAGCCGCGTCCCACCACTCCAGCGCATCCGGGTCCAGCACCGGCAACTCGGCCGTGAAACTCGGGTCCTCACCCAGCTTCCGCCCCGGCCGCCGCGCCCGCACCGGCGACGAGGTCGCGGCCGCACGATCCAGCGCCCGGTCGTACGCCGCGCGCTGCAACGGGTCCACCAGCACCTCGTAGGCCTGCCGCAACGCCTGGAACTCGTCGGGCGAACCACCGGCGTCCGGGTGCGCGGAGCGCGCCCGCTGCCGGTACGCGGACTTGATCTCCGACGTCGAGGCACGCCGGTCCACCCCGAGCAGGTCGTAGTAGCCCTCGCCACGCACGCGGTCACTTTATGTGGTCTCCGATTTCGCGCCACATGTGGCTAGAGTCAGCCGATGGTCCTCGACATCACGGACAGGCTGGGCATCCGCACCGGCCGCCACGTCGCGCCCGCCGGGCTCGCCGCGATCGTCCTCGGGGCCGCCCTCTTCGTCCTCCCACCACACAGCACCCTCGCCGCGATCGCGCTCGCACTCACCGGCGGCGCGGCCTTCGCGCTCGGCACCGCCCGCCGCGCGAACGGCCGGTGGTGGGCCCTCGTCGCCGGCCTGATCAGCGCGGCACTCCTCTTCGCCGCGCTGACCGTCGCCGGCCGCGGGCTCGCCCTCCGCGCCTTCGGCCAGGCCGAGACGTGCACGGTCACCGACCGCGTCATGATCGAGACCGGCGCCCGCTACCACCACTACGGCTTCGTGCACACCCTCGCCTGCGGCAGCGGCACCCTGACCATCCGCACCGACCCGGGCGACCGCGTGCCCGTCGGGACCGCGGTGCCGATCCTGACCAGCGATCTCATCGAACCGGACTTCGCCGACCGGCACTCCCTCCTGCTGGAGGTGCCTGCCGTGCTCGGGTCGATCGCCCTGACCGCCGTGCTCGTGCGGCGTTCCGTCAGGTCAGCGAACTAGGGTCCGCCGGCACGTCCACCGCGTGCCGCTGCAGCGCCTCCAACGGCACGACGTCCAGCGCCCGCTCGTGCGTGGACGCCAGCACCACCGGCGCGGCCACCCCCGCCTCGAACGCCTGCAGCCACCGCGCGGCAACCACGCACCAGCGGTCACCGGGCTGCAACCCGGGGAAGCCGTACTCCGGGCGCGGCGTGGACAGGTCGTTGCCGACCCCGCGCTGGTACTCCAGGAACTCCTTGGTCACCACGGTGCACACCGTGTGACTGCCGAGGTCGTCGTCACCGGTGGTGCAGCACCCGTCCCGGTAGAAACCCGTCATCGGATCGGTGCCGCAGGGCTCGAGTTCGCCGCCCAGAACATTGCGATCGGTCGTCATGGCAGTCCGTGCTGTCGTATCCAATCGTCCTTGGCCAGAGCGTACTCGACGTCACCGTGTTCGGCCCCCGGAAGCGGGTCCGGCCAGTCCTCGTGGAACGTGCGCACGTACCGCAAACCGGACTTCTCCATCACCCGCCGCGACCCGGTGTTCACGGCCATGGTGAACGCCACGACCCGCTCGACCCCGCCCTCGGCGAACCCCCGGGCGATCAGCGCCCGCGCGCCCTCGGTCGCGTAGCCGCGGCCCCAGAACCGCCGCCGCAACCGGTAGCCGAGTTCCACCTCGCCGCCGCCGAGCGGGCGGAACTCGAACCAGCCGGTGAACTCGCCGCTCGCCTTCTCGACCGCGGCGAAGTACCCCTCCCGCCCGGCCACGTCCCCGGCGGCGGCGTCGCCCAGGTAACGCATGACCTCGGGGTCGCTGTTCAGGTCGGCCACGAGGTCCGCGTCGGCGGGCGTGAGGGGCCGCAGGATCAGCCGGTCGGTCTCCAGGCGCACGCACCGATCATGCCCGCACCCGCTCCGCCGAGTCCCGCCCGGCGCTGATCGCCGTCAGGGAACGGCCCGTCGTCGGGATGGCCAGGTAGAAGATGATCAGCGCGGCGAACACGTACCCGGCGGCGAGCACCAGCATCGACACGTGCGGGCCCGCCGCGGCGACCGCCACCAGCACCACCGACTGCAGCACCCCGCCGGTCTGGCCCAGCCCGCCGGCCAGCGAACCGCCGCTCGCGCGGGCGTGCGTCGGGAACACCTCCGCCGCGTAGGAGAAGCCGGGCACGAACAGGATCGGCCCCGCGACCTGCGTCAGCACCGACCCGAGCACCACCGCGGCCGGGTGGCCGGAGGTGACCGTGACCAGCAGCGGGCTCAGCGTCGCCAGAGCCAGGCCCAGCACGATCAGCTTCTTGCGCTCCACCCGGTCGATCACGAACGGCATGACGCAGTAGGTCGCGACCCCGGCCAGCGTCCCGATCGCCAGCAGCATCGTCCCGCTCGACAGGGACAGCCCGAACTCGGTGAGGATCGTCGGCTGGAACGTGATCGTCGCCCGCACCGACCACTGCACCCCGAACCAGAACCCGATCACCACCAGCAGGCGCTGCAGGTAGGGCGGGCGGAACAACAGGCGCAGCGGGAACTTCTCGCCCTCGGCGTCCGGCGGCACGTCCGGGACCGCGGGCAGCGCGTGCCCGGCCGCCGCCATCCGGCGCTCCAGCGCGGTCGTGATGCGGTCGGCCTCGTCCAGCCGCCCGCGGGTGGCCAGCCAGCGCGGCGACTCCGGGATGATCGGCTCCCGGGTGAAGAACATCAGCACCAGCGCGACCGCCCCGACGCCGAACAGGATCCGCCACCCGACGTTCGCCACCGGCACCAGCGCGGTCGACAGGAACGCGGCGGCCACCGCGGCCACTCCGGACCAGAACACGTTGTAGGCGAGGTACTTCCCGCGCCGCGCGGCCGGGGAGAACTCCTGCACCAGCGCGGTCACCACCGCGATCCCGCCGCCGGTGGCGAACCCCGACAGCACGCGGAACACCAGCAGCGACGGGGTGTCCCAGGCGATCGCGGTCAGCAGCGCGGTCACGGTCAACGCGCCGAGGCCGAGGAAGAACGACCGTTGCCTGCCCAGGATGTCGCCGAGGAACCCGAACAGGATCGCGCCGAGCGCGGTGGCCACGAGATTTCCGGTCAGCATGACCGTCACCTGGGTTGCCGTCAGGTGGAAGTGCTCTTTCAGCACGGGCAGCGAGTAGCCCACGATCGACACGTCATAGATGTCGACGAAGTACGCGATGCCGAGGATCGCGAACGCGGCCTTCGGCAGTCCCCAGCCGGGGAGGCGGTCGATGCGGGCGTTGATCACGGCGCTGCCGCGGAGATCGGCTGGCAAGGCGGAGGTCCCTTCTTCCGGTGACGCGTCAGGCCATTACCGATCACGGCCGCGGAACCGGCAAGCGGGGTCACCGCCCCACGGAAGACAAGGAGTCGCACCGATGGTTGAGGCCATACTCGATCCGACGGGCGGACGGCGCGCCGTCGCACAGGGCGCCGCGGTGCTCACGCCGAACCGGCTCAAGCTGGCCGGCGCGACGATCGGGCTGCTGGAGAACACCAAGAAGAACGCGGCGCCGTTCCTCGCCGAACTGGGCAGGCTGCTCGTCGAGCGGCACGGCGCGGCCGGGGTGGTCGCCCGCACCAAGGCCGCGTTCGCCATGCCGATCCCCGAGGAGCAGCTGGCGGAGCTGGCCAGGACCTGCGACGCGGTGATCACCGGCGTCGGCGACTGCGGCTCGTGCAGCGCTTCCGCGGTCGCGGACGGGATCGCGTTCGAACGCCACGGCATCCCGGCGGCGGTGATCTGCAGCGACGCGTTCATCGTGACGGCCGACGCGATGGCCGGGATGCGTGACGCGACCGGTTACCGCTACGTCGTCACGCCGCACCCGGTGGCGGTGCTCGGGCCGGACGAGGTCCGCAAGCGCGCCGAGGAGGCGCTCGACGACGTCGTCGCGATCCTGACCTCGGTGGCGTCGTGACCGCGCCCGATCCCGTCGTCGCCCAGGAGGCGATCGAGTACTGCTACGAGCAGGGCTGGACCGACGGGCTCCCGGTGGTGCCCGCGTCGCGCCCATTGGTCGATGAGTTCCTGGCGCGCACGAGCCGCGCTCCGGAGGAGGTGATCGGCCGCGTCGAGCAGCTGGACCGCGAGTGCACCGTCGAGCAGGCCGCGATCAGCGCGGCGATGGCCGGGTGCCGTCCCGAGTACTTCCCGGTCGTGCTGGCCGCGTGGGACGCGCTGATGCTGGACCGCGCCGCCCGCGGCGGCGGCTGGCAGAGCACCAGCGGCCCGTCGCCGATGCTCGTCGTCAACGGGCCGGTGCGCCAGGAGCTCGGGTTCAACAGCACCGGCGGCGTGTTCGGGCCCGGCTTCCGTCCGAACGCGACAGTGCCGCGCGCGATCGGCCTGATGGTGCGCAACGCCTTCGGCATCCACCCGCACGTCCTCGAACAGGCGACCCAGGGGCTGCCGGGCCGGTGGCAGATCTGCTTCGGCGAGAACGAGGAGGAAAGCCCGTGGGAGCCGCTGTCGGTGTCGGCCGGGCTCGGGGACGGGGTCAGCGCGGTCACCGCGATGCTGCTGCGCACCGTCGAGTACGTCGACAACCGGCACACGCAGGACCACGAGCAGGTGCTGTGGGACCTGGCCGACACGATGTCCCGCACCGGCGCGCTGATCTTCCGCGAGGCCTCCTACGGGCTGGTGCTCGGGCCGGAACACGCCCAGCTGCTCGCCAAGAACGGGATGTCCAAACAGGACGTGCAGGCGTGGATGATCGAACACGTCGGACGCACCGGTCGGGATCTGCGGCGTGCCGGCAAGAGCGCGGGTGAGAAGCACGTGCGGGGCGCGTCCGAGTCCACTGACGGCGACGACGAGTTCCAGCGGTTCCTGCCGTCGCCGCGGCACGTCCCGGTGGTCGTGGCGGGTTCCCGCAACGCGGCGATGTCGATGGTGGTGCGAGTGTTCGGCGAATGGTCCGGCAAGGCGGTGGCGGTGGAGGGAACGGCATGATCGACCAGACCGGCCTGGCGGCGATGCGCACGACGCTCGCCGCGGACGGCTACGCCCTCGACGTCGCCGAGGAGGGCGGCCGGGTGGCGGTGCGGATCTCGGTGGCCGATCCGGCCGCGTGCGCGGACTGCCTGGCGCCGGAGCCGATCATGCGCGGCATCCTGCACCAGTCGCTCGGCGTGCCCGAGCAGGTGATCGACCTGACGTACCCGGGAGACGACGATGACCGGTGACCCACTGGCCGCGGCGGGTCCAGTGTGGATGGCCGGCCGCCGCGCGATCGTCAGCGGCGGCGGGCTGTCCGGTTCGGCGGGCGGCGTCGGCTACGCGGTGAGCCGCCTGTTCGCCGCGCAGGGCGCCCGGGTGGCGGTGCTGGACCGCGATCCGGCCGCGGGCAAGCGGACGGTGGCCGACATCGAGGCCGACGGCGGGGAGGCGATCTTCATCCAGGCCGACCTGACCCGGGACGAGGACTGCGAGCACGCCGTCGCCGCCACCGCCGAGGAGTTCGGCGGCGTGGACGCGCTGGTCAACAGCGCCGCCTCGGGAGATCGCGCCGGGGTCTTCGACGTCACGCCGGAACGGTGGGACGAGCTGATCGCGCTCAACCTCAAGACCGCCTGGATGATGACGCGCCACGCGGCGGAAGCGATGACCGGCGGCGGGGCGGTCGTGAACATCTCGTCCGCGGCGGTCACCGCGGCCGGGCCCGGCACGGTGTACGGCATCGGCAAGGCCGGTGTGGAGCACTTCACGCAGGGCGCCGCCTCGACGCTCGGACCGCGGGGGATCCGGGTCAACTGCGTGCGGGTCGGCGCGATCTGGTCCTCGATGGCGGCGCGCGACCTGCCCGAGGAGATGCGGGAGCTGCGGGCGAAGGGCGTGGCGCTGCAGACGGAGGGCACCGGGTGGGACATCGCGTACGCCGCGTTGTTCCTGGCCAGCGACCGCGCCCGGTGGGTGTCGGGCGCGGTCCTGCCGGTCGACGGAGGCGGCCCGCACCGCGCAGGCTTCCCGAGCCGCTCCGCCGACGCCGCCCGCAACCGCTAGGCGGGGGCCCCGCCCGGGGAGGCCACCGGTACCCGTCCGCCGTCGGCGTCCTTGCGGCCCAGGTCGGCGGTCGGGACCCGGTAGTTGTCCCGGCCGGTCAGCACCGCGATCACGTTCACCAGGCACAGACCAGCGGTGAAGATCGCGACGCCCACCCAGTTCGCGCTCTTGTCGCCGGCGATGGCGGCGGCGATCGTCGGCGTGAACCCGGCGATCGCGAACCCGATCTGCGTGCCGATCGCCATGCCGGACAGCCGCACCCGCGCCGGGAACATCTCGCCGTAGAACGCCGGCCACACCGCGTTCGTCGCGCTGTAGACGACGCCGAACATCAGGATGCCCACGACGAACACGAGCACGTAGTTGCCCGAAGCGATCGCGCCGAGGTAGGCGAAGATCAGCACCCCGCAGCCCAGCGACCCGCCGATGAACACCGGTTTGCGCCCGACCTTGTCGGCCAGCATCGCCCACAGCGGGATCGCGCCGAGCGCGACGACGTTGGCGAGCACGCCGACCCACAGCATCGGGGTGCGCTCCAGGCCGGCGGAGTTGACCGCGTAGGACAGCGCGTAGACGGTGAAGACGGTGCTGACCGCGGCGATCACGGCCGCGAACACGACCCGCAGGACGTCGGCCCAGTGGTCGCGGAACAGCACCGCGACCGGCAGCTTCGCCTGCCCCTTGCCGGCCACCTCGCGCTCGAAGACCGGCGTCTCGTCCAGCTTGCGCCGGATGACGAACGCGGCGACGACGACCAGCGCGCTGGCCCAGAACGGCAACCGCCAGCCCCAGCTCTGCAGCGCGGCCGTCGGCATCGCGGCGACCGGCAGGAACACCGCGGTCGCCAGGATCTGCCCGGCCTGCGTGCCGGACAGCGTCCAGCTCGTGTAGTACGAGCGGCGGTTCTCCGGCGCGTGTTCGAGCGACATCGAGTTCGCCCCGGCCTGTTCACCTGCCGCGGACAGCCCCTGCAGCAGGCGCAGGACCACCAGCAGCACCGGGGCGAGCACGCCGACCTGCTCGTACGTCGGCAGGCAGCCGACCAGGAACGTCGAGGCGCCCATCAGCAGCACGGTGAAGACCAGGACCTTCTTGCGGCCGAACCGGTCGCCGATGTGGCCCAGGATGAACGCGCCGATCGGACGGGCGACGTAGCCCACCCCGAACGTGGCCAGCGCCAGCAGCGTGCCTGCCGCCGGGTCCGAGCTGGGGAAGAAGATCTTGCCGAAGACGAGTGCGGCGGCCGTGCCGTAGATGAAGAAGTCGTAGTACTCCAACGCGCTTCCGACCCAGGCGGCCACCGCTGCCTTGCGGGGCTTTCCGTGCTCGACCACGTCCAACGCTCCTGTCGCTCCGTTGCGGACCGGGTTAATGTACCGTCTGGTTACGTACCAGATGGTGAGTTAGCCGGACGAGGCTTGTCAACCCGGAGAAGGGGACGAAACGCTCAGTGCGCGGTCAGGTACTCGACCAGCAGGTCGCCGAGCATCTTGCGATAGTGCTCGCGCCGGCCGGGGTCGAGCATGTCGCGCTTGAAGATGGCGTTGAACGTGTGCCGGTTGGCGGTGCGGAAGATGCAGAACGCGCTGATCATCATGTGCACGTCCAGCGCGTCGACGTCCTCCCGGAACGCGCCGGCGGCCCGGCCGCGTTCCAGGATGCGGGTCAGCACGTCCAGCGCGGGGTTGGCGAGCGTCGAGAGCACCTCGGAACGGCCGATGTGCTCGGCGTTGTGGATGTTCTCGATGCTGACCAGCCGGATGAAGTCCGGGTGCGACTCGTGGTGGTCGAAGGTCAGCTCGGCGAGCTGCCGCAGCGCCTCGACCGGGTCGAGGTGGTCGACGTCGAGTTCCTGCTCGCGGGCGCGGATGCCGGAGTAGGCGCGTTCGAGCACCGCGATGTAGAGGCCTTCCTTGCTGCCGAAGTAGTAGTAGAGCATCCGCTTGGTGGTGCGGGTCTTCGCGGCGATCTCGTTGACCCGCGCCCCGGCGTAGCCCTGGTCGGCGAACTCGCGGGTCGCCACGTCGAGGATCTCGGCGCGGGTGCGCTCGGCGTCGCGCAGGCGTTCGGCGCTTTCGGTCGGCATATGCGCACCGTAGGACTCACCGACTGGTTCGACCAACACCGGCCCGTGCGAGAGGAGTCCCGGCCATGAGGCGAGGGATCGCGACCGTGTGCCTGTCCGGCACGCTCGAAGACAAGCTGACCGCGGCGGCGGCCGCCGGCTTCGACGGCGTCGAGATCTTCGAGAACGATCTGGTCGTCTCGCCGCTGTCGCCGGCCGAGGTCCGGCGCCGCTGCGACGACCTCGGGCTGTCGGTGGACCTGTACCAGCCGTTCCGGGACTTCGAGGCGGTGCCGCCGCCGGTGTTCGAGGCGAACCTGCGCCGCGCCGAGCGGAAGTTCGACGTGATGGAGCAGCTCGGCGCCGACACGATGCTGGTGTGCTCCTCGGTGTCGCCGGACGCCGTCGACGACGACGATCTCGCCGCCGAACAATTGCATACACTCGGTGTACGAGCTGCTCAGCGCGGTATGCGCGTTGCGTACGAGGCGCTGGCGTGGGGCCGGTTCGTCGACACCTACGACCACTCGTGGCGGATCGTGCGGCGCGCCGACCACCCGGCGGTCGGCCTGTGCCTGGACAGCTTCCACGTGCTCTCCCGCGGCAGCGACCTCGCGCTGATCCGGACGATCCCGGGCGAGAAGATCTTCTTCCTGCAGCTGGCCGACGCGCCCCGGCTGCACATGGACGTCCTGCAGTGGAGCAGGCACCACCGGCTGTTCCCCGGGCAGGGCGCCTTCGATCTGACCGCGTTCGTCGGGCACGTGCTCGCCACCGGCTACTCCGGGCCGCTGTCGCTGGAGGTCTTCAACGACGTGTTCCGGCAGGCCGATCCCCGTCGCGCGGCGGTCGACGCGATGCGGTCGCTGCTCGGGCTGGAGGAGTCGCTCGGGGAACCGGCGATCGCCGCGCCGGAACTGACCGGGCACGCGTTCACCGAGGTGCCGTGGACGAGGCCACCGGCCCGCAGCTGGCCGCGGCGCTGACCGCGATGGGCTTCGCGCACACCGGGCAGCACCGGTCGAAGCCCGTGCAGCTGTGGGCCCAGGGCGAGGCGCGGGTGCTGCTCAACGCGACCGGCGGGCCCACCGAGATCAGCGCGCTGGCGGTGGCGAGCGCGGACCCGGCGCGCTCGGCGGAGCGGGCGGAGTCGTTCCACGCGCCGGTGCTGCCCCGCGAGCACCGTGCGGGCGAGGCGGACCTGTCCGCGGTGGCCGCCCCGGACGGCACGGCGGTGTTCTTCTGCCGAGACGGCTGGCTGTCGGACTTCACGCCGACCGGTTCATCCGCCGCGGGCGCCGGGTTGCTGGGCACCGACCACGTGTCGTTGAGCCAGCCGTTCGACAACTTCGACGAGGCCGCGTTGTTCTACCGCACGGTGCTCGGGCTGCACCCGGAGATGCCGACCGAGTTCGCCGCGCCGTTCGGCCTGATCCGCAGCCGGGCGGTCACCAACCCGGCCAACACGGTGCGGATCGCGCTGAACGTGGCGCTGCTGCGCCGCGGCGAGTGGGCGCCCGGCGTGCCCGACCCGCAGCACATCGCCTTCACCAGCGACGACGTGCTGGCCACGGCCAAGGCGATGCACGCGGCCGGCGCGCCGTTGCTGGAGATCCCGGCCAACTACTACGACGACCTGGACGCCCGGCTGGCCCCGCCGCCGGACCTGCTCGCCGCCCTGCGCGAGTACTCGGTGCTCTACGACCGCGACGAGCACGGCGAGTTCCTGCACTTCTACACCGAGGTTCTGGGTTCGCGGGTGTTCTTCGAGGTGGTCCAGCGCATCGGCGGCTACCGCGGCTACGGGGCCGCCAACGCGCCGGTGCGGATGGCCGCGCACCGGCGGCTGCGGCTGGCGCGTCAGTCCGGCTGAGCGAAGACCTCGGGGTAGGCGGTGAACACCGGGTTCGCCGCCACCCAGTCCCACAGCTCGTCGGTGATGTCGCCGTAGATCTCCGCTTCCACCATGTCCGCGCACTCGCCGCCGCGCTCGAGCAGGGCCGCTCCGCGGTCGTTGTGCGCGAAGGCGGCGTCCACGTCGGCGTACTCCTCGATGACGACGTAGCTGCCCGGCTCCCCGGAGAACCAGCGGTAGGTCAGCGTGCCCGGCTCGCTCGCGGCCTGGTCGCGCAGCGCGCGGGCGACCTCCTCGAACCCGTGGTGGTCGTGGACGTCGAAGCGGGCGCGCACGTAGAAGCTCATCCCCGAATCCAACCAGCGATCCGGCCCATCCGGTCCCGTTTCGGCGCCGAACACAGGGCGTCGGTGTGAGGGAGGATGACGGGATGGACGATCCGGTCCGGGCGATGCGCCCGGCCGCGCCGGGGCAGGCGGGCCCCTCGCCCGAGGACCTGATGGCCCAGGTCGCACGGGGGAGCGAGGCGGCGTTCGAGCAGCTCTACGACGTCGTGGCCGGCCCGGTGTTCGGCGTGGTGCGGCGGGTGGTGCGCGACGTGGCCCAGTCCGAGGAGGTCGCGCAGGAGGTCCTGGTCGAACTGTGGCGCACCGCGGCGCGGTACGACCGCGGGCAGGGCAGCGTGCTGAACTGGTCGCTGACCTTGGCGCACCGCCGCGCGGTCGACCGGGTGCGGTCGGCGCAGGCGCGCACCGACCGCGAGCAGCGGGCCGGTGCGATGGCGCCGGGGCGGGAGTTCGACGAGGTGATGGAGGCGGTCACCGCCCGGCTGGAGCGGGAGCAGGTGCGCCGCTGCCTGAACGGGCTGACCGAGCTGCAACGCGAGTCGATCATGCTGGCCTACTACGGCGGCCACACCTACCCGGAGGTCGCGGACCTGCTGCAGAGTCCACTCGGGACGGTCAAGACGAGGATGCGGGACGGCCTGATCCGCCTGCGCGACTGCCTGGGGGTGACGCGGTGAACCCGGACGTCCACATGCTGACCGGCGCGTACGCCCTGGACGCACTCGACGAGCTGGAGCGGCGCCGGTTCGAGGAGCACCTCGCCGGGTGCGCGGACTGCGAGCGAGAGGTGGCCGAACTGCGCGCGACGACGGCCCGGCTCGGGGCCGCGGTGTCCGAGACGCCGCCCGCGACGCTGCGGGGCCGGGTGCTGCGGGACGTGCGCGAGGTGCGGCAGGAGCCACCCGGCCGCCGGGCGCCGACACGGGGTTCCCGCAGCTGGACGACACGCTTTCTCGCGGCGGCGGCCGTGATCGCGATCGCCGTCGCCGCGGTCGCCGGGGTCCTCGCGGTGCGGGCGGACCGGCAGCTGGAGACCGCGCAGGCGCAGTACGCGGCAGTGACGCAGCTGCTGGCGGCGCCCGACGTGCAGACGCTGGACGGCGCGGACGCGGGCATCCCGGGCGAGGCGCGGATGGTGATGTCGCCAAGCCAGGACCGGGCGATGCTGATGATGACCGGAATGCCCGACCAGCCGGCCGACGTGACGTACCAGGCGTGGACGATCGACGCGGCGGGCCCGCACCCGGCCGGGGTGATGGGACACGCCGGGACGACCGGTGCGCCGCTGATGCTGGCGGGCCTGACGGGGGTGCGCACGGTCGCCGTGACGATCGAACCAGCCGGCGGCTCGGAGCAGCCGACCAGCGCGCCGGTGGTGCTGTTCACGATGCCGGCGTGACGGTGGGGCCGGGATGTGAGCCCGGGTGGTGGTGCCCGGTGGCCGGGGTGCTCCGGACACTGGGTGCCGCCGCACCCGCGGAAGCATTTCCACACCACGCAATGCCGAATTCACTGGGCGGCCGCCGCACGGCGAGCGGCTGGTGGCTGGCGCGGGTTGCGGCTCCGCGGTGCTCCGGCCACTGGGTGCCACCGCATGGCGGTGGCTCGTGTGTGGGGTGGCGGTTGCGGCGTGGTGGGGTCCCCGGTGCTGCGGCTGCTGTGCGTCGCCGCATCGGCGGGCGGTTGGTGAGTGGTCGGGGTGCTTCGGCCACCGCTCCGCGGTGGCTCGTGTGTGGGTGGCGGTTGCGGCGTGATGGTGGCCCGGGGTTGCCACGGCTGCTGAGCCTCGCCGCACCTGTGGGCGACCGGTGAGTGGCCCGGGGCGCTCCGGCCGCCGGGTGCCGCCGCACTCGCGGGCGGCTGGTGAGTGGGCGGCCACCGCCGCATCCATCAGCGCTGGCCAACACCCGACAGCGCTGGCGTCGGCGAGCGGGAAATCATCGCCGCAAGCGGCGTCGTCCGGTGAGGGGGCCCAGGCCGGACCGCCACCACGCCGGCCACGCGCCGGGCCGTCCCGCGACGGCCATCGCCACCGGCATCGAGTCGAAGAAGGAGTCCCGGCGCGTCACGCGGCCGTCGGCGGTCAGCCACAGCTCGTCCACGGCCCGGAAGGCGAGCGGCTTGCCGCGCAGGGTTCCGCTCAGCCGCAGCTCGATGAACAGCCGGTCCTCCCGGCCCGCCCACGACAGCACCTCGCCCCGCAGGTCCGGCAGGAACCCCAGCAGCCGCTCGGCCTCCCGCCCCCACCCCTGCCTGCCCCGCGTCGGCGGCACCATCGGCTGGTTCAGCTCGACGTCTTCGGCCAGCAACGCGTCCCACGCCTGCGGGTGCGGCCGCGCCCAGCCCTCGGCGAAGGCCGCCACGGCCTTCTCGTGCACGGCGGTCCAGTCGGTCATCGTCGACCTCCTTCTTGCAACGGTTGCAAGAAGTATACGGTTCGAAAACCGGGCAGGCTGAACTACCCTCGAATTCGTGCCAGTCGACGTGCGCACCGAAATCGTGGTCGCGCTGCCCAGGGAAAAGGTGGCGTCCTACGCGGGCGACCCGTCGAACGCGCCCGAGTGGTACGCCAACATCCTGGACGTCGAATGGGAAACCCGCCCACCGCTGCGCGAGGGCACCCGGCTCGGATTCGTGGCGCGTTTTCTCGGCCGGACCCGGCGGTACACGTACGAGGTGATCGAACTCGTGCCCGGCGAACGGCTCGTGATGCGCACGGCGCAGGGCCCGTTCCCCATGGAAACCACCTACAGCTGGGAATCCCTGGACGCGGACAGCACCCGCATGGTGCTGCGCAACCGTGGCGAGCCGAGCGGATTCGCGAAGGTGGGCAGCCGGATGATGGCCGCGGCGGTGGAACGCGCGAATCGCAAGGATCTGCGCAGGCTGAAGAACCTGCTCGAAACCGGCCGACCCTAGTGCGCCGCCGCCCCGTTTCCTCCAGTGTGCTCGCTTCGGTCGGGTACGACGCGGCGCGCCGCATTCTGGAGGTGGAATTCCTGCACCACGGGATTTACCGGTACGTCGGCGTGGAAAGCGCTATCTTCCGCGCGTTGCTGGCCGCGGAGAGCAAGGGCCGCTACTTCCAGGCCCGCATCCGTGACCGCTACCCGCACGAGCGGCTCGCCTGAACCGTTCGCCGGCCGTTCGCCTGCGCGTCGTCTGCGGTCCCCGCCCGGGTCGGAATCGGCGGTTTTGATCCCTTCGCACGGTTCCCACCACAGGAGGTCGTCATGGCTCCACTTTCCCGGCGTGATCTGCTGCGCACCGGCGCGGCGAGCGGTCTGGGCGTCATCGTCGCGGGCAGCGTCGACGCGATCGCGGCGCCCGCCGCGGCCGCGCAGGTCGCCCGCGCCACCGGCTACGGCCCGCTCGTCGACGACCCCGCCGGCCTGCTGGCGCTGCCGAAGGGCTTCCGGTACAAGGTGATCGCGCAGTCCGGCGTGACGAAGCTGGAGACCGGGGAGTTCACCCCGAGCGACCCCGACGGCATGGCGTGCTTCCGCAGCGGCCGGGACTTCGTGCTGATCAACAACCACGAGATCGGCGGCAGCGAGCCGCACCGCACGCCCGCGCTGGCGGGCCTCACCTACGACCCGGGCGCCGGTGGCGGCACGACGACCATCGTGGTGGACCGGGAGGGCAACCGGAAGAGCGAGTACGTCAGCCTGGCCGGCACGCACAACAACTGCGCGGGCGGCGAGACCCCCTGGGGCACCTGGCTGACCTGCGAGGAGACCGAGCAGCGCGCCGGTGGCGTGTACCAGAAGGACCACGGTTACGTGTTCGAGGTGGACGCGTTCGACCGCGACGCGAACCTCGAGCCGGTCCCGCTGAAGTTCCTCGGCCGCTACTCGCACGAGGCCGTCGCCGTCGACCCGAAGACCAGCGAGATCTACCTGACCGAGGACGCGAGCGGCCCGAACGGCCTGTACTTCCGCTGGGTGCCGCCGAAGGGTTTCCGCGGCGGCAAGGGCGCGCTGCGGGCGCTGGCGCTGTCCGCGGGCGGTGACACGGCGGGCAGGCTGCAGGCGATGAGCGCGTTCAAGGGCAGCAGGCACATCGACGACCTGTCCGAGGCGACCACGCCGGGCACCCGCTACAAGGTCCGCTGGGTCGACGTGCCCGACCGCGACGCACGCACCGTGTCGGTGCGCAAGCAGTTCGAGCCGGGCCAGGTGACCCACAGCCGCAAGCTGGAGGGCGCCTACTGGGGCGACGGTGGGGCGTACTTCGTCGCCAGCTACGCCCGGATCAGCGACGGCAGCGTCAACGAGCACGACGGCCAGGTGTGGTTCTACGACCCGCGCGCCGAAACGATCGAGCTGAAGACGATCTACGGCGTGAACCCCGACCCGGACGCCGACACGGACTACGACGGGCCGGACAACATCACCGTGTCCCCGCACGGCGGCCTGATCCTCGCCGAGGACGGGGAGGGCCTGAGCCACCTCGTCGGCGTCACGCGGGACGGCAAGTCCTACCCGCTGGCGCGCAACGACCTCAACGACAGCGAGTTCACCGGGCCGGTGTTCAGCCAGGACGGGCGGATCCTGTTCGCCTGCATCCAGAGCCCTGGCCACGTCTTCGCGATCACCGGCCCCTGGGGCGACCGCTGACCGGGTGATCCAGCTCATCACCGCTGGAGCCTCACACCGGTGTGAGGCTCTAGGTTCGGCGGCATGAGCGTTTTCGTCGTCCACCGCAACGGCCGTCCGGCCACCACCGGAGATCTGGCCCCGCTCGCCTTCGCCGGGTACGCCCACTTCACGGCGATGCAGGTGCGCGGCGGCCGGATCCGCGGTCTCGACCTGCACCTGGACCGGCTGCGTGCCGCGTCGGCCGAGCTGTTCGGCCGCGCCCTGCCGGACGACGTGGTGCTCGCGCACCTGCGGGCCGCGTTGCGGGAGGGTCCGGCGGACGTCTCGCTGACCGCCACCGTGTACTCGCCGGAGTTCTCGGCAGCGGACGCCTCGCCCGAACTGCTGGTCCGCACCGGGCCGGCCACCGACGGCCCGGCCGGCCCGCTGAGCCTGGCGACGTTCGAGTACGAGCGGGTTCTGCCCGCGTTCAAGCACGTCGGCGAGGTGGCCAAGACGTACTACCCGCGACAGGCGGTGGCGCGCGGCTTCGACGACGCCGCGTTCGTCGACCGCCACGGCCGGCTCACCGAGGCGTCCATCTGGAACCTGGCGTTCTGGGACGGAGCCTCGGTGGTCTGGCCGGACGCGGCGGTCCTGCGCGGCATCACGATGGGGATCCTGCGGCGGCAACTCGACCGGTTGGGCGTGCCGCAGCGATCGCAGATCCTGACCGCGGCCGATCTGCCCGCGATGCGCGGGGCGGTGGTCATGAACTCCTGGACACCCGGCGTGGCGGTGCGCCGGATCGACGACGTGGAGCTGGACACGCCGGAGTCCTTTGTGGAGCTGCTGCACCGCGCCTACGCGGAGGAGCCGCTGGTCGCCCCGTGACGGCGGTCAGCGCGCGAACCGCCGGGCGAACTCCGCCACACCGGTCGGCCGGACAGCGGGGTAGCGGTCGTTGTCGAGCGGCTCGAGCTTGGCTTTCCCGGTGACCATCGCCCAGACGTACTGCAGGGCGACGAAGTCGGCGGGACCGGTGGCGACGGCGCGGCGCCGCCGGATCTCGGCTTCGAGTTCGGAGACGTCGCCGCGCACGCGGAGTTCGAGACGCCTGCCCGAGCCGCGCTGCAACGCCTCGTGGAACTCCTTCATCGTCAGCACGTCCCCGGCCACGCGAACCGGCCGCCCGGCGACGGCCGGATCGAGCGCCACTTCGGCGGTGTAGGCCGCGGTGTCCGCCACCGTGGTGAAGTCGCAGGGCTGGTCGCCGTCGCCCCAGTAGGCGAACGTGTCGTTGTCCCAGTCGACGATCTCCAGGAACGGCGCGGTCATCACCTCGGTGAACGCGCCGTTCAGGACCGAGGTCACCTGCACGTGGGTGCCGGCGAACGCCTCGTGAGCCCGGCGCCGGTGGTCGAGGAAGACGTTGTCGCCGTCGTCGAGGCGGAACAGGTCGACGGCGAAGTCCGACGGGATCAGCCGCGGCACCCCGGCCTTCTCGGCGGCACGCAGCAGGGTCGTCTGCCCATCGACCACGACGTCTTCCCCGCCCTGCAGCGCGGAAATCGCCACGTCCGCGCCTTCGAGCAGCCGGGCGAGGCGTTCCGGCCCATCGGTGAGCGAGCCTTCCGCGATCATCACGCCCTTGTCCGCGAGCGCGTCGACCACCTCGCGCTTGCTGGAGGGCCGGACCAGCGCCCGGACGCGGACGTCCCGCTCCAGCAGGCTGTCCACGATCGCCCCGCCCAGCATGCCGGTCGCCCCGGCCACCAAAACCTCTGTCACTGCCGTTCCTCTCGTCACGTTGACGTGTCCGGCGTCGAAGCTAATCCTTGAAATCAGTTACAAGGTCAAGTCGCGGAGGCGGACGGATGCGCATCGGTGAACTCGCGCGGCGAACCGGGGTGGACGAGCAGCTGCTGCGGTACTACGAAAAGCAGGGGTTGCTCCGGCCCGAGCGGACGCCGAACGGATACCGCGACTACGCCGAGGAGGACGTGACGGCGGTGCGCCGCATCCGCGAACTGCTCGCGGCCGGGCTGACGACGGCCGGGATAGCCGAGATCGGCACCTGCGTCCGGGGCGAACCGCCGACCCCCGCCTGCGATGGGGTGCTGGAGCGGCTCCGCGCGGAACGGTCTCGCATCGACGCCGCGATCGCCCGGTTGCAGGGCGCACGAACGGCACTGGACACGGTGATCGAGCGCCGCGACAGCGCCTGACGTCCGGCGGGCGCTGTCGGCGAACTTTGGAGAACAGACCTCAGCTGCCGAGGGACGAGCGCAGGCGGTCGAGAGCGTCCTGGTATTCCTCGTAGGCGTAGAAGCCGCCTGGGATCGTGGCGGCGTGGCACTCAGCGTTCCGTAACGCTGATGGCAGGAGCGCGCGTGTAGGTAGGGATTGTGTGGGCCCGGAGAGACTCGAACTCTCACTGGCATGGACCTAAACCATGTGCCTCTGCCAATTGGGCTACGGGCCCCGACGCCACCAGCCTAGCGCCCGGGCCTCGTACGGCGTGGCCGGTGCCGCCCGTCGCGGGGCGTGATCTACGGTTGTGCCCTGCGAAGGTGAGGAGGACCTGTGGCTCGCGACCCGGACACCATCGAGCGGGAGATCGTGAAGGCCCGCGAAGCGCTTGCGTCGACGTTGGATCAGCTGGGCGAGAAGGCCAGCCCCAAGCGGCTGGCCGACAACGCCAAAACGACCCTGCGCACGAAGTTCGACGACCCCAAAGTCAAGTTCCCGCTGATCGGGGTCGGCGTGCTCGTCGCCGCACTGCTGGTGCGCAAGCTCTTCCGCTGAGGGCTCAGGCCCGCGCGGCCGGCGTGCTCGCGGCCGCGGTCACCTTGATCGACGAGGTGGCCGCCGGCTGCGGCGCCGCCGGCTTCGCGGCCGTCAGCGCGTCCCCGATGTTCGCCGTCAGCTTCGCCTTCGGCTTCTTGTCCGGCTTGGGCGCCGGCTGCTCTGGTACTTCAGCCGGTGCCTCCTCCGCCGTCGACGCCTCCGCGGCCGCGGCCGGCTCCGGAACCTCGATCGGCGCCGGCTCGGGCCGCGACAGCCGCGCGGTCATGTACGCGGCCGTGAACTCCAGCGCGCTGCCGTTCAGCAGGTGGACGACGGTGGCCCCCTTCGCCTCCGCGCCCAGCTCCTCGACGAACTGGTCGACCCGGTCCCGCGCCGCGATGATGCCGGGCGCCCGCGCGGTCAGGCTCCTGCCCTGGCCGGTCACGGTGACCGCCCAGTCGTCGTCCTCCGGCACGTAGATCGCCGTGATCGGTACCGCCATGAGTCTCACACCCCTGCCGCTCTCGGCTGCAACTCCACTTTGAGGGAGCAATCCGAAGCCTCTTCATGACGCCGATCGCGTTCATCCGATCGGGCGTGCTTCTGCCGCCATTTGCCTAACGCTCTGTCAGCTTCTATCGATACATCAACAGAACTCTGCGTGACAAGTTCTGGGCGAAACTGTGCGATGCGTGACGACCGGATGGAGCAACCACCTGCGGATACGCGTGATCACTGAGTGCGAAGGCCCAGTCCGGTCCACAAGACCTCCATCGCGAGGTCGGTCGCCAAATCGGGTGTCACCTCGTCGTGCTGCTCGCACCAGATGGCGAGCCGCTCGCACGCCCCGACGACGAGCTCGGCCGTCGCCTCCAGCAGGAGGTGCCCCGCCTCGCCTGCGTCGAAGTACTGCGCCATCAGTTTGGCGATGAGGTCCGTCTGCTGGCGCCGGGTGTCCTCCAGCGCGTCCGAGGCCGACGTCCCGATCAGGGCGAGCTCGTGACGCAACAGCGACCAGCCCTGCCGGCGCTCGCGCGCGAATACGAAGAACGCCCGCAATCCGCTGCGCAACGCCTCGCGCGCGTCCGTCTGGCCGGCCACCGCGCGTTCGGTCACCTCGCGCAGTTCGGCCCTGGCCTGCGCGACGCACGCCAGCAGCAGGCCCTCCTTCGAGTTGAAGTACTCGTAGAGCATCGGCTTGGACACGCCCACCCGCTCGGCGATCTCGTCCATCGACGCCGCGGCGAACCCGCGCTCGGCGAACACCGCTTCCGCGACCTCGAGCATCTGCTGCTCGCGCTGGGCTCGTGGCATGCGTTTGCGGCGGGTCGGCCCGGTCATGAAACTGACTCTACCGGAGGTAACCTACTCCAAGTAAGATGGACTCGCGGTAACACCTAATGCTCAGTGTGGAGGAAGGTACATGGCAGAGCACACGCAAACGGGCGTGATCATCGTCGGCACCGGGTTCTCCGGCCTGGGCATGGCGATCCAGCTGCGCAAGGAGGGGCGCGAGGACTTCGTCATCCTGGAGAAGGCGGACGATGTCGGCGGCACCTGGCGCGACAACACCTACCCGGGCTGCGCCTGCGACATCCAGTCGCACATGTACTCGTTCTCCTTCGAGCAGAACCCGAACTGGAGCCGTTCGTTCTCGCCCCAGCCGGAGATCTGGGACTACCTGCGCGGCGTCGCGCGCAAGTACGACCTGTACGAGCGCACCCGGTTCGGCCAGGAGATGACCGGCGCCCGGTGGGATCCGGACGAGCACCGCTGGCACGTCACCACCAAGAACGGCGACACCTTCAGCGGCCGGTTCCTGGTCAACGGCGTCGGCGCGCTGCACCTGCCGCAGATCCCCGACCTCAAGGGCATCGAGCGGTTCCAGGGCAAGACCTTCCACTCGGCGCAGTGGGACCACGACTACGACCTGCGCGGCAAGCGCGTCGCGGTCGTGGGCACCGGCGCGAGCGCGATCCAGTTCATCCCGGCCATCGCGCCCGAGGTCGAGCAATTGCACGTCTTCCAGCGCACGCCTGCGTGGGTGATGCCGAAGCCGGACCACGCGATGCCGGAGTGGGCCAAGTCGGTGTTCGCGAAGATCCCCGGCACGCAGCGCGCCTACCGCAACCTCCTGTACTGGATGCTGGAGGCCCGCGCGATCGGCTTCAACGGCCACCAGGGCCTGATGAAGGTCGCGCAGAAGCTCGCGAAGTCCAACATCGACAAGCACATCGACGACCCGGCGCTGCGCGCGAAGCTGACGCCGGACTACGTGATGGGCTGCAAGCGCGTGCTGATCTCCAACGACTACTACCCGGCGCTGAACCGGGACAACGTGGACGTGATCACGAACGGCGTCGCCGAGGTCACCGAGACCGGCGTGATCGACACGGCAGGCGTGGAGCGCGAGGTCGACGCGATCATCTTCGGCACCGGCTTCCACGTCACGGACGCCTTCGACAACCTGGACATCATCGGGGTCGAGGGCCGCAAGCTCAACAAGGAGTGGGCCACCGAGGGGATGCGGACCCACCTCGGCATCACGGTCAACGGGTTCCCGAACATGTTCTTCCTGCTCGGGCCGAACACGGGACTGGGGCACAACTCGGTCGTGTTCATGATCGAGTCGCAGATCCGCTACGTCGCCGAAGCGATCCGGCTGGTCGAGCAGACCGGCGCCGGTGCGCTGGAGCCGCGGGCCGAGGTGCAGGAGCGGTTCAACGCCGAGATCCAGCAGAAGCTGGCCAAGGGCGTGTGGACGCAGGGCGGCTGCAAGAGCTGGTACCTCGACGCGAAGGGCGTGAACCGGACGATCTGGCCCGGCTTCACCTGGCGGTACTGGCTGAACACGCGCAAGCTGCGGCCGTCCGACTTCGAGCTGGTCGGCCGCGGCTGACTCGCGTGACGCCTTGCCGGAGTGCGGTCCGGATGGGGTCGCGCCCCGGCCGGGAGCGTCCGGTCAGTGCGGCGAGGTTGCGCGGCTGGGCCATCCACGCTGTGGCTGCCCGGTCGAGGCGTACCTCGTGCGCGGCGCCGGCTGGCGCGGTTTTGTCCTGCCGGCGTGCGATCCGGGTTGGGTCGCACGCCGGCAGGGAACGTCAGTCGTCCTCTACGCCGGAGATCGCGCGCAGGCGGTCCAGCAGTTCGGGTGCGGTGAGGTTGCACAGCTGGGCCATCCACGACATGGCCGCCCGGTCGAGGCGCACCTCGCGCGGGGCGCCCGGCTGGCGCAGTCTGCCCTCCGCCCACCGGCGCAGCGGCAGCAGCTCGGGCCGCTCATCGGCGACGATCCGCGTCAGGTCCAGGCGCACCTTGCCCGGCTCGTCGGCGAAGACGCGGCGGTGCACGCGGGCCAGCAGGTCCTGCGGCAGCTCGTCCATCGCGAGGCACAGCTCGACGAGCCGCACCACCGAGCACTGCCGCGTGCCCAGTTCGTAGGTCGCCAGCGTCTGCAGCGAGATGTCGCTCTGCAGGTGCTGGTTCAGCTCCTTGCGCGTCCAGCCTCGTCGCCGGCGCAGCTTGCGGAGTTCCTCCCCCAGGATTCGCTGGTAGAGGTCATTGTCGATGCGCACTCCCCGTCCCCTGCCCTGACCTTGCGTCGCGCCGCACCCCTGCTCTGGCACGTCCGGTCGAACTCCAGCGGTGTTCACGGGTATGTAAGTCGCTGAGTGCGCGTTCCTTACGCGACTTTGCCCAGTCCGTTTCCGTTGACCACCGTTATTAGGCCGATCGGGCTAACCCGGGGTGCGCTGGACGGTGTGGTCAGTTGACGCAGGTGATGCCGTTGGCGGTGATCGGCTCGTCGCCGCCCGGCTCCGGGTTCTGAGTGGTCGCGGGCGGCGCGGCGGCTGCCTGCTGGACGACGCGCGACGGGGACGTCGAGTAGTCGCTGCCGACGAGCACGACGACGTGACCCTTGGTCACCGTCGGGTCCTGCTCGATCGTCGCGCCCGAGCCGAGCGCGTCGGCGACCTGCTGGGCCGCCTCCTGGCCGCCCGCCGGGTACCGGACCACGGTCGACTTGCGCGACGTGGTGTTCGACGTCTGGCCACCGGTGAAGCCCTTACCGGTCAGGCTCTGCAGGACCGTGGACGCGAGACCTTCGCGGCCGGTTCCGTTCCGGACGTCCACAGTGGTCGCCGACTTCGCCGGGCCGGTCTCGGCGGGCGGCGCGGACTGGGCCGGGGCGGCGGTCAGGCCCTGCACGAACTCGCGGATCTGGCCGGGGTCCACCTGGATGGCCTGCCCGTCGTCCGGGGTGCTGTAGTCCATGTTGACCACCGGGATGGTGCGGAACTCCAGCTGCCCGCCGGTGAGCCCCTTCATCTGCTGGGCGAACCCGAGGATGTCCCAGCCCTGGTTGAGCACCACGGACTTCTTGACCGCGTCCGTGAGGCTGTTTAGCTTGCCCGGATCGGCGAGGGTGCCCGCGGACAGCACCTTGCGCGCCATCCCGGCCATGAAGACCTGCTGGCGCACGACCCGGTCGAGGTCGCCGCGCGGAAGACCGTGCCGCTGGCGGACGAACTCGAGCGCCTCGACGCCGGAAATCGTGTGCTGTCCCTTGGTGAACTTCGCGCCCGAGTACGGGTCGTTGACGTTCTCCTTCAGGCACACGTCCACGCCGCCGATGGCCTTGGTGATCTCGGAGAAGCCGAGCAGGTTGACCGAGGCGTAGTTGTCGATCGTCGAGCCGGTCAGCTGCTCGACGGTCTGGATGAGGGTCTTGGCCCCGGCCTGGTTGGACTGCACCTCGATGGACTTGGCGTCGGTCTCGCCCTCTTCCTGCAGTTTCCGGCGTTCCGCCGCCTTCGCCCGGGCGTACGCGGAGTTGATCTTGTGCTTGCCGAAGCCGGGGATGTTGACGTAGGAGTCGCGGGGCAGCGAGACCGCGACGGCTTTGCTGCCGTCGTTGGGGATGTGGACCATGATCAGCGTGTCGGTGTTCTCCTCGCCGTCCGCGACACCGGCGCGGAGCTGGGCGAGGAGGTCCTCCGGCAGCGGGTTGCCCTGCGCGTCGGTGCGGCTGTCCATGCCGACCAGCAGGATGTCGCGGGCCCCGTCGGCGGGCTGGTTCCCGTCGATCACGTCCGTGGTGGTGAGGCCGTTGACCAGGCCCTGCATCGCCGCCCACGCGTAGCCGGTGAGGCTCATGACCAGCAGGGACACCAGCCCCACGGCGACCTTCGCGCCCCGGCGCGACGAGCGCCTTGGCGGCGGTGGCGGCGGACGGCGGCGGATCTGGGCGGGCGCGGCCCGGTCGCGAGGGGCCGGTCCCCGCGCGGCCCGGCCGGCCGGTGGGCGGCCCGCCGACGTGCGGTTGCCCACCGGTTTGCCTGCGCGGTCGACGGGCGGGCGGCCCGCGGAGGTGCGGCCCGCGCGATCGGCCGGGGTGCGGCCCGCCCGGTCGCCCGGCACGCGGTCGGCGGGGGTGCGACCGGCTCGGTCGGGCGGGATGCGGTCGGCGGAGGAGCGCCCGGCTCGGTCGGACGGCGTGCGCCGGACCGGGCCTTCGTGGCGGGCGTCGATCTGGCGCGGCTGCCGCGGCCGTGCGGGCCGGCCGGTCCCACGATCGTTCCGCGGGTCGTCCACGCCAGGTGCTCCTTTCATGGCCGTTATCGTTCACCTACTCGGCCGTAGCGTCGCATACGGCCGACGCGAAGTGGTTCACAACACTCGGTTACGTGTTTTGCGCCACCGCCTTGGTGGATACGAGCGTGCTGGCCACCGCCGCCAGCGCGATCAGGGCCGTCACGCCGTGCACCGCCATCGTCACGGGGTCGGCCGCCGACAGCAGTGCCGGAACGCACGCGATGCCCGTGACGATCCACGTGCTGCGCGCGCCGCTGAGCCCTGTCCGCACTGTGTGCAGGAGGAATACCCCGATCAGCAGCTGGATAAGGTTCTGGATCGGGTCGACGGGCAGCCCCAGGATCGAGCCGTCGTCACCGCCGAACCGGGTCAGCGCGAACCCGAACAGCCCGACCACGGCGAACCCGATCCCGAGCATGGTCGCCGCGTGCGCGAGCCAGCCGCCGGAGCCCGGGTGGTCCGCGACCGGGACAGCCGTCTCCCGCGGGTGGCGCTCGAACCACCAGAAGACCATCAGCGCGGGGACCGCGAGCAGCGCCAGCGCGAACCACGTGCGCGGGTCGCCGAGCCAGCCGAAGATCGCCGCCGGGTGGCCCGGCAGGTAGACCAGCGCGACGACGAGCAGCATCGCGGCGAGGAAGCCCAGGTACAGGCTCATGGGCGCGCGCATCGCCAGGCGGGCGGCGCCGGCGCACCGGGTGGTCAGGCGGGCGAGCGGCTTCGCGGCCAGGCCGAGCAGGCCGATCTGGGTGGCGCCGAGCAGCAGGACCGGCAGGGTGGGCCCGGACAACGCGGGCGGCGCGCCCGGCGCGCCGAGCAGGTCGCGACTGAGCCCGCCAACCGTGGTGAGCAGGGCGAGACCGGTGGCCCCCGCCGCCGCGACGCCCACCAGGAGCAGGCGGTTCGACGTGCGGATCCGCCCGAACGCGACCTGCTGGGCGAGCAGGGCCAGGCCGAACGCCGCCAGGTAGCGCGGGATGGGCGAGCCGAGGGCCCGTGCCGCCATCTCGGCCAGCACGACGAAGGCGAGCAGGCCCGCGACCGAGGCCGCCGCGGCTCGCCGGTGCAGGGCGAGCATCAGCGGCGTGGCGACCACCGTCAGCAGGTAGATGCCCAGCAGCCACAGCGGGTGCAGGGCGATGCGCATGATCGCGGCGTTCGTGCCCTCGGGGATGCCGAGCAGTTCGAGCGCGAGCGGGACGAGCAGCGCCACCACGACGAAGATCAGGGCCGGGCGCAGCAGCCAGCTCGCCCGGTGGGCGAGGTACTGGCGGTACCCGCCGCCGCTGTCCCTGGTGGCGCGCCAGCCCGCCGCGTTGGCGCGGCCGCCGGCGAAGAAGAACACCGGGGCGAGTTGAGCCACCCACGTGAGCGGCCACAGCCAGTCCGCGCCCACGCCGGCCCACCGGGCCAGCGCGATGGCCGATTCGCCGAGGATCAGCAGCACCAGGCTGCCCACGCCGAGCGTCACCCACGGGGACAGCGGCGCCGGCGGGGCCCTGGTGGCCGGTGGCGGGGGCGTGGCGACGCGGGCGTGCCGGTGCTGCAGCCAGCCGCGCAGCCGGAAGATCAACAGGCACCCGATCACGGCGACGCCGGCCAGCAGCGGTCCGATCGGGTCGCCGACCGGCGGGCCCCAGCGCTGGTGCCAGGAGTTCACGACGAGCCCGGCGGAGTAGAGGCTCGCGACGACGCGGCAGGTGCGCGGCGAGTCGACCGGGTTGATGACGCAGGCCGCGTGCATGTCGTCGGACAGGCGCTGGTCCAGCGCCTCGCGGACGTCCTGGCCGAGGGGGTGGCCGACCGCGGCCGCGTAGCGGAGGAGGTCGTAGCCGAGGTCGTGCGCCTTGCACGGGACCGCGTAGTCCCACTTCGTGTTGTCGTCGCCCCACGGGGTCGAGCAGCCGCCGTCGACGTGGACCGCGCGGACCGTGCCGTCCCGCGCCCGCATCTGGCCGGGGACGACGCCGGTGACCTGGGTGAAGTCGGCAGGCAGGAGGTCGAGCGCGGTCGCCTGCGGGCCGGGGTGGACGAGCGCCTCGATGGCCTGCTGGGCGGCCAGGGCGCCGCCGGTGGGCGGCCCCGCGTCCGGCGGGGAGGCCGGCCGCGACGCGACGAACCCGAAGGTGACGACGGCCAGCGACAGCACCAGCAGCCAGGCGGAGGTGGCCAGGCGGCGGCGCACCCGGGGCACCCGTGTGGTGCCCGGCCCGGGTGGCGGGTGGTCGGTGAAGGTCGCTGGGCTGATCATCGCCTCCCAGAGTGGCAGGGGAGCGGCCTCTGCGGCCACCAGGGAATTCCCTGATCGTGGATTCCGGAGTGCGCCACTCTAGTGGGTGAGGGGTCGCAGGTTTAGGAGTCGGGGGGCCGGGGTAAGGCGAACGCCCTGGTGGGGCGGGTGTGGTCCGGGCGGGGGCCGTTCGGGGCGCGCGAGAGGGCCTTTCGTGGGGTGTGGGTGGGTCAGTCGTGGGTGGGTGAGTGGGCCGCTCGTGGGGGCGGTGTCCGTCGGGGCGCGTGGAGCGTGGTGGTCGCCGTGGTGCTCGTGTGGCGGCGGAGTGGAGTTTGGCCCGGTGGGTGGAATCGCCGTGGCGGCGCGCGCGTGCTCGGGAGTGAGGCGGGGCGTGGATGAGTGGCGCGTCCGGGCGTGGCGGAAAAGGCCGGATGCGGGCGTGTGGGCAAGTCGGCTCGTATGAGTGGATTCGCGAGCGCGAGTGGAACAGAGGGGCCTCGCCGGGGCGTCCGTCGATCGCTCAGTGCGTGATGTGCTTGGCTTCGCGCGGGGGTTGCGGCAGCGGCGCGGAGTCGCGGGCGGCTCGGGCTATCCGGACCTGGTTGCGGCCGCCCTCCTTCGCCTCGTAGACCGCCGCGTCCGCGGCCTGCATCAGCGTGGGCAGGGTGTCGCCGTGGTCGGGGAACACCGCGACCCCGATGGAGGCCGTCCGCTCCGACACCAACGTCTGGTCACCGCGCTTGTTGGTCGTCCTGATCTGCAGCCCGGCCACCGCGGAGCGGATGCGCTCCCCGGCGACCGTGGCCGCCGCCTGGTCCGTGTCCGGCAGCAGCACCAGGAACTCCTCACCGCCGAAGCGGCCCACCACGTCGCTCGGCCGGGTCACCTCGTCCAGCAGCTGCGCCAGGTTCCGCAGCACGTCGTCGCCGGCCGGGTGGCCGAACGTGTCGTTGATCCACTTGAAGTGGTCCAGGTCGATCATCAGGATGGCCAGCGGATCGGCCGCCTTCGTCGCCCTGGTCAGGGCCCGCTCGGCCGACTCCGTCCACCCGCGCATGTTCGCGACCTGCGTCTTCGGGTCGGTCCGCACGTCGGCCTGCAGCTGCTCGATCTCGGCGAGCCGGTTGAAGACCACCGTCACCACGGCCATGATCGCGACCGTCGGCGGCATGATCACCAGCAGGATCGCCGTCACTGCGCCGAGGCCGATCGTGATCGCCTCCAGCACGTTGTCCGCCGGGCTGCCCAGCACCGTCCGCGCGTTCGCCTTGTCCGGCGCGGCCAGCGCGATCACGGATCCGATGTAGAGGATCTGCACGCCCTCGTAGATGAGCCCGGCCACCAGCATCCAGCCGAACTCCGTGAGCGAGCCCGCGACGTCCAGCGAACCCCAGTCGTGCGGACCCAGCTCCACGTAGACCTGGTGGGCTAGCGTCGCCGCCAGCATGTGGGCCACCGTGGAGTACACGAAGTTGTGCGCAGGCCGCCGCGCGACGAACCAGCGCTGTACCCGGACCAGGCCGACGACCAAGATCGTCAACGGCACCGGGAGAATAATCGCGGCCGGCACGACCCAGACCGCGGTCAGGTCGATCAGGACCCGCCCGCCCGCATTTCGCCGACGTTCTTCCTGCCGCCGGGTCAGTTGAATGTGCGCCGTCGCGCCCACCGTGAGAATCGCGAAGCGCAGCCAATCGAGACCGCTCGGCAGGCTCGCGTTCACGAATGCGACGACCAGCCACGCGACCGCAATCAGTTCGGTGACGAGCAGGAAAACGATGAAACGCTTCGGCCGCCGCCACAATGCCCAATTCTGCGGCAGCATGGCGCGGCGTGTGCTCGATGCATCACGCTTTGTGTTCGCCTCCGCCCTCTCGGGCGCGGCTTGGCGGGGTACCGAATTTCGCTCCTCGATGGACTGAATGCCCTCCCTGAGGTCCGGATCGCCGTGGAGTGTAGGCGATCGCCGACGCGCGTGGTGCGGAGGCATCGGCTCACCTTCCCTCGACATCGCGTACCGCCGCCGGGTAACTTTGCTGTGCCCGGAACGACGCCGGGTACTTTCCATCAACAGGTATCATCTCACCGCACGCGAAGCGTCGCGTACCGCCGCCACGAGCGGCCGCGCGGACGCAACGCGTCCCGGCCACAGGCACCGAATGGAGGTGTTCCTCGTGTCTGACCGCGACTTCTGATCCCCTGGCCTGAATAGCGTTCGTTTTCGTTCCCGCGGGAGAGGTGTTCGTCGTGCGCGACCGCGACTTCTGAGGTGCCCTCGATTTGTGTTTGTTTCCGACCGAATAACGTGAGGTGAATCGTCGTGCGCGACCGTGACTTCTGATCTTCCGAATGCAGCCGCCGCTGCCGTCAGCCGGTGCGGGCCGCATCGCTGTCCGTGCCAAGCACCCGGCCCCACGCCACCGCGAGGGGTACGCCGAGGACCACTCCGGCCGCGCCCGCGATCATGATGGCCGTGGTCGCCGCGCCGGACCACTGCGCGAGCATGCCGCCGAACGCGACCCCGACGCCCTGCGCGACCCGCAGGCCGGTCCGGTACAGCCCGCCGGCGCCACCGCGAAGCTCGTTGGGCACCCACGTGATGAACGTGGCCCCGACGGTGATGATGTACGCGCCCGCCGCGCCGGCCAGTGCGAGGACGACGAGGGCGAGCACCAGGTCCGGGCGCAGCCCGAACGCGAGCAGCAGTGCCGTCGGCACGACCGCGAGCACGCCGACCGTGCGGCGGCGGGCCGAGGCCGAGACGTAGCGGGACAGGACGAACACGCCCAGCGCGAACCCCAGCGGGTCCGCGGCCAGCAGCCACCCCACGGCCTGGTCGGGCGCGCCGATTTCGCGCGCCAGCGGGGCGGCCAGGCCTGCCGGCACCATGGCCAGCCCGACCAGCCAGGACAGGCCGAGCAGCACGCGCAGCCTGCGCTGCGAGGCGACCCAGTTGATGGCGCCGAACCAGGAGCCGTCGCCGTCGCCCGCGGCGGGGCGCGGGCGCACCCAGTGGTGCAGGGCCACCGCGCTGATCGCGAACGTCAGCGCGTCCAGGGCCAGCGCCAGCGACGGGCCCGCGGCGGTGACGATCACGCCGCCCAGCGCGAGCCCGGCCAGCATCGTGGTGTTCGTGGTGATGCCGCGGATGTCCTGGCTGCGCAGGTACAGCTCGTCGTCGGTGAAGATCTCGCGGGTCAGCGCGTTCTGCGCCGCGTTGGACGGCGCGCCCGCCAGCCGCGCGAGCATGACCAGCACGCACAACCACACCACCGGCATGCCCGGCACGGCCATGATCGCGATGAAGAACGCCTGCAGCGCGGCGGTGACCACGAGGATCGTGCGGCGCGGGTAGCGGTCGGCCAGCTGGGCCAGCCCGAGCCCGCCGGCCAGCGCGGGCAGGAACGTCAGGGCGTAGGCGACCGCGGACCACAGCGCCGAGCCGGTGCGGTGGTAGACGGTGAGGGCCAGCGCGACCGTGGTCAGCTGGTCACCGAGCACCGACTGGGCCTCGGCCAGCCACACGGTGCGGAACTCGCGGTTGGCGAGCGCCGCACCCATGGATGGGCGAGTCGTGGTCTTCACACCTCTCCCCACTTCCCCCTCGTCGGCTGGTTGCCTGCGCTCACTGACTCTGTCGCTGCGCGCCCGGTTCCTGTGACGCCGATCACCCGAATGACACATTCCGCAACTATCAGTATGCCGCTCACTACACGCAGGCGAACAGTCACAGCGCGACCGTATCTCCTCAATGGGCCCATACGGTCGTAGACCTTCTAACCTTCGGGTTACGACGAACGGTGGAAGTTTCCGTCCCGCATGACCCGTGGTGCGGTCAGCCCGGCCGATCAGACATCACTCGTTCAGCGCAGTGGACGGACCGTTCGTCGGTGCGCGGTCACCGCTGAGCAGTTCCGGCGCGAAGACTGGGAACACAGGCCAGGGAGACAGCCGAGGACGGGCTGGAGCTCGGGGACTGGCCGGTGGGGAGAGAACCGATGAGCATGCTGATGCAGGACCGCGCCGTCGTGGTGACCGGCGCCGGACGGGGTCTCGGTGAGGCCTTCGCGGTGCACCTCGCGCAGGCCGGCGCGGCGGTCGTGGTCAACGACGTCGACGCCGAGCTGGCCGAACGCACCGCGGCGAACATCCGCGCGCACGGCGGGCGGGCGGTGGCCAGCGGGCACAGCGTCGCCGACCCGGCGCAGGCGACGGCGATCGTCGACCTGTGCGTGTCCGAGTTCGGCGCGATCGACGGACTGGTGAACAACGCCGGTCTCAACTACGAGGCGCTGCCCTGGGAGGAGGACCTCGACGAGGTCCGGGAACTGGTCGAGGTCAACGTCCTCGGCGTGATGTACACCGGGATCGCGGCCGTGCAGGCCATGGTCGCGGCAGGCCGCGGCGGGTCGATCGTCAACATCTCCTCCGGCGCCTCGCTCGGCCAGCGCAAGCTCGGCGTGTACGCGGCGAGCAAGGGGGCGGTGGCTTCGCTCACCTACTCCTGGGCGCTCGACCTGGAGGAGTCCGGCATCCGCGTCAACGCCGTCTGCCCGTTGGCCCACACCCGGATGGTCTGGAAGTCGGAGCGCTCGCTGCGCAACTGTCCCCCCGATCGGACGCCGTCGCGCATCGCGCCCGTCGTGCTGTTCCTGCTGAGCGACGCGGCGGAGGGCATCACGGGGCAGCTCGTGCGGTGCAACGGGCCGCAGCTGCACATCGTCGGGCAGCCCTACTTGAAGGCGCCGATCCTCGAACGGCAGACGTGGGACACCGACACGGTGCGGCAGGCGTTCGACGAGGTGTTCAGCGCCCACCTCGAGCCCTACGGCCTGGAGAAGCGTGTGCCACCCCGTCTGAGGAAGTGGACCACGCCTCTCCGCTCGGCCTAGGTGTCTACTGGTCCGCCGTGTAGAGGGCGGCGATGTCGTTCGCGTAGCGGTCGTTGATGATCCGGCGCTTCAGCTTGAGCGTCGGGGTGACCTCGCCGCTCTCCGGCGTCCACGGCTTGGCCAGCACCTGGTACTTCTTGATCTGCTCGACGCGGGCCAGCCGCGCGTTCGCCGCCTCGACCGCGCGCTGGATCTCCTCCCGCACGGCCGGGTGCTCGGCCAGCACCACCGGGTCGCTGCCCTCGATGCCCTGCTGCGCGGCCCACGCCGGCAGGAACTCGTCGTCGACCACGATCAGCGCCGTGACATATGGCTTGTCGTTGCCGATCGCGACCGCCTGGCCGATCAGCGGGTGCTCCTTGAGCAGCCCCTCGATGCGGGTCGGCGCGATGTTCTTGCCGCCCGAGGTGATGATCAGCTCCTTCTTGCGGTCGGTGATCGTGACGAAGCCGTCGGAGTCGATGGTGCCGATGTCGCCGGTGTGGAACCAGCCGTCCTCGTCCAGCGCGGAGGCGATCGTCCCGTCCTCCTGCAGGTAGCCCATGAACACCAGCGGGCCGCGCACCAGCAGCTCGCCGTCGGCGTCCACCTTGATCTCGGTGTCGGCCAGCGCTCGCCCCACGCTGCCGGCGCGGAACGCCTTCGCCGAGTTCGACGTGATCGCGCCGGAGGTTTCCGACAGGCCCCACACCTCGTGGATCTCCACGCCCAGCCCGGCGA
The DNA here is from genome assembly GCF_000473265.1 of Amycolatopsis thermoflava N1165. NCBI lineage: Bacteria > Bacillati > Actinomycetota > Actinomycetes > Pseudonocardiales > Pseudonocardiaceae > Amycolatopsis > Amycolatopsis thermoflava. The sequence goes on from NZ_KI421511.1 coordinate 7,247,071, forward strand.
GGAAGTACAGCACCTCGACCGGCAACGCGGCCGCGCCGCTGGAGCAGAAGTGCAGCTTGTCGAACCCGAGCAGCGCCCGGACCGGGGCGAGCACCGTGCGGTCGGCCTCGGCGATCTTCTCGGCGAGGTCGGCGGGCACCTCCTGGCCGGCGTTGCGCAGCTTGTACCCCTGCTGCAGCAGGTCGCTGGCGGAGAGCAGCGCTTCGCGCCGGTCCTCGGGCAGGTTGGGCAGCATCGCCTTGAGCCCCGCGGCGATCTTCTCCCACACCCGCGGCACGCCGAAGAAGCCCTGCGGGTGGACCCGGCCGAGCGCGCCCGCGACCTGCGTCGGATCGGCGAGGGTGTGCACGTGGCCGGCGTAGACGATCGGCATGTAGATCGAGATCTCCCGCTCGGCGATGTGGGCGAGCGGCAGGTAGGCGATGTTCGACGGGTGCATCGGCGACTCGTGCAGCGCGTGCACGGCGTAGGCCTCGAAGATCACGTTGTGGTGGGACAGCACCACGCCCTTCGGGTCGCCGGTGGTGCCCGAGGTGTAGATCATCGCGATCGGGTCCTCCGGGCGCACGTCCGCCCAGCCGTCCTCGAACGCCTGCGGGTCGGCCTGGTGCAGCTCGGCGCCGCGGGCGCGCAGTTCGGCGAGGCTGACGAACCGCTCGTCGCCCGCGGGGACCGCGTCCTGGTCGATCATCACGATGCGGCGCAGCGCGGGCAGCTCGTGCAGGACCTGCTGCCAGCGCTTGAGCTCGTCCGTGCCCTGGAGCACGACGACCGGGGTGCCGCTGTGGCGGGCGACGTAGGAGATCTGCTCCGGGCTCAGGGTCGCGTACGCGGTGCACGAGATGGCGCCGAGGTGCGTGGCGGCGAGGTCGGCGATCAGGTGGTCCGGGGTGCTCGGCGCCATGATCAGCATCCGCTCACCGCGGCGCAGGCCGAGGTCGGCCAGGCCGCGGGAGACCGCGGCGATCTCGTCGCGGAACGCCGACCAGGTCAGCGTCGGGCGGTCCGGGTCGTCCAGTGACGTGAGCGCCGGCAGGTCGCCGTACTCCGCGGCGTTGCGGCGGAGGAGCATGGGGATGGTCAAGCCCTCGGCCTGCTCAGCGACGGACGGTTGGCTGGTCAACTGCGACCTCCTCGTGATCAGCTGGCGGAGACACCACCCTATGTGACCGCCAACACAGGGCGATAGAGAGAAAGGGACACGATGTCGCTGCGAGACGAAGCGGCCGAGCTCGACGCGCTGGACCCGCTGGCGGGCAAGCGGGCGGAGTTCGATCTCGACCCGGACGTGTCCTATCTGGACGGAAATTCACTGGGCGCCCCGCCGCGCGGGGTCGCGCCGCGGCTCGCGGAGGTCGTCGGCGAGCAGTGGGCCGGGCGGCTGATCCGGTCCTGGGACGAAGGCTGGTGGGACGCGCCGGAGCGGATCGGCGACCGCATCGCGCCGTTGATCGGGGCGGGGCCGGGCCAGGTGGTGGTCGGCGACTCGACGACGGTGAACCTGTTCAAGGCGGTGGTCGCGGCGGCGCGGTTGAACCCGGGACGGCCGGAGATCCTGGTCGACGCGGGCACGTTCCCCACGGACGGCTACATCGCCGAGAGCGCGGCGCGCATGACCGGTCACTCCGTGCGGCGGGTGCCGGTCGGGACGCTGGCGTCGGAGGTCGGTCCGCGCACGGCCGTGGTGCTGGTCAACCACGTCGACTACGTGACCGGGGAGCTGCACGACCTGCCGGGCATCACGGCGGCGGTGCACGCGGCCGGGGCGGTCGTGGTGTGGGACCTGTGCCATTCGGTGGGGGCGGTGCCGGTGCCGCTGGACGCTGCCGGTGTCGACCTGGCGGTGGGGTGCACGTACAAGTTCCTCAACGGCGGGCCCGGGGCGCCGGCTTTCCTGTATGTGGCACGGAAGTGGCTCGACGAGTTCGACCAGCCGCTGACCGGATGGGCCGGGCATGCGGATCCGTTCGGGATGACCCCGGCTTATGCCGGACGGGCGGGAATCAGCCGCGGCCGGACCGGGACGCCGGACATCCTGTCGATGCTGGCACTGGACGCCGCGCTGGACGTATGGCGCGACGTGACGATCGACCAGGTCCGCGCGAAGGGGCTCGCGCTGGGGGACTTCTTCCTGCGATGCCTGGACTCCCTGGTGCCGGGCGCGCGGGTGGTGACGCCGCGGTCACACGCGCGGGGGAACCAGGTGTCGGTCGCGTGGCCGGACGCCAAGGCGGCGATGGGGAAGCTGATCGCGCGCGGGGTCATCGGGGACTTCCGGCCGCCAGAGGTGCTGCGGTTCGGGTTGGCCGGGTTGTACGTGCGGTACGTGGACGTGCTGCGCGCGGCGGAGGAGTTGCGTGGGTTGCGGTAGGGGGTGATTGGCCGGTGGGGTTCGTGGTGGGCGGTGAGGGGGTCGGTCGCGCGGCGTTGAACGGTCATTTCAACGATGCGCGAGGTGGGGTCAGGGTGGAGCCGCGGTGGTTGAAAGGTCCTTTCAACCGGGTGTGAGGGAGCATTTCGGGCGAGGGGCGGGGTCGCGGGGTGGGGCCGCACGCAGGCGGCTCGGCGCTGCGGCGAGGCGGCGCGGTGAGGTGCGGCGAGGCGCCGCGGCGTGCAAGCGAGGCACCGCGGCGTGGCGCCCCGGCCCGCAAAGCGAGGCACCGGCGAGACACCCGCGGCGTGGCGCCCCGGCGCGCAAGCGAGGCACCGGCGAGACAGCGCGGCGCCCAAGCGTCAGTCCCGCCCCTGCCAGGTCGTGACACACGCTTCGTTCCCCTCGGCGTCGGCCAGTACCCAGAATGCCGGTGCCGCCTCGTCGGAGCGTAGGACGCCTCCGGCGGCGAGCGCGCGCTCGATCCGGCGCGGCGCCTCGTCGTGGGGGACGGACACGTCGATGTGCATCCGGTTGCGTTGGGGGCGCGGGGCGTCCATTTGCTGGAACCAGATCGACGGTCCCTGACCCCGCGGGTCGACCACCTCGGGCGGTCGCGGGCCGTCGACGTAGTCCATCACCGCCCGCCAGAACGGCACGATCCGCGCGGCGTCGAGCGTGTCGATCGCGATTTCCAGCACCTGCGCGTCCCCCGGAGACGGCTCGTATCCCAGATCCCGGACCAGCTCGGAGATGCGCCGGGCCAGGCCGATCTCCCGCGCGGTCACCGGGGCGAGCGCCAGCCTTACCCGACCGGGCCGGATGTCGACCGCCACCTCGTCCGCCACCGACAGCACCCGCTGCGCCACAACCCCCGCGTCGCGCGCCGACGGCACCGACACCGCTGTCGACAAACCCGCCAGGACGTACCGCCAGCCGGCGTCACGTACCGCGTCCGAGATCTCCGCCCCAGTGAGCCCCATCCGGCGAAACCTACCCCCACCGTCCACAACAGACAATAGTTGGCCGGAGCAGCGGGAGGGGTGGGAGGCCGCTGCTCCGGCCGGTTATCTCAGCTCGCGGCGACCGGCGCGGCCGAGAATCTTCTGTTCTGACCTCTTCACCTTCGCCGATCACGTGCGCCGCGAACAGGGTCCAATGGCCCTGTTTGCCGACGGGAAATGTCACGCCGCCGGGTGGCGTACACGGCGGCTTCGGTGCGCCGCTCGAAGCCGAGTTTGTGCAGCACCGACGACACGTAGTTCTTGACCGTCTTCTCGGCCAGGTGCAGCTGCTCGCCGATCTGCCGGTTGGTCAGCCCGTCCGCGATCAGCTCCAGCACCCGCCGCTCCTGCGGGCTGAGCTGCGCATACCCCGGATCCGCCGCGCCCCCGCCGCGCATCCGGTTCAGCACCGTGGCGGTCAGCTCCGGGTCCAGCAACGACGCACCCGCCGCCACCCGACGGACCGCGTCCACCAAGTTCATCCCGGACACCTGCTTCAGCAGATAACCCGCGGCACCAGCCATGATCGCCCCGAACAGGGCCTCGTCGTCCGAGTACGACGTCAGCATGAGGCACGCCGGCGCCGGCTCCACCGACGACCGGATCTCGCGGCACACCCCGATCCCCTCGCCGTCCGGCAGGCGCACATCGAGGATCGCCACGTCCGGCGTGAGCGGCGGAATCCGGTGCAGGGCCTCGGCGACGGTGCTCGCCTCACCGACCACCCGGATGTCGCCTTCGGACTCCAGCACGGTCCGCAAACCGGTCCGCACCAGCTCGTGGTCGTCCAGCAGGAAAACCGAGACCGTCATCGCACCCTCCCCGCGCCGTTGAGCTCGGCCGTCCACACGAGCTTCGTCCCGCGCTCGCCGCTCCGGGCGACCGAACAGCGACCGCGCCACCGCGCCGCCCGCTCACCCAGGTTGACCAGCCCGCTGCGCCGCCCGGGCTCGTCCGGGATTCCGACACCGTCGTCGGTGACGGTCAGCGTCAGCGACCGGCCGGCCAGGTCCACCGCCACCTCCACCGACACCGCCTCTGCCTTGGCGTGGCGGGCGACGTTCGACAACGCTTCCCGCACCGTCGCCGTGAGGTCGGCGCGCACCGGGGGCGGCACCGCCGAATCGACCGGCCCGGTGAACCCGAGCCGGGGCGTGAACCCGAGTGCGGGCGTGCAGTCCTGCGCCAGCCGCAGCAGCTCCGCGCGCACACCTTCGGCGGCCTCGTCGGGCTGGGTCAGCGAGAAGATGCTGTTGCGGATCTCGCGGATGGTGCGGTCCAGCTCCTGCACGAAACCGCTCAGCCGGTCCGCGACCTCGGGCTGCGTCACGAGCGGCCGCAGCCCCTCCAGGCCCAGCCCGGTCGCGAACAGCCGCTGGATGACCAGGTCGTGCAGGTCGCGGGCGATGCGGTCGCGTTCGGTGAACACGGCCAGCCGCTGCCGGTCCTCCTCGGCGCGGGCGAACTCCATCGCCAGCGCCGCGTGCCCGGCGAACGTGCTGGCCAGGGCGACCTCGTCGTCGGTGAACGGCTCGGCGCCGCCGAACTTCGCGACCAGCAGCACGCCGAGGGTCTCCCCGCCGACGATCAACGGCACGGCGACCGCCGAGTCCAGCTCGGTGACCTGCTCCGGCATCCGGATGTTGACCTTGGCCTGCTCCTTGGCGGCGTAGCGGCCGTAGTTGCGCACGACCACCGCTTCCCCGGAGCTGAACGCCGCACCGCTGGCCGTGCCGTCGACCGGCACCGTCAACCCGGCCAGGCCGGGCGGGGCGTCCTCGCCGGCGGCGACGACCTCGAACACCAGCGTGCCGGGGTCGTCCTCGCGCGGGACGGCGACCGCGGCGGCCGTGGCGCCCGCGACCGCCCGGGCGTGCTCGGCGATCAGCCGAAGTGTGCGCTGCGGGTCCTCGCCGGTCAGCAGGGCCGCGGTGACCTCGTGCGAAGCCTCCAGCCAGCGCTCCCGGCTGCGCGTCCGCTCGTACAGAGTGGCGTTGTCGATCGCCATGCCGGCCGCGGCGACGAGCGTGACCACGGCTTCCCGGTCGCCACCGGTGAACCCGCCCTCCTTGCCGGTGAGCCGCAGCTCGCCGAACCGCCCGCCGCGGGCGTGCAGCGGCATGGTCAGCGACGCGCCGGGCGCGGCCGGATCGCCGGCGCGCACGGGCGCGGCGTCCGGCACCTGGATCACGGCGTGCGCGGCGCCGGTGAGGTCGCACGCGCTGGTGACGATCTTGGACAGGATCTCGGGCAGGCTGAGGTCAGCCGCGACCCCGACGACGGCCTCGACAAGTCCGCGAACGCCCGGTCCGATCACCCACTGCCCTTCCGGCAGCCCTACCCCACGAGCCGCCGACCCGAGACTACTTCCAGCGGGATGCGGATCCAACGGTCATCGGCGGTGCTCGCCGGCCACGCCCTGGCGCGTTCCCGGGTGGCCCGCGCCCGGCCGAGCACCGTCACCCACCAGCCGGACCCGAGGTCCGGGGCGAAGGCGTCGGCCTCGAACGCGACCACCCCGTCGTGCGCCGCGGCGAACAGCGGGCTCGCGGCGGGCGCGCCGAAGTTGACGGCGTCGTCCGCCAGCACGAACCGGACCGGCTGGACGGCGGGCAGACCGCGCGTGGTGAACACGACCCGCCCGATCCCGGCGGTGGCGAGCAGCTCCAGGCACTGCGCCCGCCCCAGCACTTCCAGTCCGAACGGATCGAGCATCGGAGCGACCGGTCTTTCGCGCGCGGGGAACGTCACGGCCACCACGATCACCCCGGCCGGTGATGGACGGTAGGGCCATTGGACCCGGGGGATCCGGGTCTGCCAGGGATGGTCGCGGCGGGCGGTTGGCGGTGCCGGGGCAGCGGTGGGTGGCGCGGGTTACGGCGGCGGTGCGGCGCCGGGGTTGGTGAGGTTTGGGTTGCGGCGGCGGTGTCGGGACAGCGGTGGGTGGGCGCGGGTTGCGGCGGTGATGCTGGAGCTGCGGTGGGTGAGGAGCGGGTTGTTTTGCAGGGGCTGGGCGCGGGTTGCGGCGGGGAGGGCGGAGCCGCGGTGTGGTTGTTAACGGGGTGCCGGTGGGGCCGGTCTCGCCGGGGATGATTGCGGCGTTGTCGACCGGGGTGCGGGGTGCGGCGGTGGATGCCGGGTCCGCGGTGGGTGCGGTGTGGGTCGTGTCGGGGTCGCCGCGGGTGCCGGTGGGTCCGGTCTAGCCGAGGACGGTCGCGGCGAGGTCGTCGGCCAGTGCGCGGCTCGCGGCGGCGATTCCGGACCAGCGGCGGGTCAGGTCCGGGTCGATCTCAAGCGGGCGGCCGCGCACGTCGATCACCGCGCCGCCGGCCGCGGGCACCGTGACCATCGCCGTCGCGAGGTCGACCAGCCGGTGGGTGTCCGAGCCCGGGTCGCAGAACGCGTCCACCGAGCCCTCGGCGACCAGCGCGCACTCCAGCACCGTGGTGGACAGGATCCGCACGCGCTGGGCCTTGTCCGCGACGCGCATCCAGGCCTCGGCGTTGCGCTTGTGCGGGCGGAGCAGGTTGACCGTCGCGCCGGTCAGGGCCGTGCGGCCGGTGGTGCGGAACGGGACCGGCTCGCCGGCGCGGGCGTGCCAGGCGCGGCCGGTGTCCAGCCACACGGTGAGCGCCTCGGTCGCCCGGCCGTCGACCGCGACCGTGCCGCCGAAGCAGCTCAGCGGCACCCCGTTGGCGGCGTTGTTGGAGCCGTCGACCGGGTCGACGACGAGCGTCACCGCGGAGCCGTTGTCGACGAAACCGACCTCCTCGCTGAGCAGGTTGACGCGGTGCCGGTCCGCCTCCTCGGCGATCGCGGCCTCGACGATCTCGTCCACGCGCATCGTCGGGGTGCCGTCCGCGCCGTCGGCGACCTTCTCGGCCAGCTCCGCGCGGGTGTGCCTGCGGCGGGCGTCCCCGTAGGCGGCGCTGGCGGCGCGGGCCATCGCGGCGAGTGCGGGGTGGACGTTCTCGGGAAGGCCCGGGGCGGGCACCGGCCACGCGATCTTCGTGCTCATCACACTCGATCCTAAATGACTTGCCCGGTCACGGCGGTGCGACGGATCATTCCCGCCGTGCAACCCCTTGACGAGAACCGCATCCGCAAGTCGTTCGTGAACTGCTCGAAGGGGGAGGCGCAACGGCTGGCGCTGCCTGCGGGACTGGCCGGGCTCGACTGGTCCGAAGTGGACTTTCTCGGGTGGCGGGACCCGCGTGCCGCGCAGAACGCCTACCTCGTCGCGCCTTACGGGGACGAGGTGGTCGGGGTGGCGTTGCGGGCCGCGGCGAAGCACCGGAGCTCCGTGAAGTCCTCGCTGTGTGCCTTCTGCGGAACGATCCACGCGGCGACGAACGTGTCGCTGTTCGCCGCCCGGCGGGTCGGCGCGGCAGGGAAGCAGGGCAACACCGTCGGCACGTACGTGTGCGCCGACCTGGCCTGCGGGCTGTACCTGCGGGGCAAGCGCCGCCCGGCGGTGCACAACCCGGTGGACCGCGCGCCGCTTGCGGAGCGGGTGGAGCGGATGCTGGCCAACGTGGCGCGCTTCCTGGACGAGGTGACGACCGACAACGCCGGCTGACGCCGCGGTGCCCGGAGGGGTGAACCACCGCGGGTACGGGGAACCACTGCCACAGGTGGGGAACTCGATGCCGGTGAACTCGCCGCGCACGGAGCGCGGCGGCACGGTCAAGGGCGAACTCGCCGCGCCAGCTGGCAAAACCCGCTCGGCGGCAGGGGGACCCTGTGCGGCGCGTGGTGGTTGCGGCGGGTGGAGGAGCGGACTCGGTGCGGCGCGGGGAGGGGCGGGGAGGGGCGAACACGGCGGCGCGTGTCCGCCCCTCCGCAGCACTCAGCTCACGATCGGCAGCGACAGCGGCCGGCGGACGGCCTGCGCGACGCCGTCGGAGGCGAGCGCCGCCGCCACGCGGTCCGGCGATGGGCGGCCGTACGTGGTCGTCCGCTGGACCAGCGGGCGGCCGATCGGGGCGACCATCGCCTCCAGTTCGCTGATCGTCTTGTACGAGCCGTTGTCCGCGCCCGCCATGCGGCTGATCGTCTCCTCCATCAGCGTGCCGCCGAGGTCGTTCACGCCGCCGTTCAGCACGTCCCGGCAGGTGTCCTCGCCCAGCTTCACCCACGAGCACTGGATGTTGTCGATCAGGCCGTGCAGCAGGATCCGCGCCAGCGCGTGCACTGCCCGGTTCTCGCGCTTCGTCGGGCCCGGGCGGGACAGCCCGGCCAGGTAGATCGGCGCGTTCTGGTGGATGAACGGCAGCAGCACGAACTCGGTGAACCCGCGCCGACCGGTCTTCTCCAGCGCCCGCCGCTGCAGGTCGGCGATCAGCTTGATGTGCCCGACCCAGTGGGCGGGCGTGTCGACGTGCCCGTACATCATCGTCGAGGTCGTCGGGATGCCCAGCTCGTGCGCGGTCGAGATCACCTCGATCCAGCTCGACGCGGGCAGCTTGCCCTTGGTGAGCACCCATCGCACGTCGTCGTCCAGGATCTCGGCCGCCGTGCCCGGCAGCGAGTCCACACCGGACTCGTGCGCGCGCGTCAGCCAGTCCCGGATGGACAGGTTCGTCCTGGACGCGCCGTTCACGACCTCCATCGGGCTGTAGGAGTGCAGGTGGATGTCCGGCTGCCGCCGCTTCACCTCGGCCGCCAGGTCGAAGTACGCCGTGCCGGGCATGTCCGGGTGGATCCCGCCCTGCATGCAGATCTCCGTCGCCCCGGCCTCCCACGCCTGGTCGACGCGGTCACCGACCTGCGACAGCGACAGCGTGTAGGCGTCGGCGTCCGTGCGGCGCTGCGCGAAGGCGCAGAACCGGCAGCCGGTGTAGCAGACGTTGGTGAAGTTGATGTTCCGCGTCACCACGAACGTGACGTCGTCGCCGTTGACGTCCCGGCGCAGCCCGTCCGCCAGCGAGGCGAGTGCCTCCAGTTCGGCGCCGTCCGCGTGCAGCAGCGCCAGAGCGTCCTCATCGGACAGACCGGCCGGGTCGCGTTCCGCGCGGCGCAACGCTTCCGCGATGTCGGTGTCCATCCGGCGCGGCGCGGTCGGAACCTGCGAAGCGAGTTCCTTCCAGTCGCCGTACACCGAGTCGAAGTCGCTGCGCCGGTCCTCGGTGCGACCCGTGGTGTCGACCTCGACGTGCAGGTCGGTGCGGCCGGTGCCGGCCTGGTCCTGCCAGCCGCCGTCCGGCTCCTGCCACGGGCGGCCCTCCAGGACCGCGTCCTCGCGCGCCAGGCCGGTCTTCGGATCGGCCAGCGCGGCGACGTGCCCGGCGACGCGCGGATCCAGCCACGGCTCACCGGCGAGCAGGTACTCGGGATAGATCGTCAGCCGCTCGCGCAGCGTGTAACCGGCCTTCTCGGTCTGCCGGGCCAGCTCGTCGATCTGCGGCCAGGCGCGCTCGGGGTTGACGTGGTCGGGCGTGAGCGGCGAAACCCCGCCCCAGTCGTCGATCCCGGCACGCACCATGAGGTCGTACTGGCTGCCGATCAGGTTCGGCGGCGCCTGGATGCGCATCTTCGGGCCGAACACGAGCCGCGCGACGGCGATCGTCGCGGCCAGCTCCTGCAGGTCGGCGTCCGGCGTGGCGCGCATCTTGGTGTCCGGCTTGGCGCGGAAGTTCTGCACGATGACTTCCTGGATACCGCCGTACTGGCGCGCCACCTTGCGGATCGCGAACAGGGCGTCCGCGCGCTCTTCGTAGTTCTCGCCGATGCCGATCAGGATGCCGGTGGTGAACGGCACGGACGTCCGGCCGGCGTCCTCCAGCACCCGCAGCCGCACTGCCGGGTCCTTGTCCGGCGAGCCGTAGTGCGGGCCGCCGCGCTCGCTCCACAGCCTGGTCGCGGTGGTCTCCAGCATCATGCCCATCGACGGCGCGACCGGCTTGAGGCGCTGCAGGTCCTGCCAGCTCATGACGCCGGGGTTGAGGTGCGGCAGCAGACCGGTCTGCTCCAGCACCAGGATCGCCATCGCGCGCACGTAGGACAGCGTGTCGTCGTAGCCGTGCGCGTCCAGCCACTCGCGGGCCTGCTTCCAGCGGTCCTCGGGGCGGTCGCCGAGGGTGAACAGGGCTTCCTTGCAGCCCATCGCCGCTCCCTGCCGCGCGATCTCCAGCACCTCGTCCGGCGACAGGAACGGGGCGTCCAGTTTGCCCGGAACCGTCGCGAAAGTGCAGTATCCGCAGCGGTCGCGGCACAGCCGGGTGAGTGGGATGAACACCTTGCGGCTGTAGGTGATGACGCCTTCGCGGCCGGCTTCGGCCAGTCCGGCGTCGCGAACTCGGGAGGCGTGCTCGGACAGCGTTTCGAGGTCTTCGTCGCGCGCGTGCAACAGCACGGTCGCCTCGGTGATGTCGAGGGTCTTGCCGTCGCGGGCACGGGCCAGCGCGCGGCGCATCGCGGAGGCGGTGGGAGCGGATGCCATACCGGAAACGCTAGGACCGGCCCGGCCCGCGGTGCCAGGACCAGACCGCGCAAGATCGGCCACACCGGGTGGCGGGAACCCTGTTTCCGCTGCTCACCACGGCCGTGGTCGTTGCGCCGCGGCCGGTGCCGGCGTATTACCTAAAGTGTGGCTTCGGTGATCGGCAAGCGGGTCGGCGGCAAGACCTACTACTACCTCGCGCACACCGGGCGGGTGAACGGCGCGCCGCGGATCACGTCGCAGCGTTATCTCGGCACCGCCGAGGACATTGCGGCAGCTCTGGACGGTGCGGCCGGTTCACCCGACGGTACGCGGCACCTGGCGTTCGGTGACGTCGCTGCCGTCTGGTCCACCCTGGAGCGGCTCCAGGTGCGCTCGGCGATCGACGATGTTCTCGGATCGCGCAGGGCGAAAGTGTCGATCGGGACGTACTTCGCGTTGTCGGTGCTGCACCGCGCGACCGCGCCGGGCACGGATCTGGCCCAGTGGTGGGCGGAGAGCGCGGCGAGCCGGTTCGTGCGGCCGCGGATCGCCGCCGCCGCCGTGCAGGACGACGAGTTCTGGCGCGCCACGCGGCGGCTGACGCGGGCGCAGCTGGAGCGGATCGAGGAGGCGGTGTCCGCGCGCGTGCGGGAACAACTGCCGGAGCCGATCCTGCTCGCGGTGGACGTGCCGAACTTCGCGACCTACGCGGAATCGGAAACCGCGGCGGCGTCCCCGGCCGGGTTGAGCACGGTGGTCACGCGGGACGGCGCGATCCCGCTGGCGTCGAGCGTGTACCGCCGGGAGGGCGCGGTGCCGTTCGGGGTGTCGGCCGACCGGCTGGCGTCACGGGTGGCCGGCCCGGTGACGCTGGTGTTCGAGACGGGCCAGCACGCGCAGCTCGACCTCGACGACGGCAGGCACTTCGTCGGCGCGTTGCCGCTGGGCGACTACCCGGAGCTGCTGGCGCGCCCGGCGTCGGCGCGCCGGTCGGTCGGCCCGGATCGCTTTGCCGGGGTGACGGCGCTCGACACGCACGCCGTGGTGTCCGGCACGACCCGGCGGGTGGTGCTGACGCACTCGGCGAAGCTGCACGCGGCGCAGGCGCGCGGGTTCGCACAGGCGCTGAGCAGCGCGACGCGGCAGCTCGACGGTCTCGCGCTGGCGCTGGCGGCGGGCACCAACCGGCGGCCCCGCGAGCAGGTGCTGACCGAGATCGCGCGGATCACCCGGGTGCGGTGGGTCGACCGTGTGCTGTCCACGCGGCTGACCGGCACGCGCCCGTCCGAGCTGCGGCTGGAGTGGCGGGTCGACGAGAACGCCCGGTCGCGCCTGGACGAGGAGTACTTCGGCAAGCAGCTGCTGGTGACCGACCACGACTGGCCGGTCGCCGACGTGATCACCGCGTACCGGGCGCGCTACCACCTGGACTCGACGTTCCGGCAGCTCAACGGCCCGTTCGTGGCCGCGTCCGCGCCGCGGCGGCACTGGACCGAGCACCGGATCGCGGTGCACTCGCTGGTGAGCGTGCTGGCGACGGCGGTGACGCACGTGATGCGGCAGGAGGCTGACCGGGCCGGGCTGGACCTGTCGGTGCGTGAGCTGCTGGACCTGCTGTCGCGCATCGGGGAGACGGTGCTGCGGTACCCGTCGACCGGCGGCCGCCCGCGCACCCGGCGGCTGCTGACCTGCCGGGACGCGGTGCAGCAGAAGCTGTTCGACCTGTTCGGCCTGGACGCCTACGCGCCCTGAGCGCGGAACTCGCGGCTATGCGGGACTCGCAGCGCTGATCTCACTCCTCGGTCAGCAGGTGTTTTTCGCGGACCGCGGGCAGCGACAGCGAGCGGTAGCCTGCCTCGTCGAACAACACGGTGACCTTCTCGGCCTCCCGGCGCACGACCTGGCCGGTGCCCCACTCCGCGTGGCGCACCGACGCGCCGGGCTGGAACTCGCCGTCGGACGGGGTCAGCTCGGCCGCCGTGCCCGCGTCGCAGGTGTCGCAGAACCCGCACGGTTCGTCCAGCGTCTCGCCGAAGTAGCCGAGCAGGAACTGGCGGCGGCACGCGGACGTCTCGGCGTACTCGCGCATCACCTCGACGCGGGACCGGTCGAGCTTCTTGCGCTGCTCGGACACCTCCGCGGCGCGCTCGGTCGCCTCCTCCGGATCGGTGTCGGCGTAGCTGAACTTCCCCTGCCCGGTCTCCTCGACCAGGCCGGTCTGCTCCAGCAGGTTCAGGTTGTTCATCGTCCGGCGGTGCGACTGGTCCACCTCGCCGTCGATCTCCTGCGGGCTGGCCGGGCCGTCCTGCTCGCGCAGGGACTCGGCGAGCTCGGCGATGCCGTCGTCGTCGAAGCGCCGCGCGGTGAGGAACTTCTGCATGCCCAGGTCCTCCGGCCGGTAGAACAGCAGCGCGTCGGCGCGTTCGCCGTCCCGGCCGGCGCGGCCGATCTGCTGGTAGTACGAATCGACGGAATCCGGCACCGACGCGTGCACGGCGAACCGCACGTTCGGCTTGTCGATGCCCATGCCGAACGCCGACGTGGCGACGACGACGTCCACCCGGTCGGCGAGGAAGTCCTCGTGCACGCGCTTGCGGTCGGCCGCCTTCATCCCGGCGTGGTAGGCCACCGCGCCCAGCTCCTCGGCGTAGCGCTCGCTGTCCTTGCGGGTCGTGGCGTAGACGAGGCCGGGTTTCTCCGCGTCCCGCACCCACTGCAGCACGGCGGCGCGCTTGTCCTCCTCGGTGGTGGCGCGGTGCACCGCGAGGTGGAGGTTCGGCCGGTCGAACCCGGACACCACGCGCACCGGGTCGCGCAGGCCGAGGTGCTCGACGATGTCGTCCCGCACCGGCCCGCCCGCGGTGGCCGTCAGCGCTAGCACGCGCGGGCGCCCGAGCCGCTCGATGGCGTGCCCGAGCCGGAGGTAGTCCGGGCGGAAGTCGTGGCCCCACGCGGACACGCAGTGCGCCTCGTCGACGACGAACAGGCTCGGCCGGATCTCGTCGAGCTGCTCCAGCACCTCGTCCTTGGCCAGCTGCTCCGGCGCGAGGAACAGGTATTCGGCGTCACCGCGGGTGACCGCGTCCCAGGCCTTGTCCGTGGTGCGCGCGGGCTGCGTGGAGTTGACCGCGACCGCGTCCGGGGCGTCGCTGTCCTCGATCTGCCCCACCTGGTCCCGCTGCAACGCGGTCAGCGGCGACACGACGAGCGTCGGTCCGTCCATCAGCAGCGCGGGGATCTGGTAGATCGCGGACTTGCCGGATCCGGTCGGCATGACGGCGAGGACGTCGTGCCCGTCGAGCAGCGCTGCCATCGCGGTCAGCTGGTCGTCGCGCAGCTCCGCCCAGCCGAAGGTGTCGCGTGCGGTCCGGCGGAGTTCGTCGTGTCTGGACACCGGCGGGGTGTTCCCGCATCCGTGGGGCCGGAAACGTCGTAGGCTGCGGGCATGCTGGAGGGGTACACCGCACGGGACGAGACCGAGAACGCCGACGTGGCACGGATCCGGGAGGTGCTGGCCACCGCGGCGGACCCGTTCTCGCGGCAGATTCCCTTGCACGTCACGGGATCCGCGGTGATCGTGCACCCGGAGAGCCGCCGCGTGCTGCTGCGCTGGCACCAGCGTCAGCAGGCGTGGCTGCAGGTCGGCGGGCACGGCGACCCGGGTGAGACGGACCCGCTGGTGATCGCGCTGCGGGAAGGGCGCGAGGAGACCGGGCTGACCGATCTGCGGCCGTGGCCGACCGCGGACCTGCTGCACGCGGTGGTCGTCCCGGTGCCCGCGAAAGGCGCCGAGCCCGCGCACGAGCACGCGGACCTGCGGTTCGTGCTGGCGACCGGGCAGCCGGAAGCGGCGCGGCCGGAGAAGCCGGACGCGCCGCTGAAGTGGCTTCCGCTCGACGAAGCGATCGACGCCGTCTCGGAGGACAACCTGCGCGAGACGCTGCGCCGCGTTCAGGAGCGGCTCCAGGTGTGCTGATCCGGGGATGTTGGTGACGGGCTGACACAGGCCACTCACACCAACGTCGCCGCTGAGCGAGCCACGCCGCTACCACCGCGACCGCGGGGGCGGGTGGAGCTGCTCTAGGAGCGTCCCCGGTGCGGGGTCTGGTCGGCGACGCCGTGGCGCAGCGGGGTGTTCGGCTCGGCCGCCGTCTGCTGCTTGGCGGGTGAGCCCCCGGCGTGGCCGGTCACCTCGGGGATCTTGGTGTGCTCGCCGTGCGACGGCTCGGCGCCCTCGTGGAGCTGGCGCTTGCGCACGCGCATCAGCTCCAGCACCGGCAGCCGGTTGGCGTGCTTCAGCTCGTAGGACATCAGCTGGTCGAGCTGCTCCTCGTCGAGCGACCGGATGCGGTGCTGCAGCGACGCCAGTGGCAGCTCGTCGTACTCGGGCAGCGGTAGTTCGGACATGTGCCAAGGCCTACCCGGGCCGCGCCCGCGCAAACGGTTGGACGCGGCCCGGCCGGGTATGCGCCGGGGGAGAGGAGGACGTGATGACCAACGCCCTGCGCATGGTGCGGACCCACCCCGCCGACCTGGGCGGCCTCGACCCGGAGGCCATCGCCGCGTGCCTGGAGGAGTGCGTGTCCTGCGCGCAGACTTGCACGGCCTGCGCCGACGCCTGCCTGTCCGAACCGGATCCGGCTCCGATGGTGCGGTGCATCAAGCTCGACCAGGACTGCGCCGCCGTGTGCGCCGCGACCGCCCAGGTGCTGTCCCGCCGCGGTGACCCCGCCGGAATCGTCTCCGAGCTGCTCGCGCTGTGCGAGAAGGCCTGCCGGGCGTGCGCCGAGGAGTGCGAGAAGCACGCCCGGCACCACGAGCACTGCGCGGTGTGCGCGGAGGCCTGCCGCAGCTGTGCGGACGCCTGCCGGCAGTTGCGCCAGCACCTAGGTTGACAGCCACACGGCGGAGTCGGGGGCGAGTTCGTCCGCCGGTTCGGCGCTGGCCAGCAGGATCTTCCGGTGCGGCGGCAGCGCGACCGGTGCCGAGCCCAGGTTGACCACGCACACCACTCCCGGCTCGCGCCGGAAGGCCAGCACGTCCGGCGCACTGTCCAACCAGGACAGTTCCCCGTCCCCGAGTGCGGGGTGTTCCTTGCGGATCCGCAGCGCGTCCCGGTAGAGGCACAGCATCGAGTCCGGGTCGTCCTCCTGCGCGGCGACCGTCTTCGCGGCCCAGTGCGCGGGTTGCGGCAGCCACGGCGTGCCGGCCGAGAACCCGAACGGCGGCTCCGAGCCGGACCACGGGAGCGGCACCCGGCACCCGTCGCGACCGCGTTTGGTGTGCCCGGACCGTTCCCACGTCGGGTCCTGCAGCACCTCCTCCGGCAGGTCCTCGACCTCCTCCAGCCCCAGCTCCTCGCCCTGGTAGAGGTATGCGCCGCCGGGCAGCGCGAGCATCAGCAGCAACGCGGCACGCGCCCGCGGCAGCCCGCCGCCGTACCGCGTGACGTGCCGTTTGACGTCGTGGTTGGACAGCACCCAGGTGGCCGGCGCGCCCACCGCGGCGAGCGCGGCGATGCTGGAGTCGATCACCGACCGCAGCTTCGCCGCGTCCCACGGGCAGCGCAGGAAGTCGAAGTTGAACGCGGTGTGCAGCTCGTCCGGCCGCACGTACCGGGCCAGCCGCCGCGGGCTGTCCACCCAGGCTTCGGCCACGAAGATCCGGTCGTCGCCGTAGTGGCGGGCGAGTTCGCGCCAGGACCGGAAGATCTCGTGCACGCCGGGCCGGTCCCAGTGCGGATGGTCGCTGCGGTCCGGCGGCTCGACCAGGCCCTCGTGGTCCAGGCCGAGGTCGGGCAGCGCCGGGTCCTTGACCATGCCGTGCGCGACGTCGATGCGGAACCCGTCCACCCCGCGGTCGAGCCAGAACCGCAGGACGTCCAGGAACTCCGCGCGCACCTCCGGGTGGTCCCAGTTCAGGTCCGGTTGCGCGGGGTCGAACAGGTGCAGGTACCACTGGCCGTCGTCGACCCGGGTCCACGCGGACCCGCCGAAGACGCTGCGCCAGTCGTTGGGCTCGTCGCGGAACACGTACCGATCCCGCTCCGGCGAGCCACGCCCGGCGGCCAGCGCGGCCTGGAACCACGGGTGCCGGTCGCTGGTGTGGTTGGGCACGATGTCGACGATGATCCGCAGGCCGTGCCGGTGCGCTTCGTCGATCAGGGCTTCGGCGTCGGCGAGCGTGCCGAACACCGGGTCGATGTCGCGGTAGTCGGCCACGTCGTAGCCGCCGTCCGCCATCGGGGACGGGTACCACGGGGTGATCCACAGCGCGTCCACGCCGAGGCCGGACAGGTAGGGGAGTTTCGCGCGGAGGCCGACCAGGTCCCCGACACCGTCGCCGGTGCCGTCCGCGAAGCTGCGGATGTAGACCTGGTAGATGACGGCGTCCCGCCACCACTGGCCGCTCACGTCTGCGGCAGGTCGTGGGCCCAGGACACCAGGTGGATCAGCGCGTCGATCTGACCGCACGGATCCGGGTCCCCGGCGATGAACTCCAGCTGCGCCGCCAGCCCCGCGCCGTCCTGGTTGAGCTCGGCGAGCACGGCGCGCAGGACGGCCCGCAGCGGCGGCTGCAGGTCGTCGATCGGCACGGCCTCGTCGGTCTCGTCGGACAGGGCGATGGTGAACAGGTCCGCGCCCTCCGGCGCCGCGCGGGCCCGCACCTCGCGGGCGATCACCGCGACCAGCTCCGCGCACAGCGGCCGGAGCAGGCCGGCGTCCGGCGCGTCGGCGCCGATCATCCTGGGCAGCACGCGGGACACGGAGTCCAGGTCGTGCCGGTCGAGGCCGTCCACGAGCTGATCGGCCAGGCGCCGCACGTCTCGCTGGGTGTTTTCGTGGCTCATCGGAAGCGAGGATTCCCCTGCTCGGAGGTGCCGAAACTCACGGCCAGCGTTGGGCGGCCGGACGGCCCAGCGGCGGGCTGGACGGGCTGCGCGCGACCGCGACGTCCGCGCCGCCGTGCCAGTCCACGCCGAGACCGCGCAACGTCACCGCGCGGCTGATGTCGGACGGCGACACGATCCCGACGAGCCGGTCGGCGTCGAACACCAGCGCCCGCCCGTCCGCGCACCCGGACATCCTCGGCAGCAACGCCAGCAGCGGCTCGTCCGGGGTGGCGCGCGGGATTTCCGTTGGCGGGCAGGCGATTTCCCCGAGCAGGGCGTTCGGGCGCTGCTCCGGCGGCACGGCCCGCATGCGGGTCAGCGTGACGAGCCCGGCGAACCGGCCGACCGGGTCGACGAGCGGGTAGGCCGAATGCTGGCGCAGCATGGCGTTGTCCCGCAGGAAGGCCGCCACGGTGGTGGCGGCGGGCGCGGTGGCCGGGCGCATGGTCATCACGTCCCGCACCCGCATCGCGGCGAGGCTGGTGCCGAGTTCGGCGTCGCGTTCTTCGGCCAGCGCCAGGTTGACGATGAACAGCCCGACCAGCAACGGCCACACGCCGAGCCCGATCGGCCCGCGGAGCAGGGTCACCACGCCGAGGGCGCAGACGGCGAAGCCGAGGACGCGGGCGGCGCGGGCGCTGCCGAGCGTGGCGCGGTGCCGGTCGTGCCACGCGGCCCACAGGATCGACCGCAGCACGCGGCAACCGTCCAGCGGCGCCACCGGGATCAGGTTGAACACACCCAGCACGAGGTTCAGCACCGCGAGGTAGCCGAGCACCGCGCCGGACAGCGAATCGCCCATCGGCGACGTCATCCAGGTGGCGAAGCCGAAAATCGCCGCCAGCAGCAGGCTCATCAACGGTCCGGCGAACGCGACGCGGAACTCCACCCCGGGCGACCGCGGTTCGCCGCGCAGCCGCGTGACACCGCCGAGCAGCCACAGGGTCACCTCGCGGACCTCGAGGCCGGATCGCCGCGCGACGAGTGCGTGCGGGAGTTCGTGGGCGCACAGCGACACCACGAACAGCGCGGCGGTGATCAGGCTCGCCACGATGTAGGCGAACACCCCCTGCACCGGCGCGAGTGGCGCCCACTGGGTGAACGGCAGTGCCACGACCAGCACCCCGGCCATCGCGAAGACGCTCCAATGCAGACCCACCCGGATGCCTTCGAACCGGCCCAGCCACACGGTCGTCGCCATCGCCCACTCCCCTCTCGCGCGTAAGTCCCCGTGAACACCTACCCGCGTTGATCCTCCGTTGAACGTTTTGCCCGGCACGGTTTGGTTTCGGGGCGGAAGGGGAAAGCTGAACCAGTACGACCGGCGTCAGACAGGGGACCGGCGAAGATGGACGTGTCACGGAACAGCGAGGTGGCGGCCAGCTGCGGCGGGCTGGCGGAACAGGCCCAGCTGGCGACGCGCGGGTTGTACCACCGCGCCTCCGGGGTGGGCGGCGAAACCGGCATCGACGGCGCCGCGGAGATCTACCAGGTGCTCGGATCGCTCAAGTTGCTCTCCCAGAACGTCGCCCGCAGTCTGCCCGAACTAGGCACGTGGCTGGAACGGCAGCTGTGGCTGGGGAACCTGGATGTGCCGGGTGATCAGGGCGGGTACGAAACGCTGATCACGTCGGTCTTCGACGCCACGGCCGCGCTGGCCAGGGCGCAGGAGGTCACGGTGCGGTTGTGCCAGGAGCTCGCCACCGCGCAGGCCGCGGCCAAGGAGCTCTCGTATTGACCCCGCGCGAGGACGCCATCGGGCTGCGCCGGGTGGAGGACCTCGACCCGCTGATCGACCGCGTCGGCGACGCGCGTTTGGTCCTGCTGGGCGAGGCTTCGCACGGCACCGCCGACTTCTACCGGTGGCGGGCGGAGATCACCAAGCGGCTGATCGTGGAGCGGGGCTTCTCGTTCGTCGCCGTGGAGGGCGACTGGCCGGACTGCCACCGCGTGCACTGCTGCGTGGCGGGCGGGCGCGGTGATCCGGAGGCCGTGCTGTCCGGTTTCGACCGGTGGCCGCGCTGGATGTGGGCCAACGACGACGTGGTGGAATTCGCCAGGTGGCTGACGGCGTACAATGCGGCGCGGTTCGGCGACCGTCCGGTGGGTTTCCATGGTCTGGACGTCTACAGCCTGTGGGATTCGCTGCGGGAGATCCTGGGGTACCTGCGCGAGCACCAGCCGGGCCAGGTGGAGACGGCGCTTTCCGCGATGCGCTGCTTCGAGCCGTTCGCCGAGGACCCGCACGACTACGCGTACTCGACGCGGCTGGTGCCGGAAAACTGCGAAAGCGACGTGCTGCGGCTGCTCGCCTCGCTGCGGGAGACCGGCGATGTGCCCGGTTTGGACGCCGGTTTCGTGGCGCGGCAGAACGCCGAGGTGGTCGCCGGGGCGGAGCGCTACTACCGGACGATGGTCCGCGGCGATGTCGAATCGTGGAACGTGCGGGACGAGCACATGACCGACACGCTCGACCGGCTGCTGGAGGCGTACGGCCCGTCGGCGAAGGCCGTGGTGTGGGCGCACAACACACACGTCGGCGACGCGCGGGCGACGGACATGGCCGCGGCCGGGATGCTGAACGTGGGGCAGCTGGTGCGGGAACGCCACCCCGGCGAGTCGTTCACGGTGGGCTTCGGCACGCACCGGGGCACCGTGATGGCCGGCTCGCGGTGGGGCGCGCCGCCGGAGGACATGCCGGTGCCGCCCGCACGGGAGGACACCGTGGAGTCGCTGCTGCACTCGGCCGTCCCCGACACCGATTCGCTCTTCCTGCTCGATGAGGCCGGTGAGTGGGCCTCGCAGGTGCGGGGACACCGGGCGATCGGCGTCGTGTACGACCCGCGGTCGGAGTGGCGCGGGAATTACGTGCCGACGATGCTTTCGCGACGGTATGACGCGTTCTTGTTCTGCGATTTCTCCAGCGCCGTGGTGCCCTTGCATGCTCCGGTGGGGGTTTCTTAGCCGGCCACCTGTCCGCCACCCGGCAACGAAAAGCAACCACCCCACGAGCCAGCCCCCTCCCGCAACCCGATCCCCAGCCAAATCGGTTGCCGAGCCACCGGGTCAAGGCACGCTTTCCCGCCTTGACGCGGTGTCTCGGCAACCGAACACTGAGAGATCGGGTTCGGGAGGGCACTTCTCATCCGGGCGAAGCGAAGCGAAGCCGGCGCCCTGAACACCCGCGTAGCGGCCCTAAGGCTCCCGAGGAGCAGGCAACTCCGGCAAAGGAGTGTGCGCGCGGCAGTTGGTGCACACCAGCAGGGTCGCCAGCGGCTCGTCGGCCTCGTTGACGAGTTTGGCGATGCGCAGGGCGGAGTAACCGCATTCTTCGCACGGCACGGGTGGCGCCGCGCGGTCCGGGGCTATCAGTATCCGGGTTGCCGGTCTGGGCTGGCTGAGGGTCATGGCTGCTTCCGCGACTCGAGGATGCCGGGGGTCAGCCGGGGTCGGCCCCCGGCGTGTTCGGTTGTGCTCGCCGCTGCCTCGACCGCCGCTCGTGCGGCGGTGCGCAGGTCCTGTCCGCGCGACAACGCGCAGGTCAGGGTCGCGACCAGGGCATCTCCCGCACCGGTGGTGTCGACGACGTGCGCGTCGCCGTGCGGGAGGAACTCGTAGCCGGCCCGGCTGACGAACACGTTGCCGTGACCGGCCACCTCAAGTACTGCCAAGTCGAGCCCGTGCGCGAGCAGCATAACGCCCGCTTTGACCCCTTCGGCCACATTCTCGACGGGCTGTCCGGTGAGAATTTCCGCCTCCCTGGCGTCGGCGCGGAGGACGTCCGCGCACGGCAGCAGGTCCTTGTCCGCGGGCACACCGTCCAGCACCACCCGGGCGCCGGCTTCGCGGGCGAGCCGGGCCGCGGCCATCGACGCCCGGGCCGGTTGCTGCAATTGGACGATGACCGAGGATGCCTCCCGGAGCAGTGCGGCCGAGGAGAGCACATCGTGTTCGGCCACCTGCACGTCTTCGGGGATGTCCTCCAGGTAGCGCCACTGGCCGTGGTCGTCGACGACGTTCACGACGAGCGCCGACCGGGCGTGTTCCCGCACCACGCAGTGCGAGACGTCGATGCCATCGGCGGCGGCGTGGGTCAGCAGGTCGTGCCCGGCGCGGTCGTCGCCGACCACCGCGAGCAACGCGACCGGCACACCGAGCTGGGCGACGCCGACGGCCTGGTTCGCGCCCTTGCCGCCGAGCACCTCGTCGCGGGAGCGCACCGCGGCCGACGTCCCGGCCTCCGGGGCGTCACCCACGCGCAGGACGAGGTCACGGGCGATCTGCCCGACCACGACCACCTCTGGTGTCACGGCCGGAGCAGTACCCGATACCGATTCGCACTAATCAACCCGAACGGGCGGCACCCGTTCGCGACGCGCTGACCTGCGCTTTCCCGCCCGTCAGGGGGCGACGGCGACCTCGCCGGTGAGAGCGCCTTCCAGCGGCTGCGTCGCCTGTTCGTCCTCGGGCCGCGCGTGCCGGCCGCGGGCGGCGTGCCTGGCTTCGGTGACGAGGGCCGGACCGCCCCACTTCAGGTCCGTGCCCGCGTCGTCGATGCGGTGCCTGCCCATGGTTTCCCTCCCCGATCGAGCGCTGACGCCGGGATACCCCCTGGCCGTTCCGCATACACCTCCCCCTGGCGGGTGGTCAGCGGCGGCGTTTCCGCACGGTGGCGGCGAAGGTTGCGGCGGTGACGAAGCCGTAGGCGAGGTGCGGGACCACGTCGCCGGCCCAGTCGGCGAAGCTCCAGCGGCGCGGGTCGGTGATGCGCAGAACGGTCATCGGCCCGTTGGCGGCGACCAGTGCGGCGCCGGTCGCCGCGAGGCCACCGGTGAGCGTGCCCGGTCGCCAGCCCGCGCCGTGCGCCGCCCCGTAGGCGGCGCCGACCGCGGTTCCGGTGAGCAGCCCGAGCAGCCCGCCGATGCCGCTCTCCCGCGCCTTTTTCCGCTGCTCGTCGCCGGGGATGTGGACGCCGACGAGGTGCGTGACCTGCTCGACCGTCTGCTCCGGGGTCGAGCTCGCCGGCCGCCCGCGGACGGCCATGTCGGCGTAAGTCACGGCGTTCAGCGCGGTGGCCCCGGCCGCCCCGGCGGCGGCGCCCCGCAGGATCGAAGACAGCATTCCGGGCGGATACCCGGCCGCTCGGACGGCAACCTCTAGGATCGGGGCATGTCCCGGCCGACGACCTTCACCGAGCGTGCCCGCCGGGAGCAGATCATCGAGTGCACCATCGACCTGATCTCGACCAAGGGCTACCGCGGCACGTCGCTGTCCGCCATCGCCGAGGCGGCCGGGATCTCGAAGGCCGCGGTGCTGTACCACTTCTCGTCGAAGGAGAATCTCGCCCAGGCGGCGCTGGAGCAGGTGTTCGAGCAATTCGGCGACTACGTGCGGGCCCGCGTCGACCGCCAGCCCGACGCCCGGTCCGCGATCACTGCCTACGTGCGAGCCATGATCAGCTACCAGTCGGCGCACCGGCGGCACGTCCGGCTCATCACCGAGGTGCTGCTCGACGACGCGAACGGGACGAAGCTCAAGGCGCCCGGCTCGCACGACGCCGGCGGCCGCTGGCAGGGCCTGGCCGAGCTGCTGGAGGACGGCCAGCGCGCCGGGGAGCTACGCGAGTTCGACACGACGACGGTCGCCCTGGCCATCGGCGGCGCGATCGACGGTGTGGTGTCGCACTGGCTCGCGCACCCGGAACTGGACCTGGACGCGGCCGCCGACGAGGTGGAGCGGTTCGTGCTGGCGGCGATCACCTAACGCCGCGCGAAGGCCGGCGCGTGTTCCGGCCGGACGCCGATCCCGCCGAGGTAGGCCGCGACCACCGCGAGGAGCGGGAACCGCTGCACCGCGCGCAACGGGGGCGGCACGCGGGTCAGGGTGCCCTCAAGTGCCGGCTTCAGCAGCATCTCGTGCTCGCCGAGCTGGGCCCGCTGCGCCACTCGCGTCGGCCACTCACGTCGCTTTTGGACCTTCGCCAGATCCTGTGTGGACACCCGGCCCGCGGACAGCGGGCCGGCGAGGATCCGGGCGGCCGCCACGGCGTCCTGCACCGCCAGGTTCACGCCCACCCCGCCGACCGGTGACATGGTGTGCGCGGCGTCGCCGAGGCACAGCAGACCGTCCACGTGCCACTGCGGCAGCCGGCCCATCGAGGTTTCCAGCAGCTTGACGTCGTCCCACGACCGGATCTCGTCCAGCACCGCACCGTCCCAGCCGAACAGTTCCGCGAGCCGCCCGCGGAACCAGTCGAGGCCGCGGGCGCGCAGCCGGGCGTCCTCGCCCTTCGGGATGAGGTACGAGGTCTGGTGGTAGTCGCCGCGGTCCATCGTCACCGCGACCTGCCCGTTGCCGAACACACCGAACACCCGGCCGTCGCGTTCGTCGTGCGGGGGCGCGGGAATCCGCACCTGCCACACGTCCATCGGCAGCGGGAACTCGTCGGGACGCAACCCGGCGGCCTGCCGCACCACCGAATCCCGCCCGTCGCAGGCGACCACCAGGTCCGCGGACAGCTCACCATCGCCGTCGGAGTCCCGGTAGGTCACCCCGGTCACGCGGCCGTCCGTCCTGCGCAGACCGGTCACCTCGGTGCCCATCCGCAGGTCCAGCGGCTCGGCCGCGGCCAGCAGGTCGAGGAAGTCCCACTGCGGGACCATCCTGATGTGCTTGTGCCGTCCGGGCAGGCGGCCGAAGTTGGCCGCCACCACGGTTTCCCCGGCCACCCGCATCCGCATCTCGGTCAGCTCGGGGCCCGGCAGCTCGGCGAACTTCCGGCCCAGGCCCAGCTCGTCCAGAAGGCGCAGAGTGGACGGATGAACGGTGTCCCCGCGGAAGTCGCGCAGGAAATCCCGGTGCTTCTCCAGCACGGCCACCTTGACTCCGGCCCTGGCCAGCAGGACGCTGAGCATCACCCCGGCCGGGCCCCCGCCAACAACGCAGCACGTCACGTGTTCCATGCGGACGATGCTAACCGATCGGTCAGGGGTCTGACCGACCGGTTAGGTGTTGGGTGATCGCGGAACGGGTAGCTGTGTCCGGTATGCCGACTACGTGAGGTGGCGATGGAACGCCTGAACGTGGCGCTGGTGGTGGACAACGAGGCGTTCGGCGGCGCGGAGGTCTACGTCCGGCGGCTGCTGCGGTGCCTGCCGTCGTGGGTCGCGCCGAGCCTCGTCGTGGGCGAGCCGCTCGCCGGTGCGTTCCCGGAACGCGTGCCGAAGCAGATCGTGGCGACGGCGGTGCGGAGCGTGTGGGCCCCGCAGGTCGAGAACGCGCTGCGAGCGCTTTCGCCGGACGTCGTGCACGTCAACCTGGCCGACGCCGGGTCGAACCTGGCCGCCGTGCAGGCCGCGGAGTCGGTGGCGCCGACCGTGGCGACGCTGCACCGGGTCGGCGGTGCGCCGCAGTCGAGCGCGGTGTGGGACTGCTACCGGCGGCTGGCCGGGGCGCTGGCGCCGTCGCGGATCGTCGAGGCGAGGCTGCGGGACCTGGGCACGCCGGCGGAGCGGGTGACCCGTATCCGGCCTGGTGTGGACATCCCGGCCGAGCCGGTCGAGCCGTCGGACCGGACGCCGGTCGTGATCGGCGCGATCGGCGGGGCGACCGGCCTGGACCTGCTGACCGCCGTGGCCACGCTGCGGCGGCGGGGGCGCGCGGTGCGGGTGCTGGTCGCCGGGGACGGGCGGGACCTGGCGGAGCGGGCGCGCGGTCTGCCGGTGCGGTTCCTCGGGCGGCTGCGGGACGTGAGCGCTTTCCTGCGCGGGCTGGACGTGTTCTGCCTGCCGTCCCGGCGGGACACGTTGTCGCTGGCGGTGCTGGAGGCGATGGCGCACGGGGTGCCGTGCGTGACGACCGCGGTCGGGGAGGTGGTGGACGAACTGGCCGGCGCGGCGATGATCGTCCCGCCCGGCGACGGGCCGGCACTGGCCGCGGCGCTGGACCGGGTGAGCACGGACGTCGCGCTGCGCCGCAAACTCGCCCACGCTGCCCGCGAAAAGGCCGAGCAGGATTTCGACGTGCGACGCATGGCCTCGGAAACGGCGGACGCCCTGGCCGCGGCGCACAACCTGAGCAGTTCGGCACGCTGACCGCCGCGGCGGCGCGGGGGCGGGCGCGTTCTGCGTCGCTGGTCGGGCGGGGCAGGCGTGCGATGCTGGCGCCATGACGATGACCCTCAGCGAGGCGGACTTCGCCGCGCCGATCGACCAGCGCTTCTTCGATGACTACGAGCCCGGCGCGGTCTACGAGTACGGGCACCTCTCGGTCACCGAGAAGGAGATCCTGGATTTCGCCGCCCAGTTCGACCCGCAGCCGATCCACACCCAGCCGGAGTGGGCGACCACCGGCCCGTTCGGCGGGCTCATCGCCAGCGGCTGGCACACGACCGGCCTCATGATGCGCCTGTTCGCCGACCACTACCTCTCCCGCAACGCCAGCCTCGCGTCACCGGGCGTGGACGAACTGCGCTGGCCCGCGCCGGTCCGGCCGGGTGACTCGCTGCGGCTGCGTGCCACAGTCGTGTCCGCGCGGGCGTCCCGCTCCAAGCCGGACCGCGGCCTCGTCCACACCCGTGGCGAGCTGCTCAACCAGGACGACCAGGTCGTGCTGAGCCTCGTCGCCATGAATCTCGTCGGCCGCCGTCCCTGAACGGGTTTCGCCACGTTCGGTGGGGCTATCCGGGGGGCAATTCGTCCCAAAGGAGTAGTCATGACCGGGCGTTCCGCAACCGCGACCAGGGTCCGCAGGCCCGTGCAGACCGCGGCCACCACCGTCGCCGCCGTGTTCCTGCTCGTCGGGATCCTCGGGTTCATCCCGGGGATCACCTCGAACTACGGCGACCTCACCTTCGCCGGCCACCACTCCGGCGCGATGCTGCTCGGGGTCTTCGCGGTGTCCATCCTGCACAACATCGTGCACCTGCTGTTCGGCATCGTGGGGCTCGCGCTGGCCCGCACCCCGGGCGGCGCCCGCGGGTTCCTCGTGCTGGGTGGCTTCGTCTACCTGCTGCTGTGGGTCTACGGACTGGTCATCGACCAGGACAGCGGCGCCAACTTCGTGCCGCTGAACAACGCCGACAACTGGCTCCACCTGGGCCTCGGCGTCGGCATGATCGCGCTGGGCTGGGGTCTCACCGGCGTCGAGCGCGCCCGCGAGAACCGCGCGGCCTAGATCCCGGTCAGCTGCGGGGTGGTCGCGGTGCGGCCGGCCAGCAGCATGACCAGGGCCTGGATCGGGCCGCGGACCTCCGTGCCCTCGCCTGCGCGCCAGTCGGCGTCCGTCGCGATCAGACGGTGACCGGCCAGGCGTTTGCGGGCGTGGAACGGGAAACCGATCTCCCACAGGTGGTCCGCGGACGCGACCGCCGCCTCGGCAGGCATCGGCAGCTGCCTGCCGAGCGGCATCGCGATGTCCTGCGCGTGGACGTGCACGTCCATCAACGCGTTGTCGAGACTCTGCCGCGGCGCGAGACGGCGCACGCCGACCGCCGTGCGCAGCAGTTCCACCACCTCCGGCGGTGAGCGCCGGGCCGACTCCCGCTTGGTCAGGTCGTAGACCATGCGGTTGAAGTTCCCGCGCGCCCGCAGCGCCGCCTTGAGGACAGTCCCGAACCCGACGTGCGGCGCCAGCGCGACGTGCGTCGCGACGTCGTGGACCGTCCAGCCGTCGCACAGCGACGGGTACGTCCGCTCGACGTCGGTGAGGGTCTCGTAGAGGTCGGCGATCCGCGTGCGTTCCGCGTCGATCGCCAGCCACTTGTCGTTCTGTTCCATGGGAACCTCCCGAAAGTGGTAAGATGTTCTGACTAGTTTAGGCAAGTCCTCTGACTATCGTCAAGGAGCGGGCGTGAACACCGGACTGCTGCTCTACATCCCGTACCGGCACCTGGAGAACCGGGTGATGGACGCGATCCGCGCCGCCGGGTTCGAGGTGACGCTCGCGCAGGCGCGGTTGCTGCAACGGATCAACCCCGGCGGCAGCAGGCTGACCGAGCTGGCCGAGGCGGCGCAGGTGACGAAGCAGACCGCCGGGTTCCTGGTCGACCAGCTGGAGAAGGCCGGCTACGTGCAGCGGGCGCCGGACCCGCGGGACGGCCGCGCGCGCCTGATCCACGCCACGGACAAGGCCCGGGAAGCGGCGCCCGTCGCGGAGGCCGAGATCGCCCGCATCGAGGCCGAGTGGGAGCAGCACGTGGGCAAGCGCCGGATGACGCAGCTGCGGGAGACGTTGGAGAAGCTCTGTGAGATCACCGATCCCTACCGCTGAGGCGGCGCTGTCAAGAAGAACGCGGCGGCGCCAGCCGACCCGCATCGTGCCGGTGCGGTTCACGCCCACCGCGCCATCCACGGCCGCGGTCTACCGCGTCACCGGGCCACGGCCGGCGTTCGTCAAGATCCTCCAGGCCCCATGGCATTCCGCGGTGTTCGCGACCATCCCCGCCGGCCTCCGGGAACGGTTCGCGCGCGAGTTCCCCTGGCGTGGCGAAGCGGACTTCCTCCGGTCCGGCTTCGAGCTGCCGCCCGGCCTGCGCACACCCGCCGTCTTCCGCATCGACGAGCTGGGTGACGACCGCGTGGCGATGTGGCTGGAGGACGTCCGGTGCGCGGACCTCCCCTGGGACCCGCCGCGGTTCGAGCGCGCCGCGTACCTGCTCGGCCGCTGGGCCGGGCGGCGGCTCGGCCGCGCGCCCGGGCCTGCGCTCCGGATCCTCGCCGAAGGCAGGCTCCACCTGGACGCCTTCACCCGGCTCACCAGCGACGACCAGCGCGCGCTCGCGCGACGGGTGCCGGACCTGCTCGACCGCCTCGACGCGCTGCCGCAGACCACCGGGCACCACGACGCCTGCCCGCAGAACCTCCTGGTGCCATGCGACGAACCGGACACGTTCGTGGTGATCGACGTCGGCTGGCAGTGCCCGCTCCCGGTCGGCTCCGACCTGGGCCAGCTCCTCGTCGGGCCGGCCGACGAGGGGGCGCTGCCGGTCGCCGCCCTGCCCGCGTTGCGCGAACTGGTCCTCGACGCCTACCAGGACGGCCTCCGCGCCGAAGGCCATGCCATCAACAGGGCGGAGATCGCCTTCGGCTGCGACGCGTCACTGGCGATCCGCAGCGCGTTCCACACGCCACCGGAGCTGTCCGTGTACCTGACGCGGCTCGGCCTCGCGGCTTAGGACTGCGCGTCGGCGGCGGGCGGCTCGGTCTCGTCGTGCTGCCAGAGCGCCGACCACACCAGGCCGCGGTTCTCGGTGCCGCCGGTCCGGGTCGTGCTCTCGGGCTGCTCCGGCCACAGGTTGATGGCGCCGGCCGGAATCCGGTGGGTCGTCATGCGATTCACGGTATGCATCCCGTGTTTCACCCCCGTTGCCGGGACCGCGCAGGTGCGAGTCAGGTCACTAGTCGAAGAACCGGGCGAGGTGCGCCGCGCCCGGCGCCTCCGCGGAACCGTCCTTGACCGGCCGCAACTCGGCGAAGATGCTGGCCCCGTCGCAGCCCGCGTGCAGCGGGAACCAGGTGCGCGACGAGCCCGGCCTGCGGCAGATGCCCTTGATCGTCTGCACATCCAGCAACCGCACGTGCGTCGGGTCGGCCACCGCGTTCACATAACGCCACCACGGTGACAACACGTACGCGATGCCGTCCGGGCGCAGCACCCGGTGCACCTCGTCCACCAGCGGCAGGAAATCGATCAAGTGCTCCAGGATGTGCACCAGGAACACCCGGTCCGCGCACGAGTCCGCGAACGGCAGCGGACCGGACAGATCGGCGACCACGTCCACCTCGCCGGTGGCCATCAGGTCCACGCCGAGGTTGCCCGGGTACTGCTTCTGGCCGCCGCAGCCGAGGTCGAGGATCAGCGGGTCCTGCCCGCCGACCCGCACGCGGTCCCACACGCCGAACACCCCGTCCAGACGCCCGAGCAGCTCACGCGCGGTGTCCAGGTGCGCGCGCTCGCCGACCTCGCCGGTCAGGTGCGCGATGCCGCGGTCGAAGCGGACCTCCAGGTCGAGTCCGCGCAACCGCTCGTCGTATTTGAACAACTCCTCCGCCGCCCGGTCCAGGAACTCGTCCCGGAGCCGGAGGCGCTGCTGGGAAACGGGCTCGGTCATGATCCTCACGGGGAAACGACGTCGTAGGCTTCGGTGTTCCGGTTCACCACCGTGGTCGGTGATTCCAGGTGCACGGCTCCGGTGGGCAGGATGCCCGCCGCGCCGTACTTGGCGGCGACCTTCATCTGCGCCAGCACGTCCTCGCCGCAGTGCTCCGGCGGCAGTTCCTGCCAGAACTCGAACCCGCCCACGTTGACCAGGGCCTCGCGGTCGAACATCACGCAACCGCCGACCCAGGCGACCTTGTAGGCGGTCCACTTCGGACGGTGCCGGACCCGCTCCGACAGGTGCGTCGGGTTGGCCGCGTTGTGCAGGGTCCAGCGCCGCCACTCGCGGGTGCCGGGCGTGATCTGCTCCGGCTCCGGCCTGCCGTCCCACTCCTCGTACGGCTCCAGCTCGTGCGGCCGCCGGTCGTCCAAGTAGGACAGTCCGGTGACGGCGTTGCCGACCATCCCGCAGCCCAGCTCGGTGATCGCCGAGTGCAGGCGGCTGATCGCGCCGGGTTCGAGCCACACGTCGTCGTCGAGGAACAGCACGTAGTCCGCTTTGGACTGGTCCAGCAGGTGGTTGCGCTGCTGCGCCAGACCGCGCCGGGGCAGGTTCCGGCTCAGGTCGACCGGGTGGCCCTGGTGCCGCAGCACCCGCACCATCGCCTCAGCCGCCGGGGAGTCGTAGGAGGCGTTCCCGTCGGACTGGTCGGCCACGTGCACGGCGAAGTCCGGGAAGTCCTGCGCGGCCAGGCCGGACAGCGTGACGGCGAGCTCGGCGGGCCGGTTGCGCGTGGGGATGAGGACGTCGACCCTCACGCGCCCTCCCCGACCGGCGCGGAGGTGCGGATCTTCTCGATCACCGAGGTCGTCGAGTGGTCGGCGACGTACCCGAGCACGCGGACCTCGCCGCCGTAGGACCGCACCGTCGGTGCCTCCGGCAGCATGTTCTCGGTGTAGTCGCCGCCCTTGACGTAGAGCTGCGGCTCCAGCAGCTTGAGCAGCTCGATCGGAGTGTCCTCTTCGAACACGGCCACGTGGTCCACGCAGCTGAGCGCGGACAGCACGGCGGCGCGGTCCTGTGCGGTGTTCACCGGACGGTCCGGCCCCTTGAGCCGGCGCACGCTCTCGTCGGAGTTGACCGCGACGATCAGCACGTCGCCCAGCCGCTTGGCCTCGTTGAGGTAGGTGATGTGCCCGCGGTGCAGCACGTCGAAGCAGCCGTTGGTGAACACCACCCGGCGCCCGGCCTCGCGGTGCGCGGCGACGGCGCGGGCGAGTTCCCCGGCCGGCACCGCGGCCTCGCGTTCCCGGCTCAGCGCCAGGGACAGCTGAGCCTGGCTGCAGATCGCAGTGCCGTCCTGGTGCACCACGACGTTCGCCGCCGTCTGCGCCAGCTCCATGCAGCTCGTGGTCGGCAGGCCCGCGGCCCGCGCCAGCACGAGCGCCGCCGCGAACGTGTCGCCCGCGCCGCTGGCCTGGCTCTCCGGTGCGGGATCGGCCCACGTGCGGTAGCCGCGGCCCTCGCCCGTGAGCAGCATCGCGCCGTGCCGGTCCATGGTCACGACCGCGGCCGCGGCGCCGGTCTTGTCGAGTAGCGTCCGCCGCTCGTCCTCGAACAGGCGCGCGCGTTCTTCGCCGGGCTCCGGCAGGTCGGCGCCGAGCAGGTTCGCGGCCTCCGCGGCGTTCGGGGTGACGAGGTCGGGCCGGGCCTGCAGCCAGTGCTCGAAGTCGTGCGCGTCGACGACCAGCAGCGGGATGTCCGCCCGCAGCCGCGCCACCGCGTCCCGCAGCGGCTTGCCGAGCAGGCCGTTGCCGTAGTCGCACACCATCAGCGCATCCGCGCCGGCCAGCGCGTTCTCCAGCGCCTTGGTGAGGCGGTTCGTCTGCACCGCGGGCAGGTCGTCGCGGTCGCCCTCGTCGAACCGCAGCAGCACCTGGTCGTCGGCGACCACGCGCTGCTTGCTGATGCTGCGCCGCGACGGCGCGGTGAGCAGGTTCTCGGTGTCGACGCCGTGGGAGTCCAGCAGCGCGGCCAGTTCCCGGCCGGGTTCGTCGTCGCCGACGACGCTGACGAACCGGGCCCGCGCGCCCAGCGCGGCGAGGTTCGCCGCGGTGTTCGCCGCCCCGCCGGGCGACAGGGCGCGCGCGCCCACGTCGACGACCGGCGCCGGGGCCTCGCGGCAGATGCGCTCGCAGTGGCCGGACAGCCACACGTCGAGGATCGCGTCGCCGAGCACCACGACCGTGGGCGCGGTCTCCGACAGCAGCCGGACGAGGTCCGGCGTGATGGCGGCCACGTCCTTGGTCTCGCCTGCCATGTCCACCTCCACTCCTTCTCCTGCTCCACCAGTAGCCGGATCTTGCGGTACGAAACATTTCCGTTTGCTGCCTGCGGAAACGGGCACCTTGAGCGCGTGGTGAATTCCGACGCAGGGCCCGCGGTCGGCCCGATCGAAGCGAAGTGGCCGGACGTGCGCAGGATCGCCGTGCTGCGCGGTGGCGGTCTGGGGGATCTGCTGTTCGCGGTGCCGGCGATGGCCGCGCTCCGGGCGGCCTACCCGGACGCCGAGATCGTGCTGCTGGGCACGGAACTGCACCGTGAGCTGTTCGCCGGGCGCCCGTCGCCGGTGACCGAGGTGCGGCCGCTGCCGCCGTACGAGAACGTGCACGAGCCCGCCGGGAAGCCGTTCGACGCGGCGGAGCAGCAGGCCTGGTTCGACGCGCTGAAGCCGGTGGACCTGGCCGTGCAGTTGCACGGCGGCGGGCGCAACTCCAACCCTTTTCTGCGCAGGCTGGAACCGCGGTACCTGGTCGGCGCGCGGACGCCGGACGCGGCGGAGGCCGACCGGTGGCTGCCGTTCCGGTACTACCAGCACGAGGTGTTGCGCGCGCTGGAGGTCGCCGGGCTGGCCGGGGCGCGGCCGGTGGAGCTGGAACCGTCCATCGCGGTGACCGACGCCGATCGCGCGGCGGCGGACGAGGTGCTGGAGGGACTGCCGGAGCCGCTGGTCGTGGTGCACCCCGGCGCCGGTGACCCGCGCCGCCGGTGGCCCGCGGAGCGGTTCGCCGAGATCGCGGCCAAGCTCGCGGCAGGCGGGCGCGGTGTGGTGGTGATCGGGGCGCCGGACGAACGTGAACTGGTCGAGCGGGTGGCCGGCCTGGCCGGCCCGCCGGTGCGCGGGCTGACGTCGCTCAGCATGTCCGCGCTGGTGGGTGTGCTGGACCGGTGCTCGGCGTTCGCAGGCAACGACAGCGGCCCGCGGCACCTGGCGGCGGCGGTCGGCGCGCCGACGGTCAGCGTGTACTGGATGGGCAACGTGGTGAACGCGGGGCCGCTCAGCCGGTCGCGGCACAGGTTGCTGATCTCGTGGACGGCGAACTGCCCGGTGTGCGGCGTCGACTGCACGCGCGAGGACCTGCCCCGTTGCGAGCACGACGACTCCTTCGTGGCGACGGTCCCGGTCGAAGACGTGCTGGGGGAGCTGGAGGAGCTGCTGGCCGGCCGGTGAGCCGGGGGTCCGCGGAGCGGCGAGCCGGGGCGTTCGTGGGGTGTTGGATCGAGGGTTCGCCGGGCGGCGAGCCAGGGCGATCGGCGGGCGGTGAGTCGGGGCGGTGAGCCGTGTCCGCGGCGGTACGCCAGGCACTCGCCGAGCAGGAGCAGGTGCGGTGGCGCGGCGCGTAGCCGCGCCACCCCGAGGTCAGCTCCGGTCGTCGTCGGACTCGACGCGGACGGCCGAGATCAGCTCGGTCCAGCTCCCGTAGCCCACCGGCGGGATCGCGCGCAGCGCGGCGACCGTGTCGTCGTCGGCGCCGTTGCGCTCCGCGCACTCCAGGATCTGCGGCTTCTCCGCCGGGAAATCCAGGTCCTGCAGCGAGGCCTCCAGGCTCTCCCGGGTCGTGGTGCGGTTCATCGTCGTCCCTCCTTTCCCGCCTGTGGGCTTGCCGCCCGCGGCGGGCTCAAACGGGTCAGCTCGGCGCGGCGGTCTCCAGCACCCGCACCGAGCGGGCCACCGCGAGCAGCGCCGCGTCCTCGGCCTGCCGCATCACCGTCGTGACGTGGTCGAACCGCAGCCTGTCGTCCAGTTCGCGGTGGTGGGCGGCCAGCTCGTCCAGGTAGCCGGGCAGGTCGGCGAGCCGGTCGTCGTTCTGGTCCAGGCAGGCGACCGCGCCGGCGAGCTGGTCGAGCAGCCGCGCGTACTCCGCCGTGAACTCCGGGTCGGCCTCGTCCTGCTGGGCGGCGGTCACCAGCGCCTCGGTGATGCGCTTGACCTGCTCGGAGACCTCCTTGAGCACGCTCAGCGGCGACTCGAAGGCCGACGGCAGCGGCAGGCGGCCGCGGCGGCGGTGCACCAGCCAGCGGATGTTGAACCGCACGCTCTCGCGCCCCCAGCTGACCGCCTCGTCGGCCCGCACCACCGTGGAATCGAGGCGGCGGGCGTGCCGCAGCCAGCGGGTGGCGGTGTCGGCGTCCCAGTCCTCGCGCAGGTCGCCGGCGATCGACTGCAGCAGGTCGCGCACCTCGGCGGCGAGCGCGGTCACGGCGTCGCGCGTGTGGCGCAGGTGCACCGGCGGCAGGACCACCGTGTTCACCACCACCCCGATCGCCGCGCCGAGCAGGCTCTCGGCCGTGCGTTCGGCCAGGTAGAGCAGGTTGCCCGCGGTGCCGTAGGAGATCATCAGCAGCGCGGTCACCCCGACCCAGATGCCGCTGCCGCCGAACCGGTGCCACTGGCCGAGCAACATCCCGACGAACACCGCCGCCGCGAGCGCCAGCGCCGGTTGCGGGATCAGGTGGGCCGCGGCGTAGGCGAGGGCCAGCCCGAGCAGCAGCGCCGCGGTCTGCTGCGCCGCGTTGGTAAGCGAGCGGTAGACCGTCGCAGTCATCAGGAACACGGCAGCGTACGGCGCCATGAACGACTGCGGCGACGGGACGACCACGCGCGCGACGAGCCAGGCGAGCACCGCGGCGAGCGCCATCTTGACCGCCTGCAGCACGGCCTCACGCTCCCGCCCGGGGAAGCGCGCGGCCCGCCGCAGCCAGTACCAGGGTGACAAAATTCGTGCCATCGATGTGGCGGTACCCGGTCACACTGTGCGGCATGCGCATCAGGACTGCGACCGCGGCCGATTTCGACCGGCTGCCGGAGGTCGAACGGTCGGCGGGCGAGTGCTTCCGGGACATCGGGATGTCCGAGATCGCCGACGACGTGCTGCCCACGCCCGCGGAGCTCGCGAGCTACCCCTTCGCGTGGGTGGCCGACGACCCGGAACCGGTCGCGTACCTGGTCGCGGCGCCGGTGGACGGTGCGCTGCACATCGAGCAGGTGTCCGTGCACGCCTCGCGCGCGCGGCGCGGCATCGGGCGAGCGCTGATCGAGGAAGCCGCGCGGGCGGGCTTCCCGGCGCTGACGCTGACCACGTTCGCCGACGTGCCGTGGAACGCGCCGTACTACGAGCGGTGCGGCTTCGTCCGCCTGACCGCGGACGAGCTGTCGCCCGGGCTGCGCCGGATCCGCGCGGCGGAGGCGGCGCGGGGACTCGACCGCTGGCCCCGGGTCGCGATGCGCCGCGCCTGAACCGGCCCGGGCGTCAGCGTGCGCGCACGGACTCCAGCAGGTCGATGGCGACCTGGCGGAGTTTGATGTTCTGTCGTTGCGACTGGTCCACCAGCCGGTCGAACGCCTCGCCCGCGCTGATGCCGTGCACCGCCATCAGCACCCCCTTCGCCTGGTCGATCTCGGCGCGCGAGGTGAGCGCGCTCTCCAGGTGCCGGATCTGCTGCCGCGCGTGGTACCAGCGGCGCGCGTTGCTGATCGCCGCGGAGGCGGCGCCGGTGAACAACCGCATCAGCTTCTGGTCGAACGGGTCGAACGCGCCGTCGACCCGGCTGTACAGGTTCAGCGAGCCGACGAGCTCGTCGCCGTCGCGGCTGCCCGCGCCGAGCAACAGCGGCACGGCGAGGAACGCCAGGACGCCGCGGTCCTGTGCGGCGGCGGCGAACTCGGGCCACGTCCCATTGTCCGGTTTGGACACCGCGCGGACCGGTTCGCGCGTGCGGACGGCCAGCAGGCACGGGCCGTCGCCCGCCACGTACTGGGCCTGGTCGATCCCGGTCAGTTCGTTGTCGGTGGTGGCCGCGGTGCGCGGCCCGGCGTCGTCGAGCAGCGTGACGCTGACGGCGTCGGCGTCCGCGATCGCGTTCACGGCGGTTTCGGCGAGCCGCCGCAGCACCGCGTCGAGTGGCTCCTCTTCGTCGATGCCGAGGCGCAGGTTCTCCAGCGCGAGGGTGACGTCGTCGAGTCTGGCCAGTGGCGCCGGCCGCTCGGATCTGGTCATGTGTGGGTTCTCTCCGCGAGTGCGCTGCCGGGCACGCCGCCGGACCGCCGCGCGGAACGCGGGCGGTGCACGGGTGCCGTGATGTGGTGGGTGATCCGGGATCCGCGGCGGATCAGAACCGGAGCCTGCCCCCCAGCACGTTCCAGCACGGCGGGGATGAATGCGGACGTATCCGCTGGAGGTCGTTCATCGTCAAGCCCTTCGCCTCGTGGTGCCGTCCGCCGTTCGGACGGCGTTGGGCGCCGGCTGCTTGACGCTGGCCAGGATCATACGTGCCCCCGTGACGGCGACCAACAGAGCCCGGAGAAGTGGGATCGGGGCCGCGCTCAGGAATCCGGCCGGTCCACCTGGGCCCACAGGCTTGGCAGGTTGACCACGACACCTTCCTGGCTGCTGCGCGCGATGATCACGACCGCGTCCTCGTCGCCGGGGTTCTCCTCGCGATGCGGGACCCAGGGCGGCACGAAGATGTAGTCTCCCGGCTCGGTCTCCAGCCGGATCTCCTCGTCGCCGTCGGCGAACACGAACACCGGGTGCCCGGACTTGACGTAGATCGCCGTTTCGGCTTCGCCGTGGTGGTGGTCACCCGAATTGGTGCGCGGGCCGACGTGCGTCTCGCCCATCCAGACCTTCTCCGAGCCGGCCGTCTTGCCCGACACCGCCTCCAGCCGCCGCATGCCGCTGGTCTGCGCGGTGTCGCCGGTCAGCTCGCTGCCCTTGATGTGCCGCAACGGGCGGTGCCAGGCCTCGGTCACGGGGACGTCCTCCCAATCCGGTGAAGCTCTGCCTCCCACGGTAGCCGGTTTCGGCGGCTCCCCGCGCGCCCGGAGGAGCCCGCGGATGCGGCAGCACGATCGAGCGCGACCCGTCGTCGGCGCTCGGCGACATCAGCGCGGCGCGCGGCAACGCGTAGCCCGAGTGGGCGGCCCGGATCGGGGTAACCGCCCGCCATGACGAACACAGGAACAAGACCGCTCGCGGTCGTCACCGGCGCCTCCACCGGGATCGGGCGCGAGCTGGCGAAGCAGTTCGCCTCGCACGGCTACGACCTCGTGATCGCCGCGGAGAACGCGGAACTGGACGACGCGCAGCGCGAGTTGCTGGCGCTCGGCGCGCAGGTACTGGCCGTGCGGGGCGATCTCGCGAGTTACGACGGGGTCGAGAACCTGGTCGCCGCGGTCGCGTCGGTGGACCGGCCGCTGGCCGCGCTGGCCGTCAACGCCGGGGTCGGGGTCGGCGGCGCGTTCGTGGACGGCTCATTGCGCGACGAGCTGAACGTGGTCCACCTGAACGTCACCTCGGCCGTGCACCTGACCCGCCGCCTGCTGCCGGGAATGGTGGAGCAGGCGGCGGGTCGGGTGTTGTTCACGTCCTCGGTCGCGGCCATGACCCCCGGCCCCTTCCAGGCCGTCTACGGCGCGAGCAAGGCGTTCCTCGCGTCGTTCGCCGAGGCGCTGCGCGAGGAGCTGAAGGACAGCGGCGTGACGGTCACGGCCCTGCTGCCGGGCCCGACGGACACCGAGTTCTTCGAGCGCGCCGGGATGACCGACACCAAGATCGCCCAGGGCCCCAAGGACGACCCCGCGGAGGTCGCCGAGCAGGGGTTCGCCGCGATGATGGCCGGGAAGGACAAGGTGGTCGCCGGTTCGGCGCGCAACAAGGTTCAGGCCGCGGCGGCGCGGGCGGTGCCCGAAACCGTGAAGGCGGCGATGCACCGCCGGATGGCCGAACCGGGTTCCGCCGGTCAGTCCTGAGTGGACAGACCCAGGAGGGCCCCGGTGAGCTCGTCCGGTGCGGTGACCATGCACTCGTGGCCGGTGCGCAACTCGGTGACCGGCCATCCGGCGTCCCGCGCCAGCCGGGCCAGCGGCATCCGCTCGTTGTCCAGGCACACCACGGCGTGGCAGGGGATGGACTCGACCGCGCCGGTCAGGGTCGTCGGCTCGGCGAACGACCGGCGCGGGTGCGGGACCATGTTCGCCTCCAGCCACTTGACGTCGGCGGGGTCGGTGACGCCGACGGCCGCCGCGGGTGGCACGCCGATCAGCCCGTCGACCGTCGTCGAGTCCACCCACTCGGTGAACCATCCCGGCGCACGGCTGTCCAGCGACTCGCCGTTCCGGCCGAACCACGCATCGACGAGCACCAGCCGTGCGACCCGTTCCGGCACCCGGTCGGCGGCCTCCCGGACGACGAAACCGGCGTAGCTGTGCCCGACGAGCACGACGTCGTCCAGGTCCGCCAGCAGCGCGGCCACTTCGGCGGCGTGCGTGTGCAGGCCGGCTCCGGCGTCCATCGGCAGGTCCGGGGCGATCACCCGGTGACCCCGCTCGCGCAGCGGGGTCGCCACGCGGTCCCAGCACCAGCCGCCGTGCCACGCGCCGGCCACGAGGACGTACGTGCTCATGCCGCCTCCCGCCACTGGGTGAACCGCTTGCCCGCCTCGTCGGTCGACAGGCCCAGCTGCTCACACATCCAGTGGAAGTCGAAGAAGAACCGCTCGTGGGCGATCAGGCCGTCGCGCACCTGCCAGTGGCAGGCGAACGGCAGCTCGAACGACTTCCCGGTCGGGTCGATCCCGGCCAGCGCGCCGCGCATCGTGGCGCTGATCGTGCCAGCCCCGACCACGAGGTCCCCGGCGGTGCGCAGGTAGTCGGCATGCACGCGGTAGTCCGGGAACGCGCGGAAGAACCCGGTGAACTGGCGCCCGGCCTCCGCGGTGCCGTGCGCGACGGCCCGGAAGGGGACGGTTTCGATGACCACGTCGGGGTGGCATTGGGCCAGTGCGGCGCCGGTGTCGGCGCGGCTCTTGGCTTCGGCGTAGGCGCGGACGGTTTGTTCCACGGTTCCTCCTCAGTCGGTGACGGTCAGGACGACTTTGCCGGTGGTGCGGCCCTCGGCGAGCAGGTTCAGGGCGCGCTGGGCCTCGGTCAGCGGGAACGTCTCGCTGACGTGTGGCGACAACTGTCCCTTGTGGACCAGGTCGGTGAGTGCGGCGAGCCCGGCGGCGTCCGGGTCGACGAGGTAGCCCACGGCGCGCACGCCGAGTTCGGCGGCGCGCTCGTGCAGGCCCGGCGTCCACGCGGACTGGCCGCTGACCAGCAGCCCGCCCGGCCGGAGGGCGCGCAGCGCGGCCAGGCCGTGCTCGCCGCCGAACATCTGGACGACGACGTCGACGTCCCGCGCGGGCGGCCCGGTGCGGTGGTCGACCACCTCGTCCGCCCCCAGCGCGCGCACGAACTCGTGCTTCGGCGGGCTCGCCGTGCCGATGACGTGCGCGCCGCGGGCCTTCGCGATCTGCACGGCGAGGTGCCCGACGCCGCCCGCCGCGCCCGAGACCAGCACGCGCTGCCCGGCCGTCACGCCGGCGACGTCGGTGAGGATCTGCCACGCCGTCAGCCCGGCGAGCGGCAGAGCAGCCGCTTCGGGGAAACCGAGCCCCTCCGGCATCGGCGCGAGGTGGCGGGCCGGGGCGGTGAGGTAGTCGGCGAACGCGCCCGCCGCGCGCGGGAACCACGGCATGCCGTAGACGCGGTCGCCGGGCGCGAACCGCGTCACGCCGTAGCCGACCTGCTCGACCACTCCCGCCACGTCCCAGCCGTGGGTGTGGGGCAGCGACAGGACCATGTTGTAGGCCTGGCCGATGGCGGTGTAGTGGTCGACGGGGTTGACGCCCGCCGCGAAGACCCGGACCAGGACGTCGCCGGGGGCGGGCCGGGGTGTGGGCACCTCGGCCACTTCGAGCGGGTCGCCCCACGCCCGCTGCAGTACCGCTCGCATGTCTGCTCCTCCAAGTTGGTGGACACTCGTACGGTAAGTTCGCGCGGTTCGCGCCCGCAATTCTCCGAAGGGAATCGAGCAGGCGGTGGACGGCTGTCCGAGATAGACTGGGCGGGTGGCTGACGTGCATGTGGACAAGCGGGTGCAGCGCGGGTTGCGCTCGCGGCGGGCGATCCTGGACCGGGCGATGGACATCGCGTCCGTGGAGGGGCTGGAGAGCCTGTCCGTGCGGCGGCTGGCCACCGAGCTGGACGTGAGCAAGAGCGGGGTGTTCGCGCAGTTCGGCTCGAAGGAGGAGCTGCAGCTGGCGACCGTGCGCGCGGCCGTCGAGGTGTTCGTCGGCAAGGTCGTGAAGCCCGCGCGGAAGGCCCCGGCTGGGCTGCGGCGGGTGTGGGCGCTGGCCGAGTCGTGGCTGGCGTACGTGCGGCAGCCGGTGTTCGCGGGCGGGTGTTTCTTCGTCGCGACCGCGGCCGAGTTCGACGCCCGTCCCGGCCGCGTGCGTGACGCGATAGCCGCCGGACGGCGGGACTGGCAGTCGCTGTACCGCACGACGATCGCCGAGGCGCAGGAGCTGGGCGAGATCGACCCGGACGTGGACCCGGCGCAGCTGGCCTTCGAGCTGGACGCGCTCACCAGGGCCGCCGCCGAGGACGCCCTGCTGCACGACGACCCGTCCCGCTACGACTACGCCCGCACGGCGGTCCGCGCGCGGCTGGCGGCGGTGGCGACGCCGGACGCGCCCGCCTTGCCTGCGGACTGAGAAGTTCCGCGCCCGGCGGTTAGCGAACCCGCCCTCGTGGAACACGTCCGGCATGAAGGTCGTGGTCACCGGGGCGTCCGGCAGCATCGGCACCGCGTTCCTGCGTGCGGCCGCGCGCAGGCCGGACTGGGAGGTCGTCGGGCTGGCGCGCCGGATCCCGGACGCCCGTCCACCGTACGACAGCGCCGAGTGGGTCGACTGCGACCTCGACTCCGACTCCGCCCCGGACGTCCTGCCGAAGGTCTTCGCCGGGGCGGACGCCGTCGTCCACCTCGCCTGGGCCATCCACCCCGGTGCCGACGAGCCGCCACGCAACCGGACCAACATCGAGGGCTCGCAGGAGGTCCTGGCCGCCGTCGCCGAGGCCGGGGTGCCGCAGCTGGTCTGCGCGTCCTCGGTCGCCGCCTACACCCCGGCCCCGCGCTGGACCCGCGTGGATGAGGACTGGCCGCGCGCCGGCGTGCCGGGCAGCGCCTACAGCCGTGACAAGGCGCGCCTGGAACGCCTCGTCGAGCTGTTCGCCCGGCAGCACCCGGACGTGCGGGTCGCGGTGTTCCGGCCGTGCGCCGTCGCCCAGTACGACTCCGGCGCGCAGCTCGTGCGGTGGACGCTGAGCCCGCTCCTGCCGACCGCGTTGATCGGCAACCGCCTGCTGCCGGTGCCGCTGTGGGGCGGTCTGCGTGCCCAGGTCGTGCACGCCGACGACGTCGCCGACGCGATCTGCCGCATGCTCGACCAGCGCGCGGAGGGCGCCTTCAACCTGGCCGCCGAACCGATCCTCGGCGTGAACGACCTCGCCGAGCTGTTCGGCGGGTTCCGCGTCCCGGTGCCGCGGCGGCTGGTCACCACCCTGGCCCTGCCGACGTGGCGGCTCGGGTTGCAGCCGATGCACCCCGGCTGGCTCACTCTCGCCGACAAGGCGCCGCTGGTCGACACCACCCGCGCCCGCGCCCACCTCGGCTGGGAACCGCGGCACGACGCGAAGGAGGCGCTGGCCGAACTGGTCGCCGGGATGCGTGACGGCAGTGGCACCGGCAGCGGGCCGCTCGCGCCGCGGGGTGCGGAATCGTGGCTGGAGCGGTTGGCTGGGGTCAGGCTGGGGCGGCCCAGCCGTCAGACGCAAGCCTAGAAGGGAGCGTCGTGACCGAAACTGTCGACGCGGTCGTCGTTGGGGCGGGCCAGAACGGCCTCGTGGCGGCGAACGTGCTCGCCGACGCCGGGTGGAGCGTGCTCGTGCTCGAGGCCGCGCCGGAGCCCGGTGGCGCGGTGCGCAGTGCAGAGGTCACCGCGCCCGGGTTCCGCAGCGACCTGTGCAGCGCGTTCTACCCGCTCGGCTACGCGTCGCCGGTGTTGCGGGAGCTGGGGCTGGACTCCTACGGCCTGGTGTGGAGGCACGCGCCGCTGGTGCTGGCCCACGTCCTGCACGACGACCGGTGCGTGGCGTTGTCCAGGGACCTCGACGAGACGGCTGCCTCGGTCTCGACCTTCGCCGCCAAGGACGGCGACGCCTGGCGTGACGCGTTCGCGCAGTGGGAGAGGGTGCGCGACGACCTGCTGGAATCGGTGCTGCGCCCGTTCCCGCCGGTGCGCTCGGCGTCGAGGCTGGTGCGCCGGATCGGGGTCGCGGAAACCCTGCGGCTGGTGCGGATGGTGACGCTGCCGGTGCGGCGGCTGGGTGAGGAGCTCTTCGACGGCGAGGGCGCGCGGTTGCTGTTCGCCGGCAACGCCCTGCACACGGATCTTGGTCCGGACAACGCGGGCAGCGGTGTGTTCGGGTGGCTGCTGGGGATGGTCGGGCAGGACGTGGGGTTCCCGGTGCCGGAGGGCGGCGCGGACCGGATCATCACGACACTGGTGCGCCGTCTCGCCGACCGCGGTGGCCGGGTCGAGTGCAACCGCCGGGTCCGGGACGTGCTGATCGCGGGCAACCGGGCGATGGGTGTGCGGGACGAGCACGGTGAACTGGTGCGGGCCAAGCGGGCGGTGCTGGCGGACGTGCCGGCCCCGGCGCTGTACCGGGAGCTGGTCGGGGAGGAGCACCTGCCCGCCCGGTTGGTGTCCGACCTGGACCGTTTCCACTGGGACAACGCGACGATCAAGGTCGACTGGGCGTTGAGCGGGAAGATCCCGTGGACGGCCGAAGCGGCGCGCCGGTCGGGCGTGGTACACCTGGACGCGGACCTCGATGGGCTGACCGCGTACGGCGCGGACCTGGCGTGCAGCCGCGTGCCCGAGCGGCCGTTCCTGTTGCTGGGCCAGATGACGACGACGGACCCGTCCCGCTCCCCGGCGGGCACCGAGGCGGTGTGGGCGTACACGCACGTGCCCCGCGGCGAGCGTTGGGACAGGGACCGGCTGGAGCGCTACGCCGACCGGATGGAAGAACTCATCGAGCGACGCGCACCCGGCTTCCGCAGCCTGATCAAGGCGCGGTGCCCGCAGGGCCCGGCGGAGCTGGAGGCACTCAACCCGAGCCTCGTACAGGGCGCGATCAACGCCGGCACCGCGGCGATCCACCAGCAGTTCGTGTTCCGCCCAGTCCCCGGCTTGTCGAGGGCCGACACCCCAGTTGATCGGCTCTACCTGGCCGGCGCCTCGGCCCACCCCGGCGGGGCTGTGCACGGAGCACCAGGAGCCAACGCCGCAAGGGCAGCACTAGCGCGCAACGGATTCACCGGCGGCCT
Organism: Amycolatopsis thermoflava N1165; assembly: GCF_000473265.1. Taxonomy (NCBI): domain Bacteria; kingdom Bacillati; phylum Actinomycetota; class Actinomycetes; order Pseudonocardiales; family Pseudonocardiaceae; genus Amycolatopsis; species Amycolatopsis thermoflava. The sequence continues at coordinate 7,290,420 of NZ_KI421511.1, forward strand.
ATACGCAGCCGCAATACAAACAGCACAACGAGCCATCTACTCGTAGCGAACCGCCGCCCGGCAACGCAACGCCACCGACTACCCCAACCAGACCTCCCCCGCCCCCGATCCACAGCCGATCTTTAGTCGCCGACCAGGGTTGTCAAGGCACGCTTTCCCGCCTTGACAACCCTGCTCGGCGACTGAAACACAATCAGGCATCGGGGGCGGGGGTGGTCGAAAGGTGACCGTTCGGCGCCGCAAGGCGCACCGCCCGCAGGGCGGAAAAAGATCAAAAGAGTCCTCGCCGGACGGGCAGGCTCCGGGATGACAGAAAAGCACTTCACCTCACCTTGGCGAGGTGGCTGGGTGGTCATCCCGTCGCCTTCCGGTTTGTGCATATCACCTTGAGCCAGGGCCGCAAGGTTGGCATGTTCGGCCGCCGGAGAGAGCCCGGGTTGCGGCCCTGGCTCAAGGTGATGGCGCCGGTGTCAGGCGACGGGATGACCACCCAGCTGCCTTGGGTTTGGTTCAAAGGTCGCGGTGCACCGCGATGTCCGCCAAGCGCTTCAGGCTTTCGGTGTTCCGTGGGGCCAGCATGGCTGCTTGCACACGCTCGGGCAGCAGGCTGAGCGGGCCCCGCGCCAACCTCTCCGCCATCTGCACCTCGGTGCCGCCCTCGGTGTCGGGCGTCAGGGTCAGCGTGATCTTCGCGGAGCCCATCGGCCACATGCGAGCCTCCAGTTCGAGGAGCTTGTTCTCCTCGACCGCGAGCACGCAGCTCACGTCCTGCACGTTGAACGGCCACGGCCCGACGCTGTGGTGGATCCGCGAACCGACCCGGGGCCAGTCGCTGTCCACCTGCCGGATGTGCGAGGCGCCCACGACCCAGCCCGCGTAGGTCCAGCCGTCGGCGAGGACGGTGAACACCTTTTCGGGCTGCACGGGAATCCGCTTGCTCACCACGATCATCTCTCGCTCCCCGGCTCGGTCCATCGGCAGCGAGTACCCCACGCGGGAGCGGGACAATCAGCTCGCTTCGGTCGCGGGCGGCGCCACGGCCTCCTCGAGCGACGACGTGATCCGCAGCTGCTCGTCGAGCCGGGTCACCTCCAGCGGCCGCAGCACGGCGCGGCTGGTGGCCACGACCCGCAGCTCCACCGAGTTCTCCTCGCACCTCTGCTGCGCGTTCACCAGCAGGCTCAGGCCGATCGACCCCAGGAAGGTCACCCCGGACAGGTCGACCACCACCGGTCCCGGCGGCTGCGCTTCGGCGCAGGCGGACTGCACCTCGCTCTCCAGATCGGGCGCGCTGGTCAGGTCCACATCGCCGGCGGCGGAGACCACGATGGCCCCGTCGATGAGGCGTCGCGTGACACGCAACTCGGTGGTCACCCGAGATACCTCCTACTGTCGTCGTTCACCGCGTCCTGCCGTCGGCGGACCACAAGGAAGCTGCACCGGTACCCGAAGCCGCCACGGCAACAGGCTGGCGGCTCAACCGTCCGCCGATCCTAACCGGGCTTCACCGCGGGTGAGGATCGGGGCGGAAAGTGGTTAACCGGCCACGTCCGGGGAACCACCAACACAGCCGATACGCGAGCAAGGACCGCTGGCGGGAGGACACTGTGAGGACCGACGGCTCGCGCCGACCGACGAAGCATCACAGCAAGCCGTCGGAGTGGCGGCGGGCGGTGACGCGGCTGCCCGAGGAGGCGCCGGCCGCCGGCCAGGCCAGGGAGTTCGCCACCTCCGCCCTGCAGGCGTGGGAGGTGCCCCCGGACACCAGGGAGGACATCGTGCTCGCCGCGTCCGAGCTGGTCACCAACGCCGTCGAGCACGGGCAGGGCGAGGTCACGGTGGTGCTGCGCCAGAACGGCGACCGCCTGCTGCTGCGCGTGTGGGACGACGACGTGCACGTCCCGGTCCCGCGCCCGGCCGAACGGGATTCGGTGCGCGGCAACGGCCTGGTGATCGTCGAGGCGGTCAGCGAGTCCTGGGGCTACGAGACCGGCTCCGACGGCAAGTGGGTGTGGGCGGAGTTCGCCATCCCACACTGAGCTCAACCGGGCGCCGGGATGTGCCGCGCGCCGCGGCCGGACGGGCGTTCCGGCTGCGCCGACCACCGGCACAGCAGCAGGCACACGTCGTCGTCGTGCTCGTCCTGGCCCAGCATCTCGGACAGGATCCGGTCGCCTGCCTCGTCCGTGGGCAGCCTGGTGACCTCGGCGAACGCCCCGGTCAGCCGGGCCAGCCCGTCGTCGAGGACCTCGGCCCGCCGCTCCACCAGCCCGTCGGTGTAGAGCAGCAGGTCGCTGCCCGGCGTGATGGTCTCCTCGTACTCGGCGATGTCGAACGCGAACGGCACCCCCAGCATCGGCGCGTTCGGGCGCTCCAGGTGCCGGACCCCGTCCTCGCCGCAGGCCAGGATCGGCAGGTGCCCGGCGCTGGCCCAGCGGATCCGGCCGGTCTCCAGCTCCAGGTCGGCGACCACCGCGGTGGCGAACAACGTGCTGTCCAGCCCGCGCAGCAGGTGGTGGGCCAGCCGCAGCGCCTCTGCCGGGCCGTGCCCTTCCGCGGTGTAGGCGCGCAGCGCGTTCTGCAGCTTCCCCATGACCACGGCCGCGTCGAGACCGTGCCCGGTGACGTCACCCACGGTGAGCACGATCGTGCCGTCGGCCCTGGTGAACGCGTCGAACCAGTCGCCGCCGATGTTCACGCCGGTCGCCGCGGGCCGGTAGCGGGCGCACAGCTCCAGCTCGTCCGGGGTGCTCAGGGTGGGCAGCATCGCGTGCTGCAGCCGCTCGGCCAGCTCGCGTTCCCGCTCGTACTCGCCCGCGTTGCGCAGGCCGACCGCGGACCGCGCGGCGACCGCGGTGAGGAAGGACACCTCGTCGCCGGTGAACTCGCTGTCCCGGTGCAGCTCGAGCACGCCCAGCAGGTGCGGCCCGACCGTCAGCGGGAGCAGCAGCCGCTTCGGCTCGATGTGCGCCTGGTGCCCGGTCGCGACGCGTTTCACGTCCGCGTCCGGGGCGCTGTCCGGCCGCGGCAGGCGCTTGAGCTTGCGGCTCTCGTCCGTGACCAGCCACACGCCGGCGCAGTCGGCCAGGTTCTCCCGCTCGATGAGCCCGACCAGCGCCTCCACGACCTCCCGGCCGCGCAGCGACGCCGACACGCTGCGGCTCACCTCGTCCAGGAACGCCGACCGCTGCCGCTGCAGCTCGACCTCGGCGTGCAGGGCCAGCAGGCCCGCGTTGGTCTGTTCCAGCTCCGACTGGTGCAGCCGCAGCTCACGCTCCTGCCGCGCGATGGTCTCGCGCAGCTCGCGGAGCAGGTCCTCGGTGGTGGCTTTCGTCACCGTCCACCACCTCCCGACACGACGACCACGCACGCGTCGTCCCGGCCGCGGCCACGTTGCCCCAGGATCCAGCCCGCGACGGTGGCCGGGTCGTGGGTGAACAGGCCGGGCCAGTCGGTGTTGCTCCACTTGTCCGAAATCCCGTCGGAGTGCAGGACCAGCCAGCTGCGGGAGGACCACGAGTACGCGGAGTCCGACGGCCGCGGCCGCGCGGCGACGCCGACGATGCCGTGCCGCGACACGATGCGTTGCACGGGCCCGTCCTGGTCCGCGTAGAACCGGGTGGACACGTTGCCCACCCCGCAGAACCGCATGCGCCCCTCCGCCGGACTCAGCTGCGCGACGGCCACGGTCGCGCCGCGGGTGGAGGCGAGGGACGGCTGCATCAGCTCCAGGATACGGGCCGGTCGCAGCTCGGGGTGCGCCGCGACGGTGGAGATCGCCGCGTCACTGGCCCGCGCCGCCAGCCGGCCATGGCCCAGACCGTCACTCACCGCGATGGTCACGCTATCGTCCGTGGTTTCCGCCGTCCAGCGGTCGCCGCATTCCGCTTCACCCGGTGCGGTGAGAATCGCGCTGCCGATCCGCAGGCCACCGGGCAGCGGCGACGGGCCGGCGTGCCAGCGCGCGAGCACGGAAGTGCCCTGGCCACGCCTGCTGTAGACGTCGAACACGTCCGCGGCGCGGCGCACCGCGCCGAGGCCGCCGCCCAGCGTGCCGGTGGTCGAGTAGCCGTCGCGCATGCTGTCCTCGATCCGGCCGATCCCCGGACCGCAGTCGACGGCGACCACGTCCAGCCTGCCCAGCGCGGGCACCACGCTGAACACCCCGCGCCCGGCGTGTTTGAGCAGGTTGGAGGCCAGTTCGGTGGCGGCGAGCGACACCAGGTGGACCCGCTCCAGCGGCAGCCCGGCGCGGGTCGCGGCCGACGCGGCGACGACCCGTGCGCGGCCCACGTGACTCGGCTCGGTCACGATCAGGTCGTCGCGGGTCACGGTCCCGCGCTTCTGCGGACGGACATGCTGATCTCCACCCTCGTCCCGCGGCCCGGCGCCGAGTCGATCCGGAACTGGTCGGCGAGCCGTTTGGCGCCGCCGAGCCCGAGGCCGAGGCCGGAACCCGTGGTGAAGCCGTCCGCCATGGCCGCGTCGATGTCCGGGATGCCCGGCCCCTTGTCGGTGAAGGTCATCCGCACCGTCGGGTTGCCGCCGAGGTCCTCGACGGCGATCTCCGCCTGCCCCCCGCCGCCGTAGACCAGGGCGTTGCGGGCCAGTTCGCTGGCGGCGGTGACCAGCTTGGTCTGCTGCACGAGGCTGAACCCCGCGGTGGACGCCGCCGACCGGGCGGCGTGCCGCACATGCACGATGTCGTATTCGTCGTGGATGGCGACCGTGTTCGTGGAAGGCGCGCGTGTCACCGCAGCGCCGTCCGCGATGACCCCGGTGGCGGGGCGAGTAGTGACAGACCCTCCTCGACGGAGAGCGCCGTGGACAGTCCGGGCAGGGTCAGGCCGAGTTCGACCAGGGTGATGGCCACGGCAGGCCGCATGCCGACCACGACGGTGCGGGCCGCCATCAGCGAGGTGATGGCGGCGATGTCGTGCAGCGTGCGGGCGAGGAACGAGTCGATGATGTCCAGCACGGACACGTCGATGAGCACACCCCGGGCGCGGGTCTCCACGACCTTTTCGGTGAGCTCGGACTCGAACTCGGCCACCGACTGGTCGAGGAGCTCCTCCTGGATGGTGACCAGCAGGACACCACTCAGGTTGACGATCGGGATGCCTGCCATCAGACCACGCCCGGTCCCGCGGACGAGCCCACCTGCAGGCCGAGCCGGTTGAGGGCGTAGGCCAGCGCGTCGGCCAGCCGGGCGCGGGTGGCGACCTCGCCGAGGTCGATGCCGAGCTGCACCATCGTGTTGGCGATCTGCGGGCGGATACCGCTGATGACACACTCCGCGCCCATCAGCCGCGCCGCCATGGCGGTCTTGAGCAGGTGCTGGGCCACCATCGTGTCGACCGTGGGCACGCCGGTGATGTCCAGGATCGCGACCTTGGCCTGGTGGGTCATGATCGACTGCAGCAGGCTCTCGGTGGCGACCTGGCTGCGCATGCTGTCCAGGGTGCCGATCAGCGGGATCGCCAGCACCCCGTCCCACAGTTTGATGACCGGCGTGGACAGCTCGGTCAGCTGCTCGCGCTGGATGGCCAGGGTCTCCTTGGCCGACGCCAGCGCCGACTCGACGAGCACCAGCCGCAGGGTGTCCACCGCGCTGGAGAGCAGCAGGGCGCCCGCTGTGAGCAATTCCGCATCCGCGGTCTCCTGCCAGAGGCGCAGCAGCGGCTTCTTGAGGTCGCTCACCTCGACGGCGGTGCGCGGGCTCACACCCTCGTTGCCGTCGAGCTGCGAGGCGAGCGCGGTGAGCAGCGAGCGCAGGTCGTTGAAGCCGTCGGCGGCCGGGCTGTCCGCGTCACCGGCCGCGATGGCCCGGCGGATCCCCCGCAGGACCTCGGCGCTGTCGCCGGCGGCCTGATCGGAATCCTGCGCCACGGAGCGGAAGAAAGGTGAGTCGGCCCACTGCGCGACGATCGATTCCTTTTGGGCGTCAAGGAAATCGCTGACCACAGTGGTGATCTGGCGGTCGGAGGTTGTCGTCATCGCTCCCAGGCTCCAGCATGGTGGAAGGTCGTAAGCAGAACGATCCGCAGTGTTGCGCAGAGTTCGTTGGCTTGCGGCAAACTTATTGCACACGGCCGCCGGGCGACAACCGGGGCCGAAGCCGACGCCACGATTTTGGAGAGAGTTCGAACCATGACGACGGACGAAGGCGCGACAAGGTCCGCCACGGCTTCCGTGGTGCGCACGGAGGCCAGCGGCGACAGCGGACGTGTGCTGCTGCTCGGCGAGATCGACCACGGCGCGGTGGACCAGCTGGACCAGGCCGTGGAGAAGCTGCTCGGATCCGGCGTGATCCACCTGGTGCTCGACTTCGAAGGCCTCAACTTCTTCGACTCGGCCTGCATCAGCGCCCTGATCAGGGCGAAGACCAGCGCGGAGGAGCAGGGCGGCACGGTGAAGCTGGCCAACGTGGACCGCTACGCGCGGCGCATCCTGGACATCACCGGACTGCTGGGCTCGTTCACCATCGAGGGTGAGGAGTCACCCAGCGCTCGTGCGTGAGGCAGCCCGCGCGCGCACCCACAGTGAAATGGCAGGTTTGGGATTCGCGAGCCAGGGGTAGCCCGGCTGGGCCATGAGCGGTTTCAAACCCGTCAAGGGGCCGGTTTCCGGCGAGGCGTCAAGCAGGGGCGCCCCGCCGGGTATCTGGTGGGCGAAGTGCGAGGGCAGATGTACCTGGAATACGAGGACGCGCAGGCGCGGGGGCTGCGGCGGTACGTGCGACTGGTGACCGAGGCTCTGGGGCTGGGCGGCAACGCCTACTTCGTGCAGATAGACCCACCACCGGCAAACGCATACCTGGCGCTGGAGCGGCGCCTTCCCGAGTTCCCCGACCGCGACGCCGCCCTTCTCTGGAGTGAGGACACCGGGTGGTCGCTGGTCGTCGAATCGCACTGCGGCGAGGACCTGATCGTCCTGGCCTACCTCGGCGCCGACGTCCTGCCCGCGCCACGGGTGGTGGCGCGGTTCGCCGAGGACCTGTGCGACGGCGTGGCGGCCGGCGTCCTCGAGCCGCCGGTCTGGGATCCGGTGGACGTCCGGGAGCGGCTGGCCGCGTATTCCGCGCCGGCGCTGGCGGGCTGACGAAGCTCGAGATCTGCCGACTTCCCGGCCCCGCATTAGGCTGAACGCACCGCAGGTGTCCCTACGCGTGTCCGGGAGGTTCCGTTGGCCGAAGAAGCTTTCGCGGTGCGTCACCGGGTGACCGGGGACGCCGTCGTGGTGACCGTCTCCGGCGGTGTGGACCTGTGTTCCGCACCGGCGATGATCAGCGAGATGGACCAGGCCCGCCGCGCGGCCGTGCCGCCGCAGCCGGTGATCGTCGACCTGTCCCAGGTGGACTTCCTCGGTTCCGCCGGGTTGTCCCTGCTCGTCGAGGCCGAGCAGCGGTGTGCCGAGGCCGGCACACCGCTGCGGCTGGTCGCGTCCAACCGAGTCGTGCTGCGCGCGCTGGAGGCGGCCGATCTGCGGCAGGTGTTCACCGTTTCCGAAACTCTCGAATGCGCCCTGGGTGAGGGCTGACACGGTCGATGACGCGTCCGGCTGACACGTCCTATTTGGACGCAGTGGGTGAGATGGGGGCGATGGTCGCCGCACGCGACTGGACGGCGACCGCCCTCGGCCCGATCGGGGAGTGGCCGCGTGAGCTGCACGCCGCGTTGCGCCTGGTGCTGTCGTCGCGGTTCCCGATGCTGGTGTGGTGGGGGCCCGAGCTCACCGTCTTCTACAACGACGCCTACCGCCCGGCGATGGGCGAGAAGCACCCGCGCTACCTCGGGCGCCCGGCGTCCGAGTGCTGGGCGGAGGCGTGGGCCGAACTGGGGCCGCTGACACGTCACGTCATGACCGGTCAGGGCGCCACCTACTCGGAGAACCAGCTGCTGTTCCTCGACCGGCACAACTACCTCGAGGAGACGTACTGGACGTTCTCCTACAGCCCGATCTCCGGCGACCGGGGCGAGGTGCTGGGCATCCTGGTCGCGGTCCAGGACACCACCGAGCAGGTGGTCCGCCAGCGCAGGATGGAAGTGCTCAACGACCTCGGCGAGGTGTCGGCGGCCGGGTCGGTGGCGCAGACCGCGCGGTCGGCGGTGTCCGCGCTGAGCCGCCACGGCGCCGATCTGCCGTTCGCGCTGGCGTACCTGTTCGACGAGGGGCAGGCGTCGCTGGCCGCCGCGTACGGGGTCGGCCCCGGGGAGCGCGCCGCGCCCGCGGTGCTGCACCGCGGCGGGGAACCGGTCTGGCCGTTGTGGGACGGCGGGACCCGGGTGTGCGACGGGTTGCGGAAGCGGTTCGGGCCGGACTTCGTGCAACCGGTGGTGGTCGGCACGGCCGCGCCGGACCGCGCCGTGGTGCTGCCGCTGGTCGCCGCCGGGCGGGTGGGGCCGGTGGGCGCACTGGTGCTCGGGGTGTCGGCCTACCAGGCGCTGGACGCGGACTACCGGGCCTTCCTCGAACTGCTCGGCGGCCAGGTGTCGAGTCTGATCACCGACGCGCTCGCCTACGAGGGCGAGCGCCGCCGCTCGGAGGCGCTGGCCGAACTGGATCGCGCGAAGAGCGAGTTCTTCGCGAACGTCAGTCACGAGTTCCGCACCCCGCTGACGCTCATCACCGGCCCGGCCGAGGACGCGCTGGCCGACACCGCCGAGCCGTTGCCGCCCGGTCAGCGCGAGCGGCTGGAGCTGGTGCACCGCAACGCCGGACGGCTGCGGCGGCTGGTGAACGACCTGCTCGACTTCGCCAAGCTCGAAGCCGGTCGTCTGCAACCGGACTCCGCGCCGCACGACCTGGCCGCGCTGACCACGGAGATCGCGGAGAGTTTCGCCCCGGCCGTGCGGCGCGCCGGGCTGCGGTTCGAGATCGACTGCCCGCCGTTGTCCCGCGCGGTGGTCGTCGACCCGGACATGTGGGAGAAGATCGTCCTCAACCTGCTGTCCAACGGGCTCAAGTACACGCGGGAGGGCGGGGTCGCGGTCCGGCTGCGGGAGGTGGACGGGCACGCCGAGCTGACGGTCGCCGACACCGGCGCCGGCATCCCGGCCGACGAGCTGCCCAGGCTGTTCCAGCGGTTCCACCGGGCGCGCGGGCGGGAGGGCCGCTCCCACGAGGGCGCCGGGATCGGGCTGGCGCTGGTGCAGGAACTGGTGCGGCTGCACGACGGCACGGTGTGCGCGGATTCGGTGGAGGGGGCCGGGAGCACGTTCTGCGTCCGGTTGCCGCTTGCTGCGGTCGCGCCGCCGAAGGCCGTCGACTTCGCGCTCGCCGCCGCGCCCGCCTACCGCGAGGAGGCGTTGCAGTGGCGCGTCGACGGGGAAGGCGAGACGGCGCAGTCCGGCGAGCAGCCGGGGCCGACGCTGCTGGTGGTCGAGGACAACAACGATCTGAGCCGGTTCATCGCACGGATGCTGCGCCCGGTCGGCCGGGTCCTGCTCGCGCGGGACGGCGTCGAGGGGCTGGAGCTGGCGCGGCGGCACCGCCCGGATCTCGTGTTGTCGGACGTGATGATGCCGCGCCTGGACGGGTTCGGGCTCATCCGGGCGTTGCGGGCGGAACCGGCGACGAAGTCGGTGCCGGTGTTGTTCCTGTCCGCGCGGGCCGGGGTCGAGGCGGCGGTGTCCGGTCTGGAGGCCGGTGCGGACGACTACCTGCCGAAACCGTTTTCCGGCGCGGAGCTGCTGGCGCGGGTGCGGGCGAACCTGGCGCTGTCCGGTCTGCGGCGGCGCGAGTCGGAGTTCCGCCGCGCGTTGTTCGAGTCGTTGCGGGAAGGCGTGTTCGTCGCGGACAGCGACGGGACGGTGGTCGAGGTCAACCCGGCGTTCGCCACGATCACCGGGTATGGCGGGGATAGCGTGCCGATGGCGTGGCCGTACCCGTGGCTGGGTGCGGAGGCCGAGCGCGTGCCGGCCGCCGACCTGGTGGGCTACCTGGGTGACGGGCACGAGGTGTCGGTCCGGGTGGAGCGCCCGGACGGGAGCGAGGCGTGGGCCGCGCTGACCCTGACGCGCGTCGCCGAGAACGACGGGCGGGCTTGGCTGGTCGGGACGCTGCGGGACGTGACGGTCGAGAAGGAGGCGGCGGACCGGGAGGCGGTGCTGGCCGCGTTCGCCGCGGACCTGGCGGCTGCCACCGATGTGGCGGAGGTGCTGAACGCCGGGGTGTCGGCGTTGCGGGCGATCCTCGGTGCGACGCGGGTGGTGGCGGCTATCTGGCCGACGGTGGAGAGCGGCGGGTTGCTCGCGGGCGATCCGGAGGCCGGTTCGTTCGACGAGCTGGAGCCCGAGTTGTACGAGCGGCTGGACCGCGCGCGCCGTCAGGCGCCGGGGCAGATCTGGCCTGCGGAGGCGAGCCGGGAACTCGGGGCGACGCTCGGCAGTGGTGATTCGGTGGTGTTGGCGGAGCGGGCGGACCAGGTGCTGGGCGCCGAGGACCGCGCGTTGTTCGGGATGCTGGTGGCGCAGCTCGCGCAGGCGCTCGGCCGGGCCCGCAGCTACGACGAGGCGCGTGCGGTCGCGCTGACCCTGCAGCACGCGATCCTGGGCCCGACGGACCTGCCGGCCGGATTCGCGGTGCGGTACGAACCGGCGGTGCGGCCGCTGGAGGTCGGCGGCGACTGGTACGACGTGGCGCGGTTGCCGGACGGCCGGATCGCGGTGGTCGTGGGAGATTGTGTCGGCAGGGGGCTCGCCGCGGCGTCGGTGATGGGGCAGCTGCGCAGTGCGTGCAGTGCGCTCCTGTTGAGTTACGGCGATCCCGCGCGGGCGCTGGACCAGCTGGACGGGTTCGCCCGGCAGATCCCGGGCGCCTTGTGCACCACGGTGTTCTGTGCGGTGGTCGACCCGGTGGCCGGGGTGGTGACGTACTCCAGCGCCGGTCACCCGTCGGCGGTGCTCAGCCACGCCGACGGCAGTGATCAGCTGCTGGACCAGGCGTTGTCGGTCCCGTTGGCGGTGCGCCGGTCGGCGGACCGTCCACGTGCGACGGTGCCATTGCGGCCGGGTTCGGTGCTGTTGCTGTACACGGACGGCTTGGTGGAGCGGCACGGCCAGCCGATCGACGAGGCGATCGAAGGCGCGCGGGTGGCGGTGCGCGAGGTGCCGCGCCGGCAGTCGGCGGAGATCACCGAGCACCTGCTGGACAGGCTGTTGCCGCCGTCCGGCCACAACGACGACGTGGCGGTGCTGGTCTACGTGCACCCGCCTGGTCCGATGCGCCTGGAGCTGCCCGCGGAACCCGGGAGCCTGGTCGCCATGCGGCGGGAGTTGCGGCAGTGGCTGGCCCAGTCCGACGTCCCCGACGAGGCGGCCGCGGACGTGATCCTGGCCGTCGACGAAGCGTGCACGAACTCGATCGAACACGGCTACCCCGGCCGGGACGACGGCACCCTGACGCTGACCGCAACCGCCGACGAGGGTTCCGTGGAAATCGTGATCACCGACGACGGCAAGTGGCGCCCACCCCCAGCCGACAAGGGGATAAGGGGTCGGGGAGTAGGTTTGATGCGCGCACTGATGACCGAAGTGGACATCACGCCAGGGGAACAGGGCAGCCGGGTGCGCCTGATGCGAAACTGGAAAGACTAGCGCGCAGCGCAATCTTTGAACCAAACCCAAGGTAGCTGGGTGGTCATCCCGTCGCCTGACACCGGCGCGATCACCTTGAGCCAGGGCCGCAACCTGCGTGCTTTCCGGCGGCCGACCATGCCAACCTTGCGGCCCTGGCTCAAGGTGATATGCACAAACCGGAAGGCGACGGGATGACCACCCAGCCACCCACCCAAGGTGAGACGAGGCACCCCTAGGTCATCCCGGAGCCTGCCCGTCCGGCGAGGACTCTTTTGATCTTTAAACCCGCGCCTTCGCGCAAAAAACAGCGCCTCACGGCGCCGAACGGTCGCCTTCCGACCACCCCCGCCCCCTCTCCCTGATTGTGTTTCAGTCGCCGATCAGGCGTGTCAAGGCGGGAAAGAGTACCTTGACACGCCTGATCGGCGACCAAAGATCGGCTGTGGATCGGGGGCGGGGGAGGTCTGGTTGGGGTAGTCGCTTGCTTTTCGTTGCCGGGTTCCTGTTTTTAGCTCTTGTTGAAGTGTTGTGCCCAGCTGTCCTTTGTGGTCATGTCAGGCAAGGCTGCTCGGTATTGGTCCGCGGCCTGTTCTGCCTCTTTGCGGAATCGCAGGAGGACCTTCGCCCCTTCGGTGGCCAGTTTCCTCGCCAGGGCCCGGTCCCGCTGCCGAATCTTCACCCCCTCTTGCGACGGGTCCGTCACCACCGCCCTATCGAACAGTGCCACATGCCACCACTCGCTGTCCCGCGCCGAAACGGCCGCCTCCCCATGCGACTTCCCCAGCAGGTGCCACGCGATTCGCTTCGCCATCACCAGTCCTGGGCGCGATGGCTCCGGTCCGGATCGGACAGTGCGCGTGCCGGCAACCGACGATACCGGCCGCAGCTGGGTTTCCGGGTGTTCCAGGCGCAGCTTCCGCACCGCTGCCACGGCTTGCGCGCCGCCATCCGACAGTACCTCCGGGCCGCGCAGGAAGTCCTCTATCGCCAGGATGAGCGTCGCGGCCAGGGCGTACCTCATCGACACCAGGTAGCGTGCCAGTTCACCCGCCAGGAAAGCCGCGGTCCCTTGGAAATCGCCGTGCAGGGCGGCCACGATCAGGCCGTTGCGGACGCTGAAGTACCGCGGCCAGTCGTCCCAGTCCTTCCACCAGAAGTCCGCGTGCCAGACTCCGGCGCCGGCCAGTGTGATGCTCGGGTGGCCGGCGGCCCGGGCTCGCAAGCCGTACTCGATGTCGTCCCACTGGAAGAACATCGGCAGCGGCAAGCCGATCGACTCCACCACCTCGGGCGGCACCAGGCACGTCCACCACGCGTTGTACTCGCCGTCCACGTGCAGGTCCAGCTTGTGTTCCCGCAGGTCCACGTCCTGGTAGGCGCCCGGCACCGGACGGCCCGCTCGCAAGCGTGGCAGGTCCGCATACTCGGCCGCCACCTGCAGGCGGTGCGGGTGCAGCAGTTGCAGCATCTGCGAACCGACGATCGCCGGGGCCACGGTCAGCTCGGCGAACGCGATCAGGCGCAACACCGTTTCCGGCTCCAGCACGATGTCGTCGTCCATCAGCACCACGTGCGGGCGACGACCCTCGGTCATGGCCTCGCTCAAGCCGCGCGCGAACCCGCCCGCGCCGCCGAGGTTCGGCTGCCGCACGTACCGCAGCTTCCCGCCCAGCCCGGCGCGCTCGACGGGCGCCGGATCGCTGCCCTGGTCCACCACGAACACGGCGTCCAGCGCGTCCAGGCACTCCCGGTCCGCGGCGAGCGTCCGCAGGGTCGCGACGCACTCGTCCGGACGGTTGTGGGTGCACATCGCGACCACCGCGCCGTGACCCCGGCCCGGGCCCGGCACCAGCCACCGGACGTCGTCGATCCGCAGCCGCCGGTTCTCTGTCGCGGCCTCCAGCCACAATCCGCCACCGTCGGCGAAACGATTCAGCTCGGCCGTCAGTTCGGCGTATTCCGATTCCGCCGAATGGACGCGTGCGGAATCCACTGTGCGTTCCCGGCCGAGGCTGTCGGACGCCATCAGGAAAATCATTCCCGACCCACGCGCCCGCACCCGCAGCGTCACCCGCGGCACATCGGTCCACCGCTGCCAGTGACTGGCAGGGAAACGGCCGAAGTACGTGTTGGTGCTGATCCGCGCGTGTGGCTCCAGCGCGAACGCGGTGCGGCTCGCGGTGGCCGATCCGGCGACGATCTCCCGGTACAGCTCGGCCGGTTCCCGGTCCCGCGGCGGCGCGAAGAATGTGCGCTGCGCCGTTCGTTCTCCGATCATGGGCGTCACGTCCTCGGCGTCGAGAATTGCGACACCCTAACCGATTTCAGGGAAGCGTGTACGCCAAAACGAAGTGGTGGTCCGGCCGGATTTCCCCGCGGCCGCTGATCCCGGTCAGCTCGTCGCGTCCGGAGCCGGGGACGATGGTCCACTCGCCGCCGGTTTCCTCGCCGAGCGAGGTGGCGTTGTGGGTCAGCAGGAAGCTGCCCTTGCGCCCGTGCAGGCTGCATTCGAACCGCTCGACGCCGACGTAGATCGCGCCCGCCTCGCCACCCGGCGCGGGCTCGACCTGGAGCATGATCGCCTCGACGACGCTCGTGCCCTCCAGGTCGCCGCTGAACTCCTTCAGCCACCGCGTCCTGGCCATCGACCCGCCGGTCCACTCGCGCGGGGTGGTCTCGCTGTTCTCGCTGGTGAAGGTGCTTTCCGCGCGTGTCGTCATGCCCGCACGCTAGGCGAGCGCCGTCAGCCGGTCTTGAAGAAACGCGACTAGGCTCGGGGCGTGGTCGAGCCGGTCGAGCGGGACAGCCGCGGCATCCTGCACCCGAACACGGGGCTGCGGCGGTTCGAGCTGACCCGGTACGCCCCGTCGCCGGGCGTGGACCGGTTCGTCGACCGGTACTGGCTCGTGTCCTGGGACCTGCCGGACGTCCACGAGCAGCACATCCTCGTGCACCCGGTGGTCAACGTCGTGTTCGACGAGGGCCGCGGCATGGTCAGCGGCGTGCAGACCCAGCGCTTCACGCGCCGGCTGTCCGGGCGCGGCCGGGCGCTGGGCGTGATGTTCCGGCCCGGCGGGTTCCGCCCGTTCCTGGGCAGGTCGATGGCCACGATCACGGACCAGGTCCACCCGGTCGCCGACGGTTTCCCGGCACTGCACCGTGCCGAGCCCGCGCTGGCCGAAGCGCTCGCGGGCGACACCGGTGGCGACGAGATCGCCGCGATGCTCGACGATGCCCTCGCCCCGCTGGTCCCGGCCGAGCGCCAGCCGTCGGAGGACACCACGGCCCTCGCCGAACTCGCCGCGCGCGACCGCGACCTGCGGCGCGTCGAGGACCTGGCCGCGCGCGGCGGGATGAGCGTGCGACAGCTGCAGCGCGCGTTCGCCGACCACATCGGTGTGAGCCCGAAGTGGGTGCTGCGCCGGTACCGGATCTACGACGCGGCCGAGCGGGCGGCGCGCGACGAGTCCGTGGACTGGGCCGAACTGGCCGCCGACCTCGGCTACGCCGACCAGGCCCACCTGACCCGCGAGTTCACCGCGGTGGTCGGTGAGCCGCCGGGCCGCTACGCCCGCCGCTCCTGACCGCATCCGCGCCGCATCGCCACCTGCTATATTGCAATGAGAACAACGGCATTGCAACATGTGCAACGGAGGCGGGCGTGGACGTGCTGACGGTCGGCGAGACCATGGTCATGGTCACGCCCGAAGCGGGCGGCCGCCTGGTCTCGGACAGCCGCTTCCTGCTGCGGCCCGGCGGCGCGGAGTCGAACGTCGCGGCCCTGCTGGCCCGCCTCGGGCACAAGGCGGCCTGGGCGAGCGCGCTCGGTGTGGACCCGCTCGGCGACCTCGTGCTCGACGACCTCCAGCGGCACGGCGTCGACACGTCGCTGGTCCGTCGCGACGAGCGACGTCCCACCGCGGTCTACTTCAAGGACCCCACCCCGGACGGAACCCGCGTCTACTACTACCGCGCAGGCTCCGCCGCCTCCGCGATCACGACCGCCGACATCGCGCACTGGACCGCCCACCCGGCGCGGCTCGTGCACGTCTCCGGCATCACGGCCGCGCTGTCCGAGGAGGCCCGCGAAGCCACGCGCGCGCTGATCCGCGGCCCGGGCCTGGTCAGCTTCGACGTCAACCACCGCCCGCGGTTGTGGCACGGCGACGCGCCCGAGGTCCTGCGGGAACTCGCCCAGGACAGCGACATCGTGTTCGTCGGCCGGGACGAGGCGGAGGCGTTGTGGGGCACGAGCGACGCGGAGAGCGTCCGCGAACTCCTCGACCGCCCGCGCTACCTGGTGGTCAAGGACGCCGCGATCGAGGCGGTCAGCTTCACGCCGTCCGGGGTCCACCGCGCGCCGTCCACGAAGGTCGACGTGGTGGACGCCGTCGGGGCCGGGGACGCGTTCGCGGCCGGGTGGCTCAGCGGCTTCCTCGACGACCGCGACGAGCTGACCCGCCTCCGGCTCGGCCACTACGCCGCCGCCCGCGTGCTCGAATCGCCGTCGGACTTCGCCGAGCTGCCCCCGGCCGCCGACATCATCGGAAAACTGGGCTGATGTCCCAGACCGTCGCCCGCGCGATCGACATCGTCGCGTTCGTCTCCCGCCGCCACCGCACCCTCGGCGAGATCGCCGACCACCTCGGTGTCCACAAGTCGACCGCGCTGCGGATCCTGCAGACCCTGGAGGAGGGCGGGTTCGTCCGGCGCGTCCCGGACAACCGCTACGCGATGGGGTTCCAGCTGATCGCCTACGGCCAGCTCGCGCTGGACCAGGTCGAGGCGCGCGCCCTCGCCCGCCCGGTCCTGCAGGAGCTGGGCGAACGCTGCGGGCACACCGTGCACTTCGCGGAACTGGTGGGCGACCGGGTCGTGTACGTGGACAAGATCGACGGCCGCGGCAGTGTCGCGATGGGGTCGCGTATCGGGCTGCCGGCGATTCTGCACACCGCCGGCGTGGCGAAGGCGATCCTGGCGCACCAGCCGGACCGCGAGCGCTGGCTGTCCCTGTGCGACTACCAGCGCTTCACGCCCACCACGGTCGCCGGCCCCGCGGAGCTGTCCGCCGAGCTGGACCGCGTCCGCGAACGCGGCTGGGCCGAGGACGACGGCGAACACGAGGACTTCCTGAACTGCCTGGCAGTGCCGGTGCGTGACGCGCGGGGCCAGGTGACGCACAGCCTGTCCGTCACCGCGCTCAAGGTCGTCGCGCCGCTGGCCGAACTGCGTGCACACCTCGACGAGTACCGGACCGCCGCCCACCGGATCTCCCGGGCACTGGGCTGGGGAGGAGACGACCATGGATCCCGCTGACTTCTTCGCCGCACACCTCGGCCGCAACCCCGTGCTGGGCATCTTCCGCGGTCTCGATCCACAACAGACTGTGGAGATGTGCGTGCGCGCCTGGGACTTCGGGGTGGAGCTGGTGGAGATCCCGGTGCAGACGCCGGACGCGATGCCGTCGCTGCGTGCGGCCGTGGCCGCGGCGGCCGAGCGGGGCAAGAGCGTCGGCGCGGGCACGGTGACCACAGTGGACCAGCTGGTTGCGGTGCGGGAGATCGGCGCCGAGTTCACCGTGGCGCCCGGGCTGCACCCGGACGTCGTGCGGGAGTCGCACCGGCTCGGCCTGCCGCACCTGCCCGGCGTGGCGACGGCGACCGAGATCGCGAGCGCGCTGGCGCTGGGGAACACGTGGCTGAAGGCGTTTCCCGCGCGGCAGTTGGGGGCGGGCTGGATCGCGGCGCAGCTGGCTCCTTTCCCGTCGGTGCGGTTCGTCGCGACGGGTGGTATCGATGCGGGCAATGCGGCGGACTTCCTGGCCGCCGGCTGTCGTGGCGTGGCGGTCGGTTCGGCGCTCGCGGACCCGGATGCGCTGGCCGCCCTGAAGGCGGCTGTCGGAGGCTGAGCTGGTCGTGCTCGGTGTTGGCGTGCCGCTGGCGCTCGGAACTGGCTTAAAGCGTTTCCGGCGGGGCAGTTGGGGGCGGGCTGGATTGCGGCGCAGTTGGCGCCGTTCCCGTCGGTGCGGTTCGTCGCCACGGGTGGTGTCGATGCGGGCAATGCGGCGGACTTCCTGGCCGCTGGGTGTCGTGGTGTGGCGGTCGGTTCGGCGCTCGCGGACCCGGATGCGCTGAAGGCGGCTGTCGGAGGCTGATCAGGTTCACCACCACGACAACGCGGCGGCCTCCTGAGCGGCCTACCGCAGGCTGAGCAGGTCCACCACGTCGGTGAGCCGCTCGTTCACCGCGAAGGCGCGTCGCTGGCATTGGGCGCCGTTGCCGTGCTCGTGCACCCACGCCAGCGACTCCAGCACGAAGTCGAGGTCGCCGGTCTCGGTGAGCGCGCCGCGGACCCGTTCGACCAGCTGGCTGACCAGCGCCGGGGCCGGAGTGAGGCGCCCGGTCTCCGGGTGCAGGGCCGAGCCGTCCAGGCCGTCGCGCGCCGCGCGCCACAGGTTGGCCCGCAACACTTCCCCGGGCACCGGCGGCGGCGGAACGTCCAGTTCGGACATCGCAGTGAGCACGAGCCCGCGCACCACGGCCGCGAGGGTGGCCGCCTCTCGGGCCGTCGCCGCGACGTCGCTGATGCGGAACTCCAGCGTCGGGCGCTTCTCCGACAGCCGGATGTCCCAGTAGATCATGCCCCGGTCCAGCATCGCGCCGGATTCGAGCATCGCGGCGACACGGGACTCGTACTCGTCGAGCGAGGCGAACACCGGTGGCGGGCCCGCGGACGGCCAACGCGACCACAGCACGTGCCGCCAGCTGCTGTACCGGGTGTCGTGGCCGCTGTCGAACGGCGAGTTCGCGGTCAGCGCGAGCAGCACCGGCAGCCACGGCCGGACGTGGTTACTGATCCGCACCCCGGTGCCCCGGTCCGGGATCTTCACGTGCACGTGGCAGCCGCACGTGGTGCCGGTGCGCGCGATCATGCCGAAGTGCTCGCCCATCCGCCGGTACCGCGGAGTCGGGGTGAGGGCGGGCGGGTGCGCCTCGGCCAGCGGCGGGGTCGCGCTGGCGATCAGGCGCAACTGGCGCTTCGCCGCCTCGCCCGCGAGCCGGGAGCGGAAGTGCGTGAGCTGATCCAGGAGTTCGCCCGCGCCCCGGCAGACCTCGCTGGCCAGCTCCACCTGGCTGCGCGCGAGTTCCCGCTGCACGTCGCCGTCGGGGCGCTCGAAGGCTTCGACGATCTCCGGACCGCGGTCCGACAGGTGACCCCGATCGTCGACGAGCAGGAACTCCTCTTCGACGCCGAACGTCGGTATCTGCTCCACCCTCGCCCTCCTCGTTGGTGGCCGGTGTTTACCCGCTTCCCGGCTCTTCAAGCCCGGCCCCGCCCCGGGTTTGCCATCCCGGCAAAATTTCTTGTCACCCGCGGCCGGTCGCGCGGATAGTCGCGGTCATGGACGAGAAGTACGACGTTGTGGTGGTGGGTGGTGGAGCGGCGGGGCTGGCCGGCGCCCTCGCGCTGGCCAGGGCGCGCCGGTCGGTGCTGGTCGTCGACGCGGGCGACCCGCGCAACGCGCGAGCCGGACACGTGCACAACTACCTGGGCCGGGAGAGTACTCCACCGGCCGAGCTGGTCGCCATCGGTCGCGACGAGGTGACCGGGTACGGCGGCGAGATCGTCACGGGCACGGTCACCGCGGCCGAGCGGACCGCGGACGGTTTCGAGGTGACCCTCGACGGCGGCCGGTCGGTCCGCGCGCGCCGGTTGCTCGTGACCACTGGACTGGTCGACGAGCTGCCGGACATCGACGGTGTCGCGGAGCGGTTCGGCCGCGACGTCCTGCACTGCCCGTACTGCCACGGGTGGGAGGCGCGGGACCAGGCGATCGGCGTGATCGGCGGGAACCCGATGGCGGTGCACGCGGCTCTGCTGTGGCGGCAGCTCAGCGCCGACGTGACGTTGTTCCGGCACCGGGCGCCGGAGCTGACCGACGAGCAGCGCGAGGAACTGGCCGCCCGCGGGATCCGGGTGGTCGAGGGCGAGGTCGCGGCCGTCGAGGTGGACGACGACCGGTTGACCGGGGTGCGGATGCGGTCCGGCGAGGTCGTGCCGCGGCAGGTGGCTGTGGTCGCGCCCCGGTTCACGGCGCGGGCCGGGCTGCTCACCGCGCTCGGGGTCGAAGTGTCGGAGCAGGTCGTGCAGGGCCACGTGATCGGGAGTTACGTCGCCGCGGACCCGACCGGCGCCACCGCGGTGCCGGGCGTGTGGGTCGCGGGGAACGTCGCGAACGTGACCGCGCAGGTGATCGTGTCGGCGTCCGGGGGACTGACGGCCGGCGCGGCGATCAACGCCGACCTGGTCGCGGAGGACACGCGCGCGGCGGTCGCCGCGCACCGGGCCGGGGTGTTCGCGGACGAGAGCGACGTGAGCGAGCTCGTTGGAGGGGCACGGCGTCATGGGATCTGAGGAGTACGGCGAGGAGTTCTGGGAGGAGCGGTACCGCTCGCACACCGCGGTCTGGAGTGGACGGCCCAACCCGCAGCTCGTGGCGGAGGCCGGGGACCTGCCGCCGGGCACGGCGCTGGACATCGGCGCGGGCGAGGGAGCCGACAGCTGCTGGCTCGCGGAGCGCGGCTGGCGCGTGACGGCGCTGGATCTGTCGGAAACCGCGCTGCGACGCGGATCCGAGCACGCCGCGGCGGCCGGGGTCGGGGACCGGATCGAGTGGGAGCGGGCCGACGTGCGGACCTGGGACCCGGGCGACCGGCGGTTCGACCTGATCTCGTCGCAGTTCCTGCACCTGCGCAACACGGAGCTGCGTGACCTGGTCGGGCGCTTCGCCGGGTGGCTCAACCCGGGCGGCACGGTGCTGCTGGTGCACCACGACGCGCGCGACCTGCACACCACGATGGGGCGGCCGCACGTACCCGAGCGGTTCAGCAGCGCGGAGGAGGTGGCGAGCTGGCTGCCCGGCGAGTGGAGCGTGGAGGTCGCCGAGGCGCGGCCCCGGGAAGCCACGGACCCGGACGGCAAGGCGGTGACCATCTACGACGCGGTGGTGCGGGCACGCCGTTGAGGTGTGGGGGTGGTGCGGGCTGGGATGCCGTGGATCCGGGCGGTAGGCGGGTGTCCAGTTGTGTCGCGGTGGTGCGGGCACGCTGTTGAGGTGTGGGGGTGGTGCGGGCTGGGATGCCGTGGATCCGGGCGGTAGGCGGGTGTCCAGTTGTGTCGCGGTGGTGCGGGTACGCCGACGAGACGTCCGGGCTCAGCGTGCTCGCGGCCACGCCTGAGCTGCTCTCCGTCCTCAATGGACATGTGTACACCGGTGCGTTCCTCGACGCGGCGAACTCGCGGTTCCCCGTCGTGGTGCTGGGTTCGGTCGCCGCGACGCGGCTCGGGGTGCGGGAACCCGGGCGTCAGGTGTGGATCGACGGCCAGTGGTTCACCGTCGCCGGCGTCCTGGACGCGATGCCGCTCGCGCCGGAGATCGAACGCTCGGTGCTCGTCGGC
This sequence comes from Amycolatopsis thermoflava N1165, assembly GCF_000473265.1. Taxonomy (NCBI): domain Bacteria; kingdom Bacillati; phylum Actinomycetota; class Actinomycetes; order Pseudonocardiales; family Pseudonocardiaceae; genus Amycolatopsis; species Amycolatopsis thermoflava. Next base: position 7,311,458 of record NZ_KI421511.1, read on the forward strand.
TGGGAGGTGGCGAAGGCGCGCCTCGGGTTCGGCGGCCACCCGACGACCGTGTACGTGCGGGCGGAGGAGTCCGCCGTGGAGGACGTGCGGTCGGTTCTGGCGGCCACGCTGAGTCCACAGCGGCCGGGCGAGGTGGAGGTGACGCGGCCGTCGGAGGCACTGGTGGCGAAACGGCTGTCCGAGTCGTCGTTCAGCGCGTTGTTCCTCGCGCTGGGCGGCGTCGCGTTGCTCGTCGGCGGGGTCGGCGTGGCCAACACGATGGTGATCTCGGTGCTGGAACGGCGGCGCGAGATCGGGCTCCGGCGGGCGCTCGGCGCGACGCGGCGGCAGGTGCGGGGCCAGTTCCTCGCCGAATCGGTCCTGTTGTCCCTGCTCGGCGGGGTGGTGGGGGTGCTGGCCGGGGTCGGTGTGACCGCCGGGTACGCGCTCACCCAGGACTGGCCCGCGGTGCTGCCGCCGCTCGCGTTGTTCGGTGGGGCCGGGGTGGCGGCGCTGGTCGGCGCGATCGCCGGTGCGTACCCGGCGATGCGCGCCGCCCGGCTCACGCCGACCGAGGCGCTGGCGTGATCAGCCGCGGTAGGCCTGCGACAGGCGCGCGTAGGCCACGACGTTGTCCGCGTAGTTGCGGGTCGACCGGTCGAACGCGCCGCCGCAGGTGATCATGCGCAGCTCCGGGCCCGCTGTGTCGCCGTAGACGTCGTCGGTCGGGAACTGCGACTTCGGGTACCGCTCGACGCGGTAGACGGTGAACACCGCGGTGGTCCCGTCGGCCCGGTGCACGATCGCCTGGTCGCCCGGCTTGGTGTCCTTGAGGCGGTGGAACGCGCCGGGCACGTGGTTGTAGTCGACGTGCGCGGCGAGCACCGCGGGCCCGGTCTCGCCGGGGGACGGGCTGCCGGTGAACCAGCCGGTGGTGACGGCGTCCCCGGGGACTTCGAGCTCGCCGTCGTCGGCCAGGCCGAGGTCGATGATCGGGCCGGTGCTGACGCCGATCGACGGCACCTCGAGCTTGACCGGCCGGGAGTGCGGCAGGGGCCCGTCGACCGGGGCGGCGGCGGTGGTGGAGACCGGAGCCGGCAGCGTCGACGTCGGGGGCGCGGCCGGCGCGGGCTGCGGCTCACTGGGCGAGCCGCAGGCGGTGAGGGTGGCGCCGATGGCCGCGATCGCGAGCCATCGGCGCCATCGTGCGGTGGTCATCGGCCGGCGCGCCGCCGCATGAGCAGCACGGTGCCGGCGCTGCCGCCGACGAGGACGAGCGCCCCGACCGCGACCGCCGGGCCGGCGTCGGTGCCCTGGTCGCCGCCGCCGGTGTCCACGCCACCGACCGGCTTGACCTTCACCTGCGAGCCGCCGGTGGAGTTCTGCTCACCGAACTTGGTCTCGCACGCGATGCCGTCGTGGTCGGCGTCCAGGCGGTGCGGGTCGCTGCGGTCGGCGTCGAGGACCGCCTGGGCCTGCGCCTGGGTCGCGAAGTCGGCGCAGTCGAGGTCCGCGGTGGTCGTCTCGGGCGGAGCCGTCACGGGCGGCGCCTGGGTGGCGGGGCTGCTGCTCGGGGTGGACGGCTGCTCCGACGGCTTGTGCGGCAGGCTTTCGCAGGCGATGCCGTCGTTGTCGTCGTCGAGGTTGTACGGATCTCCCGGCGTCTGGTCGAAAATGGCCTGCGCTTCTTCCTGGTAGGTGAAGTCGCCGCAGTCGTAGAGATCGGTCGGCTGAGCCGCGAAAACCGCAGGTGCCGGACCGAGCAGCGCGATACCCGCCACCGCGACCGTGCCGAGAACGCGACTGATCATGCGCATGGGGACGTCCTTTTCGGAAGGAATTGATCTCGGGGCAATGCAGCCGCTTTGTCGTTCCGGAAAGGATGAACGTTACGCGCACGGAAATAGGAATTTGTTGTCGAAATTATGGCGGTATCTGGATGTTGTTCACCGTGCAAGGACGGCGCGAAGATCGACCTCCGGGTGGCGGTGGCCGGCGACGACATCCCCGCCGGACCGCCACCACCGCACTACCGCTGCGAACTCACGCCAGCCTTGAGGTGGGCCATCACCGTCGCGTCGGCGAGTGTTGTCACGTCGCCGATTTCGCGGTTCTCCGCCACGTCCCGCAGCAGCCGGCGCATGATCTTGCCCGAGCGCGTCTTCGGCAGTTCGGGCACGACCATGATCTGCCGCGGCTTGGCGATCGGGCCGATCTCCTGCGCCACGTGCTCCCGCAGCTCCTGCACGGACACCTCGGCGACCCCGCGCGGGATCACGAACGCCACGATGCCCTGCCCGGTCGTCGGGTCGGCGGCGCCCACCACCGCGGCCTCCGCGACCGCCGGGTGGGACACCAGCGCCGACTCCACCTCGGCCGTGGAGATGCGGTGCCCGGAGACGTTCATGACGTCGTCCACCCGCCCCAGCAGCCAGATGTCGCCGTCGGCGTCGTACCGCGCGCCGTCGCCCGCGAAGTACGCGCCCGCGAACCGCGACCAGTACGTTTCCCGGAACCGGGCGTCGTCGCCCCACACGCCGCGCAGCATCGAGGGCCACGGCTGGTCCAGCACCAGGTAACCGCTCTCGCCCGGGGCGACCTCCTTGCCCGCGTCGTCCACCACGACGGCGGAGATCCCGGGCACCGGGGTCTGCGCGGAACCCGGCTTGAACTCCGCGGAACCGGGCGACGGGGCGATCATGATGGCCCCGGTTTCGGTCTGCCACCAGGTGTCCACGATCGGCGCCTTGCCCGCGCCGATGTGCTCGCGGTACCACCGCCACGCCTCCGGGTTGATCGGCTCGCCCACCGATCCCAGCACCCGCAACGAAGACAGGTCGTAGCGCGCCGGGATGTCCTCGCCCCACTTCATGAACGTGCGGATCAGCGTGGGTGCGGTGTAGTAGATCGACACCCCGTACCGCTGGATGATCTCCCAGTGCCGCCCCTCGTGCGGCGTGTTCGGCGTGCCCTCGTAGATCACCTGCGTCGCGCGGTTCGCCAGCGGCCCGTACACGATGTAGGAGTGCCCGGTGATCCAGCCGATGTCCGCGGTGCACCAGTACACGTCCTCGCCCGGCCGGTGGTCGAACACCGCGGCGTGCGTGTAGGCCACCTGGGTGAGGTAGCCGCCCGAGGTGTGCAGGATCCCCTTCGGCTTCCCGGTCGTCCCGCTGGTGTAGAGGATGAACAGCGGGTGCTCGGAGTCGAAAGCCTCGGCGGTGTGCTCAGTCGGCTGCGGGTCGACCAGCTCGTGCCACCACACGTCCCGCTCGCCCATCAACACCGGCGTCCCGGTGCGCCGCACCACGACCACCTTCTCCACCGCGGACCCGGCCAGCGCCTCGTCCACCCCGGCCTTCACCGGCACGGCCTTGCCCCGCCGGTACTGCCCGTCGGCGGTGATCACGACCTTCGCCTCGGCATCGTCGACCCGCGACCGCAGCGCTGATGGCGAAAACCCGCCGAACACCACCGAATGCGGAGCTCCCAGCCGCGCGCAGGCCAGCATCGCCACGATCGCCTCGGGGATCATCGGCAGCTGGATCGCGACCCGGTCACCGGCCCGCACCCCGAGCGAGACCAGCGCGTTCGCCGCCCGGCACACCTCGTCCCGCAACTGCGCGTAGGTGATGTCCCGCGAATCGCCGGGCTCGCCCACCCAGTGGATCGCCACCTGGTCCCCGAAACCGGCCTCGACGTGCCGGTCCACGCAGTTGCGGGCCACGTTCAGCCTGCCACCGGTGAACCACTTCGCGTACGGCGCGCCGGACCAGTCCAGAACCTCCGACCACCGCACGTCCCAGTGCAACCGTTGCGCCTGCTCAGCCCAGAAGTCCATGCCGCGGAGCCTGACCGGCGAACGTTGGCGCGACGTTGGAACCCTCCGTGCGGGTAGGTGCGCCCGCGGCGATCGTCAGGCATCATGGAGCACCATCGCGCCGGAAGCACGAGGACGACGGGGTCGCGGAAATGGCAGAGCGTAGTGCGCTCCACCAGCGCCGCGCGGCCCTGGAACGGGAATGGGCCCGCTGGGTGCCGGCTCAGGCACGCCCGGAAACCCTGGAACTGCGCAGCGAGGTGGCCGAATCCTGGGCACGTTCGCTGTCCATCGTGGATCCGTCACGGGACAGCGCGCCCGCGGCCGGTGACGAGGTGCGCTCCCGATGGCGCGAGTCGCCGCTGCGGGCCCCCGTCACCGAACTGGCCGACGAGCTGCGCAGCATCGCCGACGACGCCGGTTTCGTCGCGGCCGTCACCGACGAGTCCGGCACGATCCTGTGGACCTGCGGCGGACGGGTCATGCGGCGGCGGGCCGAGCGCGTGAACTTCGCGCCCGGCGGCCGCTGGGACGAGCCGGACATGGGCACCAACGCGTTGTCGCTGGCGCTGCGCACCGGCCGCCCGAGCAGCGTCTTCTCCGCCGAGCACCTGGTCGCGGCCCTGCACGGCTGGGTCTGCTACTGCGCGCCGATCCGCGACCCGCGCGGGCGCCACCTCGGCGTCCTCGACCTGTCCACCACCTGGGACCGGTCGCACCCGCTGGCCATGTCGACGGTCCGCACGCTGGTCACCGCGATCGAATCGCGGCTGCAGGCCGCCCCGCCCGCGGCCCCGGGCATCCGGCTGTCCTGCCTGGGCTCCGGCAGCGCCACGTTCGACGGCGTCCCGCTGCGGTTGTCGCCGCGGCAGCTGGAGGTGCTCACCCTGCTCGCGCTCGAACCCGGCGGCTTCTCGCCCGACGGGTTACGCGAAGCGCTGTACGGGGATCTGCCCGTCACCAGCACGACGTTGCGCGCCGAGGCCTCCCACCTGCGGCGCATGCTCGGCGGCGGGCTGGCGAACCGCCGCTACGCCCTGACCGCGCCCATCGACTGCGACGCCGTCGACGTGCTGACCGCGCTCAAGGCTGGGGACACCGCGACGGCCGTGCGCCGCTACACCGGGCCGCTGCTGCCCGCGTCCGAGGCGCCCGGCATCACCCGGTGGCGGGACCACCTGGAGGTCGCCGTGCGGGAGGCCGTGCTGTCCTCGCGCGAGCCCGACCTGGCGCTGACCTACGGCGAGCGGCACCCGTTCGACCTGCAGGTCCACGAGCACGCGCACCGCCTGCTGAGCCCCGGCGACGGCCGGCGCGGCATCGCGGCGGCCCGCCTGCACGAGGCCCTGCGCGACTGAGCGCCAACGTTTCGCCAACCCGCGACGGGCACGGTGGCACCCATCACACCGATGTGATCGAGTGAATGGAGTGCTTCCATGGCCTACGCCAAGCCCGGTGCCGACGGCAGTGTCGTCAGCTTCGCCGCGCGGTACGACAACTTCATCGGCGGTGACTGGGTCGCACCGGCCGAGGGGCGCTACTTCGAGAACCCGTCGCCGGTCGACGGCAAGGTGTTCTGCGAGGTGGCGCGTTCGTCCGCGGCCGACATCGACCTCGCCCTCGACGCGGCCCACGCCGCCGCCGAGAAGTGGGGCGCCACCTCGACCACCGAGCGCGCCAACATCCTGAACAAGATCGCCGACCGCATCGAGGACCACCTCGAAGAGCTCGCGGTGGCCGAGACCTGGGAGAACGGCAAGCCGGTCCGCGAGACCCTGGCCGCCGACCTGCCGCTGGCCGTCGACCACTTCCGCTACTTCGCGGGCGCCATCCGCGGGCAGGAAGGCAGCATCGCCGAGATCGACGCCGACACGGTCGCCTACCACTTCCACGAGCCGCTGGGCGTGGTCGGCCAGATCATCCCGTGGAACTTCCCGATCCTGATGGCCGCGTGGAAGCTGGCGCCCGCGCTGGCGGCGGGCAACTGCGTCGTGCTCAAGCCCGCGGAGCAGACCCCGGCGTCGATCCTGAAGGTGATCGAGGTGATCGCCGACCTGCTGCCGCCGGGCGTGCTCAACGTCGTCAACGGGTTCGGCATCGAGGCGGGCAAGCCGCTGGCGTCCAGCTCCCGGATCGCCAAGATCGCGTTCACCGGTGAGACCACCACCGGGCGGCTGATCATGCAGTACGCCAGCGAGAACATCATCCCGGTGACGCTGGAGCTGGGCGGCAAGAGCCCGAACATCTTCCTGCCGGACGTGGCCGACGCCGACGACGACTACCTGGACAAGGCCGTCGAGGGCTTCGTGATGTTCGCGCTCAACCAGGGCGAGGTGTGCACCTGCCCGTCGCGTGCGCTGGTGCACTCCGCGATCTACGACGAGTTCATCGGCCGCTGCATCGAGCGCACCAAGGCCATCAGCGGCGGCAGCCCGCTCGACCCGTCGACCATGATCGGCGCGCAGGCGAGCAACGACCAGTACGAGAAGATCCTGTCCTACATCGACATCGGCAAGAAGGAGGGCGCCGAGGTCCTCGCCGGCGGCGGCGCCCGCGAGGTCGCCGAGCACCCCGGCGGCTACTACATCGAGCCGACGATCTTCCGCGGCACCAACGACATGCGGATCTTCCAGGAGGAGATCTTCGGTCCGGTGGTGTCGGTGACCACGTTCGACTCGGTGGACGAGGCGCTGAAGATCGCCAACGACACCCTGTACGGCCTCGGCGCCGGCGTGTGGACGCGCGACGGCAACGCCGCCTACCGGCTGGGCCGCGGCATCAAGGCCGGTCGCGTGTGGACGAACTGCTACCACGCCTACCCGGCGCACGCGGCGTTCGGCGGCTACAAGAAGTCCGGCATCGGGCGCGAGACCCACAAGATGATGCTGGACCACTACCAGCAGACCAAGAACCTGCTCGTCAGCTACTCGGCCAAGAAGCTCGGCTTCTTCTGATGGTGCAACGGGTCTCGATGACCGGGGCCGCGGTCGCTCTGCTGCGCCGGCTGATCGAGCAGCACGGACCGGTGATGTTCCACCAGTCCGGCGGCTGCTGCGACGGCAGCGCCCCGATGTGCTACCCGGACGGCGAGTTCCGGGTGGGCGACTCGGACGTGCTGCTCGGCCATGTCGGCGACGGCACGCCGTTCTGGATGAGCGCCGACCAGTATGCCTACTGGCGGCACACGCACCTGACGGTGGACGTCGTGGCCGGGCGGGGCAGCGGGTTCTCGCTGGAGGCGCCCGAAGGCGTGCGCTTCCTGATCCGGTCCCGTCTGCTCACCGACGAAGAACTGGCCCTGCTGGACAACTGAAAACCGCGAAAAAGGCCCGGACCCCGCGTCCGGGCCTTTTTCGCGTCCAGGGGCACCTGTCCGATCGGGCAGGTGCGCGCCCCGCCGGTCGTGCGGAGTCGCGTGCCGGGCGAGGAGTATTGCGCCACAAGCGTTTCCGCGCCGTGCGACGGGAGCTAGCTTCGGTGTGCGCGTCACCACAGTCGCTCGTCGCGCAGGAAGGAAAAGTGCGTCATGCAGGTCGACGAATTGCTGAAGCCGTTCCCCATCAAGGAGTTCCACCCGTTCCCGCGGGCGCTCCTCGGCCCCGGGGCCCACGAGATGATCGGCCCGGAGGCGCTGAAGCTGGGCTTCAAGAAGACGCTGGTGATGACGAGCGGGCTGCGCGGGTCCGACATCGTCCACAAGATCACCGAGTCGATGAAGTACCACGGGCTGGAGGTCGTCCTCTACGACAAGGTCGAGTCCAACCCCAAGGACTACAACGTCATGGACGCGGTCAAGCTGTACCAGGAGAACAAGTGTGACAGCTTCGTCTCCATCGGCGGCGGGTCCTCGCACGACGCCTGCAAGGGCGCCCGCATCTCGGTCGCGCACGACGGCCGCAACGTCAACGACTTCGAGGGCTTCAACAAGTCCGAGAACCCGCGCAACCCTCCGCACATCGCGGTGTCCACCACGGCGGGCACCGGCTCGGAGACGTCCTGGGCCTACGTCATCACCGACACCACCACCGACCCGGACAACCCGCACAAGTATGTGGCGTTCGACGACGCCTCGGTCGCCACGCTGGCGATCGACGACCCGGTGCTCTACTACAGCTGCCCGATCGACTACACCGCGCAGTGCGGGTTCGACGTGCTCGCGCACGCTTCCGAGCCGTACGTGTCGCGGCTGAACTTCGAGCCGTCGCTGGGCAACGCGCTGCGGGCCATCAAGCTCACCGCGGAGAACCTGCGGCAGGCCACCTGGAACCCGACCGAGCTGTCCGGCCGTGAGGGCATGATGTACGCGCAGTACATCGCCGCGCAGGCGTTCAACTCCGGCGGACTCGGGATCATCCACTCCATCTCGCACGCGGTCAGCGCCTTCTACGACACCCACCACGGCCTGAACAACGCGATCGCCCTGCCGCGCGTGTGGGCGTTCAACATGCCGGTGGCGTACAAGCGGTTCGCCGACATCGCCGAGGTGATGGGCGTGGACACGCACGGCATGACCGACGTGCAGGCCGCGGACGCGGCGCTGGCGGCCGCGATCCGGCTGCTGCGCGACGTGGGCATCCCGGAGAAGTTCACCGACGTCACCCAGGACAGCTACTCGAAGAACCGGCTCGGCCAGGGCCCGACGAAGTTCTACGAGCAGGCGAGCGTCATCAAGGGCGACGACGAGGACGTGGACCGCATCACGAACCATGTCCTCGGCGACGCCTGCACGCCAGGCAACGCCAAGGAGTGCACCTTCGAGACGGTCCGCCCCGTCGTCGATCACTGCATGAACGGCGACCTGGACGACCTGCTCAGCTGACTCAACCGCCGGGGGCGGGCTGGACGGGGCCGCCCCCGGCACCCCTACCGAGGAGGGTTTGGCGTGACCGCATTCGACTCCGTCGAGGAGGCGGGGAAGGCGCTCGCGGCGCAGGGTTACCTGACCGACGACCGGCTCGCGACGATGGTGTTCCTGATGACCCGGCTGGAGAAGCCGGTGCTGCTGGAGGGCCCGGCCGGCGTCGGCAAGACGGAACTGGCGAAGTCACTCGCCGCCGCAACCGGCCGACGGCTGCTGCGCCTGCAGTGCTACGAGGGCCAGGACGAAGCCAGCGCGCTCTACGAGTGGGACTACGGCAAGCAGCTGCTCTACACCCAGATCCTCCGCGAGAAGATCGGCCAGCTCGTGGCCGACGCGCCGGACCTGCACGACGCGGTCGACCGCATCGGCGCGCAGGAGAGCGTGTTCTTCTCCGAACGTTTCCTCGCCGCGCGCCCGCTGCTGGAGGCGGTCCGCTCCGAGGAACCCGTGGTGCTGCTGATCGACGAGATCGACCGCGCCGACGAGGCGCTGGAGGCGGTGCTGCTGGAGATGCTGGGGGAGTACCAGATCTCGGTGCCGGAGATCGGCACGTTCACCGCCCGCAACCGCCCGTACGTGATCCTCACCTCGAACAACACCCGCGACCTCGCGGCCGCCCTGAAACGCCGCTGCCTGCACCTGTTCCTCGACTACCCGTCGGCGGAGCGCGAGCTGGACATCGTGCGCAGCAAGGACACCGGCCTGCCCGAGGCGCTCGCCCGCCAGCTCGTCGAGATCGTGCGCGGCCTGCGTGAGCTGGAGCTGCGCAAATCGCCCAGCATCTCGGAGACCATCGACTGGGCACGCACGCTCGCCGTGCTGGGGGTCGACGAACTGACCGCGCCGGTGCTGTCCGACACGGTGTCGGTGGTGGTCAAGTACGACAAGGACGTGCGCAAGGCCCTCGAAGCGCTGCCGCGGCTGGTCGACCCGAACGCCGAAGTGCCCGAGACGCTGCACGGCCACGGACACGGGCACGGACACGGCCACTCGCACGAGGCGCCGAAGGTCAGCGCCGACCGCGGCAGCCGGTCGTTCGGCCGGCGGTCCTAGGGACACGCGATGGAGGCCAGTCTGCACCGGTTCGTGCGGCTGCTGCGGCTGCGGGACGTCCGCATCTCGGTGCCGGAGACCATCGACGCCCTGCGCTGCGCCGCCGAGCCCGGCATCCTCGCCGACCGGGCCGTGCTCAAGGAGGCGCTGCGGCTCGCGCTGGTCAAGGACCACCGCGACGACCCGGCGTTCGACGAGATCTTCGACGCGTTCTTCGCGCTGGTGCGGGTCGGGCCGTCCGAGCACGGGCACGGCCACGGGCACAGCCACGACGACCTGTCCGACACCGGCGAGCTGGAGAGCTTCACGCTGTCCGAGGAGCCGAGCGAGACCCCGCAGCAGGGGCACGAGCACGGCAAGCCCAGCGACATCCGGGACTACTTCGACCAGTCCGACCTGGCCCAGCAGTACAACCTGCACCAGGAGGCCAACAAGGTCGACCTCGCGTCGATGACCGACGAGATCGTGTTCTCCACGGACAACGCGGTCGCCGGCGACGCCGGGTACCGGGTGCAGCTGGACACCGACCGCCTGCACGGCGCGGGCGTGCCCGGCCGGTTGTCCCAGGAGACCGGCACGAAGGTCGACGCCGAGTTGAGCATCGCCGAGCAGGACGCGCTGCTGGGCTGGCTCGAGCAGGCCGCGGACGGCGACGAGGACGACGCCGCACAGTTGCGCCGCCGGCTCGCCGGGGTGCTGGAGAACCTGCCGGAGGCGTTGAAACGGCACCTGGAAGCGTTGCTGGAGCTGGAGAACACGGTCGTCGAGACGCGGGAGAAGCGAGCGGCCCACGTCGACCAGGCCGGGGAGAGCGAGCGGGCCGAGCTGGAGGAGTCGTTGCGCCGGCTCGCGTCGTCGCTGCGCGGCGCGCTGACCCACCGCAGGCGCATCGCCAGCGCGGGCCGCGTCGATCCGGGGCGGACCATGCGGCGCAACATGCGCTTCGACGGCATCCCGTTCAGCCCGGTCACCGTGCGGCGCGCGGAGGACCGGCCACGGCTCGTGGTGCTCGCCGACGTCAGCCTGTCCGTGCGGGCCACCGCGCGGTTCACCCTGCACCTGGTGCACGGCCTGCAGAACCTGTTCGCGCAGGTGCGGTCGTTCGCGTTCGTCGACGACATCGCCGAGACCACCGAGCTGTTCGCCGAGCACCCGGTGGAGCGCGCACTCGGCCTGATTTTCGGCGGCGACGTCCTCGACGTGGACGCCAACTCGAACTACGGCGCAGCGTTCGGCGAGTTCCTGGCCGAGCACTCGTCGGCCGTGACCCGCCGGACCACCGTGCTGGTGCTGGGCGACGGGCGGGGCAACGGCAACGACCCGAACCTGGGCGCCTTCGCCGAGATCTCCCGCCGCGCACGGGAGACCATCTGGCTCACCCCCGAGCCGCGCTACTCGTGGGGCCTGGGCGGCTGCGACCTGCCCGCCTACGCCGAGTACTGCAGCAAGGTCCGGGTGGTCCGCGATCTGTCCGGATTGGACCGGGTCGCGCTGGACCTGGTGACGCGATGACCGCCGCACTGGACCCGCTCGCGCCGTTCCCGGTCGCCGAGTACCTCGACGACCTGGTGCGCGTCGTGCGGGCCGAGGACGACGGGCGGGCGGCGGTGGTGCGCACCGAGCATTTCCGGCTGCACCGGGCCGGGCGGCGCATCGAGGTGAGCCACTGCCTGCGCCCCGACCAGCTGCACAACGGCCTGACCGGGCTGCTGATCGACGAGTTGTTCACGCCCGGCTGGCTGTGCGGCCAGGACACCTTCGAGCGCGTGTTCTGCGGCGTCGTCCGCAGCACCGTGCCGGACCCGGCCCGCGCCTGGGAAACCTTCTACGCCAACACCCTGGAGCACCTGCGCGATCCCCGCACCGCGCCGGAACTGATCGCGGGGATCGCGCCGGTGTACGCGCGGGTGCTGCGGCTCGTGCCGCCGGGCAGCGTGCTGGATCTGGGCTCGTGCTTCGGCTTCCTCGCGCTGATGCTCGCGCAGCGGCCGCGCACGACCGTGATCGCCTCCGACATCGTGGCCGGAACCATGCGCGTGCTGGCGACGGTCGCCGCCGCCTGGCAAACGCCGCTGCGCACGATGGTGTGCGACGCGGCGCGGGTGCCGCTGCCGGACCGGTGCGTCGACACGGTGACGGTCGTGCACCTGCTGGAGCACCTCGATCCCGCGACCGGCGCCGCGGTGCTGGCCGAAGCCCAGCGACTGGCCCGGTCCCGGGTCGTCGTCGCCGTCCCCTTCGAGGAGGTCCCCAACGCCGACTACGGTCACGTGCGCCGCTTCGACCTCGCGACGCTCACCGGACTCGGGTCGGCGAGCGGATGGCGCCACCGCGTCTCCGGTTTCCACGGTGGCTGGCTGATCCTGGACCGCCGTCCCGCCTGACCGCGTTACCCGCTCAACGAGGAGCACACGATGACCACTGCCGTTGCCACCGAAGCCCCCGTCCGCACCGAGATCACGGGCGATCCGGCCCTGATCGGGGTGCCCACCTTCATCGTCGGCGCGATCGCGCTCGGCCTGGTGCTGACCGGGTACGTCCCGGCCGGCGCCGTCGGCGCGTCGATCGCCATCATCCTGCCCGCCACCGGCCTCGGCCAGCTCGTCGCCGCGGTCTGGGCGGCCGCGCTGGGCCAGAACGCCGTGGCCGCCGTCTTCGGCGTGTTCACCGGTTTCTGGCTCAGCTACGCCGCACTCGTGCTCGGCCTGATCCACGGCTGGTTCGGCATCACCGCCGACGCCGCGGTCGCCACGCAGGGCCTGTTCCTGATCGCCTGGCTGGTCACGGTGGTCCTGCTGACGCTGGGCACCCTGCGCCTGCCCGCCGCGTTCACGCTGTTGTTCACGCTGATCGACATCGCGCTCGCGCTGGTTCTCTACGGCACGGTGAGCGGTTCCACCTCGGCCACCACCGCCGGCGGGTACGTCGTCTTCGCCTTCACCGCGGTCGGTGTCTACCTGTTCGCCGGCGCCCTCTCGACGGCGACCGGCGGGCGTGGTCTGCCGCTGGGCCGCCCGGTCCTGCGCTGACGCCGGGGCACCGGGCGGGCCACCCCGCCCGGTGCCTCAGATCAGACCCCGCTTGCTCGCCTCGTACACCACTTCCGCGCGGCTGGAGGCGTCGATCTTGCGCATGATGTTGCGGACGTGGAACTTCACCGTCGTCTCGGAAATGAACAGCCGCGACCCGATGTCCCGGTTGCTCAGCCCACGCGCGAGCAGCTCCAGCACCCCCTGCTCACGGCTGGTCAGCACCGGCTCCTCCGGCGCGGTGCGGATCGACCGGACCATCGCCGAGGCCGACCGCGAGTCGAACGCGCTCTCGTTGCGCGCCACCGCGCGGATCGACGACACCAGCCCGGTCGTGTCCACGTCCTTGATCACGTAACCACGTGCGCCGCGGTGGATCGCCTCCACCACCAGTGCGTCGTCGAGGAACGTGGTCAGCACCAGCACCCCGAGTTCCGGGTACCGCGCGGTCAGCTCCGAGCAGATCTCCAGGCCCTCGGTGTCCGAGCCGGTGGACAGCTTCAGGTCGAGCAGCACGATGTCCGGCCGGGTCCGCTCGACCACCGCACGTGCTTCGGCCGCCGTGGCCGCCTCCCCGATGACGGTGATGTCCTCCTCGCGCTCCAGGATGGACCGCAACCCCTGCCGGACGATGGCGTGGTCGTCCACCAGCACGATCTTCAACGTCCGCTCACCCGTGATCATCACGCCGCCCCCGTGTCCAGCGGCAGCGGTATCTCCAGCAGCAACAGGATCCCTCCGATCCGGGACCGCCGGATCGACAGCGTCCCACCCAGTTCCTCGGTACGGGCGCGCATGTTCGCGAGCCCGCGGTGCGCACCCGCCAGGTCCGTCGCCGAGGACAGCCGCAGCATCCGGCGCAGCTGCGCCGGATCACCGTCCCCGTCGTCGGCGATGGACAGCCGGATGGAGTCCGCCCGGTAGTCCAGCCGGATGCGGGCGCGGGCCGCGTTGGTGTGCATCACGGTGTTGAACAGCGCCTCGCCGGTGATGCGCAGCAGCGAGTGCTCGGCCTCGCCGGGCAGCGGGACCGGCTCGCCGTGCACCGACACGCTCACCGTCAGGTCCGTCGGCAGGTGCACTGTGGACAGTCGTTCGAGCAGCACCGGCAGTGAGCCGGACGGCTCGGACTCGGAGTGGTGCAGCGCGTAGATCGCGGCGCGCAGCCGTTCCACCGCGTGCCGGGTCAGGTCCTTCGCGCCGGTGAGCTTGTCCCGCAGCGCGTCGAGGTCCGCGCCCGGCTCGGTCATCTCGGCGCGGCAGATCTCGATCATCATGCCTGCGGAAAGGACGTCCTGCGTGACGCTGTCGTGTAGCTCGCGCGCGATCCGGTGCCGCTCGTCGTCGAGCGCCTGCCGCTGCATCACCTCGATCAGCCTGCGCTGCGTCTCCTGCAGCTCGGCGTTGCGGGCCGCTAGATCCCTGGCCTGCTGCTCGGCCGCTTCGGACAGCGCCTCGGTCCGCCCGCGCAGCTGCATCGTGGCGTGCACGAGGTAGGAGTTGTGCAGCGCGACCGCGGCCTGGTTGGCCAGCACGCGCAGCACCGCGAGGTCGGTGTCGGCGATGTCCATGCCCGGCGCGGGCCGCGCGGCGATCCCGCCGACGGGCTCGCAGTCCAGGGTCATCGGCACCCGCACCCCGGACTCGGCGGGGTCCCCGGCCTCCCACGGCCTGCTCCGCAGGACCCGCAGGTGCGCGAGCGCGTCGGGCGGGAACTGGCGCTCGTCCTCGACCAGCTCGCCGCCGGTGAGCAGCAGGAACCGCGGCCGCGCCGCCCGCAGCGCGCCGTCGGCGACCGCGAACAGCAGCCAGTCCGCCTGCACGTGTTCCGCGGCCGCGCGCACCACCGCCTCGACCAGCGCCCGCGGACCCTCACCGGTGCGGACCAGCGCGCGTGAGATGCGGTCGAGGGCGCCGACGGCGCGCTCCAGCCGCTCCGCCGTGCGCACGTACTCGGGGTAGAAGGACCGCTTGCCCGACCGCACACCGGTCAGCGCGCCGAGGTAGTTCTCCGCCGTCATGGTCTACAGCGCCTGCCGGAACAGAGCCGCCACGTCCGCCGCGCTCGCCTCGCGCGGGTTGGTCGCCAGGCACGCGTCCTGCAGCGTGGTGCGGGTCAGGGTGTCGATGTCGGCCTCGGTGACGCCCAGCGCGGCCAGCCCCCGCGGCACGCCGACGGCGTCGGCCAGCTCGCGCACCCGGCAGGCGAACAGCTCGGCCACCTCGGCCGCGGGCTTGCCCGCCACGTCGATCCCGGTGGCCGCGGCCAGCGGGACGAACCGCTCCGGCTCGGTGGCGGCGTTGAAGCGGATCGCGTGCGGCAGCAGCACACCGTTCAGCACCCCGTGTGGGGCGTCCAGCAGGCCGCCGACCTGATGGCTCATCGCGTGCGTGATGCCGAGGATCGCGTTCGTGAACGCCATCCCGGCCTCCAGCGCGCCCTGCGCCATCGCGATGCGCGGGTCGGCCGCCCGCGGGTGGACCATCGTGTGCAGCAGGTTGCGGGTGATGAGCGTGGCGGCGTGCAGCGCGTGCTGGTCGGTCAGCGGGTTGTGCGCGCGGGACACGAACGACTCGACGGCGTGAGTGAGCGCGTCCAGCCCGGTCGCCGCGTTCAGCTCGTCCGGCATCGTGATGAGCAGGCGCGGGTCGACGATCGAGATGTCCGGGACCAGCGTGCGGCTGATGATCGTGATCTTGGTGTGCTGCGTGGTGTCGGTGACGACCGCGAACTGGGACACGTCCGCGCCGGTTCCGGACGTCGACGGGGCCATGACCAGCGGCGGGATCGGCTGCACCACCTTGTCCACCCCGGCGTAGCCGAGGATCGTGCCGCCGTTGCCGGACAGGATCGCCACGCCCTTCGCGGCGTCGATGCACGACCCGCCGCCGACCGCGATGATCACGTCCGCGCCCACCGAGGCGTACTGCTGGTAGGCGGCCTCGATCTCGTGGTCCTTGGGGTTCGGGGTGACGCCGGAGAACACGACCGGCCGCAGCCCGGCCAGCCGCAGGTGGCTCTCCGCCTCGTCGACCCAGCCGGCCTCGATCAGGCCGGGGTCGGTGACCACGAACGGCCTCCGGGCGCCCACCCGCAGCGCGGCGTGCCCGAGTTCGGCGAGCGAGCCCGGCCCGAACACGACCTCCGGCACGTGGAACTTGGCCAGCTCGGCAGGCTCGGACCGGGTCCGCGCGACGCACGGTCCGGTGAGGCGCTCGGACTTGTCGAGGACCCTGCCCGTCACGGCGACCTCCCGCGGCTCACGGTCCCCGCGGCGGCGCGGCGACCGCTCCCACGGTACGTGACGGGGGCTGTCCGCGAGAACACCACCGGCCACGGCGCCGGGCAGTTTCGGCAGGTCGGACAGTCGTGGCATGGGGTGCTCCTCGTCCTTCGACCGCCTCGACGCTACCCCCTGAGGTGACGGCCGACACACTGTCCGGGTGGCTGCCCGCACCTGTCCGATCGGACAGGTTCTCACCCCTTGACCGGCGCCGTCCCCTCCGATCGGGCAGTGCCGCCGTCGGCGCCCGGCTGCGACGGTGCTGGTACCGGCGACGAGGCCGGCGGCGGAGGGAGCGGGACATGGCGGTCCTCGACCGGCAGGGCAGGCGCAGCATCACCGGGATGGCCGCGACGGTGGCCCTGTTGCACGTGATCGGCTGGGGCACGCTGGTGCTGCTGGTGGTGCCCGGCCACTACGCGATCGGGCAGGCGGGGGTGTTCGGCGTCGGCCTCGGCGTCACGGCGTACACCCTCGGCATGCGGCACGCGTTCGACGCCGACCACATCGCCGCCATCGACAACACCACCCGCAAGCTGATGATGGACGGCAGGCGCCCGCTGTCGGTCGGGTTCTGGTTCTCCCTCGGGCATTCCAGCGTGGTGTTCGGCCTGTGCCTGCTGCTCGGGCTGGGGGTGCGCACGCTGGCAGGCCAGGTCACTTCGGACTCCTCGACGCTGCACGCCGTGACCGGCCTGATCGGCACGCTCGTGTCCGGCGGGTTCCTGCTGCTGATCGGCGTGCTGAACCTGGTGGCGCTGCGGCACATCGCGGGGGTGTTCCGGCGGATGCGCGCGGGCGACTACGACGAGGCCGAACTGGAGCGGCGGCTGGACGAGCGCGGTTTCCTGAACCGGATCCTGGGCCGGGTCGCACGGTCGGTGCGCAAGCCGTGGCACATGTACCCGCTGGGCCTGCTGTTCGGGCTCGGGTTCGACACCGCGACCGAGGTGTCGCTGCTGGTCCTCGCCGGCGGTGCGGCGGCCTTCGACCTGCCCTGGTACGCGCTGCTGACGCTACCGGTGCTGTTCGCCGCCGGGATGAGCCTGCTGGACACCGCGGACGGGGTGTTCATGAACTTCGCCTACGGGTGGGCGCTGGTCACGCCGGTGCGGAAGGTCTTCTACAACCTGACGGTCACCGCGTTGTCGGTCGCGGTCGCCCTGGTCATCGGCGGTGTCGAACTGCTCGGCCTGCTCGCGGAGCGGCTGAACGTGACGAGCGGACCGCTGGCCTGGGCGGCGAGCATGGACCTGGCCGACGTCGGGTACCTGCTGGTCGGCCTGTTCGCGGTGACCTGGCTGGTCGCGCTCGTGGTGTGGCGCGCCGGGCGGATGGGGCAGCGCTGGGCGCCCGAGGCCGCCGAGTGACGGCGGCCCCGGGTCAGAACGGCCAGCGCGCGACGCGGCCGGCTTCCAGCAGCGGGATCATCCGGAAGGCCGCGTCGGTCAGCCCGCCGAACGTGTGCCGGTTGCCCAGCCCGGACGGCGTGCCGCCGTACCGGTACCCGGCGACGTTCCACACGTAGAGCGGAACCCGGCGCGGCAACCCGGCCGACGCGTCCGCCGTCGCGGACTGCTCGTCGGTCAGGAGGACGACCCGGTCGTGGCGGCGGTAGTGCCTGCGCACCGCCGCCGCGGTGTTCGTGGCCGAGAACATGTCGAGACTTTCCACGAACGGCAGCAGTGCGCCGTCGCGCGGAACCTCGACCTCGCGGCTGTCCCAGCCGAACACCACGACCGTCGGCTTCTCCGCCCGCACCGCCAGCGCGCACCCGAACACGGCGGCCTGGTCGGCGAACGTGACGGCCGACCGCCGGTCGCACATCCACATGGAGGCGGACCGGTCGATCAGGATCAGCGTCCGCCCCGGCAGGGACGGCACGTTGGCCAGCGACGCGTCCAGGGCCCGCTCCAGAGCCGCGTCCCACCGCGACGACCGCGCGGAGCGGTAGGCGGACAGGAACCGGAACGGGAACTGCCGCGACCGCGCCACCTGACCCGGATCGGCGAGCCGCGCCGCCACCCGGTCCGCCACCTCGTCCGGGATGCCGGCCTCGTCGAAGTTCCGAACGTTACGGAGGAGTGCCATGTACCCCATGCCCGGGATGACAGCCTGCCAAGCCTCGGCGTCCAGCGGGCCCTGCAGCCACCCGGCGAGCGCCTCCCACGTCATGCCCGCCCCGCGCAGCTCCGCCGGGTCCAGTGCTGTCCGGCGCTGGTCGACCGGGAGTGCCATGAGCGCCCGTCGCCGGGTCAGCACGGTCAGCTCCGGCGCCGGCGGGCCGTCGCGCAGGATGTGCTCGAACAGGGCGTCCTGCACGGCGTCCCGCGGCGCCGGGTGCACCAGCCGCAGCACGTCGGCGAACCGCACGCCGCGGTTGCCGCTGTCCCACTTCAGGAAGGACCGCTCGTCGTACAGCGCGCGCACGGCGTCGGCGACCCCGCGCTTGACGGGCTTCGGCAGGCGGCGGCCGTACCTCGCGAACCAGTACGCGATGAGCTCACCCGGCTCGTCCGCGCGCTGCAGGACGCTCGCCACCACGGCGCGGTTCGACAGCCCGTCGTCCGCGCGGTTGTCCAGGCGTGCCTTGACGAACTCGGCCGCGCCGACGAGCGACGCGGAGCGCATGTTCGCCTCGGTGCGCAGCCACCGCAGGAACCGGGAAGTCCACTGTGGATCCTTCAGCGTGACGCGGCGGACCAGCTCGGCGTACCGGCTGTCGCGGTCGTCCGCGGCCTCGTAGAAGGTGTCCTCGCCGACCATGTTCGCGACCGCGAGCAGGAACAGCTCGGACTTGGCGTCGCGGACGTGACCGGCGCCACCCTGGTGGTTGACGACGCCGGGCGCCGCGACCGTGACGATCGGGGACCGGGCCGCCGGTCTTCGGCGGAGCAGGTTGAACTTGGACATGCCGGCCTCGCAAGGGGAAGGGGAGAGCCGGTGACCTCGGACAGGCCCGAGAAGGGAGTCGGTGAAGGTCTTCACCTCCCGAAAGGAGGGCAGGAGTCGAACCTGTGGACCAGAAGTAACCCTCGCCTGCGCACCGGGCCTGTCCGAAGTGGCCGGCGTGCGGAGATCAGCGTACGAGCCCAGCGCCCTGGAACAAACCGGTTTTCCACGCCCGGTGACGCTGCGTGCCCGGCAGTGGATCACACTAGTCCGGATGGAGGCTTTTCCTTGCCCCGAGCTGGGCGAGTGTGGATTGTTGAGCGACGTGAGCCAGTCCAGTGATCCGGCGACCGCCGATCCGGTGCGGGACCGAGCCCGGACCTTCGACCACCTCGACCCTGCCCAGGCCGCGACGATCCACGAGACGCTGGCAGCGTTCCGGAAGACGTGCCCAGTAGCGCACAGCGAGGCGCACGGTGGGATGTACGTGGTGACTCGGTTCGACGACCTGCGGCACGTGGCCCGGCACGGCGAAACCTTCTCCTCCGCGGCCGAGGTCGGCGCCGTGGTCGTGGCGCCGGAGACCGGTGGCGTGATCGCGCCGCTGTTCGAGCAGGACCTGGAGGAGCACGCCGGCTGGCGCCGCCACCTGCAGCCGTTCTTCACCCCGCCCGCCGCGGCCGGGCACGAGGACTACATCCGCCGCGTGGCGCGGGAAGTCGTGGCCGCTCTGGCGCCGCGCGGGCAGGCGGACCTGGTGCCGGACCTGTGCGCGAAGATCCCGCCGCTGGTGATCGCGTCCCTGCTGGGCCTGCCGGAAGAGCAGCGGCCGACGCTGGCCGCGCTCGTGCACGGCCTGGCGGCGGCCGACAGCGCGGCGGCCGCGGAGGCGATCGGTCGCGAGTACACCGAGTTCCTGCTGGCGCACATCCGGTCCCGCCGCGGCAAGTCCGGGTCGGACGTCCTCACGTCGGTGGTCAACAGCGAGATCAACGGCAGGCTCGCGAGCGACCACGAGCTGCTGAAGTTCGCGTTCCTGCTGATCGCGGCGGGCAACCTGACCACGACGGACCAGCTCGCCAGCATCCTGCTCGAACTCGCGCAGGACCCCGCCCTGCGCCGGCGGGTCGTCGCCGAGCCGGGGCTGATCCCGCAGCTGGTGGAGGAAAGCGTGCGGCACGAGTCCGCCGTCGCCGCGACCGGCCGGACGGTGGTGCGGGAAACGGAGCTGGCCGGCGTCCCGCTGCGGCCCGGTGACCGGATGCTGCTGACGTGGGGGTCGGGCAACCGCGACGAAGAGCACTTCCCCGACGGCGACGAGTTCCGGCTGGGCCGTCCGCGCCGCCCGCACCTCGGCTGGGGCGCGGGCGCCCACCGCTGCCTCGGGCTGCACGTCGCCAGGGTCGAACTGCGGGTCATCTGCGAAGAGTTCCTCGCGGCGATCCCGGAGTTCACGCTCCCGGACGGCTTCGTGCCCGAACGGACCTACGGCGTCATCCGCGGGGTGAAAGCGCTTCCGGTGACCTGGCCCGTCCAGGCCGGCCCGAGCGGGAGTTGACTTTGACGCAGCGTCAACTTCTAACGTCGCTGCCATGTCGATCACTGTTCTGGACACCTGCTCCGCCATGCGCCGGATCCTGCGGGCCCCGGTCGCCGAGCGCACCGAGCTGCTGCGTTCCATGCTCGAGGCCAACCGGGGCATGTACCGCTACTTCCCCGGTGAGCTCGATCTGGTGGCCCTGCACCACCAGTCGGCCGGGTTCCCGGTCGACCGGGACGAGGAGCGGTGCCTCGAAGCGCTGGACACGCTGGAGGCGGCCGGGGCTTGGGAGCGGATGCAACGCGCGCTCGACGACGCCCTCGTCGTGCTGTCGGAGGCGAACCCGGGCCTGGCGGCCCCGGACATCACCGTGCTGTTCGTCCTCGGCGATCCGGGTGACGAGCACTTCATGGGTCCCTGCAAGGGGTTGACCGGGTTCGGCGGCATCTCGGGCAACATCGCGATCACGTTCTGGCCCTTCCCGGAGAACGTGGAGCGGCTGGAAGCCACCGCCGTGCACGAACTCCACCACAACCTGCGGTGGGCGCCGGGCGGGGTCGTGTGGGACCCGACGACCGTCACGGTCGGCGATCACGTGGTCGGCGAGGGCCTGGCCGACGCCTTCGCCCGGGAGCTCTACGGCGAAGAGCTCGGCCCGGCCCGCATCGGCGTGCCGTACCGGCACGACGACGAGGTGTTCGCGAAGGTGCTCACCGGTCTCGACGTGACGGGCATGGAGAACTTCACCGCCTGGGTGCACGGTGACCCGGGCGCCGAGCGCATGGGCGTCACCCCGGTGGGGTTGCCGATGGGCGGCGGGTACGCCGCGGGCCTCCGGCTGGTCGACACCTACCTGGCGGCGACGGGGACGACCGCGGCGCAGGCCCTGCACGTCGAGGCGTCGGAGATCATCGCCGCCACGCTCGGGCGCGGGTGACACACTGCGACCATGGAGTGGACCATCCAGGAGCTCGCGGCGCGGGCCGGCATCACCAGCCGGACCCTGCGCCACTACGACCGCGTCGGGCTCCTGACGCCCTCCCGGATCGGCGCGAACGGCTACCGCTACTACGACGCCACCGCCGTGGCGCGGCTGCAGCGGATCCTGCTCATGCGCCGGCTCGGGATGGGCCTGCCCGCCATCGCCGGCGTACTGGCCGAGGAGGTGGACGTGTGCGACGGGCTGCGCGCCCACATCGCTCAGCTGGAAGGGGAACGGGACCGCATCGACCGGCAGATCCGGTCGGTGCGGCACACCCTGGAAGCGCTCGAGGCGGGCGCGGAGCCGCAGATGGACGTCATGCTGGCGGGGTTCAACGACCACTACGAGGAAGAGGTGGTCTCCCGCTGGGGTGAGCGCGCGTTCCGCGCGGCGAACGACTGGTGGCACGGCAAGACGCTCGACCAGCAGCGAGCCTGGAAGCGGGCCGCCGAGGACCTCGTCGCCGCCTGGGTCGCGGCGGCGAGGAGCGGGATCTCCGCGACCTCGGAGCCCGCACAGGCGCTCGCGGCCCGGCACGTCGAATGGCTGAGCCGGATCCCGGGCACCCCCACCGCCGACGGCGACCGGGAACGCTCGATCGAAATGGTGCACGCCATCGGCGACATGTACGTCGACGATCCCCGCTACGCGGGCATGTACGAGGACGCCACGAAGGCAGCCTTCGTCCGCGACGCGCTCCAGGCGTACGCGCGGACCCGGATGTAGCCGCGCCGCGGCCTCAGCCATCCACAAAGGACGATTCTCAGGTCGTCTCTTCCGCCTGCCGCGAGCGGCCCAGCGTGATGAAGAAGCACTCGTGGCACTCGAACCAGATGTTGTGGTAGGAGTCGACGAGCACTCCAGTCAGATGGCTGTCCGAACCGGCCCCGAAGGCTTCCCGTGCCCGGGTGAACCGGTCGCTGTACCCGGCGAAATGCGGTGCTCCCGGCGTGATCTCCGCCAGGATCCGCTGCACCCCGCTGTCCACGGCGGCGAGCGGGGCGACGAAGTCCGCGGGCCCCTGGGTTTCGGCGCGGCCCTGCCAGTCCGCGCACAACTGCTTCAGCTCGTCGTTGAGCTTCCGGAAGGTCTCGTAGTGCTCGGCGACGAGCGCGCGGGCCTCCGGGCTGATCCCCGTCATCCGCGCCTCCGCGGACTGCTTGCCCGCCGCGGTGATCTTCCACCCCAGTCGCGGCTTGCCGGTGTCCTCGGCAAGGCCGCGGGACGCCAGTTCGAGCAGGGTGGCCGAAACCCGCCCCGGAGTGGAGCCGAGCGCCGCTGCGAGCGACTCGGGTGTGGCACGTCCCCTGATGCGGAGAACGTGCAGCATCGGCGCCGCGATGTCGGCGGTCATCGGTGGTTCCTCCTCGGTCCCTGAGCGAGTACCCTTCCGCTTTTCCTTCCCCGAGCGGGATTCGAGCCACCCGAGCACAGGAGCGGACATGCGTGTGACAGCGATCGGAGCGCCGAGGGTACTGATCCTCGACGGCTCCGTCGACCCGGACCCGGTGGTCGTCGGCGGCAAGGCAGCCGGTATCGCGCGCATGATCTCCGCGGGTTTCCCGGTGCCGCCCGCGTTCGCGGTGTCCACCGCGGTGTGCCGGGACTTCCTCGCCGGCGGTGACCCCGTGCTCGACGCGGTGTGGGCCGAAATCCGTGCTGCGATGGGCCATTTGGAGCAACAGACCGGCAAGGAGTTCGGCTCGGCCGACGCGCCGCTGCTCGTCTCCGTGCGCAGCGGTGCCGCGACGAGCATGCCCGGCATGATGGACACGGTCCTCAACCTGGGGCTGACCCCGGAGATCGCGGAGGGACTGGCACGCACCCGCGGCGCGGAGTACGCGCGCGACACCCGAAGCCGCTTCGAAAAGCTCTTCTCCGAAGTTGTCGGCGAGGAAGTCCCGGCCGATCCGTGGGACCAGCTGCGTCTCGCGATCGCGGCCGTCTTCCGGTCCTGGCGCTCGCCCCGTGCGGTGGCCTACCGGCGCAAACACCGGCTCGACGACGACGCGGGCACCGCCGTCACCGTGCAGGCGATGGTGTTCGGCAACGCCGACGAGCGCTCCGGAACCGGCGTTCTGTTCACCCGCAACCCGTCCACGGGCGAGCCCGCACCGTTCGGCGAGTGGCTGACCCGCGCGCAGGGTGAGGACGTGGTGTCCGGTGCCCGGGCGCCCGAGCCGCTGGACGCGCTTGCGCGGCTCCTGCCCGACGTCCACGCCCGGCTCCTCGACCACGCGCGACGTCTCGAACAGCGCAATCGCGATGTGCAGGACGTCGAGTTCACGGTGGAGAGCGGCAGGCTCTGGCTGCTGCAGACGCGTTCGGCGAAACGTTCTCCGCGCGGTGCGGTCGCTTTCGCCGCGGCGCTCGCCCGGGAAGGTCTCATCTCGCCTGCGGAAGCCGTCTCCCGGGTGACCGCGGACCAGGTGCGAGCCCTGCTGGCGCCCGGCTTGGACCCCGGCGCACGCGCCGCGGCCGCCCTGGTGGCGCGCGGCACGCCGGCCTGCCCGGGGGTGGGCGCCGGGGTCGTCGTGACCGACCCGGACGAGGCCGAAGCCCGTGCCGCCGACGGTGCGGCGGTGGTGCTCGCCCGCCGGACGACCAGCCCGCACGACCTGCACGGGATGCTCGCCGCCGCCGCGATCGTGACCGAGGTCGGTGGCGCCACCTCGCACGCGGCCGTGGTCAGCCGCGAACTCGGGGTGCCCTGCGTGGTCGGGTGCGGTGAGGGCACCGTGACCGCACTCGACGGTGGGACGGTCACCGTGTGCGGCGACACCGGCGAAGTGCTGCGAGGCGAACTCCCGGTCCGCACGGTGTCCGAAGTGGACGACGAAGACCTGCGCCTTCTCACGCGGTGGGCACGTGCGGTCGCACCGCTCGCGGCTTGGCGCCCGGACGAGGCGCCCGCCGGGGCCGAGGTCGTCCACGGGCTCGACGTCTCGTCGGACTCGGCTGTCGCGAACGCCTTGCGTGACAACGTTCGCGCCGTTGTCACCGACCATCCGCTGCCGGTGATGCTGGCCGCGATGCACGCGCGCCGCTGACGTCGGTGGGAGCCCAACAGCGCTGGGCTGCAACGGAGCCGCTCTACCTGTGAAAACGCCTTCGCCCTGCGGTGGAACATTTTCGCCGTCCCGGGGCCTGGGTTCCGTAACCGATCAGTGTGTGGTTTGATTTGCCGTCACCGGCGCCGGGTCAGCCGATGCCACGAATTCAGCGGACAGGGCGAACAGTTGCAGGAATCAGCCGCAGAGGAATCCCACGCGGGCCCACGATGGCGGCGGGTGATCGCGCGCCGAAGATCGACGACGAGCATCCGCAACCGCGTTCTCGCGATCGTGCTCATCCCCAGCGCCGCCCTGCTGGTGACGGGCGCTTCGGTCGCCGGCTACCTCATCTCGGAGGGCTTGGCGGCGCGGGACTTCTCGGGCTACCTCGGGCAGGCGATCGACCCGCTGGTCCAGTTCGAGTCGGTGGTGCAGCAGGAACGCACGATCTCCCTGCGGGCACTGGGCGGTGACCAGCAGGCGCGGGCCGGGCTCGCGGCGCAGCGGGACACCACGAACGCGGTGCTCGCCCAGATCGCCGGGCTCGCCGAGGTGGTGCAGAACCTCAACCCGGACGCGGTCTCGCAGTCCAACGCCGCGTTCGCCGAGCTGTCCGCCCAGATGACGTTGACACGTCAGGGAATCGACGCGGGTGCCGTCCCCGCCGCCGACGTCGACGCCTTCTACACCGGCCTCGCCGGCGTGGTCATCACCGGGCTGGAAGGGTCGGCGCGCACCACCCCGGACGCGGCGACCGCCGCCGAGGAGACGACCGCGGTCGACCTGTTCTGGGTGACCGACCTGCATTCCCGTGCGGTCGGTCTCGCCGCGGGCGGGATGGCCAGGGGCACGCTGAGTGTGCCGGACCGGCTGGTCGTCGCCCAGCTGACCGGCGCCTACCGCAACCAGCTCCGGGCCTTGACCAGCCGCCTGACCCCGGCGGAGAAGGAGCGCTACGAACGCCTGATCGCCTCCGACGCGTGGCGGACCGCCACGGCCGTGGAGGACGACCTCGCGCAGCGCGGCCGGACCGACGTCCCGGTGGCCGGCTGGCTCGCCGCCGAGGAGCAGGTGTCCGCCGAGCTGCTCGGCCTGTGGGGCGACCACTTCCGGTACGCCGAGGGCCTCGCCAAGGACGCGGCGGACAGGTCGCTGACGCAGTCGATCCTCGCCGGGTCGCTCGTGCTCGTGTTGTCCGCCACGGCTTTCGTCATCGCCGTCCGCGTGGCCAACGGGCTCGTGCGCCGGCTGCGGAGGCTGCGCACGAACACCCTCGAACTGGCCGACGAGAAGCTGCCCGCGATGGTGGCGCGCATCGCCGACGGCGAGGAGGTCGACGTCGACGCCGAGCTGACCCGGGTCGACCACGGCACCGACGAGATCGGGCAGGTCGCCGAGGCCTTCGAAACCGCGCAGCGCACCGCGGTCGCCGCGGCCGCGGCGGAGGCGAAGACCCGGGGCGGCTTCAACAAGGTCTTCCTGGACATCGCGCACCGCAGTCAGATCGTCGTGCACCGGCAGCTGGAGGTGCTCGACGTGGCGGAGTCCAAGCAGGGCGACCCGGAACACCTCGAGCTGCTGTTCCAGCTCGACCACCTCGCCACCCACGCGCGGCGGAACGCGGAGAACCTTTTGATCCTGGGTGGCGGCCAGCCCGGCCGGAAGTGGCGCAACCCGGTGCGGCTGGAGGAGATCGTGCGCAGCGCGATCTCCGAGACCGAGGACTTCGTGCGGGTCAGCGCGGTCCGGCTGCCCGAGGTGAAGATCCTGGGCGCCGTGGTCGCCGACCTGATCCACCTCCTGGCTGAGCTCGTCGACAACGCGACGTCGTTCTCGCCGCCGGACGCCCCCGTGTCCGTGCGCGGCAACATCGTCGGCAAGGGCGTGGTGGTCGAGGTCGAGGACCAGGGGCTCGGCATCAGTTTCGAGGAACGGGAACGTCTCAACGAGACACTGCGCAACCCGCCGGACTTCCAGGCCATGGCACTGGCGGGGCAGCGGCACCTCGGCCTGTTCGTCACCGGGCAGCTGGCGAAGCGGCACGAGATCACGGTCAGCCTGCAGGAGTCCGCCTACGGCGGGATCAAGGCGATCGTGCTCATCCCGTTGTCCGCCACCGAGATGGAGGAGACGGTGCCGCAGCAGCAGTTGTCGCCCGCGGCCGCGCGCACCGGCAGGCACCAGGCGGTGCGGCCGGACTTCGTCCCGCAACCGGCGCAGGATCCCGTGCCGCGGCTGCCCCGCAAGGCCGACAGCGGTCACCGGCAGTGGCCCGAGGAAGAACCGGAGCCGGTCGCGCAGCCGGCGGCGTCGCCGAGTTTCGACGCGTTCGAACCGGTGACGCCGGTCGCGGCTGCCGAGCGGCCGCAGATGCCGGCACCGCGCGAGCGGCCGTCGGGTTCCTCGCGCAGCACGCGACCACCGCTGCCACGGCGCCAGCGTCAGGCGAACCTCGTGCCGCAGCTCCAGCTGAACGCCCAGGAGACGCCGAAAACCAGCAAGCCCAGGCACACCCGCAGTCCCGAGGAGGCCCAGAACTCGATGACGGCCTTCCAGCGGGGAACGCGCCAGGGGCGCGGCCTGCCGACTGAGCACAACCGATGAACACGAATGGTAAGGCGATGAACGAAGACGTGGTCAGAGCCGGTGCGAGCGGCCTGAACTGGTTGCTCGAAGACCTGGTGAAGCGACTGGCCGGGGCCGAGCGGGCGGTGGCGCTGTCCGCCGACGGCCTGCTGCTGGGCCGCTCCGCGGGCCTCGACCGGGAGAACGGTGAACACCTCGCGGCGATGGCGTCGGCGTTCCGCAGCCTGGCGCGCGGGGTGGGCACCCAGTTCGACAAGGGACTGGTGCAGCAGACCGTCGTCGAACTCGAGTACGGCTACCTCGTGGTCACCGAGGCGGGCGAGGGTGCCTGCCTCGCGCTGCTGGCTTCGGAGAACGCCGACCTCGGCATGATCGCCTACGAGATGAACGTGATCGTGCAACAGGTCGGCGACACCATGGCGGCGAGCCCCAGGGGGATGCTGACGGAGATGCCGGTTCCGCACACGCCATGAAACACGCGGGGGACGACGAGTCGTTCGAGTTCGACCCCGGGCCGCTCATCCGCCCGTTCGCGGTGACCCGCGGGCGGGCCGGGAAGGACCTGCACGAACTCGACATCATCACGTTGGTGGTGGCTGTCCGCCCCGAGGCGGACGTCGCCGCGCTGGACCGGGAGTACGGGGAGATCCTGCGCATGTGCCAACGCCGGCCGCTCTCGATCGCCGAGATCTCGGCCCAGATGGGCTTGTTGCTGGCCGCGGTGAAGGTGCTCGTCAGTGACCTCATCAGTTCCGGTCACCTCATTTTCCGGTCGCCGCCTCCCCCCACCACGGGCAGGCCCGACATCAAACTTCTGCAGGCGGTGCTCGATGGCGTTCGAAAACTCTGACCGGAGCGCCGGCTCCCCGGAACTGGCCGGGGTGCGGGCGGTCAAGCTCCTCATCGCCGGTGGTTTCGGGGTCGGCAAGACGACCCTGGTCACCGCGGTGAGTGAGATCAAACCCCTGCGCACCGAGGAGCGGTTGTCCGCGATCGGCGTCGGGGTCGACGACCTG
The DNA here is from genome assembly GCF_000473265.1 of Amycolatopsis thermoflava N1165. Lineage (NCBI taxonomy): Bacteria > Bacillati > Actinomycetota > Actinomycetes > Pseudonocardiales > Pseudonocardiaceae > Amycolatopsis > Amycolatopsis thermoflava. The sequence continues at coordinate 7,339,553 of NZ_KI421511.1, forward strand.
ACCGGTGTCGAGCGCAAGACCACGACCACGGTGGCGCTCGACTTCGGCCGGATCACGATCAACCCGGAAGTGGTGCTCTACCTGTTCGGGACACCGGGGCAGGACCGCTTCTGGTTCATGTGGAAGGAACTCTCGGTCGGCGCGCTCGGCGCCGTCGTGCTGGTCGACACCCGGCGCATCGAGGACTCCTTCGGGTCCATCGACTTCTTCGAGTCGCGCGGGATCCCGTTCATCGCGGCGGTGAACTGCTTCGACGGAGCGGAGATCTACGACGAGGAGGAGGTGCGCCAGGCGCTCGACCTCGACGACCACGTGCCCGTGCAGCTGTGTGACGTGCGGGATCGCGAGTCCAGCAAGCGCATCCTGGTGCGCCTGCTGGAACACCTGATGAACGTCGCGACGGCGGAGGTGGCGGCAGGCACCTGGTGACGCGGCGGGAAACGACGCCGGCACCCCGCGGGATGCCGGCGTCGTCCGTCATCGGGTGGCGGTTTCGTCCACCCGAGCGAGGACCTCGACCACGCCGCGGTCGCCGTCGACGCGGATCCGCTGCCCGTCCCGGATGCGGCGGCTGCCGTCCTCGGTCCCGCACACGCACGGCAGGCCCAGTTCCCTGGCGACGATCGGGCCGTGGCTGAGCAGACCGCCGAAGTCGGTCACCACGGCCCCGGCGACCAGGAACAGGGACACCCAGCTGGGGTCGGTGGTCTCGCAGACGAGGATGTCGCCGTCGTCCAGTTCGGTGGCCGCCGGGTCGCGGACCACCCTGGCGCGCCCTTCGACCACGCCGCCGCTGGCCGCCACCCCGGTGATCGTGGTGCCCACCGGGGCGTCCGACGCGGCGTCACCGCCGATCTCGATCAGCTCGGGCATCCCGGCCCACGCCTGCGGGAGCCGGTAGCGCAACCGGTCCTCGTACTGGGCGCGCCGGTGCCGCACCAGGTCACGGCGGTCGGTGGCGTCACCGGAGACGACCTCGTCGAAGGTGAGGTGGAAGACGTCGGCGGCGTCGTCGAGGAGTCCCCGCTCGACCAAGTCCGCCCCGATCCGGCGGGCTGCGGCGCGGGCGACGTCGAAGGTGAGCAGGTAGCCGGCCTTGCCCTGTTCCCGCAGCGCGAGGAAGCGGGCCGAGAGGTTGGTCAGCAGCGTGATCGAGCGGCGCTGGAACGGCGACACCGCCTTCTTGAGCTCCTCGGCGGCCGCGTGCCGGATGCGGGTCTGCTCGGCGGCGCGGTTGCGGGGCGCCCGCGGGTCGTCTTCGGCGACCGCGCGGTAGTCGGCGAGGCGGGCCAGGATCGGCGCCGGGTCCTCACGCCACGAGGTGCTGTGCAGCTGGCCCTCGTGCGGGCCGTGGTAGCCGTGCCGGTCCAGGAAGGTCTTGAGGTCGATCCGCTCGTGCGCGAGCAGCCACAGGTCCTGGGCGACCTCGTTCTCGTCCGAGCCGACACCCGACAGCAGCCGGGATTCCAGGCCGGGCACGTCCGCGGCGGCGACCATGGCGGCCAGCCGGTCGGCCAGGCCCGAGCTGACGAACGCCACCAGCAGGTGCAGGATCATGATCCGCTCGAAGCGTTCCCTGGCGTCCTGCAGGATCGCCAGGCTGTCGGCGACGGACCCGCCGGGGATGGTGGGCAGGGTCTGCAGACGCCACTCGCGGAGCTCGGCGAACATGCGGTCGTGTTTCTTGGGCAGGGTGAAGACGGCGCGGGGCGCCTTCACCCCGATGATCGGGTACCGCCGCATCGAGTTCTCGTCGACGGTGCCTTCCCGGACATAACCGAACAGCTGTTGTTCGATGGCGGTCGCCGAGGTGCCCGGGATGAGGCTCGCGACGGCACGGAACTGGTTGATGTTGGCCGCCGCGCGTCCGGCGAAGGCGGTCCAGAACTGGTCCTCGATGCGCTCGGGCACGGCCAGCGCGGCCTTCCCGAACACGCCCATGCCGCGGAACATCTTGCGGAACGCCAGCTCCATCGGGCGGTGGATGAAGGTGAAGCCGAGCGCCGTGGAGACGCCGGGGAAGGCTTCGGCGACGTTGCCGGTGGTCCAGGTCACGCCGGGATCGCAGGCCGCGTTGTCGAGCGGATCGGATCCTGGTGTGGGAGGAAGCATGAGCGACACCAATCATCGTTCGGTTTAGGTAGGCCCGGGTGATCTTAGACCCGCTCGGGACGGCTGCATAAGGTTGCTGTTGAGCCAAAATTCGTTTGGGGGCCACGTCTGAGCAATAACCCGGCAACGCACGGTTAACGGTTCTATGACACTGCGCTATCAGCGCTGGTCAGCGGCTTGACCACTGTGTACGGTGCGCCGGCCGATTTTCCGCGCTCTGCGGAATTTGATCGTCGTTCTACAGGGAAAGCCGTTTATCACCCGGCCGGGTTCCGGGTGGTGTTGGCTTATAGTCACGGCGTGGTGAGACCCAAGGTTCCGTTGATCTCGAGGCGAAGGGCGCTGGAGGTCGCGCTCGAGATCGTCGACGACGGCGGGCTCGAAGCGCTGAGCATCCGGCGCCTCGCGGCCGCGATGGGAGTCAACGGCGCCTCGCTGTACCACCACTTCAAGAGCAAGGAGGACATTCTCGTCGGCGTCGCGGACCTGGTTCTGGAGGAGGTGCGTGACACCGGGGAGCCCGACGCCTCCTGGCGGGAGTGGCTGCCGGACAACGCTCGCACCCTGCGCCGCGTGCTGCTCGCCCATCCCGCGCTGCTGCCGGTCATCGTCGCGTCACGGTCGCACGGGTTCGGCGCGCACCTGCTCGACACCTCCGCCGCCCGGCTCATGCGCGAGGGTGTGCCGAGCGCGGTGGTGATGCCACTGCTCGACGCGCTCGCGGCGTTCGCCGTCAGCAGCGCTCTGCACGAGACCCGCACCGGCGGGCCGGGCGCGAGCGCCGGGGAGTACCCGGCGCTGGCGAAGGCCGAGGCCGATCGCGGCCTGAGCGCGGACCAGATATACGACCTCGTCATCACGAGCATCCTGCAGGCCATCGACACCGCGGTCGAGCAGCAGCGCGCCCGGTGGATGAGCTCGATCCCGGTTCCCGTCGACGAACCGCGGTAATGCGACGGTCCTTCGTGGACGCGTGCCGGCGCATCAGGCGCTCGGCGTCGTCGCGTAGCGGGCGGTTCCGGCCATCCAGTGCATCAGCCCGGATGCCAGTGCCCGCACGCCGTCCGCGTACCGGGCCGCCGGATCCGGCAGGGCGGCCGCCGCGTCGCACAGGAAGTCCAGGGTGAGCAGTTCGGCGTTGACCAGCTCGACGATCTTGGTGACCGCCTCGTCCTCGGTCAGGCCCTCGTGCGTCGTCAGCACCACCGCGAGGTTGGCGCCGGTGCCGTGCGCGGCTTCCCGCTGGTACGAGAACAGGTCGTTGGCCCACGTGCTCGCGTTGCTGAGCCGCAGCGCGAGGTCGGTGATCTCCGGGCGGCCGGACAGGTCCTCCGGCAGCCAGGCTTCGTTCGCCAGCTCGACGAGCGCGGCGGCGTAGAACATCCCGCCGTTGTAGTGGCGGGAGGTCACGTACCGCGCCGTCGTCGGCACCGCGCTCGCGGCCCGGAGCGCGCGTTCCTCCATGCTCGTTTCCAGGTACGCCAGGTGGATCCGCGCGGCCCGGTCCAGCCAGTGTTCCGGTGCCACCGACCGGGTTTCGGTCCACAGCGAGTCCAGCAGCGCCGCCAGCGGCTCGGCCGCCACCGCCGCCGGGTCGGCCTTGTCGTTGAGGATGTCCGCGATGAGACCGACCACGTGGGCGGCGTGGTCGTCCTGGTCGGGGCCCCAGATCTCGTCGAGGAAGTCGTCCAAGCAGGACATGTGGGTCAGCAGCCGCGCGGCCAGCCACAGTCCGGGGTATTCGGCATCGGGCCACATCCGCGCGTGTTCTTCGGCGCCCTGGTGGCGGAGGAACTGTCTGGTGAGGCGGTCCGCGTCCGGGTGCCGGGAAAACACGCCCTGTTCGACGAACCACCGTTCGGTGTCGACGACGAGCCGGTCGAAATGGGGATTCCGGCGGGCGGGGAACGGGCATCTGATCACGACGTCCGAATCCGGCGCCTGTTCCCCGAGCCAGTGCACCGCAGGAGTCCATTGGGTAGCCATCACAGTGAGAATCCCGTCCGTCGCCGGGCATCCACCGGGATGCCGGTGTTCGATGGAAGTGGCCGAAAATGGCCTGCAGGGCAGTGTGAGCGTTTCCGTCGGCGCCGAATCCGATCTTCCGACCATAGCGGCAGCCGGGGAGTCGATCAACCTCCTGTTCACCTGGTCCACTTAGGACCACTCGGCGGAATTCCGGCGTACGCAGGTATGTCTTCGGCCGGTGGGAGCAACCGGTGGGCCTCCACGGAACTCGGTGCGCTTCCCTGGTACAAAGGCACGGCGTTTTCGCGCGGAGATCGGGGGCCTGGATGCGCGTGCTCATGACGTGCCAGCCGTTCTATTCGCACCTCGTGCCGGTGCTGGTGCCTGCGGCGAAGGCGCTGCGACGCGCCGGGCACGAGGTCGCCGTCGCCACGGCGCCGGCCATGGCGCCCCACCTCGCCCGCGCCGGGATCGAGCACCTGCCGCTGCCGAACGTGCTGACGCTGACCGAACTGGTAGCCGATCCCGCCGCGGTGCCGGAAGGTGACGTGCGGGAGGCGTCCAGCACGCTCACGATCGCCTTCGCCGGTTCGCTGGCGGGCGCCTTCGCGCGGGACGTCCTGGCGGTGGCCGGGTCCTGGAAGCCCGACGTGCTGGTGCGGGAGTGCAAGGAGTTCGGCGGCTACCTCGCCGCGGAGCGGCTCGGGCTGCCGCAGGCGGTCCTGGACACTTCTCCTTTCTCGGCACTGAACCTGCCGCTGGTCCGGGACGCGCTGAACGGTCAGCGGGCCGAGTTCGGACTGGACACCGTCGACGAGCCGGGGCACCCGGAGGGCTTCCTGCTCGCCGGGGTGGTGCCGGCCGCGTGGTACCCGGAGGAGCTGCGGGTGTCATCGGCGCGCTACTACCGGCCGGATCCGCCCGCGGGCCCGCTCGACGTGTCGTTGTTGGATCTGCCGGACGACCGGCCGCTGGTCGTCGCGGGGCTCGGCAGTGTGGCGCGGACCTTCGTGCCGGAGACGCCCGCGGTGCTGGAGACGATGGTCGCCGCGCTGGGCGATCTGCCGTGCACCGCGGTGGTCGCGTTGGGCGCCGACCCCGGCGAGTGGACCGGTCCACGGCCCGGCAACGTGCGGCTGATGTCGTTCGTGCCGCAACCGCTGCTGCTGGAGTCCGCGGATCTCCTCGTCACCCACGGCGGTTTCGGCAGCGTCGCCGAGGCGATCCGCACGGGGACCCCGATGGTGCTCCTGCCGATGTTCTCCGACCAGTCCCACAACGCGGCGCGCACGGCGGCACTGGGCCTCGGCATCCGGCTCGACGTCGGTTCCCTCACGCCGGCCTCCCTGACCGAGAGCTGCGAACAGGCCCTGCGGGCCCCATACCCCCACCGCGCCGCGGCGATGGCCCGGCAGTCCCGCGCTGGCCCCGGCTTCGACCAATTCGCCGAGGACGTGGCCGCACTGGTCTAGCCACCGCGCGCATCGAGAACCGCCCGCGGTCTCCTCCGAAGGGACGCCAACAGAAAAACCCCGGCTGACGAGGTGCTGAGCATCTTTGCCCAATTCGAATCGGCGACTGGTTCACGCCTCGAACGTTCCGCCGGACGGTGGCGACGCTGGTCACCGACGCGCTTCCGGCGCGGGAAGCGAGTGACCTTCTCGGCCACTCTCGTGTGTCGCAAACCACAGACACCTACGTCGGCCGCAACCTGCCGTCCCGGCGTTCGGCAGTAGTGCTCGGCGTGCTGGACGTCGCCAAAAACGGCAGTAAAACGGCACCAAGATCAGAAAGCAAAAACCCCAGGCCCTAGGACCTGGGGTGACTGTGCGCCATCAGGGACTCGAACCCCGAACCCGCTGATTAAGAGTCAGCTGCTCTGCCAGTTGAGCTAATGGCGCTTGCTCCGGCCGCCTGGTCTCCCTGGCGACGAAGAAAAGATTAGCACGCCTCCGAGGGCCCCTTCACGGAGGGTCCCCAATCACGTTTCGGCAGGTCTCGCCCCTGCGGGCGTCGAGATCGGGCAGACTGGGAGCAGGAGTACGAAGCGGGCGATCTTCACCTGATTGGGGGCATGATGCGGCGTTCGGTGGGGGCGGGCAGATGGGCCTGCCTGGTGCTGGCGGCTGGGCTGGTGGCCGGCTGCACGACGGAGCCGGGTGGCGGCGGGCGGGGTGAGCCTGCGCCGCCGTCGGTCGAAGCCGCCCGTCCGGCGTCGCTCGCGGTGGTTCCGTCGTCGGGCGCCGCCGACGTCGCGCCGGGGGAAGCCGTGTCGGTGAAGGTGGCCGACGGCAAGCTGACCGAGGTCACGCTGCGCAACCCCGAGGGTGAGCCGGTGCCGGGCGCACTCTCGGCGGATGGTTCGTCGTGGGAGTTCGCCGACGGGCTCGGCTACGGCAAGCAGTACACGTTGACGGCCGTGGCGGTGGGCGCCGATGGCAAGCAGGTGACGTCGACCTCGACGTTCACCACCGTGGCGAAGCCGCGGAAGACCATTTCCGTCTCGTTGAACATGCAGGACGGGGAGACGGTCGGGGTCGGGATGCCGTTGATCTTCACGTTCAACTCGAAGGTGGCGGACCGGGCGGCGGCGGAGCGGGCGCTGAAGGTGGTGACGGAGCCGGTCACGGAGGGCGCGTTCCGCTGGATGAGTGACAGTCAGCTGATCTGGCGGCCGAAGGACTACTGGTTGCCGGGCACGAAGATCTCGGTGGAGGCCGCGATCTACGGGAAGTCGCTGGGCGGCGGGGCGTACGGGCTGGAGGACCGTGCGGCGAAGATCACGGTGGGCGACCGGGTGGAGGTGCTCGCCGATGGTGGTTCGCACCAGGCGAAGGTGTTGGTGAACGGCGCCGAGGTGCGGTCGTTGCCGATCTCGATGGGCAAGCCCGGGAACACCACGCCGGTGGGGACGTACACGGTGATGAGCGAGCACGTGGGTTACACGATGGACTCCGGCACGTACGGCGTTCCCGCGGACACGCCTGGTGGTTACCGGACGTTCGTGCAGTACGCGGTGCGTTTGTCGAACAGCGGGATCTTCTACCACTCGGCGCCGTGGTCGGTGGGTTCGCAGGGGCGCCGGAACGTGAGCCACGGCTGCATCAACTTGTCGACCGCCAATGCGAAGTGGCTGATGGACTTGTCGAAGAAGGGCGACCTGTTCACGGTCGCCAACAGCGGCGGCCAGCCGCTGGAACCCACGGACGGCTGGTCGGTCTGGCAACTCCCCTGGACAGCCTGGACAACCCCCACAACCAGCTAACACCCCCGAGCCCCACCGTCAGGTGGGGCTAATTTTCTCCCCGGCGCACGTAACCCCCCAGCGGCAGACCAGGTCCCCACGCCCCACGAGGTCGCTCCGCGACCGAGTAGGGGCACCCCACGCTGGTTCCCCTGTTCGTGCCCAGCGCTCGCCAAGGCGAGGAGCTCGCACCGTGGGGGCCCGGGGGCTCGGCCCCCGGACGAAATGACGAACCCCACCCGGCGAGGCCGCGAAGCGACCGAGCAGGGTGGGGCCATTGGGGCGAGCAGGGTGGGGCCATTGGGGGCAGGGCACACGCTGGTTCCCCTGTTCGTGCCCAGCGCTCGCCAAGGCGAGGAGCTCGCACCGTGGGGGCCCGGGGGCTCGGCCCCCGAACGAAATGACGAACCCCACCCGGCGAGGCCGCGAAGCGACCGAGCAGAGTGGGGCCATTGGGGTGAGTGACGGGACTTGAACCCGCGACTTCCTGGACCACAACCAGGTGCTCTACCAGCTGAGCTACACCCACCACGTGGGGCGTCTTGCGATCGCCACCAGCCGGGATATCGTAGCGTGCCCGTCGCGGGGGCCTCGCGGGGGGTCAGTTGCTGTGTTTGAGCTGCACTTCGGCGGCCGCGGCGCGGGCTTCGTCGCTGCTGGGCCCTGGCATGGGCACGAATGCGGTGCGCCGGTAGTAGTCGAGTTCGCTGATGGATTCCTTGATGTCGGCGAGCGCCCGGTGGGCGAGGCCTTTCTCGGGCTTGGCGTAGTAGACGCGCGGGTACCAGCGGCGGACGAGTTCCTTGACCGAGGACACGTCGACCATGCGGTAGTGCAGGTGGGCGTCGAGGGCGGGCATGTCGCGGGCGATGAAGCCGCGGTCGGTGGCGATGGAGTTGCCCGCGAGTGGCGCGCTGTTGGGTTCGGGGACGTGGGCCCGGATGTAGTCGAGGACGCGTTGTTCGGCTTCCTCGAGGGTGGTGACGGAGCGGCGGACTTCGTCGGTGAGCCCGGATTTGGCGTGCATTTCGCGCACGACGTCGGGCATGCCGGCGAGGGTGTCGTCATCGGCGTGGATGACGATGTCGAGGCCGTCGCCGAGGATGTTGAGGTCGGCGTCGGTCACCAGGGCGGCGATTTCGATCAGGGCGTCCTTCGCGAGGTCCAGCCCTGTCATTTCGCAGTCGATCCAGACAAGACGGTCGGTCACCGGGAAACCCTAACGCGGGCCGCGCGCGGGGACCTTCCGGCACAGCGGAACGGGCCGCCCCGACCGCGGCCCGTTCCGGTGGTGTCAGTTGTTCTCGATCTGCTCGATGATCGTTTTGGCGTCGTTGATGGGGATGGCGAAGCCGATGCCGACCGATCCGGCGGAGGTCGACGAGGGGCTGTAGAGGGCGGAGTTGATGCCGATGACCTCGCCGTTCATGTCGACCAGCGGGCCGCCGGAGTTGCCCTGGTTGATGGACGCGTCGGTTTGGATGGCGGTGTAGCTGGGGCTGTCGCTGCTGGTGTTGGCGGTCTGCCCGAAGGGGGTGTCGGGTTCGCCGCTGGAGATGTCGGAGAGGTCGCGGTTGAGGGCGCTGACGATGCCCGAGGTGACGGTGTTCTGCAGGCCGCCGGGTGAGCCGATGGCGACGACTTCTTCGCCGACCTGCACCTTGCTGGAGTCGCCGAGGGTGGCGGCGGTGAGGCCGCTGGCGCCCTCGGCCTGCAGGACGGCGATGTCGGCCTTGGTGTCGGCGCCGACGACGCTGGCCTGGTACTTGGTGCCGTCGGAGAGGGTGATGGTGACGTCGCCCACGGCGTCGGACACGACGTGCGCGTTGGTGAGGATCTTGCCGTCGGAGCTGAGGATGACCCCGGAGCCGATGGCCTCGCCTTGGCGGGTGGTGACGTTGACCTGCACGACGCTGGGCAGCACCTTCGCGGCGACCGCGCTGACGTCGGTGTTCGTGGTGCTGGACACGGTGGTGGCGGAGGTGGCCGAGCCCGTCGGCGTTCCGCTGTCGAGGCCCACGAGGGCGGCTCCGCTGGCGCCGCCGATGACCGCCGCGGCGAGGGTGCTGGCGGTGACGAGCGCGGCGACGCGCTTCTTCTTGGGCCGCGGGGGCGTGAGCACCGGCGCGGCCGCGACCGGCTGCTGGTAGTAGGGGTGGCTGTAGGTCGGCGGGACCCCGCCGGCCTGGCTCGCCCGGAACTCGTTCTCGTTCATGCCCATGAGGTTCGTCCCCTTCCTTGTGAGAATCCTGTGGAGCGACCCAGAAATCCCCTGAGAAGAATTTCCTGAGAGTTCTCAGTCGCGGATCTGTTTCGGCAGGGCGGGCCAGGTGCGGCCGGGGGACAGGTCGCGGGCGAGGTGCGCCCAGCGCTGGGGCGGGACGGTGCCCGCGGGCTCCGCAGGCCGGATTCCCGCCCGGCGCAGGGCGCGCCGGTCGAACAGCAGGTGCGCCGGCGCGCTGGGGTGGCGGTAGGCGGTGGACAGGACCGTCCACAGTGCTCGTTCGGCTGACCGGGGGAAGTCGTTGCGGCGGATCGCCAGGAGTGCGGAGTCGACGCGGGGTGGCGGGGAGAAGTGCCGCGCGCCGATCCGGGACACCAGTTCGAGGTCGAAGCGGGCGGCCCACCACGCTTGTTCGAGCCGCCCGGGCACGGTGGCGCAGATCCGTTTGGCGAAGCCCCATTCGACGAGCAGCGCCGCGCGGTGGAGCGCGGTGTGGCCGGTCAGGACGCGGCGGAGGATCGTCGTCGACAGCGCGTACGGGATGTTGGCGACGAGGTGGAACCGTCGTCGCGGCAAGGGAATGTCGCGGACGTCGGCGTGCACGACGCGAACGTTCGGCCGATCACCGAATCGGGTGGTCAAGCGGCGCACGAAGTGTTCATCTCGTTCGACGGCGAGAACGCGTGCGCCGGTGGCGGCGAGGTGGCGGGTGAGGGCGCCCTGGCCGGCGCCGATCTCCAGGACGAGATCGTCGCCGCCGATGGCGCAGGACTGGACGAGCTGTGCGGCGATCGCCGGTGTGGCAAGGAAGTGCACGCCGGCGGACCGCCCGGCACGAGGTGCCGAGGGCATGGGTACTCCACGTCATGAGAGCGGGCAGGAGCTCATGACGCAGCGACTGGCGTTGTGGTGGCTGGAAAGCCGAAGTGTGCGAGGCAGCCGCTGCGTTCAGGCGCGCCGCAAGCGGGCGAACGCCACGCAGGACTGCAACAAGGTACCCATGGCTCCACCGTAGCGGGGCCGGCAACTGCTTTTCCCGGAATTGTCGGTGGGTCCCGCTCCGTCGTCCCATCATCGTCCGACCGAAGGAGAGCAACGATGACGAGCAGAGTGACGGGCACCGTCGAGATCGCCGTGCCGGGGCCGTTCGACCTCGCGGCGGCGGCCGGGTTCCTGGAGGGGTTCGCGCCCGCGTCGCGACCGGATGCGGCGGAGGAGCCGGGCACCCTCCGGTTCGCCTTCCCGTTGCCGGGCGGGTGGGTGCATACCGGGGTGCGGGTGCGGCAACGGGCGCCCGGATCCGTCGAACTGTCAGTGGTGGCAGGGGAAGCCGACGTCGCCGAGGCGGCGCGGCACGTGGCGCGGATCCTGTCGCTCGACGTGGACGGCTCCGGTTTCGCCGCGGTCGGTGAGCGTGATCCGGTGGTGGGTGCGTTGCAGGCGCGGTATCCCGGGTTGCGTCCGGTGTTGTTCACGTCGCCGTACGAGGCCGCCTGCTGGGCGATCATCGGGCAGCGGATCCGGTTCACGCAGGCGGCTCTGTTCAAGCAACGGATCGCCGAACTGCACGGCAGGCAGCTGGACGTCGACGGGCGTCGGTTGTGGTCGTTCCCGGCGCCGGCGGAGTTGCTGGAGATGCCCGCGCCGTCGTGGCTGCCGGAGATCAAAGTGGACCGTCTCCGCGTGGTCGCCGAGGCCGCGCTGACCGGAGTCCTCGACCCGGCCGCCCTGCGCGCCGTGGACCCCGAGGACGCCTTGGAGACGCTGCGGGCCCTGCCTGGCATCGGAGCGTTCTCGGCGCAGCTGATCCTGATCCGCGGCGCCGGTCACCCGGACGTCTTCCCCGCGGACGAGCGGTACCTGCTGGAAGAAATGCGCCACGCGTACATCCGCCCCGCCGCGACGCCCACGGAACTCGCCTCGATCGCCGATGCGTGGGCCCCGTACCGCAGCTGGGCCGCCCTGCTGTTCCGCGTAGCCCGCGACCGCCGCCGGAAACCCTCAGCAGCGGCGACGACGGTGGCGCCAACGCAAGCCGCCTGAGCCCCGCAGCAGCGGCGACGAAGGTGGCGCCAACGCAAGCCGCCTGAGCCCCGCAGCAGCGGCGACGAAG
>NZ_KI421511.1:7951313-8220314 GCF_000473265.1 Amycolatopsis thermoflava N1165
CAAGGCGCTGAAGTTCTACGCGTCCGTCCGGCTCGACGTGCGCCGCATCGAGACGCTCAAGGACAGCGGCGAGGCGGTCGGCAACCGCACCCGGGTGAAGGTCGTGAAGAACAAGGTCGCGCCGCCGTTCAAGCAGGCCGAGTTCGACATCCTGTACGGCGTCGGCGTGTCCCGCGAGGGCTCGCTGATCGACATGGGTGTCGACCAGGGCATCCTGCGCAAGTCCGGCGCCTGGTACACGTACGAGGGCGACCAGCTCGGCCAGGGCAAGGAGAACGCGCGGAAGTTCCTGCGCGACAACCCGGACATCGCCAACGAGATCGAGAAGCGCATCAAGGAGAAGCTCGGCATCGGGCCGCAGGTCGACGCCGAGGCGGCCGAGCCCGCCCCGGTCGACTTCTGATCGATGCCCAGGTTCGACCCGAAGGAGCTGTCCCGGGACGAGGCGTGGAAGAAGGCCAAGGAGGTCTGTTTCGACCTCCTGGCCATCCGCGCCCGCACCAAGGACGAGCTGCGGCAGGCGTTGCGGCGCAAGGGTTTCGACGACGAGATCCGCGAGCAGCTGCTCGGCAAGCTGGACGACGCCGGCCTGATCGACGACGCCGCGTTCGCCGAGCAGTGGGTGCGGTCGCGCCACGCCTACCAGGGCCTGGCGCGCACCGCGCTGGTCGCCGAGCTGAAGCGCAAGGGCGTCGACGCGGAGGTGGCCGCACAGGCGGCGGGCGAGATCGACCGCGAGTCGGAGGAGCAGCGGGCGCGCGAGCTGGTGCGCAAGCGGCTCCGCACGATGACGACGCTGGACGAGCAGACCGCGACCCGCCGGCTGCTCGGCACGCTCGCCCGCAAGGGCTACCCGCAGGGCCTGGCGTACACCGTGGTGCGCGACGAGCTCCGCAACGCGGGCGCCGACGCAACCCCCCTGGACGACGCGACGCTGGACTGAGCCCGGCGCCCTTTTCTGGACCCACGACTGAGCCCACCGCAGACCTCTGTGGTGGGCTTCGTCGTGGGGCAGCTTTTGTCGTGGGGTTCGCTCTGCGTGGGTCGCGTCGGCTAGCTGCCGTGGCGTGAAACACGGCTGCCTTGCAGGGCATCGCCGCTGCCGCGAGCTCATCCGGAGACAGCCCTCCCGCACCCGCCAAGCCCACCCCACAGGAGTGCGGCTAGGGCGTGTCTGACAATGCCTTGGCCCAGGTGACTACGGCATGCAGGACGATCGCTGATCGGTAGACGATCTTGTCGTGGCGAGTGGCCAGGCCACGCCTGTGTTTGAGCAGGTTGAAGTGGCGTTCGACGGGGTTGCGGCCGTGGTGGTCGACCGTGTGGAAGGCGGGTGGTCGCCCGCTGCGGGAACTGCGGCGTTTGCGGTGTCCGGCCTGGTCGGCGGGTTCGGGGATCGATCGACGCCCACCGAGCATCCGAGAGCAACTGAAACCGCGAAACGGCCAGCACCATTCCAGCCACCAGCCCGACCATTTGTCAGTCAGGCCCTAGGCGGGCATAGGGGCGGCTGGAGTCACGATCGCTCCGGCCTCGACCTCTGCACAATCCGGCGCACCCAGCGACCGGCGTCCCACGGTCCGCCGCATCGCCAAACAGTTCTCCGCGAGAATGACTTTCGTGCGGTCGCTGTGGACAACTCACACCACGAAATGCGTCTCTGGCAGCCGTACGAAATGGCGACTTCGCGCACTCACCGCTGGTTCTCTCACCCACCCGCGACTCGGATCAGTGCCTGGCTCATCAGCTCGAGCGCTTCGCGCAGGCGCTCGACCGGTTCGTGGGCGAAGCCGAGCCGGAAGACGGCCGGGTCGTCGCCGAACCAGTCGCCGGGGGAGACGGCCACCCCGGCCGCCGTCAGGCGGTTGTAGAACTCCGGCGCTCCGGATTCCACGCGCAGGCAACAGAAAGCTCCCGCGTCGGGGCGGAGCCAGGTCACCCGGCCGTCCTGTCGCGGCACCCAGGCGGCCACTTCGGCGAGCCCGGCGCGCATCCGTGCCCGCTTTCCGGCCAGCACGTCGTCCGCGCGCCGCAACAGTTCCAGCGCCAGGAACTCGTCCAGCGTGCCGCACGACACCGCGCTCGTGAACTTCGCCCGGCGCAGCTCCTCGTACCACTCGGGGTCCCGCGCGGTGAGCCAGCCGATCCGCAACCCGGGCGCCCCGTGCGCCTTCGAGAACGACCCGCACGTCAGCACCCGCGGCGACACCGCGGCGAACGACTCGATCTCCGAATACGCCGCCTCCCGGTAGGTCTCGTCGACCAGCACCATCGCCTCCGGGCACACCTCGGCCGTCGCCGACAACACCGCGTCGATCTCGTCCCGGGTGAACGCCACCCCGGCCGGGTTCTGCGGCGTCGCCAGCATCACCAGCGCCGTCCGCGGGGTCAGCGCCGCCCGCAGCGCCGCCACGTCCAGGCGGTACCCGGTCTCGAACCGCAACCGCACCGTCCGCACCCGCTCCGCGAGCCCACGCGCCAGCCCGAGCATCGGCGGGTACCCGGGCTGCACCACCACGACCTCCCCGTCGGCGACCAGCCCGACGAGGAACATCGCGGCTCCGGCGCCCGCGGTGACCAGCACCTCGTCCGCGGCCACCCCGAGCCGCGCGCCCAGCAGCGCCCGCAGCTCCTCGTCACCGGCGGACGTGCCGTACCCGAGCGGGAACTTCGCCAGGCGGCCGACATCGACCAGCTCGGCGACCGTCAGATCACCGCAGGTGCTCTCGGCCAGGTCGTACCGGGGACTCTCGTCCAGCAGACTCGTCATCGCGCTCGGCGGGAAACGTCGCATGCCGATCACCCTCGCCGGTCCCGGCCCCGCCCGACAGAGCCAATCCCGCGTGATTGGCTCCCGGATAGTCGTCCCACGCCTTCCGCAACCGCCGCACCGCCTCGGACAACGCCGCCGGCGGCAGCGTGAACGGCACCCGAATGTGCTCGCCACTGGACTCGTGCGCGGCCAGCGACGTGCCCTCCAGCAACGCGACGCCGTACCGCAACGCGAACTGCGCGAACCGCCGCGAATCGGCCCCCGGCAACCGGATCCACAGCGTCTGGCCGCCCGGCGGCGTCCGGAACTCCCACGACGGCAACGCCGCGCGCAGGTCCCGCACCACCTGGTCCCGCCGCTCCCGCAGCTCGTCCTGCCGCTCCGTCCGCAGCCGGCCGAGCCGCGCGAACAACGCGACCCCGATCGCCTGCGCGACGACGTCCGTCCCGAGGTCGGCGACCGCCTTGAGCCGCGCCAGATCGGCCGCGGTCCGCGCATCGGCCCGGACCCAGCCGATCCGCACCCCGCCCCAGATCAGCTTGCTCAGCGACCCCACGCTGATCACCTCGCTGCCGTACCGGGCGAGCGGCGCGGGCCGTGGACCGTCGAGCGTGAGGTCGGCGAGCACGTGGTCGTCGACCAGCGGTACCTGGTGGGACTCGCACAGCGCCACCACCTGCCGCGCCGCGTGCGGCGGCAGCACCGAGCCGGTGGGGTTCTGGAACGCCGGCACCAGGTACACCAGCTTCGCCCCGCCGACGACCTCCGCCAGGTGCGGCACCGACACGCCGTCCGCGGTCAGCGGCACCCCGAGGATCCTTGCCCCGCCGCCGCGGAACGCGTCCAGCGCGCCCGGATACGTCAGCTCCTCGACGGCCACCGCGTCGCCGGGCCGCAGGAACAGCTGCGCCAGCAACGAAATCGCCTGCTGGGCACCCGAGGTGACGACGATCTGCGCGGGCTCGGTGGGCACCCCCAGCGCGGCGTAGTAGTCCGCGATCGCCTGCCGCAACGCCGGAATGCCGGACGGGTGGTAGCCGATGCCGAAGTCGCCCACCGCGGCCTCGGCGACGACCTCGGCGAGGTACGCGGGCTGCGGCGGCGCCGCGCAGGTGAGGTCGATCAGGTCCGGCACCGGGTCGAGCAGGTGCAGGAACATCGGGTTGAACTCCGCGACCACCCCACGCCCCGGCCGCGGTGGCCGTCGCACGAAGGTGCCGCTGCCGCGGCGGCGCTCGACCAGCCCACGGTCACGCAGCACGTCGTAGGCGGCGACCGCGGTGTTGCGGCTGACCGCCAGCTCCGCGGCCAGCGCACGCTCGGTCGGCAGACGCCCGTCGGCCGGGATCTCACCCCGCTCGACCAGCCCCTCCAGGCGCGCGGCCAGCTTCAGGTAGAGCGGCTCGCTGCCACTGGACCACCGGCCGAGCAGCTCCGCGAGCCGGCCAGCGTGCATCCCGTCCTCCTCAGTCGACGGCGACCACCGCGCCGTGCGGCCCGAGCTTCGTCGTCGGCAGCACCGGGCCCCGCGGTTCACGCACCCACCACGCCCCAGTCTCCCTGCGCTCACGTGGGGTCGTGAAGCGGTACCGGTAGAGCCGCGCCCGCAGGTAGGCAGGCCGCCTGCCGTCGAACGGGTCGCGCCGCAACAGCTTCAGCGTGCCCGGATCCGCCGCCAGCAGCTTCTCCGCCAAACCGGGCAGCCACGATTCGGCGTACCGGGTGGACAGCGCGGCGAACCACATCAGCCAGTCCAGCCGCAGGTGGTAGGGCGCGAACTGCGCTGGGCGCCGCCGCGGGTCGCCGGGCTTGCCCTTGAACTCGTACTCGCGCCACACCGTGTTCTCGTCGGGCGCGGGATCGTCGGTCGCCTCGATGACGATCTCGTGCCGCACCTTGGTGACGCTGCCGAACGCGCCGTAGGTGTTGACCAGGTGCAGCCGGTCGAAGCTGGTGTTCATCACCTGCTCGCGCGACGCCAGGTTGCGCGCGGGACGGTAGCTGAGCCCAACGACCAGCACGGTCAGCCCGAACACGAGAACGTGCTGCCACACCGGCGGTTCGGCCAGTTCCGGCACCGGCGCCGGAATGATGTCCACAACGGACACCGCGATGGCGATGGTGAGGAAGTTCAGCCACGAGAAGTTCCCGCTGGCGACCAGCCACAGCTGGGTGAGGATCATCAGCAGCGCGGCCGCGCTCGCGGCGGGTTGCGGCGCGAAGAGCGCGAACGGCACCACGAGCTGGGTGAAGTGGCTGGCCGCGGCCTCGACCTTGTGCAGCGGCTTGGGCAGGTGGTGGAAGTGCCAGCTCAGCGGTCCGGGCATCGGCTGGGTTTCGTGGTGGTGGTAGAGGCAGGTCAGGTCGCGCCAGCACGCGTCGCCGCGCATCTTGATCAGCCCGGCGCCGAATTCGAGCCGGAACAGCACCCAGCGCAGCAGCCACAGCACGAGCACGGGCGGGGCGGTGTCGGCCGGGCCGAGGAAGATCGCCAGGAACCCGACCTCGAGCAGCAGCGACTCCCAGCCGAACGAGTACCAGATCTGGCCCACGTTGACGATCGACTGGTACAGCAGCCACGGCACCAGCCAGGCCAGCATCGTCGCCCACACGGGGGTGTGGTCGAACAGGCCGAGGACGAGCGCGGCCGAGATGGCGACGCCGGTCCAGGCGACGCCCGCGAACAGCCGGTCCGAGTAGCGCCAGTGGAACAGGCTGGGGGCGCGGCGGAACGGCACGCGGCGGGTGAACCGGGGGATGGGCAGCAGGCCCCGCTCGCCGATCAGCGGCCGGAACTGCAAGGCCGCGCCCAGGAACGCGACGAGGTAGATCGCGGCGAGCGCCCGCTGGAACAGCAGCCGGGGCGCCCAGTAACCCGGGTCGGCGAGCCACTCCCATCCCACGGCGATCTCCTTCGCCAGACGAGGTGCCGTGAGGCTAGTACCCGGGCGAGGCGATCCTCAATCAGGAGGCTGGGCGCTGGTGCATCTTCGGGACCGCCGATGCCACCGGCGGCCTGTTCATCAGCAGCGAAGTGTGCCGCGAGGGCGCGGTAACGCCGCTGAATTCGCAACCGCCGTCCGCGGACTTCACGGGCGGCGGTTGCGAAACCGTTCAGCGCAGCGCCGCGGCCTCGCGCGCCAGCTGCTCGATCCGCCCGAAATCGCCAGCCGCGACAGCGTCCTTCGGGGTCAGCCAGGTGCCGCCGACACAGCCCACTGTGGACAGTGCGAAGTAGGACGGCGCGTTCTGCACCGTGACACCACCCGTGGGGCAGAACCGCAGCTGCGGCAACGGCCCACCGAGCGCCTTCAGGTACGCCACCCCGCCGCTGGCCTCCGCCGGGAAGAACTTCAGCGCCGTGATGCCGTGTTCAGCGACGCGCATCGCCTCCGAGACCGTGCTCACGCCGGGCAGGAACGGCAACCCCGTCCCGGACACGGCCTCCAGCAGCCGGTCCGTGCAGCCCGGCGTCACCAGGAACGCCGAACCCGCGTCCGCCGCCTGGCGAGCCTGCTCCGGCGTCACCACGGTGCCCGCGCCGACCACGATTTCCGGCACCTCGGCCGCCACCCGCTCGATCGCGGCCGGCCCGGCCGGTGTGCGCAGCGTCAGCTCGATCGCGCGGATCCCGCCCGCGACCAACGCCTTCGCGAGCGGCACCGCGTCCGCGGCGTCGTCCACCACGACCACCGGCAGCACCGGCGACAGCTCGAGCACGTCATGCCCTGTCTTCACGTCACTCCTCACACTCGCGCTGGGGCGCCGAAGTGCCCCGGGGTCATCGGCCCGAACACGCCGGCGCCCTGATCGGCCGGCCCGACTGCGCGGCGCAGCGCGGTGAACAACTCCCGGCCGGTGCCGACCCAGGATGCCTCGTCCGGCGGCGCGTCCCGCAACGGCCGGGCCGCCAGTGTGACCTCGTCGACCAGCACGTCCAGCCGCCCGGCGACCGCGTCGACCACCACCTCGTCACCATCGGCGACCCGCGCCAGCGGACCACCCGCCGCGGCCTCGGGGGTCACCTGGATCGCGGCCGGGATCTTGCCCGACGCGCCGGACATCCGGCCGTCCGTGACCAGTGCGACCCGGTGCCCGCGGTCCATCAGCACGCCCAGCGCGGGCGTCAGGCCGTGCAGCTCCGGCATGCCGTTCGCCTGCGGCCCCTGGTTGCGGATGACCACGACTACGTCCCGGTCCAGCTCACCGGCGCGGAACGCCTCGGTGAAGCCCTCCTGCGACGTGAAGACCCGCGCGGGCGCCCGCACCACACGGTGCTCCGGCGCGACCGCCGACACCTTCATCACCGCGCGCCCAAGGCTGCCGGACAGCATCCGCAGCCCGCCGTCGGCCGCGAACGGGTTGTCCACCGGTCGCAGCACGTCCTCGTCCAGGCTGCGCGCCGGCACCTCGCGCCAGGTCAGCGAGCCGCCGTCCAGCACCGGCTCGGACCGGTACCGCGACAGCCCGTCCCCGGCCACCGTGCGGACGTCCTCGTGCAGCAGCCCGGCGTCGAGCAGCGAGCCGACCAGGACCTGCACCCCGCCCGCGGCGTGGAAGTGGTTGATGTCCGCGCTGCCGTTCGGGTAGACGCTGGCCAGCAGCGGCACCACCGACGACAGGTCGGCGAAGTCGTCCCAGGTCAGCTCGATCCCGGCCGCCGCGGCGATCGCGACCAGGTGCATCGTGTGGTTGGTCGACCCGCCGGTGGCCAGCAGCGACACCACGCCGTTGACCACCGAGCGTTCGCTGATCACCTCGGCCAGCGGCGTGTACTCGGCGTCCCGCGACAACGCGACCACCCGCCGCGCGGCCTCTTCGGTCAGCGCGCGGCGCAGCGGCGTGCCCGGGTGCACGAAGCTCGCGCCGGGCAGGTGCAGGCCCATGACCTCGACGACCAGCTGGTTGGAGTTCGCGGTGCCGTAGAACGTGCAGGTGCCCGCCGAGTGGTAGGACGCGGACTCGGCCGCCAGCAGCTCCTCCCGGGTCGCGCGGCCCTCGGCGTAGAGCTGCCGCACGCGGGCCTTCTCCTTGTTCGGCAGTCCCGACGTCATCGGCCCGGCAGGCACCAGGATCGACGGCAGGTGCCCGAAGGCCAGCGCGCCGATCAGCAGGCCGGGCACGATCTTGTCGCACACGCCGAGCAGCAGCGCGCCGTCGAACATCTCGTGCGACAGGGCGATCCCGGTGGCCATCGCGATGACCTCGCGGCTGAACAGGGACAGCTCCATCCCGGCGCGGCCCTGGGTGATGCCGTCGCACATGGCGGGCACGCCGCCGGCGAACTGGGCGACGCCGCCCGCCTCGCGCGCGGCGTCCTTGATCCACGCCGGGAACTCGTCCAGCGGCTGGTGCGCGGAGAGCAGGTCGTTGTAGGCGGACACGATCGCGATGCCGGGCTTGCGCAGCCCGCGGAGGGCGATGCGGTCTTCGCCGCAGCACGCGGCGAAGCCGTGGGCGAGGTTGCTGCACGCGAGGCCGGCCCTGGCGGGCCCCTCGGCGCGGGCGGCGGCCATGCGCGCCAGGTAGGCGCTGCGGGTGGCGGCACTGCGCGCGGCGATGCGCTCGGTGACTTCCTCGACGACGGGGTGGACGGGTGTTCGGGCTTTTCGCACGGGAGAACCACCTGGAACTCGTCGGCTGGTCCGGCTGACGACTTCGCTGGCGTCGCACGGTCGTGACAGTGGACACAGTAGCGGCCGGATCGGCCGGATCAAAATCGATTAAGAAGATCGTTTCAGGTGACCCCGATCACAACATCAACCTAGGGTGTGCTACTTGTCACATTGCACGCCGAGCGGCAGAGTCGGTACCAGCCCCGGCTCGCCGCCGAACTGACCGGAGGTAGTCATGACCACCACCGAACTCGCCGAACTCCGCCGCACGATAGGGCAGCTCAAGCAGTGCGTCGGCGCCCTGCGATCACGCTACGGTGACGCCTCCGCGGTCCGCCGCCTCGCCAACGACGTCGACCGTCTGGACATCGACGCGAGCGACCTGGAGCAGCCCAGCGTCCCGGTCCAGCCCAAGCCGCTGGACCCCTCGGCCGTAGTGAAGATCCCGGACGGCCCGTACGACCCGGCCCTGTGGCAGGGGGCCGACGACGAAGGGGTCGGCGGATACCACCGTGACCAGCGGTGAGCGCGCCCGCTACCAACGCCGCTAGCGGGCGCGCCCGGATCACCGCACGGACCCTGCGCACCGACCGGTGGTGGGTCCCGCCGCTGTTCACCACGCTCGGCCTGGCCACGTTCGTCATCTACGCGGGCATCCGCTCGTTCGTCCGCACCGCCTACTACGTGCCCGAGTACCACTACCTGACGCCGTTCTACTCGCCGTGCCTGAGCGACTCGTGCGTGCCCGGGTCGGCCCACTTCGGCACGCCGTTCGGGGAGCTGCCGGGCTGGATCCCGCTGGCGTTCCTGTCGCTGCCGTTCCTGCTCGGCTTCCGGCTGACCTGCTACTACTACCGCAAGGCCTACTACCGGTCGGTGTGGTTCTCGCCGCCCGCGTGCGCGGTCGCCGAACCGCACGGCAAGTACACGGGGGAGACCCGGCTGCCGCTGATCCTGCAGAACGCCCACCGCTACTTCTTCTACGTGGCGGTGCTGATCTCGGTGATCAACACCTACGACGCGATCGTCGCGTTCCACGGAAAGACCGGCGGGTTCGGCTTCGGGCTGGGCAACCTGGTGCTGCTCGGCAACGTGGTCATGCTCTGGGCCTACACCCTGTCCTGCCACTCGTGCCGTCACGTGATCGGCGGGCGGCTGAAACACTTCTCCCGCCACCCGGTGCGGTACCGGCTCTGGACCCAGGTCACCAAGCTCAACAACCGGCACATGCTGCTGGCCTGGATCACCCTGGGGACGCTCGTCGTCACGGACCTCTACGTGATGCTCGTGGCGAGCGGCGCCATCCCCGATCTGCGTTTCGTGGACTGACAAGGACCTCAAGGACTAGGTGGCAGGCAATGGCGGAAGTCGAGCGGCACAGCTATGACGTGGTGGTGATCGGCGCGGGCGGCGCCGGTCTGCGAGCGGTGATCGAGGCGCGGCAGCGTGGGCTGTCGGTGGCGGTGGTGTGCAAGTCGCTGTTCGGCAAGGCGCACACGGTCATGGCCGAGGGCGGGTGCGCCGCCGCGATGGGCAACGCGAACGAGCGCGACAGCTGGCAGGTGCACTTCCGGGACACCATGCGCGGCGGCAAGTTCCTCAACAACTGGCGCATGGCGGAGCTGCACGCGAAGGAGGCGCCGGACCGGGTCTGGGAGCTGGAGACCTACGGCGCGTTGTTCGACCGCACCGCGGACGGTCGGATCAGCCAGCGCAACTTCGGCGGGCACACCTACCCGCGGCTGGCGCACGTCGGCGACCGCACCGGGCTGGAACTGATCCGCACCATGCAGCAGAAGATCGTCTCGCTGCAGCAGGAGGACCTGCGCGAGTTCGGCGACTACGAGGCGAAGCTGAAGGTCTTCGCCGAGTGCACGATCACCGAACTGCTCAAGGACGGCGACCGTATCGCGGGCGCGTTCGGGTACTGGCGCGAGAGCGGCCGGTTCATCCTGTTCGAGACGCCGGCCGTGGTGCTCGCCACCGGCGGCATCGGGAAGTCGTTCAAGGTCACCTCGAACTCGTGGGAGTACACCGGCGACGGGCACGCGCTCGCGCTGCGCGCCGGGGCGGACCTGATCAACATGGAGTTCGTCCAGTTCCACCCGACGGGCATGGTGTGGCCGCCGAGCGTGAAGGGCATCCTGGTCACCGAGGGCGTGCGCGGTGACGGCGGCGTGCTGAAGAACTCCGAGGGCAAGCGGTTCATGTTCGACTACGTGCCGGACGTGTTCAAGGGCCAGTACGCCGACTCCGAGGAGGAGGCCGACCGCTGGTACACCGACCAGGAGAACAACCGCCGCACGCCGGACCTGCTGCCACGCGACGAGGTGGCGCGGGCGATCAACTCGGAGGTCAAGGCCGGCCGCGGTTCGCCGCACGGCGGGGTGTTCCTGGACATCGCCAGCCGCCTGACGCCGGAGGAGATCCGCAGGCGCCTGCCGTCGATGTACCACCAGTTCAAGGAACTGGCCGATGTGGACATCACGGCCGAGCCGATGGAGGTCGGCCCGACCTGCCACTACGTGATGGGCGGCATCGAGGTCGACCCGGACACCGCGGCGTCGAGCGTGCGCGGCCTGTTCGCCGCCGGGGAGTGCTCCGGCGGGATGCACGGGTCGAACCGGCTGGGCGGCAACTCGCTGTCGGACCTGCTGGTGTTCGGCCGCCGGGCCGGGCTGGGCGCGGCGTCCTATGTGGAGTCCCTGGAGACCCGCCCCGCCGTCGCGCAGTCCGATGTCGACAAGGCGGCCCGGACCGCGCTGGTGCCGTTCGACCCGCCGGCCGAGGGCGTCGAGGAGAACCCGTACACGCTGCACAACGAGCTGCAGCAGTCGATGAACGACCTGGTCGGGATCATCCGCAAGGCCGAGGAGATCGAGCAGGCGCTGGCCAAGCTCGACGAGATCAAGAAGCGGATCCGCAACGTCACCGTCGAGGGGCACCGGCAGTTCAATCCGGGCTGGCACCTCGCCGTCGACCTGCGCAACATGCTGCTGGTCAGCGAGTGCGTCGCGCGGGCCGCGCTGATGCGCACCGAAAGCCGCGGCGGCCACACACGCGACGACTACCCGCGGATGGATTCCCACTGGCGCAACAAACTTCTGGTGTGCAGCGCGTCCGGGGACGATCCGCTGGCGCTGGAAGTCACGGTGACGCCGAAGGACCAGGAGCCGATGCGGCCCGAGCTGCTGGAGCTGTTCGAGCTCAGCGAGCTGGAGAAGTACTACACGGACGAAGAACTGACCGGTCATCCCGGGAGGCAGTCGTGAGCTACAAGGCTTCGTTCCGGGTCTGGCGCGGCGACGCGGACGGCGGCGGGCTGCAGGACTTCACCGTCGAGGTCAACGAGGGCGAGGTCGTCCTCGACATCATCCACCGGCTGCAGGCCACGCAGTGCTCGGACCTCGCGGTGCGGTGGAACTGCAAGGCGGGCAAGTGCGGGTCGTGCTCGGCGGAGATCAACGGCCGCCCGCGGCTGCTGTGCATGACGCGGATGTCGGTGTTCGCCGAGGACGAGGTCGTCACCGTGACGCCGATGCGGACGTTCCCGGTGATCCGCGACCTCGTCACCGACGTGTCGTACAACTACACGAAGGCGCGCGAGATCCCCGCGTTCACCCCGCCGGCCGGCCTGAAACCGGGCGACTACCGGATGAAGCAGGTCGACGTGGAGCGCTCGCAGGAGTTCCGCAAGTGCATCGAGTGCTTCCTGTGCCAGAACACCTGCCACGTGATCCGCGACCACGAGGAGAACAAGGAGAACTTCGCCGGGCCGCGGTTCCTGATGCGGATCGCCGAGCTGGAGATGCACCCGCTCGACGTGGCCGACCGCCGGCACGCGGCGCAGGACGAGCACGGGCTCGGGTACTGCAACATCACGAAGTGCTGCACGGAGGTCTGCCCGGAGAACATCCACATCACCGACAACGCGCTGATCCCGATGAAGGAGCGCGTGGTGGACCGCCGCTACGACCCGGTGGTCTGGCTGGGCAGCAAGATCTTCCGGCGGAAGGCGGATTGATCACCCCTCGCCCGCGAGCGCGGACAGCCAGGCGGCCAGCTCGCGCGGCGAGGTGGTGACCCCGCCCGCGCCCACCTCCCTGGCCTTCTCCAGGCGGGACGGCGTCACCTGCCCGCAGTAGAAGAACGCGGGCCCGGCGTAGTTCCCGTGCTCACGCAGGTGGCGCAGGTCGGTGAACCCGGCCTGCGGATCGCCGTCCCGGCTGACGTCGGAGATGATCACCGTCGGGTTCAGCAGGGTCAGCGTCGCCATGGCTTCGTCCCGGTTCGTCGCGGTCTCGACGCGGGCGCCTGCCGCGCGGAACAGGTCCGGGAGCGATCCGGTGTCCGCCGGGTTGTCGTCGATCCACAGCACCCGCATGCCGAGCAGCGACCCGGCCGGAGGCGCGCCGTAGGCCCGCGCGCCGGTGTGCAGGGGACGGCGCAGCCACCGGCCGTCGCGCGGCAGGCTGCGCACCAGTTCGACGAACTCCTTGTCCTTGACCAGTTCCGGGAAGCCGACGGGCAGTTCCTGGGTGACGCTGTCCAGGTCGGCGGCGGTGCCCGCCGGCGTGAACGCCGGTGGCCGCGAACAGCCGGTCCCGGGCGGCCGGGTCCAGCTCCGCGCCGCGCCGGACGTGTTCGCGGAAGTCGTGATAGTCCAGGAAGCGGGTGATCAGCGCGGGGCCTTCGAGCGCGACCATGGTGTGGAACTCGGGGTAGAAGTGCCGGAGCAGGACGACCTTGACCAGCGTCGCCGCGTCCAGGTCGTCGCTGCCGCGGCCGAGGTGGTGCTCCAGCACGAAGCTGTTGATCAGCCGCTTGATGCGCCGCGGGTTGCGGCCGGTGCGCTCGATCAGGAGCCTCTTCATGGCGTCGTCGAAGAGGTGCGCCGTGCCGGAACGGCTCACGTAACCGTCCACCAGCTTCCGCGCCAGCGCGTCGCTCGGCGGCGGCACGGGGTAGCTGACCTGGATGATCTTCTCCAGGTACCGCACCGGCGCCGGGGTCGTCGTGGCCGACGGCGCGCCAGAGCACGGCCTGGTCGCAGGCCAGCACGAACACGATCCCCGGCGAGTCCAGGTAGAGCTTGATCGCCTCGCAGACCTCGAAGATCCGCTCGTCCGAGCAGCGGTCTGAGCTTCGACCGCAACGTGGTGCGGCACGTCATCCGCAGCGCGTTGCGGCGCACGCACGTCGTCGGCGGGCTGCGCGCCGCCTCCCTCGTCGTGTCCCATGTCTTCGGGCTCGGCCAGGTGGTGGACGCGGTGTGGCGCGCGCTCAGCGTGGATGCCAAGCACCACGGACTTGATCAGGCCCTCGACGGCGCCCGCGCTCGGCCGTCCAGGCGTTGAACCACACCGTGCTGACCGCCGGGTCCGCGCTCAGCGCGGTGTCGATGACCGTCGACTCGTGTTGCCGCCCTCGCTGACGGGGGAGTCGTTGAGGACCGAGTAGCCCCCGGGCAGCTCGGTGACGGTGAACCCGTCGTCGTCGAAAGCGGTCACCTCTGGTTTATACCGGTCAGCGCAACGCCATCGCGTCGACCGCGGCCGGGTCCAGCACCTCGTCCGCGACGAGCCCGGCCACGCCGGTCAGCGTGGTGTTGACCCCGATCGTGCAGGGCCCGATGTCGAGACTGTCCAGCGAGCTCGTGTGCGCGTTCGACAACACCACCTCGCTCAGCCCCTCCAGGAACGGCGGCAGCACCCCGATCGCCCCGCCCACCCGCAGATAGCGCGGGTTCACGATGGTCACCACGGTCGCCAGCACCGTGCCCACCAGCCGCCCGGCCTCGCGCGTCACCCGGACCGCCTCGGGGTGGCCGGCGCGCACCCGCCGCAGCACGTCCTCCGCGCTGCGCACACCCGTGGGCCGCAGCGTCCGGATCACCGCCTGCCCGCTCGCGATAGCCGAAACACAGCCCCGCCGCCCGCAGTCGCAGCGCAGGTCGGACCCCTCGATGCGGATGTGCCCCACTTCGCCGGCGCACCCGGTCTCGCCGCGGTGCACCCGCCCGGAGATCACCATGCCCGCGCCGATCCCGGTGCCGACCTTCACCCCGACCAGCGCCACCCGCGGCCGGTCCATGTCGCAGTACGCGCCGAACGCCAGGGCGTTCGCGTCGTTCTCCAGGAACACCGGCACCGACAGCGCGTCGGCGAACGTGTCGCGCAACCGCACCCCGAGCCACTCCGACATCGACGGCGGCGCGATCGTCGTGCCGGTGTCGTGGTCGATCTGCCCCGGCACGCTCAGCCCGAACGCGCACAGGCTGTCCGCGCGCCCGGCGTCGGCCAGCAGCTTGCGGCCCGTCTCCAGCAGGAAGGACAGCGTTTCCGCGGGCCGGTGCCCCACCGGCAACGGCCGGTGGACCTGCCCGAACACCGTCCCGCGGAGGTCGACCACGGCGATCGTGGCGTGCCGCTGGCCGATGTCGCCCACGAGCGCGGTGCGACCCACGTCGTCGGCGGTGAGCATCTCGGCGGGCCGTCCACCGCTGGAGGCCCGGTGCCCGACCTGGCGCAGCAGCTTCAACCGCTGCAGCACGTCGAGCCGTTCGACCAGCGTCGGGCGGGACAGACCGGTCCGATCCTGCAGTTGCTGCCGCGTCAGCGGCCCCTCGCTGCGCAGGATCGCGAGGATGTGGCCCGGCGAGGTGGGCGAGCCGGTGCGTGCCGGGGGCATGTTGACAGGGTCTCCCGCGAGGACTTATGTTCAATGACCTGACAGAAGTGTAGACGGCGAAATCTGGGGTGGAACTGAATGCGCGCGGCCCGCCTTACCGGCAGCGGCCCCACCCGTCGTACCGTCCTCCGGGGTCTTTTCCTGGCCGGCGCCGCGTCCACGGCCGCCGGGTGCGTCGGCTTCGCGACCACGGGCGGCGACGGCATGGTCTTCCTGTCCACGCAGTTCCGGCCGGTCGCCGAGGCCGAGCGCTTCCGCTCGTTCCTGGCCGGCGCGGTCCCGGGCTCGGTGAGCTACGTCACGATCGAAGAAGGCCCGTTCGCCAGCCAGGTGCAGAGCCAGGTCGGCGCCGGGCGCACCCAGGTCGGACTGCTCGGCGGCTCGCACAGCGACCTCGCGCCGCTCGCGGGGAAGTACCTCGAAGACGTCTCCGGGGTGCAGGCGGGCCAGGGGATTCCCGAGGAGTTCCGGGCACTGGCCAGGGCGGGCACCCAGCAGTCCTGGTACGTCCCGTGGGCGCAGGCCAGCTTCGTGCTCGCCGCGCACGAGGACGCGCTGGCCCACCTGCCACCGGGCGCCGACCCGGAGACGCTGACCTACGACCAGCTCCTGGACTGGGCCATCGCCGCCCGCCAGGCCAACGGCAACCGGCCGGTGCTGGGCCTGCCGTGCGGGCCGAAAGGCCTGATCCACCGGTTCCTGCAGGGCTACCTGCTGCCCTCGTTCACCGGCGGGCAGATCACCACGTTCCGCTCGCCGGAGGCCGTCACCGCGTGGCAGTACCTCAAGGAGCTGTGGGCCAACACCAGCCCGTCCAGCACCACCTACGACTTCATGCAGGAACCGCTGCAGGCCGGTGCGGTGAAAATCGGCTGGGACCACGTCGCTCGCCTGGTTTCCGCGCCCGGCGACGAGCCGCAGCGGTGGCGGATGCTGCCCGCGCCGCGCGGCCCCCGCGGCCTCGGCTACATGGCCGTGGTGCTCGGCCTCGCGATCCCCAAGGGCAGCACCGACCGCCGCCAGGCCGAGCAGGTGATCCAGGCCCTGTCGACCCCGCAGGCGCAGGTCGGCCTGCTGCGGTCGAACGGGTTCTTCCCGGTGGTCGACGCGCAGATCCCCGCGGACCTGCCGCCCGCGCTGCAGATGGAGGCCGGCGCGGTGCAGCGCCAGCGGGACGCGCCGGGCTCCGTCCTGTCCCTGCTGCCGGTCGGCCTCGGCACCCGCGAGGGCGAGGTGACCAAGGCGTTCAAGGACTCGTTCCAGGCGATCGTCCTCGACGGCGCCGATATCCAGTCTACTTTGGACAGTCAGGCGCGGGTGCTGCAGAAGGTGTTCGACGACCTGAAGGTGCCGTGCTGGGCGCCCGACCCGCCGTCCGAGCGTTGCGAGGTGGGCTGACATGACCGTGACCACCGCACCCGCCCCGGTCGAGACCCCGGTGGCGAAGCGCCGCCGCCTGTCCGGCTCGCCGTGGCTGCTGCTCGCGCCGTCGATCGTCTTCATGCTGGCGCTGTTCGGCTGGCCGGTGATCCAGGCGCTGATCTCCGCGTTCACCGACGACTCCGGCTTCACGCTCGCCGCGTGGGACCGGCTCTTCGGCGACCCGTACTTCCTGCGGGCGCTGCGCAACACCCTGCTGCTGATCGTCATCGTGGTGCCGGTCCAGCTCGTGCTTGCCGTCGCGATGGCGCTGCTCGTGCAGGCCCGGCCGAAGTTCCTGTCCGGCCACTTCTACCTGTGGACCATCCCGCTCGCGGTGTCCGAGCTGGCGGCAGGCCTGGTGTGGCTGTCGGTGTTCGACAGCCGCGGCTACCTGAACTCGCTGCTGGTGTCGTGGGGCATCTCGGACACCGGCGTGCAGTGGCTGAACTACACCAACACCGGCACGATGCTGCTGGCCGTGGTGATCGCCGAGATCTGGCGCGCCACGTCGCTGGTGTTCGTCATCGTCGTGGCCGGGATCCAGATGGTGCCCAAGGACTTCGACGAGGCCGCGCAGGTGTTCGGCGCGAGTGCCTGGCAGCGGCTGTGGCACGTGACGCTGCCGCAGCTCAAGCCGAGCCTGCAGGTCGCGCTGATCCTGCGTACGATCCTGGCGCTGCAGGCGTTCGCGGTCGCGCAGGCCCTCACCGGCCGGGACTTCCCGTTGCTGGTCGGGGAGACCTACCAGTGGTACGTGAACCTGCAGAACCCGGCGGTCGCCAGCGCCGCGGCGCTCGTCGTGCTGGCGCTGTCCCTGGCGACGGCGTTGTTCTACCTGCGCATGATGCGGCAGCAGGAGGCGGCCAAGTGACCACGACCCTGCCTCCGATCGACCGGGCGCCGCTGCGGCGCCGCCGTCGCCGCGCCGCCGCTGTCCAGGTCGCGTGCATCCTGATCAGCCTGTTCATGCTCGTGCCGATGGTCCTGATCGGCCTGGCCGCGGTGTCCTCGCCGCAGGCGTTGCTGGAGTTCCCGAAACCGCTGATCCCGAGCGGGTTCTCCGGGGACACGCTGCTGGCGTTCATCCAGGCGACCGGCACGATCCCGGCGCTGGGCAACTCGCTGCTGGTCGGCGTCTACACGGTCGTGCTGTCGCTGCTGGTCGGCGCGCCCGCCGGGTACGCGCTGGCGCGGCAGGTGTTCCGCGGCAAGGACGCCTACCAGGTGTTCATGCTGCTGGCCCGCGCGCTGCCGATCGTCGTGCTGTCCGTGCCGCTGGCGACGATGTTCCTGAACACCGGCGTCTACGACACGGTGTTCTCGGTGACGCTGCTGCACACCACGCTCGCGATGCCGACGACCGTGCTGATCAGCGCGAGCATCTTCGTCTCGGTGCCCACCGACGTGGAGGAAGCGGCGCAGGTGTTCGGCTGCAGCCGGTTCGAGGCGGCGCGCCGGGTCGTGTTCCCGATGGCGCTGCCGGGGCTGGCGGCGTCCTCGATCTTCACGTTCGTGTTGTCCTGGAACGAGATTCTCGGCGCCGCCGTGATCACGCTCGGGCACCGGACACTGCCCGCCCAGGTGCTGGCCTCGCTCGGGGAGGCGCCGCAGGCCTACCGGTTCGCCGGCGGCTTCGCGCTGATCCTGCCCGCGCTGGTGTTCATCTTCGTGATGCGCCGGTACCTGGTGAACATGTGGGGGACCACGCTGCGATGAGGGAGCGCAATGGCTGAGGTCGTCCTGCACGAGCTCGTGAAGACCTACCCGGGCGGCACCGCCCGCGCCACCGACGAGGTGTCGCTGGAGGTGGCCGACGGCGAGTTCATGGTCCTGCTCGGCCCGTCCGGCTGCGGCAAGACCACGCTGCTGCGGATGGTCGCCGGGTTGGAGACCCCGGACGCCGGGTTGGAGACCCCGGACGCCGGGCAGATCGTCATCGGCGGCCGCGACGTCACCTACCTGGAACCGCGGCGGCGCAACCTGTCCATGGTGTTCCAGTCCTACGCGGTGTTCCCGAACAAGAAGGTCGCCGACAACATCGGCTTCGGCCTTCGGGTGCACGGTGTGCCCGCGGACGAGGTGCGCAAGAAGGTCGAGTGGGCCGCGGAGCTGCTGCAGCTCACGCCCTACCTGGACCGGTACCCGGCGAAGCTGTCCGGCGGCCAGCGGCAGCGCGTCGCGGTGGCGCGGGCGATCGTGATGGACGCCGACGTGCTGCTCATGGACGAGCCGCTGTCCAACCTGGACGCCCTGCTGCGGCTGTCCTTCCGCGCGGAGCTGAAGAAGCTGGTCAACGAGATCGGCGTGACCACCCTGTACGTGACGCACGACCAGGTCGAGGCGCTGTCGCTGGGCGACCGGGTCGCCGTCATGCGTGACGGGCGCATCGCCCAGTGCGGTGACCCGGTCGCCGTCTACACCGAGCCCGCGGACGAGTTCGTCGGGGGCTTCCTCGGCAGCCCGCCGATGAACTTCCTCACCGGCACCGTCAGCGAGGACGGCTCGCGGATCGACTTCGGCGGCCAGACGCTGCCGGTCCCGAGCGCGCTGAAGACGTTCGGCGGCAAGGAGTTGCGGCTCGGCATCCGGCCGGAATCGATCGCGGTGGCGCCCGGCGCGGACGGCCTGCGCTGCGAGGTGCAGGTGTACGAGCCACTGGGCTCCTCGACTCTGCTCACCACGGAGCTGTGCGGGCAGGTGCTGAAAGTGCAGGCCGCGGCGGGGTTCCGGGCCGACCCCGGCCAGACCCTGCGGCTGAGCCTGCCACCGGAGCAGTGCCGGTGGTACGACCCCGAAACCCAGCTCCTGTTGGAGGCGAAGTAGATGACTGTCGACGTCACGAGTCCCTGCGAAGGAGCCGCCGGCGGCAGAAGACCGGTCCGCTACGCCAGGCCGACCCTGGCCGCGCGGGCCGCCCGGGTGCTGAGGGACAACGACACCGGTGCCGTGATCACCGCGGCGCCGCGACTCTACCCGCACATGTGGAGCTGGGACGCGGCGTTCATCTCGATCGGGCTGGCCCGGCTGGACCTGCCGCGCGCGGTCGCCGAGCTGGAGACCCTGTTCAAGGCGCAGTGGCGCAACGGGATGGTGCCGCACATCGTCTTCACCGACGACGACGCGTACTTCCCCGGCCCGGACCGCTGGGGCACCGACACGGCGGTCGACGGGCCGCGCGACGTGCGCACCTCGGGCATCTGCCAGCCCCCGGTGCACGCGATCGCGGTGCAGCGGATGCTGGAGATCGCCCGCACGTCCTCGCCGGAGGAGCGCGCCGACGCCGAGCGGTTCGCCCGCTCGATCTGGCCCGCGCTGTACTCCTGGCACCGCTGGCTCGTCGAGTACCGCACCCCTGGGTCGAGCGGGCTGATCGCGATCGTGCACGGCTGGGAGTCCGGGATGGACAACTCGCCGCGCTGGGACGTGCCCTACGCGGCCGTCAACCCGGGCGACGAGCTGCCGCCGTACGTGCGCAAGGACGTGCGCGTCATCGGCGACCCGAGCGAGCGGCCGACCGACAAGGAGTACGACCGCTACCTGTGGCTCATCGAGGAGATGCGCCGCGCGGGGTACGACCAGAAGGAGATCGTGCGCCGCTCCAGCTTCCTGGTCGGCGACGTGTTCATCACCGCGTTGTTCGCGGTGTCCTGCGACGTGCTGATCGAGCTCGGCACGGAGTTCGGCCAGGACGAGGACAAGCTCGCTGACCTGGCATTGTGGGCGTCGCGGGCGCGGGACGCGGTGGCGGCGAGCTGCCACTCGGTGTCCGGTATGGCCCGCGACCGGGACCTGCGCGCCAACCGGTGGCTC
Organism: Amycolatopsis thermoflava N1165; assembly: GCF_000473265.1. Classification (NCBI taxonomy): domain Bacteria; kingdom Bacillati; phylum Actinomycetota; class Actinomycetes; order Pseudonocardiales; family Pseudonocardiaceae; genus Amycolatopsis; species Amycolatopsis thermoflava. The sequence continues at coordinate 7,971,624 of NZ_KI421511.1, forward strand.
GACACGCAGACGATCGCCGGGTTCGCGCCGCTGCTGTGCGGCGGCGCGCCGGACGAGGTCCAGTTGCGGCTGCTGTCGCTGCTGGACAGCGACCGCTGGTGCGGCCACCCCGACCTGCTGGCGCCGGTGCCGCCGTCGGTGTCGCCGATGCGACCCGGCTTCAACCCGCGCCAGTACTGGCGCGGTCCACAGTGGCCGGTGGTGAACTGGCTGTTCGGGTGGGCGTTCGAGCGCCGCGGCTGGCACGAGCGGGCGCGCAAGCTGCGGGAGGCCGGACTGCGGCTGACCGACGACGGCGCGTTCGGCGAGTACTACGAGCCCTTCACCGGTGAACCGCTGGGCAGCACCGACCAGAGCTGGACCGCGGCCGTGGTACTGGACTGGCTCTGCGCCGACGCCGACTGAGGCGGTCACCACCAGGCCGACGCCTGGCGACCGCCGAGGACGAGGCCGCCGTCCCGCACCTCGAAGGACGCGCCGTCGGTCAGGTTGTCCGGCAGCGCGGAGCCGTGCAGGCGCTCCAGCCGGACCGGCATCGGTTTCGACCAGATGTGCTCGCCGCCGTCGACGCGGAAGCCCAGGGTGATCTCGTACGTGGCCGACCTGACGGAGGCGAGCGCGACGTGGAAGCGCTCCACACCGCCGGGTTCGATCGCCCTGGACAACGCGTAGTCCCGCCGCTGTCCGGGCTCCGCGTCGAGCACCACCGCGTGCACCGTGGACGGGGGTACCGCGTTGTAGCTGACCTCGTGGAACTCGTAGGAGAACCCGTGGTCGCCGACCCAGAGCACCTCTGGTGAGACCGGTTCGTCGATGGCGCAGCGCACGTCGGTGCGGGTGATCTCATGGGAGTTCCCGTCCTCGGCTTCGTAGCTCCCCGTCACGGTGATGCCGACCGGCACCGACGCCGTCTCCGGGAGAGCGCCGACGTAGCGGAGGTGCCACTGCTGGCGTGGGCTGTCACCGCGGGGCAGGTTCTCGAAGTACTCGCCGACGTGCCAGCGCTCGTGGTGGGAGAGGAACGTCCGGAAGTCCGCCGCCCCTTGACGAGCACCGAGAAGGAATCGAGGAACGCCGTCGCGTTCCCGCGGTTGACGAACTTGCAGTCGATCGCGCCGACCTCGAACTTCTGCTCGAGCACCTCGTACCGGTTGCCGGTGGCCGGGTTCGCGGCCGGACTGGACAGTTCCGGGTCGAGCGAGGTGCCCACCAGGGACACCACCGCCTGCTTGGGCCGGGTGCGGCGCGGGAGCAGCGCGGTGAGCACGAATCCCGCGAACCCGAACACCACGGCCACGACGGCCAGCCAGAACACCTTCGACACGATCGAATCGACCAGCGTGAACGTATCGTTGCCCTGCAGCGGGGACAATACGCTGAGGTTGAGCACCTGCTGGTAGAGCAGGTAGAGGATCACCACGGCCAGGCCGGCGAGCGTGAGCGGCGTCTTCAGCTGGCCGATGATCTTGGCGAACGTTTCGAGGTGGTTCCCATGTGGCGTCATTTCCCGGCCAGGACCAGCGGATGATCCATGTTATCCGCGGGCGCGGCGCCGACTGATACCGAACGAAAAGAGGGGCGTGACGGCAGCCGTCACGCCCCTCTCTTTCGTCGTGTGGATCAGGCCACGCCCACGACGTCCTCGGTCGTCGGCGGGCGCTCGACCTCCACGTGTTTCTTGCTGCGCCGCTGGCGGCGTTCGATGTAGTTCGCCAGCGCGGTGAGCAGCAGGCACAGCGCGATGTACATCGCCGCGACCACCAGCGTGGACGGCACGATCGGGCGGCCGAACGTGCCCTGCGAGCCGATGTAGCGGGCATAGTACAGCAGCTCGGGGTAGGTGACCAGGAACCCGAGCGCGGTGTCCTTGAGCAGCACCACGAGCTGGCTGATGATGGTCGGCAGCATCGACCGGACCGCCTGCGGGATCAGGACGAGCGTCATCACCTGCGTCTTGCGCATGCCCAGCGCGTACGCCGCCTCGCTCTGGCCCTTCGGCAGCGCCAGGATGCCGGCGCGGAACACCTCCGCCAGCACCGACCCGTTGTACAGGGTCAGGCCAAGCACCACGGCGGCGAACGGCGGCAGGGAGATGCCCAGCGCGGGTGCGCCGTAGTAGAAGAGGAACATCAGGATCAGCAGCGGGATGGCGCGGAAGAACTCCACGATTCCGGTGGAGACGCCGCGGACCCAGGCGTGGTCGGACAGGCGGCCTGCGGCGAAGATCGCGCCGAACACCAGGGCCAGCACGGCGCCGAGGGCGAATGCCTGCAGGGTGGCGAGCAGGGCGTCGAGCAGGTCGCGCTGGACCTGGGCGTACTGCAGCCACTCCCAGCGGCGGGCGGAGAACTGGCCGCTGTCGATGAACCGCCAGATGATGTAGGCGATCACCGCGGCGACGATGAGGGTGCCCAGGACGGCGAGCACGCGGTAGCGGGCGCGGGCCTTGGGACCGGGGATGTCGAACAGGACGTTGCTCATCGCGCCACGCTCCAGCGCTTCTCGAGGGTCCGCTGGATGAAGGACAGGACCGCGACCAGGATGATGAACCCGAGGGCGACCCACAGCAGGCCGACCAGCTGGTTGTCACCGCGCTCGGACAGGTACTGGCGGATCGCACCGGCCTCGGCGACGGAGAACCCGGCGGCGATGGTGGTGTTCTTCAGCAGCGCGATGAGCATGCTCATCAGCGGCGGCACCACCGAGCGGATGGCCTGGGGCAGCACGATCTGGCCGAGGATCTGGGTGAAGGTCAGCCCGAGCGCGCGGGCGGCTTCGGCCTGGCCGACGGGGACGGTGTTGATGCCCGAGCGGACGACCTCGCAGATGAACGCCGAGGTGTACAGGGTCAGCGACACGACCGCGGCGGTGAAGTAGCTCAGGTCGACGATGTCGAGCAGCGGGTAGGCGAACACCAGGAACACGAACACCAGCGTCAGCGGGGTGTTGCGGATCAGTGTCACGTAGGTGGCGCCGACGGCGCGGAACACCGGGACCGGGCTCACCCGAAGGCCGGCCAGGAAGGTGCCGAAGATCAGGCTAGCCACGCCGGATATCAGGAACAGCTTGATCGTGGTCCAGAAGAACGGACCGTAGAGGTCCAAGTTGTCGAGCAGGACGTCCATCGGGCCTTCCCCGCCGCGGTTCGATGAGTGGGTGGAAACGGGTGTGGCCGGTGAGCACGCTCGCGCTCACCGGCCACAGAGGAGTGTCAGTAGCGCTGGATCGCCGGAGGCGTCGCGGCCGAGCCGGACTTGCCGAGGGTGGCGTCGTAGATCTTCTGCCAGGTGCCGTCGTCGATGGCGGCCTGCAGCAGGTCGTCCACCTTGCCGCGCAGCGCGGCGTCGTCACGGGGCAGGCCGATGCCGTACGGCTCCTGCGAGAACGTCTTGCCGACGACCTTCAGGTTGTCCGGGTCCTGGGCGGCGAAGCCCTTGAGGATGGCGTCGTCGGTGGTGACGGCGTCCACCTCCTTGGTGATCAGCTTCTCCACGCACTGCGAGTACTTCTGGAACTCGACGATGTTCCCGGCCTCGGTCAGCTGCTGGTCGCGCACGCGCTGGATCGGGGTCGACCCGGTCACCGAGCAGACCTTCTTGCCCTTCAGCGTCTCCGGGCCGGTGATCGAGGTGTCGTCCTTGCGCACCAGCAGGTCCTGCCCGGCCATGAAGTACGGGCCGGCGAAGGACACCTGGGTCTTGCGCTTGTCGGTGATGGTGTAGGTGCCGACGTAGTAGTCGACGTTGCCGTTGGTGATCGCGGCTTCACGCGCGGCCGAGTCGACCGTGGTGAAGGTGATCTTGCTCTCGTCGAAGCCGAGGCCCGCGGCGACCATCTTGGCGATCTCGATGTCGAAACCCTGGAACTTGCCGGTCGTCGGGTCCTTCAGGCCCAGGCCCGGCTGGTCGTCCTTCACGCCGATGGTCAGCTTGCCTGCGCCCTTGATCTTGGCGAAGGTCGGCGAGCCGGCCACGTCCACGTTCTGGGCCACCGTGTAGGTGGGCAGCGCGGCGGCGTCGGTTCCGGTGTCCCCGGTGCCGCCGGAGGGGGTCCCCTCCTTGCCGCAAGCGGTCAGCGTCAGGGCGCCGACCAGCAGGCCCGCTGCCAGGGTGCGGATCTTCATCTGGATTCCTGTTCTCCCGGGATCGGGCGGCGCCTGCCGGGCGCCGCGGGAACTCAACTAGTGCGTCAGGATCTTGCCGAGGAAGTCCTTGGCGCGGTCCGACTTCGGCTTGGTGAAGAACTCGTCCGGCGACGCGTCCTCGACGATCTCCCCGTCGGACATGAACACCACGCGGTTCGCCGCGCGACGGGCGAAGCCCATCTCGTGCGTGACCACGAGCATCGTCATGCCTTCCTTCGCCAGCCCGGTCATCGTGTCCAGGACCTCCTGGACCATCTCCGGGTCCAGCGCCGAGGTGGGCTCGTCGAACAGCATCACCTTCGGCCTCATCGCCAGCGCCCGCGCGATCGCCGCACGCTGCTGCTGACCGCCCGACAGCTGAGCCGGGTACTTCTGCGCCTGGTTCGCGATGCCCACCCGGTCCAGCAGCTGCATCGCGGTCTTGCGCGCCTCGTCCTGCCCGACCTTGCGGACCTTCACCGGCGCGAGCATCACGTTCTCGACGATGGTCTTGTGCGCGAACAGGTTGAACGACTGGAACACCATGCCGACCTCGGCGCGCAGCGCGGCCAGCGCCTTGCCCTCCGCGGGCAGCGGCTGCCCGTCCACCTCGATCTCGCCGGAGTTGATCGGCTCCAGCCGGTTGATCGCGCGGCACAGCGTCGACTTGCCGGACCCGGACGGGCCGAGCACCACGACGACCTGGCCCTTGGGCACCTCGAGGTTGATGTCCTTGAGCACGTGCAGGTCACCGAAGAACTTGTTCACGCCCGCAGCCCTGATCATCGCTGGTGCTGACGTAGCTGTGCTCATCTGCCCTCCATAGCCAGGCTCACTCGGCGATCTAACACCGTGACGCGCCCCCGCGCCCGTAAATCGAATCAAACGCAACCTAGGTGTCATCCGTTCTGCCCGTTTTCGACGGACGGTGACCCCGGGTGCGGGTAACTGTAGTCAGGCGAGCGGTGCAGCTCGGACGGGGTCGCTTCGCTCGAACGGGGCACACCGCTGCGCTCGGCGTCGTCACGTTCGATACTCGGTTCGTGACCGCACGCAACCTCCGCAAGCTGGCCGCCGCGCTCGTGCTCGGCGCGGGGCTGTGCACGCTCGCCGCCCCCGCTGCCCACGCCGACGGCGTCAGCCTGAAAGCCGGCCCGTACCCGACGCAGGCGGACTGCCAGTCGCAGCTGTCGTCCTGGCCGGGACACATCTGCACGTCCATCCCGGACCTGCTGCCCGGCCCCATCCCCGAAGGCTGGTACGTCGCGCTGCGAACCTGACGCGCGCGAAGGCGGGCAACCCCGAAGAGTTACGCTGGTAGCCGTCATGGCTTGTCTTACCAGCGAACACGGTGCCCGATGAACGGTGGCAAAACCTACCAGATCCGCACGTTCGGCTGCCAGATGAACGTGCACGACTCCGAGCGGCTCGCGGGCCAGCTGGAGGAGGCGGGCTACGTTCCGGCGGGCGCGGACGACGCGCCCGACCTCGTCGTGTTCAACACGTGCGCGGTGCGCGAGAACGCGGACAACAAGCTCTACGGCACCCTCGGGCACCTGCGCCCGGCCAAGGACGCCAACCCGGACATGCAGATCGCCGTCGGCGGCTGCCTCGCCCAGAAGGACCGCGGCGAGATCGTCAAGCGCGCCCCGTGGGTGGACGTCGTGTTCGGCACCCACAACATCGGCGCCCTGCCGGTGCTGCTGGAACGCGCCCGGCACAACGCCGAGGCCGAGGTGGAGATCCTCGAGTCGCTGGAGACGTTTCCCTCGACGCTGCCCGCGCGGCGCGAGTCGGCCTACTCGGGCTGGGTCTCGATCTCCGTGGGCTGCAACAACACCTGCACCTTCTGCATCGTGCCGTCGCTGCGCGGCAAGGAGCGCGACCGGCGGCCCGGCGAGGTCCTGGCCGAGGTCGAGGCGCTCGTCGCCGAGGGCGTGCTGGAAGTGACGCTGCTCGGGCAGAACGTCAACTCCTACGGCGTCGAGTTCGGCGAGCGGGACGCCTTCTCCAAGCTGCTGCGCGCCTGCGGCGGCATCGACGGCCTGGAGCGGGTCCGCTTCACCTCGCCGCACCCGGCGGCGTTCACCGACGACGTCATCGACGCGATGGCCGAGACCCCGAACGTCTGCCCGCAGCTGCACATGCCGCTGCAGTCCGGTTCGGACCGCATCCTGCGCGAGATGCGCCGCTCCTACCGGTCCAGCCGGTTCCTGTCCATTCTGGACAAGGTGCGGGACCGGATCCCGGACGCGGCCATCACCACCGACATCATCGTCGGGTTCCCCGGCGAGACCGAGGAGGACTTCCAGGCCACGCTCGACGTCGTGCGCGAGGCCCGGTTCTCCAGCGCGTTCACCTTCCAGTACTCCAAGCGCCCCGGAACCCCCGCGGCCGAGCTGCCGGACCAGCTGCCCAAGCAGGTCGTGCAGGAGCGCTACGACCGGCTGGTCGAGCTGGTCAACGAGATCGCCTGGGACGAGAACAAGAAGCTGGTCGGGCGCAAGGTCGAGCTGCTGGTCGCCGAAGGCGAGGGCCGCAAGGACACCGAGACCCGGCGGATGAGCGGGCGCGCCCGCGACGGCAGGCTGGTGCACTTCACGCCGACCGGGTCCGCGATCGAGGGTTCGGTGCGGCCGGGTGACGTGGTCGAAACCGTGGTCACCTACGGCGCGCCGCACCACCTCGTCGCCGACGGCGACCTGCTGTCGCACCGGCGCACCCGCGCCGGTGACAACGTGGAGGCGGGCCGCCGGCCCAAGACCGACGGGGTCAGCCTCGGGCTGCCGTCGTTCGGCCGTCCGGCGCCCCAGCCGGTGACGACGGGCGGGTGCGGACTGTGAGCGAGAGCGACTACGACCGGCTGGGCACCGACGTCGACGAGGTCGTCACCAAGGCCTCCCGCACCGTCGAGCTGGGCCGGCGCGGGTTCGTCATCGCGGTGCTGGTGTTCGTGCTGCTGGTGGGGCAGCTGTTGCCGTGGGTCGGTCCGCACGTGGGCTGGCAGGTGCTGCTCGGGCAGGGCGGCGGCATCCCGCAGCTGTTCGCGGTCACGTCCACGGTGATCGGCGTGCTGGCCTCCGCGCTGACGCTGATGACGCGCCGCTGGTGGCTGTCGTGGGTGTGCGCGATGGGCGGCTGGTTCGCCTCCGTCGACGGGCTGCTGGCGATCTGGTCGCAGCAGTCGTCAGTCGCCAACGGCGCCACCGGGCGCGGTCCCGGCATCGGCATGGTGATCGCGCTGGTCGCGATCATCCTGCTGGCCGCCCAGTGGATGCGCACCGCCTGGTCCCGCACCTGAGGCGAACCGCGGGGCCAGCGACCGGGCGAGGCCGCGGAACAGCTGCACGTGCGGGTCGCGGTCGCCGGTGCGGGTGGCGAGCACGCTGTGGTCCCACGGCGCGTCCACGACCGGCACGCACACGGTGCCGGGCCAGCGGTAGAAGCGCGCGAACGAGCTGAGCGCCGAACCGGCGCCCCGCCCTGCCGCGACGCTCATCAGCACCTCCTGCGGGGTGACCGCGTGGTCCGGTCCCGGGCGCGGCGCCTCGCCGCCGCGGGCCTCGGTGAAGTACAGGTAGTCCGTGAACGGCCGCGGTGTGTGCGGCGGCAGCGCGACGAACGGCAGGTCCAACACGTCCGCGAGGCGCAGCTCGCCGGCCGCGGCCAGCTCGGAGTGCGCCGGGATGACGACGATGCGGGCCTCCGTGGTGAGCACGTCGACCGTGACCCGCTCGTCGGTGACCGCCGGCCGCACGAAGGCCACATCGACGCGGTGTTCGAGCAGCGCGCTGGTGTGCTCGGTGAAGGTGAGGGCCTCCAGGGTGAGGCGCACCTGCGGCCGCAGGTGGCGGAAGGCGCTGATGACGGCCGGGGTCAGCTCGGCCGAGCCGTGGCCCATGACGCCGACGCGCAGGGTGTCGTCGGAGTGCTCGGCGAGGTCCGCCATGTCGGTGATGGCGGCGTTGGCCGCGTCGACCAGGCCGCGGGCGTGGCCGAGGAAGCGGTGCCCGGCCGGGGTGAGCCGCACCGGGGCGCGCTCGAACAGCGGCACGCCCAGCTCGCGCTCGAGCTGCTGGACGTGGGCGGTCACGGCCGGCGGGGAGAGGAAAAGGCGCGCCGCGGCCCGGCCGAAGTGCCCTTCTTCGGCCACCGCCAGAAACGAGGCAAGGCGGCGCAGATCCACGCCCTGACGGTAAGCCCGCCACGCGAGGTACGCCAAGGTGATCTACCACCCGCGCCTGCCGCCCCCAGACTCCGACGGGCGCCGCCGGGAGCTGCCCGCCCGGAGGAACGCACTGGCTCTCGAACGGCGCACATAATGCGCGAACAGCGGGCACAACACGCGCGGCGGCTACCGCTGCCGCCCGCGGCGGCGCGCTGCCTGCAGCGACGCGCAGGCTGTGGACGGCCACCATCGCCCGTGGCGACCACCGCTGCTGCCGACGTTGGCCGCCGCCTGTGGCAGCGATCGCGCTGCGCGCAGCGACGCGCCGGTTGCGGTAGCTATCGCGCGACCCGCAGCGGCTACCGCTGCCGCCTGCGTTGGCCGCTGCCCATGGCCACGCGCTGGCCGCGGCCACGTGCCGGCTGCGGCACAACCGCGCTGCCCGCGGCGGCTGCCGCTGCCTGTGGCGGCGATCCCGGTGTGCGCAGTGACACGCCGGTTGCGGCAGGCTGCCGCCTGCGTTGGCCGCCGCTGCCCGTGGCCACGCGCTGTCTGCGGCCACGTGCCGGCTGCGGCACAACCGTGCTGCCCGCGGCGGCCGCCGCTGCTTGTGGCAGCGACTGCGCTGTCCGCAGCTTCCGCTGCTGCCCGCCGCGGCTTGCGGCAGCTGCCGCGCTGACCGCAGCAGCCACCACTGCCGCCCGCCGCGGCCTGCGGCAGCGCGCCGTGTCCGCGCCGTCCGCCGCAGCCACCAGCCCGCCCGGCCACGCCCCGCACAGCCGTTCGGGAATCGTGAACGATCCGGTTTCCACAACTCCGCGCGGGTTAGAACCGGGGTATGACGGAGTGTGCCCTGCTGCCCGCGACCCGGCGGGCCTGGCCGCGGGCCGCCTGGTTGATCACCGCCGTGGGGTGGGGCGCCAACCAGTTCTCGCCGCTGCTCGGGGCCTACCGGCGCGAGATGGGCCTCTCCGCGGCGACCGTGACCGGGCTCTTCGCGATCTACGTCCTCGGCCTGGTGCCCGGCCTGCTACTCGGCGGCCCGGGCGCGGACCGCTACGGTCGACGGCCCGTGGTGCTCGGCGCGGTCGTCCTCTCGGCGCTCGCGACCGGGGCGCTTCTGCTCGGCGAAATGGGTGTGCCGTGGTTGGGGGTGGGGCGCTTCGCCTCGGGGTTCGCCATGGGGGCGGTCCTCGCGGCGGGCAGTGCCTGGGTGAAGGAGCTGTCGCACCCGCCGCACGACGACACAGCCGAGGGGACCGGCGCGCGCCGGGCGAGTCTGTTCCTCTCCGCCGGCTTCGGGATCGGCGGGCTGGTCGCCGCGCTGATCGCGCAGTGGGCGCCGCTGGACGTCGCCTACCTGCCGCACTTCGTGTTGTCCGCGGTCGCGCTCGTCGCGGCGCTCAAGGTGCCGGAGACCGCGCCCCGCGCACAGCCCGGCAAGCGCGTGACCGGCATCCGCGACCCGCGCTTCCGGCGCATGGTCGTCCCGGTCGCGCCGTGGGTCTTCGCCGCGCCCGCGACCGGGTTCGCCGTGCTGCCGTCACTGGTGGAGTCGCGCCTCGGCGACGTCGAGACGGTCTTCGCGGGCGCCGCGATAGCCGTCGTGCTGGGGGCCGGGCTGCTGATCCAGCCGGTCGGCAGGCGCCTCGCCGCACGCGCGATCCTGCTGCCCGCGCTGATCGGGCTCGCCGCGGTCGGCACCGGGATGCTCCTCGGCCTCGCCGCGGCCGTGTCCGCGCAACCCGCCGTCGCGTTGCTGGCCGACGCGGCACTTGGCTGCGGGTACGGGCTGTGCGTGACCTTCGGCCTCACCGAGATCGCGCGCATCGCCCCGCCCGCGGGCCTGGCCCGGCTGGCCTCCGTGTGGTGGGCGCTCACCTACGTCGGGTTCTGCGCGCCGTACGTGTTCGCGCTGCTCACGCAGGTCACGACACCACCGGTGATCCTCGGGTCCGCGGCGGCGCTGGCGTTCCTGACCGGCGCGGGCGTGGCGCTGCGGCACCGGACAGCGCCATCATGACCGGGTGGACATCGCCGTCGAGCTGCGGGCGATGGACGGCCCCGCGGACTTCCGCGCCGGGTGGGTCACCCTCGAATCGCTGCGGGCGGACACCGTCGCCCGCGCCCGGCTACCCCGAGGAGCCGCAGCCGGTGGGGAAGTGCCTGCGCGTGGTGATGAACGAGGAGTGCGAGCACCGCCGGTACGCCGTGCGCGACCTTGCGGTGCTGGAGGGTCACTTCGACCGCACCAGCGGCAGGTAGACCTCGTCGACGATCTCGACCAACACTTCGTCTGGCGCGGTGGGCACGCCCCGCACGACGAACTCGTTGCGCAGCAACACGATCGCCACCGTGGCGACGCGGTGGTTCAGCGCGGCCGGTGACACCTCCCCGCGTTCGGCAGCGCGTTCCAGGATGGTCAGCCACGGCGCGGCCGCCCCCTCGGCGGGGTCCTGCAGTTGCCCCAGGAGTTCCGAGGCGCCCCCGGCCGCGGCGATCAGCTCGCGCAGGATCGCGCCGAGCGGGGAGCTCCAGTGCCGGTTGGCGCCACGCAGCAGGGCGAGGGCGTCGTCGCGGAGGTTGCCGGTGTCCGGCACCGGCACCGATCTCGTGAGCCGCTGGTAGGCGGCAACTCCGAGAGCGAGCCGGTTCGGCCAGCGGCGGTACAGGGCGTTCTTGTTGGTGCCCGCGCGCGCGGCGACCTTGTCCATGGTCAGCGCGGCGAACCCGGACTCGGTCAGTTCGTCCGCCGCCGCCTGGAGGATCGCGTCCTCCAGTGCGGCTCCCCGCCTGCGGGTCCGGGACGGCTCCATGGGTACGCACGGTACCTTATCTCTGCTAAGGTACGGCCAGTACCCTATTTGAGGAGATGGACATGCGAGCCAAGGGCATCAGCTATGACACCGGCTTCGTCCAGAACGGGAAGTTCTCCCGGAAGCGGTTCGATCCGGAGGTGGTCGAGCGCGAGCTGCGGGTCATCCGCGACGACCTGCACTGCAACGCGGTGCGGATCATGGGCGGCGATCCGGAGCGGCTGGAGGTGGCCGCCACCCGCGCGGCCGAGCTGGGGCTGGAGGTCTGGTTCTCGCCGTACCCGCTGGAGCTGACCGAGGAGGAGACGCTGAAGCTGTTCGCGGACTGCGCCGAGCGGGCCGAGCGGATCAGACGGCGGGGCGCCGAGGTCGTGTTCGTGGCCGGGGCCGAGCTGAGCCTGATGAACAAGGGTTTCCTGCCCGGCGACGGCATCCGGCAGCGGATCGCGTTCCTGATGGACAACCGCGAGCGCATCCCCGAACTCGGCTCCCGGGTCGGTGACTTCCTCGCCAAGGCGGTCGCCGTCGTGCGGGAGCGGTTCGGTGGCCAGGTGACCTACGCGTCCGTGCAGCTGGAGCGCGTCGACTGGACGCTGTTTGACTTCGTCTCGGTGGATCTGTACCGGACGGCCGCGATCGCCGACCGCTTCGCCGACGGGGTCCGGGCCCTCGTCGAGCAGGGCAAGCCCGTCGCGATCACCGAGTTCGGCGCCGCGACCTACCGCGGCGCGGGCGATCTGGGGGCGAGCGCGCTGGACGCCGTCGAGTACGACGAGGACCGCGGCCCGGTCCGGCTGAACGGCGAGTACGAGCGCGACGAGGAGGGGCAGGCCGCGTACGTGCGCGAACTGCTGGAGACGTTCGACTCCGCGGGCGTGGACAGCGCGTTCGTGTTCACCTTCGCGTTGTACGACCACGTGCACCGCCCTGGCGGCGACCCGCGGGACGACCTGGACCTGGCCAGCTACGGGGTGGTGAAGGTCTTCGAGGACCGCGACGGGCAGGAGCTGCCGTGGGAGCCGAAGGCCGCGTTCACGGCGATCGGCGAGTACTACCGGGACCACTGAACGACGGCGGCCCCTCCCCGCACCGGGAAGGGGCCGCCACTCGAACCGAAGACCTCAGCGAATCGAAGACCTCAGCGGTCCGCGACCGCCTGCTCCGCCGCCTGCATCCACTCGCGCCATTGCGCCGCCTGCTCCTCGGCCTTCTTGGCGCGCCGCTCGTCGCCGGCGGCGCGGGCCTTCGCGGCCTGCGCCTCGAACTGCTCGACCCGCTCGCGGAACTGCGCGGCCCGCGCCTGCGCCTCCGGGTCGCTGCGGCGCCACTGGCTGTCCTCGACCTCGCGGATCCGGTCCTGGACCGCCTTGAGCCTGCCGTCCAGCTCGCGGATCCGTTCCCGCGGCACCTTGCCGATCTCGTCCCACTGCTCCTGGATCCGCCGCAGCTGCGCCTTCGCCGCGTCGAGGTTGGCGCCCGGGTCGATCTTCTCGGCCTCGGCGAGCAGCTCCTCCTTGCGCGTGGCGTTCGCGGCGAACTCGGCGTCCCGCTCGGAGAACGTCGCGGAGCGGCGGGAGAAGAACGCGTCCTGCGCGGCGCGGAAGCGCTGCCACAACGCGTCGTCGGCCTCCTTGGGCGCCCGGCCCGCCGCCTTCCACTCCGTCATGAGCTCCTTGTAGCGCCCGGCCGTCGGGCCCCAGTCGGTCGAGTCGGCGAGCGCCTCGGCCTCCGCGATCAGCTCCTCCTTGCGGGCCTTCGCGGCCGCGCGCTGCTTGTCCAGCTCGGCGAAGTGCGAGCCGCGGCGACGGTTGAACGCCTCCCGCGCCTTGGAGAAGCGCTTCCAGAGCTCGTCGTCGGTCTTGCGGTCGACGCCCTTGATCGTCTTCCACTCGTCGAGGATCGCGCGCAGCCGGTCGCCAGCGGCCTTCCACTGCACCGACTCGGCGGCGATCTTCTCGGCCTCCTCGGCCAGCGCCTGCTTGCGCCCGACCGCGGCCGCGCGGGCCTCCTCGCGCTCCTGCTTCGCCGCCGCCAGCGCGGTTTCGGCGTGCGCGACGATCTGGTCGATCCGCGCCGACAGCGCCGCGAGGTCGCCGACCACGGCCGCCGTCGGCAGGCTTTCCCGCAGCTGCGTCGCGGTGGCGAGCGCGTGCTTCGGGTCGCCCGCGCCGGACGACAGCCGGGTGCCGAGCAGTTCGACCTCGGTGCGCAGGTCGTCGAAGCGCCGCGCGTAGTGCAGCAGCCCCTCCTCCGGCGAGCCGGCCTGCCACACGCCGACGGCGCGTTCCCCGTCCGCGGTCCGGACGTAGACGTTGCCCTCGTCGTCCACCCGGCCCCAGCGGGAGGGGTGCGGCTCGGCCGGCGGGACCGGCGCGCCGTGGCCGGCGGCGGGCGTGTGGCCGTGGGGCACCTGGTGGGGTGCCGGGGTGCCGGTGTTCTCGTCGGACATCGCAGGCTCCTTATCGCCTGTCGGCCCGCCTCGTGGCGGGCGCCCCGCTGGCGGGCGGGGCCGGGTCATGCGGGTCTCGTTCCCTCTGGCCGCATTCAAGCAGTTCAGCGCCGCTCGTGGTACTCGGTTGGGGGGTCGGAGCGGGTGATTCTACTTCCGGGCCACGTGGGATCGCTGTGATCGTCGATCTCGCTGCTCTCCGTGGTCGTGGGTTGCCCGAGCGTGGCTGCCGGTAACCTCGACGGGTGTGATCGTGCAAGCCGTGGTGGTACCGCAGCCCCCGCTGCTCGTGCCGGCGCTGTCCCCGGGGGCGAACGCCGAGCTGGAGGCGTTGCGCGCGGCCTGCCGCGCCGCCGTGGGGCGCCTCGCCGCCGTGACCCCGGAGTGGGTCGCGGTGGGCGCCGGCGACCACGAACGGGTCATCGAGCCCGACACGTCCGGGTCGTTCCGCGGATACGGAGCCGACGTTCCGGTCTCGTTGAGCGCGGCGCCCGCGTCCCCGGCCGAACTCCCGCTGCCCGCCCTCGTCGCGGGCTGGCTGCGGGAGCAGGCGGGCGCGGATTCGGTGCGGGTGCACCTCGTGGACGGCGATCCGGCCGAGTGCGAGCGCCTCGGCAAGCTCCTCGCCAACGGCGACCGAACCGGCCTGCTCGTGCTCGGCGACGGCTCCAACCGGCACGGCCCCAAGTCCCCGGGCGGTGAGGACGAGCGCGCCCCCGCCTTCGACGAGGCGGTCGCCCGCGCGCTCGCCACCGCCGACACGGCCGCGCTGCGGGCGCTCGATCCCGGGCTGGCCGCCGAACTGGGCGCGGGCGGCCGCGCGCCGTGGCAGGTGCTGGCGGGCGCCGGCGACGACTGGCGCGCCGAACTGCTCTACTCCGCGGCGCCGTTCGGCGTCGGCTACCACGTCGCGGTGTGGGAGCGCGGGTGAACCCGATCGCCGTCGTCGGCCCCACCGCCACCGGCAAGTCCGAACTCGCCATCACGATCGCGCGCGCGGTCGGCGGCGAGGTGGTCAACGCCGACGCCCTGCAGCTCTACCGCGGCATGGACATCGGTACCGCCAAGGTCTCGGCGGCGGAACGCCGCGGCGTGCCGCACCACCTGCTCGACGTCCTCGACGTCACCGAGACCGCCTCCGTCGCCGCCTACCAGCGCGACGCCCGCGCCGTCATCGAGCGCCTGCTGGCCGAGGGCAAGGTGCCCGTGCTGACCGGCGGTTCCGGCCTCTACGTGCAGGCCGTCCTTGACGACCTCCGCTTCCCGGGCACCGACCCGGCCGTGCGGGCGCGGCTGGAGGCCGAGGCCGCCGAAGTCGGCGCCGCGGCCCTGCACAGCCGCCTCACCACGCTCGATCCGGCCGCGGCCACCGCGATCCTGCCGACCAACACGCGCCGGATCGTCCGCGCGCTGGAGGTCATCGAGATCACCGGACAACCGTTCTCCGCCAACATGCCGCGTCCCGGCCCCGCTCGGTACGGCACCGTGATGATCGGGATCGACCGGGACACCGAGGACCTCGACCGGCGCGTGGAGCTGCGCGTGGACCGCATGTTCGCGGCCGGCCTCGTCGACGAGGTGCGATCGCTGGTGGAGCGCGGGCTCCGGGAGGGCAAGACGGCCTCCCGCGCGCTGGGCTACCAGCAGGTGCTCGCCGAACTGGACGGCGACGGGGACTTCGCCGCCGCGGCCGAGGCGACGAAGCAGGCGACGCGCCGATTCGTTCGCAGGCAACGATCCTGGTTCCGCCGGGACGCGCGGATCCGGTGGTTCGACGGAGCCGATCTTGACGTGGCCGAGCGGGTGCTCTCCGTTGTGGCCCAGTAGTCTGATCGTGTGGTTATCGAGTTCCTCAAGGGGCATGGCACCCAGAACGACTTCGTGGTGCTCCCCGACCCCGACGCCCGGCTGGACCTGACGGCGAGCCGGGTCGCCGCGCTGTGTGACCGGCAGCGCGGGCTCGGTGCCGACGGTGTCCTCCGCGTGGTGCGCAAGGAGGCTCTGGACCTGCCCGCCGCGGCCGATTCGGCGGGGGAGTGGTTCATGGACTACCGCAACGCCGACGGGTCGATCGCCGAGATGTGCGGCAACGGGACGCGGGTGTTCGCGCGGTACCTCGTCGAAGCGGGACTGGTGTCCGGGCGCGAGTTCGTGATCGGCACCCGCGCGGGCGACCGGCCGGTGGTGGTGCACCCGGACCTGTCGGTGACCGTGCAGATGGGGCCGGCCGCGATCACCGGCGCCTCGGTCGCCATCGTGGACGGGCACAACTTCTCCGGTGTCGCGGTGAACGTGGGCAACCCGCACCTGGTGTCCATTGTGGACGACGACATCGACGAGCTGGACCTGACCCGCGCGCCCCGCTACGACAGCGACTTCTTCCCCGACGGCGTCAACCTGGAGTTCGTCAACCCGCTCGGCGAGCAGCGCCTGAAGATGCGGGTGTACGAACGGGGAGTCGGCGAGACCCGCGCGTGCGGCACCGGCACGGTGGCCGCGGTCGCGGCCGCGCTGCACCTGGCGGGCACCGACACCGGGAAGTCCGCTGTGGACATCCCCGGCGGCCGGGTCGAGGTCACCGTGGAGCGGGGGGCGTCGACGCTGACGGGCCCGGCGGAGTTCGTGGCGCGGGGCCAGCTGGATCCGCAGTGGTGGGAGCGGGCGGGCTGACCGGCAGGTCGCGCATCCGCCGCAACGGGGACAGCAGCACCGGCAGCATCGTCACCGCCATGAGCGCGCACCCGGTCCACACGGTGGACCGGACGCCGATCAGCTCGCCGAGCGCGCCGCCTGCCAGTCCGCCGAGCGGCATGGTGCCCCACACCACGAACCGCACGGTCGCGTTCATCCGGCCCATCAGCCGGTCCGGGCAGATCGCCTGCCGGTAGCTGACCTGCGCGACGTTGTAGACCACGATGCCGTAGCCGCTGGCCACCATCCCCAGCACGCCCAGCGCCACCGACCAGCCCGGCTGGGACAGCGGCAGCAGCAACTGGAGCGGCCAGGTGGTCATCGGCACCAGCCAGATGGCCCTGGCCTGCCCGATCACCCTGGTCCAGAACCCGGCGGTGAGCGCGCCCAGGATGCCGCCGCCGCTGGCGACCGCGAGCACCAGGCCGACGCCGGACGGGCTCAACCCGAGGTCCCTGGTGAGGAACAGGACCTGCATCGAGATCACGATCGTGCCGGCGAAGTTGCCGCTCGCGGTGCACAGCACGATCGCGCGCAACGCCGGATTGCCGAACACGAACCGCAGGCCCTCGGCGATCTGCGCGCGCAGCGGCGTGCCGTCGTGTGGTTCCGGCTCCGGTTCGGGCGTCCGGATGCGCAGCAGGAACAGCCCGGACGCGACGTAGCCCGCCCCGGTCGCGAGCACCGCGTTGGCCGCGCCGAACAACTGGGTCAGCCCGCCGCCGAGCCCCGGCCCGACCACCTGCGCGACCGACTGGCTGGCCTGCAGCTTCGCGTTGCCCTCCACCAGGTGCTCACGCCCGACCAGGGACGGCAGGTAGGACTGGTAGGCGACGTCGAAGAACACCGTCCCGACGCTGACCAGCAACGCCACCACGACCAGCTGGGCCAGCGTCAGCCGGCCTGCCCACCACGCCAGCGGGATCGTCAGCAGCAGCGCGGCGCGGGCGAAGTCGGCGCGCAGCATCAGCGGACGCCGTTTCATCCGGTCCACCCACACCCCGGCCGGCAGCCCGATCAGCAGGAACGCGGCGTTCTCGGCCGCGGTGAGCAGGCCCATCTCGCCGGGCGTCGCGGACAGCACGGTCGCGGCCAGCAGCGGCAAGACGGTAATTCCCACGAACGTGCCCGCCTGGCTGACCGTGTCGCCCGCCCACAGCAGCCGGAACCCCGAGTGGAACCAGAGCGAGTCTCGTCGTGGCACACCAACAGAGTGACGCAGTGATTGGAATCCGTCAATCACTTCGCCCGACTACGCTGGGGCGGTGCGAGACCGCCGCCCCCCGAGTGAGGCCGAGGCAGCCGCCCTGGCCTCGGGAATACGCCTGCGCATCATCCGGTTGACCTATGCGGAGGCGTTGACGAACAAGGAAATCGCGCAGCGCCTGGGGCGGGACCCGGCGACCACGTTGCACCACGTGCGCAAGCTGGTCGACACCGGTTTTCTGGCCCCGCAGCCCGCCCGCAGGGGCAATCGCGGCGCGAAGGAGATCCCGTACCTGTCGACCGGCAAGTCCTGGGAGCTGTCCGGGGAGGACGACGGGGCGTTGTCCGAGGCCATGCTGGAGGCCTACCTGTCCGAGATCGCCGAGCTCGACCGCGGCGAGCTGGACCAGTCCCGGCTGGTGGTCCGGGTCGACGCCGAGGCCAGGCGCGAGTTCGAACAGCGGCTGCTGAGCCTGCTGGACGAGTTCCGCGACCGCTCGACCCCGGAGGGCGCCGAGCAGTTCGCGATCTACGTGGCGGTGTACCCGAGCCGCTAAAGGATTCGGACAATCCCGCGAATCGTGGGACCATGGAAGGACGATGACAGAACTGACCTACACAGACCTCGTGGAAGACCCGTCGACCGGCGACCTGGAACTGTCCGAGCGCGCATCCCTGCGCCGCGTCGCGGGCCTGTCGACCGAACTGTCGGACATCACCGAGGTCGAGTACCGGAAACTCCGCCTCGAGCGCGTGGTCCTGGTCGGTGTGTGGACCGAGGGCACCGCGGAGCAGTCCGAGGCTTCGCTAGCCGAACTCGCACGCCTGGCCGAGACCGCCGGTTCCGAAGTGCTCGAAGGTCTCGTGCAGCGCCGCTCCAAGCCCGACCCGGCCACCTACATCGGCTCGGGCAAGGTGCGCGAGCTGTTCGACATCGTCGTCGCCACCGGGGCCGACACGGTCATCTGCGACGGTGAGCTCTCGCCCGGCCAGCTGCGCCAGCTGGAGGAGCGGCTCAAGGTCAAGGTGATCGACCGGACCGCGCTGATCCTCGACATCTTCGCCCAGCACGCGCGCTCGCGTGAAGGCAAGGCGCAGGTCGAGCTGGCCCAGCTGCAGTACCTCATCCCGCGGCTGCGGGGCTGGGGTGAGTCGCTGTCCCGGCAGGCCGGTGGCCGCGCCGGTGGCGCGAACGGCGGTGTGGGCCTGCGTGGTCCCGGTGAGACCAAGCTGGAGACCGACCGGCGGCGCATCAACAAGCGCGTGGCGAAGCTGCGCCGCGAGATCGCCGCGATGGACACCATCCGGGCGACCAAGCGGGGCCGCCGCGTGGCCAACGAGGTGCCCAGCGTCGCGATCGTCGGCTACACCAACGCGGGCAAGTCGAGCCTGCTCAACGCCATCACCGGGGCCGGTGTGCTGGTGGAGAACGCGCTGTTCGCCACCCTGGACCCGACGACCCGGCGGGCGGCCACCCCGGACGGGCGCACGTTCACCCTGACCGACACGGTCGGGTTCGTGCGGCACCTGCCGCACCAGCTGGTCGACGCGTTCCGCTCGACGCTGGACGAGACGGCCGACGCGGACCTGCTGCTGCACGTCGTGGACGGGTCCGACCCGGCCCCGGAGGAGCAGGTCAACGCCGTGCGCCAGGTGCTCGCCGAGATCACCAAGAGCCACGAGAGCCCGCTGCCGCCGGAGCTGATCGTGATCAACAAGGCGGACGCGGCCGACGAGCTGTCGCTGGTCCGCCTCCGGCACCTGCTGCCGGGCGCGATCGTGGTGTCGGCCAAGACCGGCGAGGGTGTCCCGGAACTGCTCGAGGCGCTGGCCGAGCGGCTGCCGCGGCCCGACGTGGTCGTGGACGCGCTCGTGCCGTACACCCGCGGTGAGCTGGTGGCGCGCGTGCACTCCGAGGGTGAGGTCCTCACCGAGGAGCACCTTGCGGAGGGCACCCGCCTGAGCGCCCGGGTTCGCCCGGACGTGGCATCCGCGCTGGAGGCCTACGCCGTGAACGGATCACCGGCCTGAAATCGGTACCGTGGCTCTGGTGAGCCTCGGTAGAGCTGCGCTGGCGCCGGTCCTGTCGGTCCTTGTCTTGCTGGGGCTGGCCGGGCCGGCGCACGCGGCGCAGGCCCCGGAACCGGTGTGCTCGGTGACGGACAAGCGGCTCGGCGAGCTGTCCGGCCTGGTGAGCGACGGCTCGCGGTGGTACGCGATCAACGACGGCGGCACCAAGGTGCAGATCTTCGTGCTGGGCCGCGACTGCGCCGTGCAGCGGATCATCTCTGGCTCGACCGACCCGTACGACGTCGAGGACCTCGCCCGTGCCGCGGACGGCACGTTCTGGCTCGCCGACACCGGCGACAACCGCAAACAACGCGAGACCATCGCCCTGCTGGCCGTCACGCCGCAGGGCAAGGTGACGCTGCACCGCCTGACCTACCCCGACGGTCCGCACGACGCGGAGGCGCTGCTGCTCGACGCGTCGGGAACGCCGTACCTGGTCACGAAGAACCCGCTGGGGGAGGCGGGGATCTACCGGCCGGCGAAGGCGCTGGCCAGCCCTGGCCCGACGCCGCTGGAGCGGGTCGGGTCGATCGACATCAAGTCCACGGACACCCCGGGCGGACCGGTCGCGGGGTTCGGCTCCGTGCTGGTCACCGGTGGCGCCGTGAGCGCGGACGGCAAGGTCGTCGCGCTGCGGACCTACACCGACGCCTACCTGTTCCCGGCCCCCGACCGGGACGTGGCCGCCGCGCTGCAGCGCGAGCCGGTGCGCGTGCCGCTGCCCGACGAGCAGCAGGGGGAGGCGATCGCCTTCGACCCGGACGGCACCCTGTTGTCGGCGTCCGAGGGGGTCGGCCCGATCCGCGCGGTGCGCGGGGCGGCGGCCCTGGTGGCGGACAGCGCCGAGGAGGAGGGCGGCCAGTCCGCGGGCTCCGGCGGGGAGGCCGCCGGCGGGGCGTCCGGCCAGGGCGGCGTGGACACGGTGCCCGGCCTGTTGCTGGCCGTCGTCGTCGCGGGCGGCGTGGTGTTCGCCTGGACGAAGTTGCGGAAGCGGTCCGGCTGATCGTTTCGAACGGCCGATCGACCGGCTAGAGACGGCGGATGACCGCCACGACCTTCCCCAGAATGGTGGCTTCGTCGCCGGGGATCGGGTCGTAGGCCTCGTTGTGCGGCATCAGCCACACGTGGCCGTCCTTCTGCTTGAACGTCTTCACCGTGGCCTCGCCGTCGATCATCGCGGCCACGATCTCGCCGTTGTTCGCCGTCGGCTGCTGGCGCACGACCACCCAGTCGCCGTCGGTGATGGCGGCGTCGACCATCGAGTCGCCGGTGACGCTGAGCAGGAAGACCTCGCCCTCGCCGACGATGTCCTTCGGCAGCGGGAAGACCTCTTCGATGGACTGCTCGGCCAGCACCGGGCCACCGGCGGCGATGCGGCCGACCAGCGGCACGTACGCGGGCTTCGGCAGCGGCGTGGTCTCGGCCTCGGCCTGTGCGGTCAGCACGCCGACGGCGCGGGGACGGTTCGCGTCGCGGCGCAGGTAACCCTTGCGCTGCAGCGAACGCAGCTGGTGCGACACCGACGAGGTGGAGGTGAGCCCGACCGCCTCGCCGATCTCGCGGACGCTGGGCGGGTAGCCGAAGCGGTCGATCCACGCCTTGATGACTTCGAGGATCTGCTGCTGGCGGGGGCTGAGACCCTCTTCGACGTCCTCGGGGTCGGGGAGGGGATGCACGTCCCCGAACCGGCCGCCTGGCCTGCGGATCGTCTCGCCCGTCTCTTCCGACACCGTGCTGCCTCCCAGCTCTGGAGCGGCCGGGACCGCGCACCCGCGCGACCGGCGCTGTCCGCCTCTGCTGGTCACCCACAGTAGTGCACCCGACAGCAAACATCAAACAACTGTTCGACGACACGCCGGGGCGCGCTCGATTTTGTCGTACCCGGGTGGTACACATTCGCACGGAGGTTCGATAGAACGGTTGTTCGACCGGCGGCGCGCTCGTCGCGGGTCGCGGATCTGCGAGGAGGTTCCGCCATGTCGGTGCTGACACTTGAGGAGTGGCTGGTCCGGCGCGCGCCGGAGGAGGGCGCGGGCGGGCGCGTGCCGGTGCGGCCGCGTCGTCCGGAGGTGCGCCGTCCGGAGGTGCGCCGCCCGCCGACGCGGGCGCGCGTGGTCGCCGGCCGCCGTCCCGGTCCGGTCGCCGCCTGCCCCCGGCGGATCGCGCCGCGGTGGCCGTGGCTCGCCGCGGTCGGGGTCGCCATCGCGCTCGCCGTCACCGGGTTGGGTGTTTTCGCCGGCTCGTTCGCGCCGGACGTCCCGGAGCGGACGGCCACCGTCGCGGTCGCGCCGGGGGAGACGCTGTGGGATCTGGCGCGGCAGTACGCGCCGGGGAGCGACACGGGCGCCGTGGTCGAGCGCATCGAAGAGCTGAACCACCTGCCGGCCGAGTCGGTCGTGCCGGGTCTGTTGCTCACCGTGCCGGTCGAATCCGGCTCCGTGATCACGGGCTCGTGAAGGTCGTCGCCATACCTCATCACTCGCTCGTGTCGCTTGCGCCCCGCCTGCGCGCGTTCTAAGGTCCACCGCTATATCTAGTAGTTACATGGCTGTAGTTGGTCCACAAGTTGGGGTAGACTGAGGACGAGTTGTCCACAGGCGGTGGGTGTTCACCCACCGGATATCCACATGTTGATCACCAGGTTCGAGCCGTAGCGTGGCGGCGCGGGCCGGGGTGGATGTCACCCGCGGGACGAGAGGGGAAGGTGTTCGGAAAGTGCGTTGCCCGTTCTGCCGTCACGCCGACTCCCGGGTCGTCGACTCGCGGGAAGTGGACGAGGGGCAGGCCATCCGCCGCAGGCGGTCCTGCTCGGCCTGCGGTCGCCGGTTCACCACGTCCGAGACGATGGTGCTGGCGGTCGTCAAGCGTTCCGGGGTCACCGAGCAGTTCAGCAGGGACAAGGTGGTCCGGGGAGTGCGCCGGGCCTGCCAGGGCAGGCCGGTCGACGACGACGCGTTGCAGCAGCTCGCCCAGCGGGTCGAGGAGTCGATCCGCGCGGCCGGAGTCGCCGAGATCCCGAGCCACGAGGTCGGCCTCGCCATCCTCGGGCCGCTGCGGGAACTCGACGAGGTCGCCTACCTCCGGTTCGCCAGCGTCTACCGCTCCTTCTCCTCGGTCGAGGACTTCGAGAAGGAGATCGCGGACCTGCGCAAGGCCATGGCAGACAAGCACGGCGACGAAAGCGCGGCCGGGGAATGAGCCCGGCGCGCGGCGGGAGGGACGAATCGATGACCGAGACCGTGGGTGCGAGCACGGCGAGCGGCAAGTCGGCGAAGCGGGGCAAGCGGGGGCTGAAGATCAGCCGGGTGTTCACGACCGAGGGCGTGCACCCGTACGACGAGGTCGCCTGGGAGCAGCGCGACGTCGTCATGACCAACTGGCGTGACGGGTCGATCAACTTCGAGCAGCGGGGCGTCGAGTTCCCCGAGTTCTGGTCGATGAACGCGACCAACATCGTCACCAGCAAGTACTTCCGCGGTGCGGTGGGCAGTCCGCAGCGCGAGCGCAGCCTCAAGCAGCTCATCGACCGCGTCGTGCACGCCTACGTGAAGGCCGGCACCGAGCACGGCTACTTCGCGACGGCCACCGACGCCGAGGTCTTCGAGCACGAGCTCACCTGGATGCTGCTGCACCAGGTCTTCAGCTTCAACTCCCCGGTGTGGTTCAACGTCGGCACCTCCTCCAAGCAGCAGGTCTCCGCCTGCTTCATCCTCGCGGTCGACGACACCATGGAGTCGATCCTCGACTGGTACAAGGAAGAGGGGATGATCTTCCGCGGCGGGTCCGGCGCGGGCATCAACCTCTCCCGCATCCGGTCCTCCAAGGAGCTGCTGTCCTCCGGCGGCACCGCGTCCGGCCCGGTGTCGTTCATGCGTGGCGCCGACGCCTCGGCGGGCACCATCAAGTCCGGTGGGGCCACCCGCCGCGCGGCGAAGATGGTCGTCCTCGACGTCGACCACCCGGACATCGAGGAGTTCATCCAGACCAAGGCGCGCGAGGAGGAGAAGATCCGCGTCCTGCGCGACGCGGGCTTCGACATGGACCTCTCCGGCGCCGACATCACGTCGGTGCAGTACCAGAACGCCAACAACTCGGTGCGCGTCAGCGACGAGTTCATGCGCGCCGTCGAGTCCGACGCCGAGTTCGGGCTGCGTGCCCGCCTCACCGGCGAGGTCATCGACACCGTGAACGCGCGGAAGCTGTTCCGCTCGATGGCGCAGGCGGCGTGGGAGTGCGCCGACCCTGGCCTGCAGTACGACGACACGATCAACGACTGGCACACCTGCCCCGAGTCGGGCCGGATCACCGCGTCGAACCCGTGCAGCGAGTACATGCACCTGGACAACTCCAGCTGCAACCTGGCGTCGCTGAACCTGCTGAAGTTCCTCAAGGACGACGGCACGTTCGACGGTGAGCTGTTCGTCAAGGCGATCGAGTTCGTCATCACCGCGATGGACATCTCGATCTGCTTCGCGGACTTCCCGACCGAGGCGATCGGCGACACCACCCGCAAGTTCCGCCAGCTGGGCATCGGCTACGCCAACCTGGGCGCGCTGCTGATGGCCACCGGGCACGCGTACGACTCCGACGGCGGCCGCGCGCTCGCCGCCAGCATCACGTCGCTGATGACCGGCACGTCCTACCGCCGCTCGGCCGAGATGGCCGGCGTGGTCGGCGCGTACGAGGGCTACAGCCGCAACGCCGAGGCGCACCAGCGTGTCATGCGCAAGCACGCCGCGGCCAACGACGCGATCCGCACGATGCACACCAACGACGCGGCGATCCGCGACCTGGCCACCCGCGAGTGGCAGAAGGGCATCGAGATCGGCACGAAGAACGGCTGGCGCAACGCGCAGGCCAGTGTGCTCGCGCCGACCGGCACCATCGGCTTCATGATGGACTGCGACACCACCGGTATCGAGCCGGACTTCTCGCTGGTGAAGTTCAAGAAGCTCGTCGGTGGCGGCTCGATGCAGATCGTCAACCAGACCATCCCGCGCTCGCTCAAGACCCTGGGCTACCAGGACGAGCAGATCGAGGCGATCGTCGAGTACATCGCCGAGCACGGCCACGTGGTCGACGCGCCGGGCCTGCGCCCGGAGCACTACGAGGTGTACGACTGCGCCATCGGCGAGCGGTCCATCGCCCCGATGGGTCACGTGCGCATGATGGCCGCGGTGCAGCCGTTCCTGTCCGGCGCGATCTCCAAGACGGTCAACATGCCGGAGACGGCGACGGTCGAGGAGATCGAGGAGATCTACTTCCAGGGCTGGAAGCTGGGCCTCAAGGCGCTGGCGATCTACCGCGACAACTGCAAGGTCGGCCAGCCGCTGTCCAGCGCGAAGAAGAAGGCCGAGACCGCCGACGTCGCCGAGCCGGAGAAGGTCGTCGAGTACAAGCCGATCCGCAAGCGGCTGCCGAAGAAGCGCCCGAGCCAGACGCTGTCGTTCACGGTCGGCGGCGCGGAGGGCTACCTGCACGCCGGCTCGTACCCGGACGACGGGCTGGGCGAGATCTTCGTCAAGCTGGGCAAGCAGGGTTCGACGCTGGCGGGTGTCATGGACGCCTTCTCGATGTCGATCTCGGTGGGCCTGCAGTACGGCATCCCGCTCGAGTTCTACGTCTCGAAGTTCTCGAACCTGCGCTTCGAGCCGGCAGGCATGACGGACGACCCGG
Source organism: Amycolatopsis thermoflava N1165 (assembly GCF_000473265.1). Classification (NCBI taxonomy): domain Bacteria; kingdom Bacillati; phylum Actinomycetota; class Actinomycetes; order Pseudonocardiales; family Pseudonocardiaceae; genus Amycolatopsis; species Amycolatopsis thermoflava. The sequence continues at coordinate 7,996,823 of NZ_KI421511.1, forward strand.
ACATCCGGATCGCCACCAGCGTGCTGGACTACCTGTTCCGCCGCCTCGCGCTGGACTACCTGCCGTACGAGAAGCGGGCCGAGCTGGGCATCTTCACCGCGGCCGAGCGCGCCGCCCAGGTGGAGACGGGCTACGGTTCGCAGCCGGCCGAGCAGGTCGACCTGGAGGCGCTGCGCAGCACGGTCGACTCGAGCCCCGCGAAGGCCGAGCCGGCCGAGCGGCCCCACGCGGCGCACAGCACGGCCGAGCTGATGGACCTGCACCTCGGCAAGGCGGCCGACGCCCCGCTGTGCATGACCTGCGGAACGAAGATGCGCCCCGCGGGCTCGTGCTACGCGTGCGAGGGCTGCGGCGCCACCTCCGGCTGCAGCTGACCTGAAGGTGTGACAGCGGCCGGGTGCTTTCGCGCCCGGCCGCTGTCACGTTTCGGCGGCCTGCCGAGTCTTCTCAGCATGAGCGAAACGATCCTCGTCACCGGTGGTACCGGTGTGCTCGGCCGGGCGGTCGCCCGGCGTCTCCTCGCGCCGGAGCGGGAGGTGCGGGTGCTGAGCCGTCGTCCGGCGCCGGACGGCACGGCCTACGCCTGGCGCACCGGCGACCTCCGCACCCGGCAGGGCATCGACGCGGCGGTGGCGGGCGCGGACGTGATCGTGCACTGCGCGACCACGCTCGGCGGCAAGGACGTCGCCACCACCAGGACTCTCCTCGACATCGCGCGGCGCCACGGTGACCCGCACGTCGTGTACATCTCGATCGTCGGTGTCGACCGGGTCCCGCTCCCGTACTACCGCGCGAAGCTCGCCGCGGAGGAGGCCGTCGTCGTGTCGGGGCTGCCGTGGACGATCCTGCGGGCCACGCAGTTCCACGACCTGATGTGCCGCGTCGTGGAGATCCAGCGCCGCCTGCCTGCCGTCCTGTACCCCGCCGGGTTCCGGTTCCAGCCGGTCGACGCCGGCGAGGTCGCCGCGCGCCTCGCGGACCTCGCCCTCCACGACCCCGCCGGCCGGGCGCCGGACATGGGCGGCCCCGAGGTGCGGGACTTCGCCGACCTGGCCCGGAGCTACCTGCGCCACCGGGGCCGCCGGCGCGTGCTCGTGCCGGTCCCGCTCCCCGGCGCCACCGCCCGCGCCTACCGGGCCGGTCACCACCTGACGCCGGACACCTCGGGCCGCACCACGTTCGAGGAGTTCCTGGCCGCTCAGGCCGCCATCGCGTAGAGGACCTCGCGCAGGTCGTCCTCGCGGTCGGTGCGCCACACCACGCGCAACGCCAGCTCGGCGCGCTCCGCGAGCGGCTGCGCGACGAGCGTGCCGTCGTCGAGGTCGCCGCCGACCGCGAAGTCCGGCAGCAGCGCGGCGCCGAGGCCCTGCGCCACCCACGACCGGATCGTCGACACGCTGTCGAACTCCAGCCGCCTGCCGCCCGTGCCCAGCAACCGGTCGGCGGCCATCCGGAACGAGCACCCGTCCGGCGTGACCAGCAGGGCGTCGCCGTCGTACCCGGGGCGGGCGACCAGGTGCAGCCGGACCGTCTCGATGTCCACAAAGGACAAATCGCCGCCGTCGAACCCCAGCGTGCCCAGCGTTGTTCCGGTGTCCAGGAGGAGACCCGCGTCCAGCGAGCCGTCCGCCACCGCGCGCAGCAACGGTTGCCGCATCAGGGACCGCACGGACAGGTCGACGTCGGGCCGGCGATCCCCGAGCCGGGCGACGACGGCGGGCAGCCGCGTGGCGACGAGCGTTTCGAGCGCGCCGACGGTGAACCGGGTGCGCTCGTCGCTCACCAGGCGCCGGATCGACTCGGCCTGGTCGAGCAGCCGCCGCGCCTCGGGAAGCAGCAGGCGCCCGCGCTCGGCGAGCGCCATACCGGTCGGTTTGCGCTCGAACAGCACCACCCCGAGCGAGCTCTCCAGCGAGCGCACGTGCTCCGAGACCGTCGCGGGCGACAGTTCAAGCAGCGAGGCCGCGCCGGTGACCGAGCCGGCGGACGCCACCGCCACGAAGGCCCGCAACTGCCGCAACTCCATGAGATCACTCTAGCCAGGAGGTGTTCGGAAAAGCCGAACGCAGCCTGCGGAGCAGCCCCACGGCCGCCCGGGCACCGCGACGACGCGGCGGGGCAACCCGGCGCAGCCCGACTCCGGTTCGACAATCACGCACCCAGCAGTGCTGAGATCCTCCCCGTTGCGGCGGCCCCGGCCGGCATCCGCAAAGCCGGGCGCCGCAAGGTCGCCGCCATCGCAGCGACTCACGCGTCCCGCATGGGCGAAAACTCGTCGCCGACATCTGGACCGCGCTGGGCGAGCAGACCGTCACCGTCCCCGGAACGGCCGCAGCCGACACCGTCCTGCCCCGGCGCGCCGACAGCCTGTAAACCGTGCTCCAGCAACGCAAACAGGTCGCCACCGAGGTAGAGGACATAATTGATGTGCACCCTCCTCGAGATCGGCGCGCCTCCGCCGTCAAGTCCTCGGCACACCTGGCCGCCTACGCCGGCATCGCCTCCACCACCCGCAAATCCGGCACCAGCATCAACGGCGAACACCCCACCAGAGCCGGTAACCGCAAACTCAAACGAGCCTTCTTCCTCGCCGCCTTCGCCCCCCTCTGAGAACCCGCCAGCAAGGCCTACTACCAGCGCAAACGCGAAGAAGGCAAGAAACACAACGCCGCCCTCATCTGCCTAGCCCGACGCCGCTGCGACGTCCTCTACGCATGCTCCGCCACCACACCCACTACCGCCACCCCCAACCAACCCCGGCGTCCGGAAAAACCTGACGCCGCATCCGGTCGCGCCCGTTGAGCGAACGCCGCCGGAACCGGAGAGTCGCCGCCGTGACGACAACCGCTACCCGGGGCAGCCTCCTCGGCGTCTCCCTCGCCTACTTCCTCGTCCTGCTGGACACCACCGTCCTCACCGTCGCGCTGCCCGGCATCCGCGCCGACCTCGGCGGCTCGGTCGCCGGGCAGCAGTGGGTGGTCAACGGCTACACCGTCTCGTTCGCCGCGTTCCTGCTCGGCGGCGGCGCCCTCGCCGACCGGTTCGGCCCGCTGCGCGTGTTCCGCTGGGGCGTCGCGAGCTTCGGCGCCCTCTCGCTGGTCTCGGCGTTCGCGCCGAACCTGACCGTCCTGGTCGTGCTGCGCGTCCTGCTCGGCGTCGCGGGCGCGGCGTGCCTGCCCAGCTCCCTCGCGCTGATCAGCCGCCTGCACCCGGACCCGACCGCGCGGGCGAAGGCGCTCGGCGCGTGGGCGGCCATCACCGGCGTCGCGCTCGCCGCCGGGCCCATCGCGGGCGGGCTGCTGGTCGACCTCGCGGACTGGCGGGCGGTGTTCCTCGTCAACGTGCCGCTCGCGGCCCTCGGCCTGGCCCTCACCCGCGGCCGCGAGACCGCGCCCGCCGGTCGCGGCTTCGACGTCCGGAGCCAGCTCGCCGCGTGCGTGTTCCTCGGCCTGCTGACCGAGGCGATCGTCGACGCCCAGCCCGTCGCGGCCGTCCTCGCGCTGCTGGTGCTCGCGTTCTTCGTCCACCGGGAGCGCCGCTCGGCGGCCCCGTCCGTGCCGCCGGTCCTGGTGCGCAGCCGGGGCGTCGCGGTGAACCTGTTCGCCGGCGCGGCGGTCAACTTCGTGCTCTCCGGCGCGTTGTTCGCGGTGACCCTGCTGCTGCAGGACGAACGCCACCTCACCCCGGTCGAGACCGGGCTGGCGTTCCTGCCGCTCACCTTGCCGACCGCGTTCAACCCGCTGCTGACCAGCCGGATCGTCGCCGCCCGCGGCCCGCGCCTCCCGGTCGTCGCCGGGCTGACCCTGCTGACCGCAGGCGCCGCTGTCCTGGCCGCGACCGTCCACGCGCCCTACCCGCTGCTGGCGTGCGGGCTCCTGCTGCTCGGCCTCGGTGTCTCCCTCGCCCTGCCCGCGCTCGTCACCGGCGTGGTGACCGCCGCGCCCGACGGCTACGCCGGAACCGCCGGTGGCCTGCTCAACGCCGTCCGCCAGGTCGGGGCGACCGTCGGCGTCGCGGCGATGGGCGCGGTGGTGGCCACCGGCGCGTTCGGCTGGGCGTTCGTGCTCGCCGCCGCGGTGGCGGCGAGCGGTCAGCTGCTGAGCTTCTGCCAGAGGAACTCGAACAGCAGCGCCCACTTGTAGGCCAGCTGCTCGTTGTCCGCCGCGGCGCCGTGCCCGCCCTCGATGTTCTCGTAGTACCGCACGTCGTGCCCCTGCTCGAGCATGCGCGCCATCATCTTGCGCGCGTGCGCCGGGTGCACCCGGTCGTCGCGGGTGGACGTCATGAACAGCGTGGGCGGGTACTTCCGTCCCTTGTGGACGTTCTGGTAGGGCGAGTACTTCGAGATGTACTCCCATTCCGCCGGATCGTCCGGGTCGCCGTACTCGGCCATCCAGGACGCGCCGGCCAGCAGCAGGTGGTAGCGCTTCATGTCCAGCAGCGGAACCTGGCTGACGATCGCGCCGAACAGCTCGGGGTAGCGGGTGAGCATGACACCCATCAGCAGGCCGCCGTTGCTGCCGCCGTGGATGCCCAGCCGGTCCGGCGTCGTGATGCCGCGCTCGACGAGGTCCGCCGCGACCGCGGCGAAGTCCTCGTAGACCAGGTACCGGTTCTCCTTGATCGCACCGGTGTGCCAGCCCGGCCCGTACTCGCCGCCGCCGCGGATGTTCGCGAGCACGTACGTGCCGCCGCGCGCGAGCCAGCCGCGGCCGGTCACACCGCTGTACGCGGGCAGGCGGGACACCTCGAACCCGCCGTAGCCGGTGAGCATCGTCGGGCCGTCCCCGTTCCGCGGCCGCACCACGAAGTACGGGATCCGCGTGCCGTCCTTCGAGGTGGCGAAGTGCTGCTCGACGGTGATGTCCGAGGCGTCGAAGCGGGCCGGGGCCTGCTTCAGGATCTCGGTCTCGCCCCCGACGTGCCCGTAGGAGAGCGTCGCGGGCTGGGTGAAGCCGCTGGTGTTGAGCAGGTACTCGTCGCTGTGGTCGGGATCGGTGTCGACGATCTCCGCGGTGCCCAGCTCCGGCGCCCCGGCCAGCGGCTCGCGGCGCCAGCCGTCCTCGCCGGGGGTGAGCACGTGCAGCTCGGTGTGCACGTCGGCGAGGGTGGTGAGCAGCAGGTGGTGCTTCGTCCAGTCCCAGGCCTCCAGCGAGGTGCGCCCGTCCGGCTCGAACAGGACGGTGAGGTCGCGCTCGCCTGCCAGGTAGTCGTCGAACCGCGCGGCGAGCAGCGTGCCGGGCGCGTAGTCGCGGCCGCCGACCGTCCAGGCCGTGCGGGTGCGGATCAGCAGCCACTCCTTGTGGGTGCTGGTCTGCGCGTCCTCCGGCACGTCGAGCTTGACCAGGCCGTCGGGCGTGCGCAGGAACTTCTCCGTGCGGTAGAAGTCGATGGCGCGGCCGACGAAGTCGCGCTCGAACCCGGGCGTCGGGTCGTGGTAGGCGAACACCGCGACGTCGTCCGGCTTGCCTTCGAAGACCGTGACGGCCTCGGCGAGCGGCGTGCCGCGGCGCCACTCCTTCATGATCCGCGGGTAGCCGGACGCGGTCATCGAGCCGGGGCCGAAGTCGGTGCCGACGTAGATGCGGTCCTCGTCGATCCAGCCGACGCGGCTCTTGGCCTCGGGCAGCTCGAACCCGCCCGCGACGAACTCACGCGCCTCCAGGTCGAACTCGCGCACCACAGCCGCGTCCGCGCCCCCGCGGGACAGCTCGGCCAGCCCGCGCCGGTACGACGGCCGCAGCACCGCCGCGCCCTGCCAGACCCAGTTCTCGCCCTCGGCCTCGGCCAGTGCGTCGACGTCGAGCAGGACCTCCCACTCGGGCCGCTCGGTGCGGTAAGAGTCGAGCGTGGTGCGCCGCCACAGGCCGCGCGGGTGCGCCGCGTCCTGCCAGAAGTTGTAGAAGTACTCGCCGCGGCGGCGGATGTAGGGGATCCGGTCGTCGGCGTCGAGCACCTCGCGGGCCTCGTCGCGCAGCTGCTCGAACCGCGTGCCGCCGGTGAGCTCGGCGACCGATTCGGCGTTGCGCTGCCGGACCCAGTCGAGCGCCCGCTCGCCGGTCACGTCCTCGAGCCACAGGTACGGGTCTTCGTCAGCCATGTCCCCATCCTGCCAGGTGGGGATGATTTTCAACGCCAGGCGGGGTCGCGGCCGGTCAGCGCGAGGAACCGGTCCAGTTCACCGGTGCCCGGAGCGATCTCCACGGCGGGCGCGAAGACGTCGTCGTCCGGGCGCGGCCGGGTGCGCATCCGCTCGGCGAACCGCAGCGCGACGTGCACGGCCTCCGGGTCGGGTTCGTAGGGCGCGTCGAGGGTGCGGGCGAGGTCCCAGCCGTGCGCGACCGAGTCGACCAGGTGCATGGTGAGCGCGACCGGGGCGGGGAAGGTGCCGAACTCGCGGACCGTCACCTCGCGGTCCAGCACGGTGTCGTCGGCGGAGGCGGCGAGGAAGGCGTCGACCGACTCCGCGTAGGCGCGGTACGGGTCGTCACCCAGCGTTCCGGACGTCCAGTCCGGCGCGGCGCCCTCGCGCAGCGCCACCGCGAAGGCGTGATTTTCGCTCACCTGGTGGGTGAGCAGGTCACCGAGCGTCCACCCCGCGCACGGTGTCCGCAGTCCGAGGTCGGTGGCCCCGGAAACGATCTTGTCCACCTCGGCGAGGACCCGCCGGTCGAGGTCACGGATGTCCATGTCGTCAACCTAGGGGGGCCAGTGGCCCTGCTGAAGGTCCAAAGCTGGGCCAACGGAGTTGGGCCAATTAGGCTGGCGAGGTGGACATCCAGATCGAGCTGGGGGCCGGCCGGGGCCGGCGGGATGCCATCTACCGCCAGATCCGCGAAGCGATCCTCGACGGCCGCCTGCGCGACGGGGACGCCCTGCCGCCCACCCGTGAGCTGGCGCAACGGCTCGCGGTGTCGCGCAACACGGTCAGCGTCGCGTACGACCGGCTGGTCGCCGAGGGGTTCCTGGAATCGCGGGTCGGCGCGGGCACGTTCGTCGGCGCGGGCGCCCGGCGGGACGGCCGGCCACCGGACAGTGGGCCGGCTTCGCTCACCGCGGTCCCGGTGTGGGACGACGTGCCCCGCCCGCCGGACCGGTTCCGCGAGCAGCCGTCGTTCGACTTCCGCTCCGGCGCCCCGGACGTCTCGCTGTTCCCGTTCGACACCTGGCGCCGCCTGGTCACGCAGCAGCTGCGGCGGTCGCGGCACGACCTGCTCACCTACGGCGATCCGCAGGGGCACCCCGGTCTGCGGGAGGCGATCGCGCGGCACATCGGCGTGTCGCGGGCGGTCCGGGTCACGGCGGACGACGTGCTGGTCACCAACGGATCGCAGCAGGCGGTGGATCTCGCCGCCCGGGTGCTGGTCGAGCCGGGAGCCCGGGTCGCCGTCGAGGATCCCGGTTACCCGCCGCCGCGTCAGCTGTTCGCGACGCTGGGTGCGCGCCCGGTCGGGGTGCCGGTGGACGACGAGGGCATCGTCGTCGACGCCATCCCCGATGACTGCCGCCTGGTGTACGTGACGCCGTCGCACCAGTTCCCGCTCGGGGTGTCGATGTCGATGGCGCGGCGGGTGGCCCTGATCGACTGGGCCCGGCGGCACGACGCGGCGATACTGGAGGACGACTACGACACCGAGTTCCGCTACACGGGACGGCCGCTGGAACCGTTGCGCAGCTTGGATTCCGGCGGACGGGTGCTCTACATCGGATCGTTTTCTAAGGTTCTGCTGCCCGGGCTGCGCCTCGGGTTCCTCGTCGCGCCGCCGGGGTTGCGGCCGGCGCTGGCGAAGGCGAAGTACCTCACCGACTGGCACTCGGCGAGCCTCACGCAGGCGGCGCTGGCGGAGTTCATGGACAGCGGCGAGTTCGCGCGGCACATCCGCCGCACGCGCCGCGAGTACGCCGCCCGGCGCGAGGTGGTGTGCCGGGTCGTCGCGCGCGAGTTCCCGGAGCTGCGGTTGATCCCGTCGTCGGCCGGACTCCATGTGAGTGCGTTCAGCGCGACGCCGGTACGTCCGATGGTGCGAGCCGCGCGACGGGCGGGGGTGCGGATCTACACGCTCGGTGACTTCACGGGCGTGCGGGATGCCCTGGACGGACTCGTTTTCGGCTTCGGCGCGATCCCCCGTGACCGCATCGAGCCGGGGCTGCGGGAGTTGCGGGCTTTCGCGGACAGCGACCGGGCTCTAACCTGATGTGAGCCGGGTCACGAGCAGCTTGGAGGCTGTCGATGCGGATCGCCGACTTACTGCGGAGCAAGGGGAACTGGGTGGCCACGGTGCGGCCCGAGTCGTCCATCACCGATCTGCTCGCCGGGCTGGCGGAGCACAACGTGGGCGCGATGGTCGTGGCCGGGGAGGACGGCATCGCGGGCATCGTGTCGGAGCGGGACGTGGTGCGGAAGCTCAACGACCACGGGCCGGCCCTGCTGAAGCGGCCGGTGTCGGAGATCATGACGACGGTGGTGGCGACGTGCACCCCGCGTGATTCGGTGGACGACCTGAGCGTGCTGATGACCCAGCGCCGGGTGCGGCACGTGCCGGTCGTGGAGGGCGGGCGCCTGGTCGGGATCGTCAGCATCGGCGACGTGGTGAAGAGCCGGATGGAGGAACTGGAGGCGACGCAGCAGCAACTGGCCGCCTACATCGCGCAGGGCTGAGCCGGCCGGACCGCCTCTCTCGCCGTCGCGGTTCACCCGGCTGAAGGCTGGGCCCACCCTTCCAGCACCCGGTCCAGATCCGCCCGGATCCGCTCCCGGGCATCGGCGCGCGGCACGCCGTCCATGAGCAGCCGGTCGTAGGCGGTGTCGAGGTGCCGTACCGAGGCGATCACCGCGAGCCGCACGGCTTCCTCGTCGAGCGCCCGCCCGGCCGCGGACCGCCCGACGCGCCCGCTGCCCCTGGTCCCCGCGTGTTCGGCGATCAACCGAGCCCGCTCGGCCGGGCAGCCCGGGTACAGCCGCCGGACGACCTCCGCGAACGCGGCCTGGAACTCGAGGTCCTGCGCGGCCCGGCGGTGCGCGTCCCGTTCCCGGCGCCGGGCGCGGACGTCCTCGTCGGCGAGGCACTGCTGTTCGGCGCGTTCGAGCGCGGCTTCCTCGACCAGGATCCCTTGCCGCTCATGGCGTTTGCGCCGCCGGTTGAACCGCAGGACCAGCACGGCGAGGGTGCTCTCCAGCTTCGCGCGGCGGGACAGCGCGGCGTTGCCGGCGGGCAGGAAGACCAGGTGGTCGAAGTCGGCGCAGGCGAGGCACAGGTGGCCGTCACCCTCGGGCAGGTGCAGGTCCCCGGTCGCGCCACGGGTCGCGCACCCGGCGCAGGTCCAGTCGTTGCCGGCGATGGTCACGGCGAGGTCCGGCGCCTTGTTCTGCCGCTCGGTGAGACGTGCGCGTTGCTTGTCCGTCAGTCCTGGGGCCAGCCAATGGGTGCGGCACAGCTGATCGAGCGCGTCGTCCTCGGTGAACCGCAGGTCGCGGCGATCCCGGGTGCCCGCGACGTAAGCGCTGTCGGACGGGCTCAGCCCGTTCGCGCGCGCCCAGTTGCCCAGGCACTCCAGGGCTTCGGCAATGCGCGCGGTGCCGACGGGCAGTTCTTTGGCGAGGGGGCTGAACCGCCCGCGGCGCCATTCTTCGACGCGGGAGGGATGCACCCAGCCGAGTGCGGTGAACACCTCGACGGGGGCGACGTACTTGCGCTGGGCGAGCGCGGCGCCCGCCACGGAGGCGACTCGGTTGTGCAGTTTGGCGGCCATCGGCCCGGAAGTCTAACCGCGGTCCCTGCTTCCACCAGGAGCCGCGGTAGCAGGTCAGGGCAATTCGCTCACGGTCGGCCGCAACGCGCTGATCCCGGCCGTCAGCGCGGCACGTCCCCTGCCGAAGCTCGTCCCCAGCGGCAGCTCGGTCAGCAGGACGGCGACGTAGCGGTAGTCCTGCCCCACGAGCCCGGTCGTGTTCAGCACGACGGCCCGGTTGATCTCCATCCAGCCCTGCTTCACCGCGCGCGGCAGCCCAGGCAGGCCGTCGGGGATGCCGAAGTACTGCGGAAACCCGTCCGCGGCCGGGGTCCGGATCGCCGCCAGCCCGTCGAGGATCGGCTGCCGAGCCTCGGGTGGCACCTCGGTGGCCAGGTAGCGGTAGATGGCCACCAGGTCGTTCGGGGTCGTCCTGGTCATCTCCCACTGGTCGGAAATCCGCGGCGGATGCGTGTTCTGCAGGTTCATCAGATCAGCCATCCGCGTGATGATCGATCCGCGCCCGCCCGAGTTCCAGAGCGAGTCGGCGTCGCCGTCGTGGCTGAGCGACAGCACTTCGACGATGCGCTCGCGCTGTCCCTCGCTGGGGGCGCGCCACCCGCCGGTGTGCAGCACGTCGATCGCCATCAGGAGCTTGACCACCGACGCCGCGTAGAACTGCCGGTCCCCGTTCGCGGAGGCCAGCAGTTCACCGGTGGCCGTGTCGTACAGGGCGAGGCCGACGGTGGTCCCGGACACCTCGTGGGTGACCGCACCGGTCGCGGCGGCGGCGAGCCGCGTGCGCTCGTCGGCGGTCAGCGTCGAGTGCGTGGTGCTGACCGGTGTGCTCGACGACGCCGTGCCGGACGGTGGCAGGGTGCTGGGCGGCGGCAGGGTGCTGGGCGCCGCGACAGGCACCGAACCGGTGTCCGCCTCGCCGATCGTCAGCGAGGTGACGACCACGGCTGTGGCGACTCCCGCGCCCACCCCGGCGAGCACGACGCGCCATTTCATGCCCCGCATAACGTCCACCTAATCGGATTCGTGCCCCGCGAAGGTAACCGTACGGTAAAACCGCGCGATCTCATGTCGATCTTCGTCAGGTCGGGTGGAATCTACTGTGGACCGAACGGAGCAGGGCGGGCACCCTACCGCACACCCCTGACAGGAACGCGTCAGCGGCCCGCGCGGGCGGGAAGTTGTCCACATCGTCCTGAACCATCCACAGAATCCCGTTCTGTTTCGGGAAGACCGGTTTTTTGCCCCATAGTGGATTCATGACTTCCACGACCACCAACACCGGCACGGACGGCCGGATCACCGTCCGCATCTCCGACCCGGGCGAGCTGATCGCGGCGGTGCCGCATCTCCTGACGTACCGGCCCGGCCCGTCCGTCGTCCTGCTCAACCACGGCGGCCGGGAAAGCCCGATCACGCCCGTGATCCGCGCGGATCTGCCCGACTCGACGTGCGAGCCGGATGCGGCCCGTGACCTCGTGCGAGCCGTGCTCCGACATCCCGGCGCCGGGGTGACGGTCGTGATCATCGGCCGCCGCCCCGGCCACCGGGCGCCGCCGGGCCGGATACCGCACCACGGCCTGGCCCACCGGTTGATGTCCGCCTTCGGGGACGCCGGACGGCCGGTCGACCACGCACTGTGGGTACCGGAGATCCGCGGCGGAGCGCGGTGGCGGTGCTACCACGAGGTGTGCTTGCGGGGCGTGCTGCCGGACGACCGGGAAACCGTGCTGGCCGCGACGATGGCGACGACGGGCCAGGTGACCTACGGCAGCCGCGGGGAAGTGGCACGACTGCTCGACCCGGACGACCCAGCCGCCATCACCCGGCGACAACACATGCTGGACGCAGCGATCGACAATTGGCCGACGAGACCGGACTTTGCCGCTACGGACAGCCCTGACGCGCCCCAACAGGCCACGGGGGGCAGTGCCGCACGGGACTGGTTCGGCGCGACAGAGGTTGCTGATCGGACTGCCGCGGGTGGTGCCGCGCCGGGGGGTTTCGGTGAGGTGGCGTCCGGTGGGCTGGCGGCGGCGGGCAGTTCCGAGGAGGCGAAGCGTGCCGCGGCGGGCAGTTCCGCAGTGGACTCGCACGTCGAGGCGGAGCGGGCAGCTGAGGACCGGGCCGCACCGGACTGGTTCGGCGAGGCGCAGTCGGCCGAGCACCTCGCCGTCGTCCGCGCCGCCCTAGCGCGGGCTGTCGCGGGCGACTTCGACCTGAGCGACGAGGACGTGGTGTCCCTGGCAATGGCCCTGTCGGACCTCACGGTGCGCGACCGTTGCCTCACGACGGCCGACCCGCCCGGTGAACCCCCGGCCACCGCCGCCGAACGGCTGTGGCTCGAACTCGTGCGCCGCACCCCGATGCCGGAACGCGCCGAGCCGGCCGTGCTGCTCGGCTACTCGGCCTACCGCCGCGGCGACGGCGTCCTGGCCGCCCTGGCGTTCGACAACGCACTGGCCGCCCACCCCGGCCACCGCCTCGCGGAGCTCCTCCGGATCTGCCTCAGCCACCAACTCCCACCCGAAACGCTGCGCCGCCTGAGCGACTGCCAGGAAGGAGGCCTCATGCTCACATGACGCAGCCGCGAGCGCCATGGGGAGGTCGGCTACAGGCAGGACCAGCTGTGGAGGCCGGTCAAGGCACATCAGTGGCGGAGCAGACTCCCGACTGGCATCAGCCGCACAGGCCAGGCCGTTCGGGCGGCGCCGACCTCAGCCACCGAGTGGATCAGCCGCCGAGTGCCTTGCGCTCCTGCGTGAAGCGCCAGGCGTCGCGGACGATGCCTTCCAGGTCGGCGCGCTCGGGCTTCCAGCCGAGCTCCTCGCGGGCCCGGTCGCTGGCGGCCACCAGGATCGCGGGGTCCCCGGTGCGGCGCGGCGCAACCTCGGCCGGGATCGGGTGCCCGGTCACGGCCCGGCACGCCTCGATGACCTGGCGCACGGAGAACCCGGTGCCGTTGCCCAGGTTGTAGATGCGGTGTTCACCGGCCCGCGCGTGCGTCAGCGCGAGCAGGTGGGCGTCGGCGAGGTCGGCGACGTGGATGTAGTCGCGAACGGCCGTGCCGTCGTCGGTGGGGTAGTCCTCGCCGAAGATGCCGATGTGCGGGCGGTCCCCGGTGGCAACCTGCAGCACCAGCGGGATCAGGTGGGTCTCCGTGGTGTGCCGCTCCCCGAAGCGACCGTACGCGCCGGCGACGTTGAAGTACCGCAGGCTCACGGCAGCCAGTCCGTGCGCCCGCGCGTAGCTGGTGATCGCGTGGTCGATGGCGAGCTTCGACGCACCGTAGGTGTTGGTCGGCATCGTGGGCGCGGTCTCCGGGATCGGGCTGCGCTCCGGCTCACCGTAGGTGGCCGCCGTGGAGGAGAAGACCAGGCGCGGCGTGCCGTGCGCACGCATCGCGTCCAGCAAACGGATGGAGGTGATCACGTTCCCGTGCCAGTACTTGGCCGGGTCCTGCATCGACTCGCCGACGAGGGACTTCGCCGCGAAGTGCAGCACGCCGTCGAAACCCTCGCCGAGCAGGGACGCCGTCGCGTCGGCGGCGTCGCCCTCGACGAAGCGCGCGCCGTCGGGGACGGCGTCCGCGTGGCCGGTGGACAGGTCGTCCACGACGACGACCTCGTGCCCGGCCTCCAGCAGGCGGGCCGTGCAGACGCTGCCGACGTAACCGGCACCGCCCGTGACGATCAGCTTGAGGCGCGAGGAGTCGGAAGCCATGGTCTCGTCGGAAGCCTTTCTCGAGAACGAAAAGGAGGTGTCGCCAGTGTGGACCAGCAACCTGTGAGCCACGCACAGGTCCGGCCCCGCCGAATTACAGCTCGTCGCGTCCGGCGCCGGGGGACGGGACCGCCGCGAAGGCACGCGGCGCGCGGTAGCCCGCGCGGTCGAAGGCCTCCGTGACCGCCGCCTCGACGGTGTCCACAGCGGACTCGGGCACGAGGGCGATCGCGGTGCCGCCGAACCCGCCGCCGGTCATCCGCGCGCCGAGGGCGCCGTTGGCCTCCGCGACCTCCACGGCGAGGTCCAGCTCCGGGCAGGAGATCCGGTAGTCGTCGCGCATGCTGACGTGCGAAGCGGTGAGCAGCGGGCCGATGTCGCCGATCCGCCCGTCCCGGAGCAGGGCGACCACGTCGAGCACGCGCTGGTTCTCCGTCACCACGTGGCGGACGAGCGGGCCGAGCTCGGCGGGCAGCTGCGCGAGCGCGCTGTCCAGGTCGCCGGGGTCCACGTCCCGCAGCGCCTTGACGCCGAGCAGGTCGGCCGCGCGTTCGGTGCCCTTGCGGCGCTCGCCGTAGCCGCCCTCGCTGTGGGCGTGCTTGACGCGCGTGTCGATGGCCAGGATGCGCAGGCCCGCGGCCGCGGCGTCGAACGGCACCTGCTCCATCTCGCCGGAACGGACGTCGAGGAACAGCACGTGACCGTCGACGCAACACAGCGAAGCGGTCTGGTCGAGCACGCCGGTCGGGGCGCCGACGAAGTCGTTCTCGGCGCGCTGGGCCCAGCGGGCGATCTCAGCTCGCCGCTCCAGGCCCGGGTCGTCTTCGCCGGCCAGCCCGAGCAGGGCCAGTGCCACCGCACACTCCAGCGCGGCGGAGGAGGACAGCCCGGCTCCGGTGGGGACGTCACCGGCCAGGACTACGTCGGCGCCGCGCTCGACACCGTGGTCGCGCAGCACCCACGCCACCCCGGCCGGGTACGCGGCCCAGCCGTCGACACCACCGGGACGGAGATCGGGGATCGTGACCGGCCGGGCTTCCTGGATGCGCCCGTCGGAGCCGAGGGTGGACACGGTGAGGACCTGGTCGGCGCGCGGGGACGCGGCGGCGGCCAGCCGGTGCGGCAGGGCGAACGGCAGCACGAAACCGTCGTTGTAGTCGGTGTGCTCGCCGATCAGGTTGACCCGGCCCGGCGCGGACCACACGCCGGACGGGGGCCGCCCGTGCACGGACCGGAACGCCTCCGCGGCCTCGCTCGCGGAGCTCACTTGGCCTGCGCCAGAACCGCGTGCAGCACCGACATGGGCACCTGGACCGCGCCCAGCTCACCGGTCAGCTCCGCGGTGCCGCCGCCGTCCGCGCGGCGCACCGACACGACGCTGCCGGGGGCGACTCCCGCCTTCTTCAGGTCCACCATCAGCTTCTCGTCGAGCTGGATGTGCTCGGCCAGGCGCCGGATCTCCGCCTTGCCGCCGCCGGACCGCGCGAAGTCGTCCAGACGCACCAGGTCGGCCTCGGCGGGCGGCGCGGGCAGCCCGCCCTCGCCGAGCTTGTCCAGACCAGGGATCGGGTTGCCGTAGGGCGAGGTGGTCGGGTGGTCGAGCAGCCGGACCAGCTTGCGCTCCACCGCCTCGCTCATCACGTGCTCCCAGTGGCAGGCCTCGGTGTGCACGTGCTCCCACTCCAGCCCGATCACGTCGAGCAGCAGCCGCTCCGCGAGGCGGTGCTTGCGCATGACGGCGATGGCCAGCTCCCGGCCGTGGTCGGTGAGTTGCAGGTGGCGGTCGTCGGCGACGCGCACCAGTCCGTCGCGTTCCATGCGGGCCACCGTCTGACTGACTGTCGGACCGCTCTGCTGCAGCCGCTCGGCGATGCGGGCGCGCAGCGGTACGACACCTTCCTCTTCGAGCTCGAAGATGGTCTTCAAGTACATCTCTGTGGTGTCGATGAGATCGTTCACGATGTCCCCTTCGTCCGCGACAATCCATGGTAGTCGTTCCGGGCGACGGTCACCCCAGGTGACCGGGAGGATAATCCCGCTCCTCACGGCTACCATCGGACGTCATGCAGCCCGCCGTCGTCTGGGATCCCGCCCTCCTCGGTTACGACCTCGGCGGTGAGCACCCGTTCAACCCGGTCCGGCTCGACCTCACCGTGCGGCTCGCCACTGAGCTGGGGGTCCTCGACGGCGTGGAACTGCTCGTGCCCGAGCCCGCCACCGATACCGAGTTGTACCGCATCCACGCTGAGGAGTACCTGGCGGCGGTCAAGCTCGCGCCGACCGCGGGCTGGGACGTCGGCCACGGCCTCGGCACCGCCGACAACCCGGTGTTCAGCGACATGCACGACGCCTCCGCCCTGGTGGTCGGCTCGACCCTGCTCGGGGCGCGCAAGATCGCCGACGGCGAGGCGCGGCGCGCGGTGAACATCGCTGGTGGCCTCCACCACGCCATGCGCGACCACGCCGCCGGGTTCTGCGTCTACAACGACTGCGCGGTGGCCATCTCCTGGCTGCTCGACCACGGTTTCGACCGCATCGCCTACGTCGACACCGACGTCCACCACGGCGACGGCGTGCAGGCCGCCTTCTACGGCGACCCCCGCGTGCTCACGGTCTCGCTGCACCAGCACCCGTTCACGCTGTGGCCGGGCACCGGGTACAGCGCCGAGACCGGGTCCGGCGAGGCCGAGGGCACGTCGGTGAACGTGCCGCTGCCGCCCGGCACCCGCGACGCCGGCTGGTTGCGCGCCTTCCACGCGGTCGTGCCGTCGCTGCTCGAGGTGTTCCGGCCACAGATCCTGGTCACCCAGTGCGGCGTCGACTCCCACGAGGAGGACCCGCTCGCGGACCTCGCGCTCTCGGTCGACGGGCACCGGACCATTTACGCTACTCTCCGTGACCTCGCTGAGCGTCACGCCGAGGGCCGGTGGCTGGCCGTCGGCGGGGGCGGTTACCAGCTGATCCGGGTCGTGCCGCGCTCGTGGACGCACCTCATGGCGACGGTCCTCGACCGCGACGTGAAGCCCGAGACGCCGCTGCCGCCCAACTGGGTCAACACCGTCCTGCGGGCCGCGCCGAGCGCTGAGCTGCCGCCGGAGATGACCGACGGCCGGGACACCACGTTCCGCTCGTGGGGGGACGGGGCGGACGACCCGGTCGACGTCGCGATCCGGGACACGCGCCGCGCGCTGTTCCCGCTGCACGGCCTGGACCCGGACGACCCGAGGGACTGACCCGACCGATCCGAGGAATCGACGTGAGATGAGCAGGAGCGACAAGCCCGGCGGCCCCCACGAGGACGAGCCCCGCGGAGCCGCACCGGCCGGCAGGCCCGACCAGGTTCAGGGGGATGGCGCGCCGGAGGAGGAGAGCACGGAGGGCGACCTCGGCGCGACCGCGGGTGCCGGCCGACGGGCCGCTGCCGGCCGGAATCGGGGCGACAGCGCGGGCGGTGGCCAAGCCGCCGGTGGCGGCTCCGGGCCGGGCGGTGTGGGCGGTGCCGGTGGTGGCGGGGCCGCTGGTGGTGAGCAGGCCGCCGGTGGTGAGGCGTCTGGTGGTGGCCAGGTCGCCGGTGGCGGCTTGGGGTCGGGCGGCGGTGTGGGCAGTGTCGGTGGTGGCGGGGCCTCCGGTGGTGAGCGAGCGGCCCATGGCGAGGCCTCCGGTGGTGAGCGAGCGGCCGGTGGCGAGGCCTCCGGTGGTGAGCAGGCCGCCGGTGGCGGCTCGGGGCTGGGCGGCGTTGTCGATCAGGAGCAGGTGGGTGGCGCTGGCGTGGGCAGTGATCAGGGCAGTGCGGGCGGCAGCGGGGAGCAGGAGCAGCTGACCGGTGCCGGCGAGCGTGGGGGCGCGGGGCAGACGCAGGTGAGCGGCGCCGGTGAGCGCGGTGGTGCTGGTCGCGGTGGTGCTGGTGGGCCGAGCGGTGCTGGTGAGCGCGGCACTGGTGGCCGCGGTGGTGCTGGTGAGCGGAGCGGTGCCGGTGAACGCGGCAGCGCTGGTCGCGGTGGTGCTGGTGGGCCGAGCGGTGCCGGTGAGCGTGGCGGTGCCGAGGAGCGTGGTGCTGCCGGTGCGTCCAGCGATGCCGGCCAGGAGCCAGCCACCCGTGGCGCGTCGGGCGGCGCCGGTCCCGGGCGGGCGGCCGGCGCGGGTGAGGGCACTAACCGGGAGAAGCACGGGCCCCGTGATCCCTACGACTATCCCCGCCACTGGGAGGCCGACGTCCTGCTCAGCGACGGCGGCACCGTCCACTTGCGACCCATCGTGCCGAGTGACGCCGATGCCCTCGTCGCCTTCCATGGCAAGCTCTCCGAGCGCACCCGGTACCTCCGCTACTTCGGCGCCTACCCGCGCATCCCGCAGCGGGACCTCGAACGGTTCTCCGTCGTCGACCACCACGACCGCGTGGCGTTCGTCGCCCTGCTCGGGGACGACATCATCGCCGTGGGGCGGTACGAGCGGCTCGGCGACGGGCCCTCGGCCGAGGTGGCGTTCGTCGTGGACGACGCGCACCAGGGGCGCGGCGTCGGGTCGATCCTGCTGGAACACCTGGCCGCCGCCGCGTCCGAGAGCGGCCTGCGCCGGTTCGTCGCCGAGGTCCTCGCCGAGAACGCCGCCATGGTGCGCGTCTTCCGCGACGCCGGTTACCAGGTCAGCCGCGCCATCGAGGAGGGCGTGCTGCACCTGGAGTTCGACATCGACCCCACCGAGGAGTCCCTCGCCGTCGCCCGCGCTCGCGAACAGGCCGCCGAGGCGCGCAGCGTCTACAACCTCCTCCACCCGCGGTCGGTCGCGGTCATCGGCGCCTCGGCCGACCCCACGAAGGTCGGCTACTCGGTCCTGTCCAACCTGCTCGCCGCGGACTTCGCGGGCACCGTCTACCCGGTGAACCCGGAGCACCGCTCGGTGCGTGGCGTGCGCGCCTATCCGTCCGTTGTGGACATCCCGGACCCGGTGGACCTCGCCGTCGTGGCGGTGCCCGCGGACCAGGTCGAGTCCGTGTTGGACGGTGCGCTCGCCAAGGGCGTCAAGACCTTGCTGATCGTCACCGCCGGTTTCGGCGAGGCGGGCCCGCACGGCCTGCACGCCGAGCTGCGCCTCGTCGGCGAGGCACGCGCGCACGGCATGCGCGTGGTCGGCCCGAACGCCCTCGGCGTGCTCAACACCGATCCGGCGGTCCGGCTCAACGCCACCCTCGCCCCGCGCCTGCCCAAACGGGGCCGCGCCGGGTTCTTCTGCCAGTCCGGCGCCTTGGGCACCGCGATCCTCGCCGACGCCGAAGCGCGCGGCCTCGGCCTGTCGACGTTCGTGTCCGCGGGCAACCGCGCCGATGTCTCCGGCAACGACCTGCTGCAGTACTGGGAGACCGACACCAGCACCGACCTCGTCCTGCTCTACCTCGAATCGTTCGGCAACCCGCGCAAGTTCGCCCGCCTCGCCCGGCGGCTCGGGCGCAGCAAGCCGATCGTCGCGGTCAAGTCCGGGCGGCACGCCGTCCGCCCGCAGCTGGCCGCGACCTCCGCCGAGGTCGACGAGTCGAGCGTGCAGGCGCTGTTCGAGCAGGCCGGTGTGGTGCGGGTGGAGACGCTGGCCCAGCTGTTCGACACCGCGCTCGTGTTCGCCCACCAGCCGTTGCCCGCGGGGCCGCGGATCGGGATCGTCGGCAACTCCAGCGCGATCGGCCTGCTCGCCGCCGACACGGCCCGCGCGCAGGGGCTGCGGCTCGCGTTCGACCCGGTGGACGTCGGGCCGCAGGCGGGTCCGGAGGACTTCGCCGCGGCGGTCCGGGAGGCGCTGAACAACCCGGAGACCGACGCGCTGGTCGCGGTGTTCGTGCCGCCGCTGTCGATCCCGGGCAGCACGTACGCGCGGGCGCTGCGCGAGGCGGCGCAGGAGCTGGACCAGGGCAAACCGATCGTGTCGACGTTCCTCGCCGCCGAGGGCGTGCCGGACGAACTGGCCGTGCCGGGACCGGACGGCGCCCCCGGGCGCGGGTCGATCCCGTCGTACCCCAGCCCGGAACGCGCGGTGAACGCGCTGGCGAAGGTCGTGCGGTACGCGGCGTGGCGGCAGCGGCCGCAGGGCACGCTCATCCGCCCCGACGGGCTGCACGTCGAGCAGGCCGAGCAGGTCGTGCGGGAGATCCTGGCCGGCGGCGACAAGAACGTGGTGCTCGAGGACGCCGACATCGTGCGGCTGCTCGGGTGCTACGGCATCGACGTGGTGCCGTTCCGGGTGGTGTCGAGCGCCGAGGCCGCGGTCCAGGCCGCGGAGGAGCTCGGCTACCCGGTCACGGTGAAGGCCGTGGACGAACGCCTCCGCGGACGGCCGGACCTCGCGGGCGTGCGGCTGGACCTGGCGTCGCCGGACGCGGTGCGGCGCGGGTACGAGGACCTGAGCGAGGTGTCCGGCGAGCGGGACGTCTACGTGCAGAAGATGGCGCCGAAGGGCATCTCGTGCCTGATCGGCCTGCAGGACGACCCGTCGTTCGGCAGCCTGGTGTCGTTCGGGTTGTCCGGGCTGGTGAGCACGCTGCTGGGGGACCGGGCGTACCGGGCGGTGCCGCTGACCGACGTGGACGCCGCGACGCTCATCCGCGAGCCGAAGAGCGCCCCCCTGCTGACCGGCTACCGCGGCGACGAGCCCGCGGACCTGGCGGCGCTGCAGGACATGGTGCTGCGGGTGGCGGCGCTGGCGGAGGACCACCCCGAGGTGCGGGCGCTGACGCTGGACCCGGTGATGGCCTCGCCGGAGGGCGCGTTCGTGGCCAACGCGCGCATCGTGCTCGGCCCGCCGCCGGCCCGGCCGGACACCGGGCCCCGGCGGCTGCGCCCGATCAACGCGACGTTCTGACGGAAGCGGTGACAGGCGGTAGCGCGGCTTGAGATTTTTCTCAGTGCCGTCGTGGCAAGGTGAGGCCGAGGACATCGGAAACAAGGATGAGTGTGCGCTCTTCACCTATCGACGTGCGGCACGAAGGCGTTGCCACAACGGATGACAGCCGCGACCAGCGGGCCCGCAAACTCGCGATCTGGCTTGCCGGGTGGGCGTTCGTCTACGGCTGCTACCGCGCCTACTACGCCTTCGGCGGCACGTTCGGCATGATCGGTGAGCCGGTTTCGAAGCCGGTTTTCCAGGCGATCAACGCTGCCGGAGCCGCCATCATCATGGCCGCGGCGGTTCTTCCGCTGATCCTCGCCAGGCCGGCCCTGCGGCGGGCGTTGCCGTTCTTCGGCTGGGCCGGCGCGGTCGGGTGCTGCATGCACGCCGTGGTCAACTGGACGTTGCGGGTGCTCAGCGTCACGGGCGTACACCCCACCGAGTTGCCGGGCAGTGTCTGGGTTTCCTATGACCGGAACGTCGCCGATCTGCAGGACCTGTTCCTGAACGAACCGTGGTTCTTCGTGGAAGGTCTGCTGTGGGGTGCGCTGGCTCTGGTGTTCGTGCGTGCGTCCCGGCGCCGCCTCTGGCTGACGACCGCTGTCGCGGCAATGGTGTTGACGTCCGCGCTGGGGATCTTGACGGGCGTCGGACTCCTGGACTCCTTCATCGTCCTCTGAGGGCACGCGTCCAGGCCGGATCGCAACACTCCGTCCCCTCCGCCGCCAGCTGCCGTTTCACGATCTTGTACGTGGATGTCCGCGGGAGTTCGTTGACGAGGCGCACGAACCGTGGCAGCTGCTTCGGCCCGAGGTCCGGTTGCGCGGCGAGGAACTCCCCGAACTCCTCGGGCGACAGCGGCCCCGACAGCACCAGCGCGGCCATCACCTGGTCGCCCACCGCCGGATCCGGCACCGCGTACACCGCCGCCTCCGCGATCGCCGGGTGCCGCAGCAGGATCCGCTCGATGGGCGCGGTGCCGAGGTTCTCGCCGTCGACCCGCAGCCAGTCCCCGAGCCGCCCGGCGAAGAAGCAGAACCCGTTCTCGTCCACGTACGCCAGGTCCCCGGTGTGGTATCGGCCGTCGCGGAGTCGCTCGGCGTCCGCCTCCGGGTTCTTGTAGTAGCCCGCGAACGCCCCCGCACCGGCGGTGTTCACCAGCTCCCCGACCACCCCGGGCGGGCACTCCGAGCCGGTCTCCGGGTCCAGCACCGCGACCCCCTCCGGCAGCGGGCCCAGCGACCCCGGCGGCGTGTCCGGCGTCCGCGCGAACCCGATCCCGCCCTCGGTCGAGCCGAACGCGTCCACCACGTGGCAGCCGAACCGGCGGCCGAACTCGGCCAGGTCCGCCTCCGCGCCCTCGTTGCCGTAGACGATCCGCAGCGGGTTGTCCGCGTCGTCCGGCAACTCGGGCGTCGCCAGCACGTACGACAGCGGCTTGCCCACGTAGTTCGCGTAGGTGGCGCCGAACCGCCGCACGTCGGGCAGGAAACCGGACGCCGAGAACCGCCGCCGCATCGCCAGCGCAGCGCCCGCGGCGAGCCCGACCGACCACCCGGCCATGATCGCGTTGGAGTGGAACATCGGCATGGACAGGTACACGCAGTCCGAACCGGACAGTCCGAACCGGGAGGCGAGCATCTGCCCGGGGAAGGCGATCTTCTCGTGCGTGCACCGCACCGCCTTCGGGTCGCCGCTGGTGCCGGAGGTGAAGATGAGCATCAGCAGGTCCGAAGGCGTTGCGCGCACCGGGGACAGCGGAGCGCCCGCGCACGAATCCAGCAACGCGGCCCACTCCGGCCCGTCCAGGTCCAGCACCGGCACGTCCACCCCGTCCAGCAACGCCGCGTGCCGCCCCTCGGTGAGCACCAGCTGGCAGTCGGCGAGCCGGATGTCCCGCTCCAGCGCCGCGCCCCGGCGCGTCGGGTTCAGGCCGACCAGCACCGATCCCGCGAACGCGCACCCGCCGAGCAGGAACGAGAACGACGGCACGTTGTCCGCCAGCACACCCACGTGCTTCACCGGCCCGGTCAGCAGCGAACGCAACACCGCCGCGTGGTCGGCGCACTGCTGCACGTGCTCCCGCCACGTCCACGCCGAGTCCTCGAACCGCAGGCCGGGGCCGTCGTCCGCGGCGCGCGCCAGCAGCATCTCGGTGACCGTCATGACGTCGCGAGCAGCTCGCCCAGCACCCGCAGCTGCGCCGTCGCCCCGCCGAGGGCGAACTCCAGCCGCTTGGCCGCCACGAAGTACCGGTGCAACTCGTGGTCGGTGTCGATGCCGACCCCGCCGTGGATATGGACCGCGGTGTGCGCGACGCGGTGCCCGGCCTCAGCGGCCCAGTACTTCGCCGTCGCGACCTCCGGCCCCGCGGGCAGCCCCTCCGACAGGCGCCACGCGGCTTGCCACAGCGTCAGCCGCACGGCTTCGACGTCGATGTAGGCGTCCGCCAGCCGCTGCCGCACCGCCTGGAAGGCACCGATCGCGTGCCCGAACTGCTCGCGCTGGCGCGCGTACTCCGCCGTGCGGTGCAACGCGCTCTCCAGCACGCCGAGCTGCTGCGCACACAACCCGACAGTCGCGTGTTCGAGCAGGGACACCGCCGGCAACCGCGAAGCCGCGACGCCGTTCAGCTCGACCAGTCCGGCGTCGGCGTGGTCGACCACGCTCTGCGCCCGCACCCCGTCCGCGGCGACCACGAACACCGCCGTCCCCTCGGACGTGTGCGCGGGCACGACCAGCGCGTCGGCGAACGCGGCGAACGGCACCGCCGTCTGCGCCCCGGAGATCCGCCAGCCCCCGCCGTCCGGTTCCGCCGTGAAGCCGCACGGCGCGCCCGCGTCCGGCAGGGCCAGCGCCAGCACCGCCTGACCACGCACCGCCGGCACGACCCACTCCTCGATCAGCCGCCCGTCCCCGGCCTCGGCGATCGCGGACGCGGCCACCACGGTCGGCAGGTACGGCACCTCGGCGACGGTCCGGCCGATCTCGGTCAGCACCGCGCACTGCCCGAGCAGCCCGAGGCCGCCGCCCCCGACCGCGGTAGGCAGCGCCGCGTCGATCACCCCGGCCCGCGCCAGCTCCTGCCACACCGCGCGGTCGAACCCGCCCTCGCCGTGCGGGCTCGCCGAAGCGCGCTCGGACAGGATGCGGCCGGCGAGCGCGGCCAGTTCGGTCACGTCCGCACTCAACGCGAAGTCCACAGGTTCCTCCTCAGCGGGTCACGGGCAGGGACAGGGCGGTCGCCGCGATCAGGTCGCGCTGGATCTCGTTCGTGCCGCCGCCGAAGGTCAGGATCAGCGCCGAGCGGTGCGCCCGTTCGAGTCGTCCGCGCAGCAGGGCGCCGGGGGAGCCGGCGCGCACCACCGCGCCCGGCCCGACGACCTCCATCAGCAGCCGGTACGCCTCGATCGCCAGCTCGGTGCCGAACACCTTCGTCGCCGAGGCCTCCGCCGCGCCCAGCTCGTCCGAGCCCGCGGCCCAGGCGATCCGCCAGTTGCGCAGCTTGAGGTACTCGGCGTGGGCGTGCACGCGGGCCAGGTGCATCCGGACCCACTCGGCGTCGATGACCCGGCTGCCGTCCGGCTGCTTGGTCTCCTGCGCCCATCTCCGCACCTCGTCCAGCGCGGAGATGATCGGCGCGGCCGAGGTCAGCGCCACGCGCTCGTGGTTGAGCTGGTTGGTGATGAGCGGCCAGCCCGCGTTCTCGTCGGCGATCCGGGCGGACACCGGCACGCGCACGTCGTCGTAGTAGGTCGCGCTCGTGCCCGGTCCGGCGACGGTGCGCACCTTCGTCCAGGAGAAGCCGGGCGCGTCGGTCGGCACGACCAGGATGCTCAGCCCCTTGTGCCGTTTCGCGTCCGGGTCGGTGCGCGCGGCCAGCCACACGTAGTCGGCGTACTCGATCAGGCTCGTCCACATCTTCTGGCCGTTGACGATGTAGGAGTCGCCGTCCCGGACCGCGCGGGTGCGCAGGGACGCGAGGTCGGTGCCCGCCTCCGGCTCCGAGTAGCCGATCGAGAAGTGCAGCTCGCCGCCGGCGATGCGCGGCAGGTAGAACGCCTTCTGCTCCGGCGTGCCGAACCGCATGATCGTGGGCCCGATCGTGTTGACCGTCAGGAACGGCACCGGCACCCCGGCCACGGCCGCCTCGTCGGTGAAGACGAGCTGGTCGAGCATGGGCCTGGCCTGCCCGCCCCACTCCTCCGGCCACCCGATCGCGAGCCACCCGTCCCGGCCCAGCTCGCGCACGATCTCCTTGTAGGCCTTGCCATCCCCGTACTCGCCGCCGTCCCCGGCCAGCGCCTCGCGCCGTTCCGGGGTCATCAGCCTGGCGAAGTAGTCGCGCAGTTCGTCGCGCAGCCGGTCCTGCTCGGGCGTGTAGCTGATCCGCATGCGTCACCTCCGGCCCGCCCGGTCGTTGCTGGAAGCAGACCGGTCCGTGGCGCTAGTCTAGAACACGTTCTATTTCTATCAGCTCCGCCGCCGAGGAGGAAAGCCATGGAGGTCGCCGTCGACCGGTCGCTGTGCGAGGCGAACGAGGTGTGCATCGGGTTCGCGCCCGCCGTCTTCGAGCTGGATGACGACGAAGAGTTGCGCATCGTTCACCCGTCGGTGCCCGAATCAGAAGTAGAACGTGTTTCGCAAGCGATCGCGGCTTGCCCCAAGAATGCGCTGTTCACCGTCGAGTAAACGGCAGAAACTGGGGCTTGTCCGGGACGAGAACAGATTCTAGTCTGGCCGTCGTGGAAGGTATACGGGAACCGCGGGTGGCCATCGTGACCGGGGCCGGGGCGGGACTGGGCCGGGCGGAGGCGCTGGCGCTGGCCCGTTCGGGCGCCTCGGTCGTCCTCAACGACGTCACGGAGGCCGCGAAAACCGTCGTCGAGGAGATCGAAGCCGAGGGCGGCCGGGCGCTGCTCGTCACCGGGGACGTGGGCGAGCGCGCCACCGCCGACGCCCTCGTCGAAGCCGCGCTCGACCACTTCGGCGGGCTGCACGTCGTCGTCAACAACGCCGGGGTGCTGCGCGACCGGATGCTGTTCTCGATGTCCGACGAGGAGTGGGACACCGTGATCCGGGTGCACCTGCGCGGGCACTTCCTGTTGTCCCGCAACGCCACCGCGCACTGGCGCGCCCAGTCCAAGGCCACCGGCGCGCCGGTGTTCGCGCGGATCGTCAACACCGCGTCCGAGGCGTTCCTCGTCGGATCCGCCGGTCAGCCCAACTACGCGGCCGCCAAGGCCGGCATCGTGGGCCTCACCGTCGCCACCGCCCGGGGCGCCGCGCGGTACGGCGTGCGGGCGAACGCCATCTGCCCCCGCGCGCGCACCGCCATGACCGCCGCGGTCTTCGGCGACGCGCCGGACGGCGGCGTCGATCCCTTGTCGGTGGACCATGTCGCCCCGTTCGTCGCGTTCCTCGCCTCGGAGCAGGCGGAGCGCATCAACGGCCAGGTGTTCGTGGTGCATGGCGGCATGGTCGCGCTGCTGAAACCGCCCGCGGTCGAGCAGCGGTTCGACACCGCCGGTCCGCTGTGGACGGCCGACGAGCTGGCGGCCACCGTGGGTGCCCACTTCGACGACCGAGATCCCGACACCATGTTCGCCGCCACCGAGATCCTGGAGCTCCCATGACACTCACCGTGCAGCCGCACCGCGAATCCGTCGGCCTCAAAACCGGTCAGCTCTATCTCGACGGCCAGTGGGGCCCCGGTACCGGCGGCGACTCGTGGACCCACCGCCACCCGGCCACCGGCGAGGAGATCGGCGAGTTCGCCATCGCCACCGAGGCCGACGTCGACGCCGCGGTCGCGTCGGCGCGCGTGGCCTTCGAGTCGGGCGCCTGGTCGAACTCCCGCGCGAGCACGCGTGTCGCGGTTCTGCACCGGTACGCGGACCTGCTGCGTGAGCACGCCGAGGAGCTGCGGTCGTTGCAGGCGCTGGACAACTCGGTGCCGTTGTCGTTCAGCAGCACGATCTACGCGACCTCGGTCGGCGCCGCGGCGGACGTGTTCGACCACCACGCGGGCTGGGTCGACAAGCTCGGCGGCGAGACCCTGACGCCGTACCAGGGCGGCGACCACCTGGCGATGACCTTCCGCGAGCCGATCGGCGTGGTCGCGGCGATCCTGCCGTGGAACGCGCCGTTCCTGCTGTTCGCGCAGAAGGTCGCCCCGGCACTCGCGGCCGGGTGCACCATCGTGCTCAAACCTTCGGAATACTGCACGTTCACCGTGCTGCGCATGGTCGAGCTGCTGGTCGAGGCCGGGCTGCCGGCCGGCACGCTCAACGTCGTCACCGGCCCCGGCGACCCGGTCGGCGAAGCGCTGATCACGCACCCCGGGGTCGACAAGGTCAGCTTCACCGGCAGCCGCGCGGTCGGCAAGCACATCGTCGAGGCCTCCGCGGGCACGCTCAAGCGGGTCTCGCTCGAACTCGGCGGCAAGAGCCCGGCGCTGGTGTTCGCCGACGCGCCCAACGTCGCCCTGGCCGCCGCGACCGTCGTCGGCGCGGTCACGATGGGCCTGTCCGGCCAGGCGTGCGTCGCCAACACCCGGGCACTGGTGCACCGGGACGTCTACGACGAGTTCCTCGGCGCCGCGCAGGGCATGGCGCAGGCGATGACCTACGGCGACCCGTTCGACCCGGGGGTCATGGCCAGCCCGCTCATCAACGCCAAGCAGCTGGAACGGGTGCTCGGCTACATCGAGAAGGGCAAGGCCGAGGGCGCCCGGCTGGTCACCGGCGGCGAGCGGCTCGGCGGCGACCTGGCGAACGGCAACTTCGTCGGCCCGACCATCTTCGCCGACGTGGACAACCACGCGACGATCGCGCAGGAGGAGATCTTCGGCCCGGTGCTCGCGGTCGTCCCGTTCACCGACGAGGACGAGGCCGTGCGCCTGGCCAACGACACCGAGTACGGGCTCGGCGCGGGCCTGTTCACCGCCGACGTCCAGCGCGCGTTCCGCGTGTCGCGCAAGCTGCGCGCGGGCACGATCGGCATCAACGGTTTCCAGATCGAGCCGCACCTGCCCTTCGGCGGGTTCAAGCAGTCCGGGCTGGGGCGCGAGGGCGGCAAGTCCTCGATCGAGGCCTACACCGAGCTCAAGTCGGTGTACCTGCCGCTGACCGACGAGATGATGTGATGGGACGCCTCGACGGGAAGACCGCGCTGATCACGGGCGCGGCCAGGGGACAGGGCGCGGCCGCGGCCCGGTGGTTCACGCAGGAGGGCGCGAAGGTGATGGTCGCCGACGTCGCCGACGACGACGGCAAGGCCCTCGCCGACGAGATCGGCGCGGTCTACCAGCACCTCGACGTCTCGCGCGAGGACGACTGGGCCGCCGCGGTGCAGCGCGCCGAGGACGAGTTCGGCGGCCTCACCGTGCTGGTGAACAACGCCGGAATCCTGCACTTCTCGGAGCTTGCGCACACGTCACTGGCCGATTACGAACGCGTCATCGGAATCAACCAGATCGGGGCGTTTCTCGGCATGCGCTCGGTCGTTGAACCGATGACGCGGGCCGGTGGCGGCTCGATCATCAACGTGTCCTCTGTGGAGGGTCTGGCCGGCATGCCGTTCCTCGTCGCCTACACCGCGAGCAAGTTCGCGATCCGGGGGATGACGAAGGTGGCCGCGCTGGAGCTGGGGCGCAAGGGGATCCGGGTCAATTCGGTCCATCCCGGCATGATCGACACGAAGATGGTGGCCGACGCCGCCGGCGGGGCGGAGATCGACATGGCCTGGGTCGGCAAGAAGGTCGCGCTGGGACGCGTCGGCAAGCCCGAGGAGATCGCGCAGCTCGCGGTGTTCCTGGCCAGTGACGAGAGTTCCTACTGCACGGGCGGGGAATTCGTCGCCGACGGCGGGGCGACGGCGACCCATGCACTGAACCTGCAGGGGTGATCGACTTCACGGGAATACGAAGTAAACACCGCTAACGCAAAGCGGTTTCCCGCAAGGGAGTAAGACTCAGAGCAACGAGGCTGGGGTCGCGGAGGTGTGATGGGGTCACGCACGGGAACGCTCACGATACCGGGCACCGCCGCGCTCACCCAGGTCGGCCGCCTGTCCACACTGGCCTGGGAAGTGCTGCGGGCGATCCCGCGCAGGCCCTTCCAGTTCCGCGAGTGGATCCTGCAGTGCTGGTTCTTCGCGAGCGTGACGATCCTGCCCACCGCGCTCGTCGCCGTCCCGTTCGGCGCGGTGATCGCGCTGCAGCTCGGTTCGCTGACCCAGCAGATCGGCGCGCAGTCGTTCACCGGCGCGGCCAGCGCACTGGCCATCGTGCAGCAGGCCGCCCCGCTGATCACCGCCCTCCTCGTCGCGGGCGCCGGCGGAAGCGCCGTCTGTGCCGATATCGGCGCGCGCAAGATCCGCGAAGAGATCGACGCGATGGAGGTGCTCGGGGTCAACCCGATCCAGCGCCTCATCGTGCCGCGCGTGCTCGCCGCGATGGTCGTGTCCGTGCTGCTCAACGGCCTGGTCAGCGTGGTCGGCGTGCTCGGCGGGTACTTCTTCAACGTCGTCATGCAGGGCGGCACCCCGGGCGCGTACCTGGCCAGCTTCAACGCGCTGGCGCAGCTGCCGGACCTCTACGTCAGCGAGATCAAGGCCGTGCTGTACGGGTTCGTCGCCGGGGTGGTGGCCGCCTACCGCGGACTCAACCCGGCGGGCGGGCCGAAGGGCGTCGGCGACGCGGTGAACCAGGCCGTGGTCATCACGTTCCTGCTGCTGTTCCTCATCAACGTCGTGCTGACCGCCATCTACCTGCGGATCATTCCGCCGAAAGCGCTGTGATGACCGCCGAAACGCTGGAGAGACAGCCCGGGGTGTCCGACCGGACACTCGAGATGATCGCGCGCCCTGGCGCGGTGCTGGAGGGACTGGGCAGCCAGCTCTCCTTCTACGTCCGCGCGCTCGCCTGGGCGCCGCGCACGCTTCGCCGCTACAGCAGGGAAACGCTGCGGCTGCTGACCGAGGTCTGCTTCGGCACCGGCGGTCTCGCGGTGATCGGCGGGACACTCGGCGTGATGATCGGCATGACCCTGTTCACCGGTCTCATCGTCGGCCTGCAGGGTTACGCCGCGCTCAACCAGCTCGGCACCGCCGCGCTCACCGGGTTCATCTCGGCCTACTTCAACACCCGCGAGGTCGCGCCGCTGGCCGCCGGGCTCGCGTTGTCGGCGACCGTCGGCTGCGGGTTCACCGCCCAGCTCGGCGCGATGCGCATCTCGGAGGAGATCGACGCGCTCGAGGTGATGGCGGTGCCCAGCCTGCCGTACCTGGTCACCACGCGCGTGCTGGCCGGGCTGGGCGCGGTGATCCCGCTGTACGCGGTCGGGCTGCTGTCGTCCTACCTGGCCTCGCGCCAGGTCACGGTGTGGCTCTACGGCCAGTCCGCGGGCACCTACGACCACTATTTCGGGCTGTTCCTGCCGCCCGAGGACGTGCTGTGGTCGTTCGGCAAGGTGATCGTGTTCAGCGTGCTGGTGATCCTGTCGCACTGCTACTACGGCTACACCGCCAGCGGCGGGCCCGCCGGCGTCGGCGTCGCGGTGGGGCGCGCGGTGCGGACGTCGATCGTGCTGATCTCGGTGCTGGACTTCTTCCTCAGCCTCGCGGTCTGGGGCGCGACCACGACGGTGAGGATCGCCGGATGAGACGGGCGGTTCTGCTGCGGCGGCTGTGGCACCAGGTGCTCGGCCTGGTGTTCCTCGTCGTGTGCGGGCTGTTCTTCGCCACCACGGTCGCCGCCTACAACAAGGAGTTCACCCCGGTCGCGATGGTGCGGCTGGAGACCGACCACGTCGGCAACCAGCTGCGCAAGGGCTCCGACGTCAAGATCCGCGGTGTCGTCGTCGGCGAGGTGCGCTCGATCCAGGCGATGGGCGACCACGCCGCGCTGGAACTCGCGCTGGACCCGGACCGGCTGAGCCTGATCCCGGACAACGTCTCCGCGCGGCTGCTGCCCAAGACCCTGTTCGGCGAACGCTACGTGGCCCTGCAGATCCCACCCGATCCGTCGGAAAGGCACATCGCGGCCGGCGACGTCATCCCGCAGGACCGCAGCAGCTCGGCGATCGAGCTGGAGCAGGTGCTGAACAACGTGATGCCGCTGCTGCAGGCCGTCCAGCCGCAGAAGCTCGCCAGCACGCTCAACGCGGTCTCCACCGCGCTCGACGGCCGCGGCGAGCAGCTCGGCGCGACGCTGGTGAACCTGTCCGAGTACCTGGCCGGGCTGAACCCGTCGCTGCCGGACATCAAGGCCGACATCACCGGTCTGGCCAACGTCGCGGACACCTACGACCGGGCCGCGCCGGACTTCCTGCAGGCGCTGGCCGACCTGACCACCACCACGAAGACCCTGGTGGACAAGCAGCAGGCGCTCACCCAGGTCTGGGGGTCGGTCACGAACGCGAGTGACAACCTGGACAGCTTCCTGCGCGTCAACCAGGCCAACCTGATCAACCTCACGGTCACCTCGCAGTCCACTTTGGAGGTTCTCGCGAAGTACGCGCCGGAGTACCCCTGCCTGCTGCAGCAGCTGGCCGAAGCCGTGCCGCGCGCGTACGAGGCCTTCGGCGCGGGCACCGACAAGATGAACCACGTGACGATCCGGTTCGTCGCCGACCGCACCAAGTACGAGCCGGGCAAGGACGAACCGGAGTACCTCGACAAGCGCGGTCCGCGTTGCTACCCGATGGTGCTGCCGCCCGGGCGCTGGCCGCAGTACCCGCCGGGCGGGCCGATCCAGGACGGCTCGACCCACCCGCCCGCCGGACCCGGCGCGAGCGTTCCGCTGCCCAGCAACGGGATCATCGACGGCGGGTCGTCCACCACCGGATCGGTCGCGAACTCGCCCGCCGAGCAGGACCTGGTCGCCGCGCTGCTGTCGCCGGCCGCGCCGCAGGACGTGCCGGGGTGGGGAACCCTGCTCGCCGGGCCGCTCTACCGCGGGGCGGAGGTGGAGGTCCAGTGAACCGGTTCGTCCCGTCGCTGATCAAGATCCTGATCTTCGCCGCCGTCACGGTGCTGCTGACCGGGATCCTCGGCTCCACCATCGCCAACACCAACTTCGGCGTCACGTCCACCTACACCGCGCGCTTCACCGACGCCTCCGGCCTGCACGAGGGCGACGACGTGCGGATCGTCGGCGTGAAGGTCGGGCAGGTGGACGAAATCACCGTCGAGCAGGACGGCGACACCAGCTACGCCGACGTGCACTTCACCGTCCAGTCGGCCTACCGCCTGCCCGGTTCGGTCACCGCGACCGTCAAGTACCGCAACCTCGTCGGGCAGCGGTACCTGTCGCTGGGCACCAACGTGCCCGGGGACGACCAGCTGGCGGCGGGCGGCATGATCCCGCCGGAACGCACGCAGCCGGCGCTGAACCTCACCGTGCTGTTCAACGGGTTCAAGCCGCTGTTCGCGGCCCTGGACCCACAACAGGTCAACCAGCTCTCCTACGAGATCATCCAGGTCTTCCAGGGCGAGGGAGGCACGATCGAGAGCCTGCTCTCGCACACCGCGTCGCTCACCCAGACCATCGCCGACCGCGACGAGGTGATCGGCCAGGTGATCGGCAACCTCAACACCGTGTTGACCACGGTGAACGACCGCGGCCCGCAGCTGTCGAACCTGATCGAGGCGACCCAGCAGCTGGTGTCCGGGCTGGCCGCGCAGCGTGGCCCGATCGGCGACTCGGTGTCGGCGCTGGGCGAGCTGACCGACGCCACCGCCGGGCTGCTCGCCGACGCGCGAGCGCCGGTCCAGCAGGACATCGCCGCGCTCGGGACGCTGTCCGGCACGCTCGCCGACTCCGGGCAGCTGATCGACGAACTGTTGCAGAAGCTGCCCGGCAACCTGGAGAAGTTCACCCGGACCCTGAGCTACGGCGGCTGGTACAACTACTACCTCTGCGGTCTGACCGGGACCATCGGCGTGACGTCGCTGAACATCACCCTGCCGCTGCTCCCGCTGCCTGCGACCGAGCTCCCGGAGAGGTGCAAGACGTCATGAAGGCGCTCAAGGACCGCAACCAGGCCGCCGTCGGCGCGGTGACGCTCGTGCTCGTCGTGCTGGTGACGCTGGTGTCCTACTTCTCCGACGAGCTGCCGCTGCTCGGCACCGGGACCACCTACCAGGCCTACTTCGCCGAGTCCGCGGGCCTCGCGGCGGACAACGAGGTGCAGGTGGCCGGCGTGAAGGTCGGCCAGGTCACCGACGTGTCGCTGGCAGGCCGGAAGGTGCTCGTCAAGTTCAAGGTGGAGAACACCCGCGTCGGCGACGAGTCGACGGCGTCCATCGAGATCAAGACGCTGCTGGGGGAGAAGTACCTCGCGCTCAAACCCAAGGGCGGCGGCGCGCAGGACCCGGACCAGCCGATCCCGGTCGAGCGCACCACCACCCCGTTCCAGCTGCAGGACGCCTTCCAGCAGCTGAGCACGACGGTCGGGCAGATCGACACGAACCAGCTCGCGCAAAGCTTCGACGCGGTCGCCGACGCGCTCAAGGACACCCCGCAACCGTTGCGGGACACGCTGTCCGGCCTGTCCGCGTTGTCGCGCACGGTGTCCTCCCGTGACCAGGAGCTGGCGAACCTGCTGGCGAACACCAGCCAGGTGTCGCGGACGCTCGCCGACCGCAACGCCCAGCTCACCGCGATCATCAACGACGGCAACCTGCTGCTCGGCGAGCTGCAACGGCGCCGGGACGCGATCAAGGCGCTGCTCACCGGCACGCAGCAGCTCGCGGCCCAGCTCTCCGGACTGGTCGCCGACAACCGCGCGCAGCTGCGGCCGACGCTGGAGCGGCTCGGCGAGGTCACCACCATCCTGCAGAACAACCAGGACAACCTGAACCGCAGCCTCGAGCTGCTCGCGCCGTTCACCCGCGTCGGCGCGAACGCGACCGGCAACGGCCGCTGGTTCGAGGGCTACATCTGCGGGCTGCTGCCGCCGGTGATCAAGGCGGGCGGGCTGTCCATCAACCCCGAGGGCTGCACGCCGCCGATCTCCGCGCCGGACCAGGGATTGGGGGGCGGATGACGCTCGACAGCCGTGCCTCGCGCGGCGTGTACCGCTGGATCGCGACCGGGTGCGTGCTCGCGCTGCTGGTGACGGCCGGCTTGTACCTGGTGTTGCGGGACAGCGGCGGCACCCGGATCTCCGCGTTGTTCGACCGGACCGTCGGCCTCTACGCCGGCTCGTCCGTGCGCGTCCTCGGCGTGCCGGTCGGCGAGATCACCGGCGTCACCCCGGAGGGCGCCGTGGTGCGCGTGGACATGCGCGTCGACGACGACGTGCAGATCCCCGCCGACGCCGGCGCCGTCGTGGTCGCCCCGAGCCTGGTCAGCGACCGGTACGTGCAGCTCACCCCGGCCTACGACAGCGGGCCGGTGATGGCGTCCGGCACGCTCATCCCGCAAGACCGCACCGCGACCCCGATGGAACTGGACGACCTCTACGGCACGCTCGACAAGCTGTCGACCAGCCTCGGGCCCAACGGCGCCAACGCGAACGGCGCGTTGTCCGGCCTGCTGGACACCGCCGCGGCCAACCTCGACGGCAACGGGCTGAACCTCAACAGCACCGTCACCGAGCTGGCGAACCTGTCGCGCACGCTGGACAACTCGAAGGAGGACCTGTTCGGCACCGTGCGGAACCTGCAGTCGTTCACCACCGCGCTGGCGGACAGCGACGCGCAGCTCAACGAGTTCTACCAGCGGCTCGGGAACGTGACGGGCTTCCTCGCCGAGGACTCCGGCGACGTCAGCGCCGCGCTGGCCGCGCTCGGCTCCTCGCTCGGTGACGTGCAGAGCTTCGTCGCGGAGAACAAGGACCTGCTGACGTCCAACGTGGACCGGTTGGCGAGCATCACCCAGGTGCTCGTCGACCAGCGGGCCGCGCTAGCCGAGGTGCTCGACGTCGGCCCGACCGGCATGACCAACTTCATCAACTCCTACGACGCGGCGTCGGGCAGCATCGCGATCCGCTACAACGCCAACGAGTTCACCAACCCGCTGGTCACCACGCTGTGCCGGCTGATCAAGGCGTCCACGCCGGTCGGCCTGCCGACGACGGTCAGCGACGTGTGCGAGGCGATCGCCCCGGTGGTCGAGGGCATCGCGAAGGTCCCGTCGATCCCGCAGCTGCTCGCCGACATCAACAGCGGCAAGCTCCCGCCGCTGCCGTTGCTGCCGCTGGTCGACATCCCGGAGGCCGGATCATGAGGCGGCTGACCGGGGTGCTGTGCGGGGTGCTGCTGCTACTGGCGGGCTGCGGCACGGCCGGGTTCTCCGGGCTCTACAACACGCCGCTGCCGGGAGGGGCGGACCTCGGCGACCACCCGTACCGCATCACCGCGCAGTTCGCCGACGTGCTCGACCTGGTGCCGCAGGCTTCGGTGAAGGTCAACGACGTGCCGATCGGCCGGGTCGACAGCGTCGAACTGGCGCCGGACACCAGGTCCGCGATCGTGCACATGAGCCTCAACGGCGACCTGAAGATGCCGGAGAACTCGTTCGCCCAGCTGCGCCAGTCGAGCCTGCTGGGGGAGAAGTTCGTGCAGCTCGCCGAGCCTGCCGGGGAACCGGCCGCGGCGCCGCTGCGCGAGGGCTCGGTGATCCCGCTGGCGCGCACCAACCGCAACCCCGAGGTCGAGGAGGTGCTGGGCGCGCTGTCGCTGCTGCTCAACGGCGGCGGGGTGAACCAGCTGGCC
Organism: Amycolatopsis thermoflava N1165; assembly: GCF_000473265.1. NCBI lineage: Bacteria > Bacillati > Actinomycetota > Actinomycetes > Pseudonocardiales > Pseudonocardiaceae > Amycolatopsis > Amycolatopsis thermoflava. The sequence goes on from NZ_KI421511.1 coordinate 8,031,887, forward strand.
GACATCACCCGCGAGCTGAACCACGCGCTCACCGGGAACGAGGCGGAGATCCGCGCGCTGCTGGCGCGGGTGGACCGGATCGCGACCGAACTGGACGGGCAGAAGGCGGAGATCATCCGGGCCATCGACGGGCTCAACCGGTTGTCCGGCACGCTCGTCGCGCAGACCGCGAACCTGACGACGGCGCTGGAAGACCTCGCGCCCGGGATGGCCGTGGTGACCCAGCAGCGAGACCAGCTGGTCGGGATGCTGCAGTCGCTCGACCGGTTGTCCGGCGTGGCCGTGGACACGATCGACGCGAGCCGGGAGTCGCTGCTGGCGGACCTGCGGGCGCTCGCGCCCACACTGTCCAAACTGGCCGAAGCGGGTACCAACCTGCCGGAGGCGCTGAAAATCCTGCCGACCTACCCGCTGCCCGACGTCGCAGGCGACGTGGTGAAGGGCGACTACGCGAACGTGACCGCGCGGCTCGACCTGAACCTGGACGCGATCTTCCAGAACATCGCCAACTCCGGGAAGTTCCCGTCGTTCCAGTTGCCGAGCGACAACGAGACCAGCACGCAGGCCGCGGCGCCGCCGCTGCCGATCCCGCAGCCCACGGCGCCGCAGGCGCAGACCCAGCCGCAGCCGGTGACCGGTCTGCTGCCCGGGCTGAGCGACCTGCTCGGCAACCTGCTGGGAGGGACGCCGTGATCACCCGCAAGCACCGGATCCAGCTGATCGCGTTCCTGCTGATCGCGCTCACGTCGGTCGGGTACGCGGGCGGCCGGTACGCCGGGCTGGACCGGCTGTTCGGCACCAGCGGCTACCTGGTCACGGCGAACCTGACCGAGTCGGGCGGGATCTTCGAGGGCGCCGAGGTGACCTACCGGGGCGTCGCGGTCGGCCGGGTGTCCAAGCTGCACCTGACCGACGAGGGAGTCGCGGTCGACCTGGACATCACCTCCGACGAGCAGATCCCGGCCGACACCGAAGCCGTCGTCGCGACCCGGTCGGCGGTCGGGGAGCAGTACGTCGACCTGCGGCCCAAGCACCAGGACGGGCCGTACCTGGCGAACGGGTCGGTGATCACCAGCGACCGCACGGCGATCCCGCTCTCGCCGGACACCGTGCTGGCCAACCTGGACCGCCTGGTGTCCAGTGTGGACACCCAGTCGCTGAAGACCGTGGTGGACGAGACCTACGACGCGTTCGCGGGCAGCGGCCACGACCTGCAGCAGCTGCTCGACACGGCGAACTCGTTCACCACGGCGGCGACGGAGAACCTGCCGCAGACCACACGGCTGCTGGCCGACGGCCGGGTCGTGCTGGACACCCAGCAGCGGCAGGCCGACACGATCACCTCGATGGCCACCGGCCTGCGCACGATCGCCGAGCAGCTCAAGGGCGCCGACCCGGACCTGCGGAAGGTCATCGACACCACGCCCGGCCTGGCGCGGGACCTGGACATGATCCTCGCGACGTCCGGCACCGACCTCGGCGTGCTGATCGCGAACCTGCTCACCACCGCGCAGATCACCTCGGTGCGCACCGACGCGATCGAGGAGCTGCTGGTCGCCTACCCCGTGATCTCGGCGTTCACCCGGTCCGTCTGGTCCAACGGCGAAGGCCACCTCGGGCTGGTGCTGAACTTCTTCGACCCGCACTCGTGCACCAAGGGCTACGAGACGACGCAGCAGCGCCCGGCGAACGACACCCGCGAACTGCCCGCCAACCGGCAGGCCTACTGCGCCGAGCCGCCGGGCAGCGCGACCGGGGTGCGTGGCGCGCAGAACGCGCCGTACGCGGGCAAGCCGGTCAACCCGGCGAAACCGTCCGACCCCGCGCCGTCTCCGACGCAGTCCACGTCGGCCCGGATGCCCGGGGTCCTGGGGCTGGTGAGCGGGACGGCGAGCTCGCTCGGGCAGCTGCTGGGACTGCCGGGATGACCCGGGTGCTGGGCGCGCTGGCCGCGGTGGCGGTGCTGGCCGCGGCGTGGTTCGGGTGGAGCTGGTGGAGCGCGGCGCACGACGACGGGCTGGTCCGCGCCAGGGACCGGGACGCGGTGAGCACCGCCGCGGGTGACGCGCTGGTCGCGTTGAACACGATCGACTACCGCGAGGCCGGTGTCGCGCTGGACCGGTGGATCGCGGTGACGAGCGGCCAGCTGGGCTCGTCGCTGAGCGGGGACCGGCAGGGGCAGGTGGACCGGGCCACCGCGGCGAAGCTCGTCGCGACGGCGTCGCTGCGGCAGATCGCCGTGACAGAGCTGGACGGGGACGCGGCGCGGGTGATCGCGGTGCTGGACGTGTCGATCGCGTCCGATGGTGGTGAGCCGAAGCCGGGCCGCAGCCACCTGACCGCGGACGTGGCGCGGGCGGACGGGACCTGGAAGATCACGTCCGTGCAGGGGGCCTCGTGACTTCCCGCGTGGCGACGTGGGTTTCGGTGCTCACGGCGGTGATCGTGCTGGCGGGCGGGTTCGCCGGGTGGGCCGCGGTGCAGGCCGGGCAGTGGCGCACGTCGAACGCCGCGCTGGCTGACCAGGCGGCGACGGCAGAGGCGTCAGAGCAGATCAGCGCGGCCCTGAAGGCGGTGTTCTCCTACGACTACGGCAACCTGGCGCGCACCGAGCGGGCGGCCGCGTCGGTCCTGGTGGACGACGCGGTGACCCAGTACCGCGACACCTTCGCCGCGGCGCAGGAGCAGGCGGTGTCGCAGAAACTGATCCGCACGACGACGGTGGCCTCGCTCGGGTTGCAGGACCTCCACGGCGACACCGCGCGGGCACTGGCGTTCCTGGAGCAGCAGACCCTGAACACGACGACCGGACAGCAGACGTCGTCGTCGGCGGCGGTGTCGGTGGTGGCGCGCAAGGTGGACGGCGCCTGGAAGCTCGCGGCGCTCACGCCACTGTGATCACAGGCGCAGCAGCGCGTACTGCGTCGTCCGGCCCGGTTGTGTGTAGGTGCGAACCAGGTCGGCAAGCTGGTGCACCAGCAGCAGCCCGCGCCCGCCCAGCGCGCCCGGCGGCTGGGGGCGCCGCCCGGCCAGCGGGTCCGCCAGGAAACCCTCGTCGTGCACCGCACAGCACAGGTGACCGTCCGCGGGCCACAGCTCGACCCGGCACGAGCCGCCCGCGTGCCGCAGGCTGTTGGTCACCAGCTCGGTGACGATCAGCTCCAGGTCGGGCACCCGGGCCTCGCTCAGCCCGAACACCCGCGCCTGCGCCGCCGCCCAATGGCGGGCCTCGCGGACGCCCCAGTCGCCGGTCACCGCGAATTCCACCGGGGCCGCGGCCGGCACCGGCTGGTTGTAGCGCGCCACCACGTCGTCCGGCGCGTACTCCGCGCTCGCGTACCGCCGCGACGCCTCCCACACCTCCGGGTGCGTCTCACGGGCGTCGGCGACCACGGACGGCTCCAGCGCCGCCGTGTCGTAGGGGCACACGATCGTCACGTCCCGGCCGTCGAACGCGTGGTTGATCAGCGCCTCGTGCTGCGCGCACGCCGGGTACTCGGTGGCCGAGCGGCCTGCCCAGATCGGCTCGCCGATGATGCGCACGTGCCGGTCCGGGTGCGCGTCGGCGAACCTGCGCAGCACCGTCGGGATGATCCGGCCCGGGTTGCGGCCCGCCTCGGTCATGTCCAGCCACAGCACGTCGTCCGAGCCGACCGCGGGCCGCAGCACGGACAGCCGGTCGCCGGGCACGGCGACCGCGACCGGTTCCCGCCGCGCCAGGCCGTCCGTGACGAAGGGCACGAGGGCGTCCAGGTACTCGTCGTCGGAGCCGTAGAACAGCGCGGGGTGCACGAACGCGGTCACGCGGCCCCCTCCACCCGCACCGTCGACAGCCCCAGCACTTCGACCAGGCGGGACACGGCCGGCGAGGGATCACGCAACACCAGTGTCGCACCACGGTTCGCCGCGTGCTCCGCCAGCCGCGTCAGGCTGCGGTGGTCGGCGAACCGCAGACCGCTGACGTCGAGCACCAGGTTGCCGTCCACCGTCGGGGGATCCGCCCGCCGCAGCGCCTCGACGAGCAGCTCCTCGGTCGACAGGTCGAGCTCCCCGGCGAGCGCGGCCGACGCCGACGCCGAGCCGAACAGCCGGAACCCGGGGTCGGCGTTCGTCGCCGGATGCATGGACGCCACCCTCGCCACCACCTCGTCACCCACTCGGCCGCGGTCGTATCCGCACATCGCGGAGAACGGCCGCGCGGCCGCGTACCGGTCCACCGCGTGCTCGTAGCGCACGAGCGCGTCGAGCTGCCCCGGCGTGGTCACGAGCGGCGTCCAGTCCGCCGCGACCCGCAGCCCGGTGTAGCCCGCCGCCAGCGCGGCCTCGGTCGCCAGTGCGTAGTTGCGTGCCTGCGCGTCCGGATCGACCACGGCGCCCGCCGGGCACGCCTCGTCGAGCGAGACCGTCCGCGCCGCGCCGGTGCGAAACGCGTCGTCCAGCCCGTCGAGCGCCGGGTCGCCGGGCGCGACGTACCAGACCTGCCTGCCGCGGGCGAGCCCGTCGCGCAGGAACTCCCGCGCGCGGGCCCGGAAATCCGCCGTGGACTCGAAGGCCCAGCACCGGTGATCGTGAAGCACCGACACAGCGTAGTGGTCTCGTTACTTTTCGTACAGACCTTCGATGAAGGTCGCGTAGTTCTTCGTCACCACGTTGCGCTTGAGCTTCAGGCTCGGCGTGATCTCGCCGCCCGCCTCGGTGAAGTCGTTGCCCAGGATGACGAACTTCTTGATCGACTCGGCGTGCGAGACCTGCTTGTTCGCCTCGTCGACCGCGCCCTGCACGGCCGCGACGAGGTCCGGGTCCTGCGCCAGGTCGGCGACCGTGGCGTCGGCCGGCTTGCCGTTCTGCGCCTTCCAGGCCGGGAAGAACTCCTCGTCGATCGTGACCAGCGCGGCGATGAACGGGCGCTGGTCGCCGACCACCATGGCCTGGGAGATCAGCGGGTGGGCGCGCATGGTGTCCTCGAGGCCGGACGGGGCGACGTTCTTGCCGCCCGCCGTCACGATGATCTCCTTCTTGCGCCCGGTGATCTTCAGGAAGCCGTCCGAGTCGAGCTCGCCGAGGTCGCCGGTGTGGAACCAGCCGTCCTCCAGCGCCTCCTTGGTGGCGGTCTCGTTGTTGAAGTACGCGCCGAACACGACGTCGCCCTTGAGCAGGACCTCGCCGTCGTCGGCGATGCGCACGGAGGTGCCCGCCACCGGGCGGCCCACGGTGCCGACGCGGAACGCGTCCTGGGTGTTCACGTTCGCCGCTGCCGAGGTCTCGGTCAGGCCGTAGCCCTCGAACACCGGCACCCCGATGCCGCGGAAGAAGTGCGCCAGCCGGGCGCCCAGCGGCGCGCCACCGGAGACCGCGGCGATGCAGCGGCCGCCGAGCGCGGCCCGCAGCTTGCCGTAGACCAGCTTGTCGAACAGCAGGTGCTGCACCTTCAGGCCCAGCCCGGCGCCGCCGGTGTCCTGCGCCTCGCTGTAGGACACGGCGACCTGCTCGGCCCGGTCGAAGATCTTGCCCTTGCCCTCGGAGTGCGCCTTCTGCTTCGCGCCGTTGTAGACCTTCTCGAACACGCGCGGCACGGCCACCACGAACGTCGGCCGGAAGGTGCCCAGGTCGGCGACCAGGTTCTTGACGTCCGGGGTGTGGCCGAGTGTCACGCGCGCGGTGACGGCGGTGACGGCGATCGCGCGGGCCAGCACGTGCGCCAGCGGCAGGAAGCACAGCAGCGAGTTGCCCTGCTCCATCAGCTGCGGGAAGGCGTTGATGTCGGCGCGGATCTCGGCCAGCAGGTTGCGGTGGGTCAGCTCGACGCCCTTGGGGCGGCCGGTGGTGCCCGAGGTGTAGACGATGGTGGCCAGGTCGCCGGCCTGAACGATGCGGCGCCGCTCGTGCACGGTGTCGTCGGCCACGTCGGCGCCCAGCGTGGTCAGCTCGTCCACCGCGGGACGCGCCGCCTCGATCTGCCAGGTGTACTGCAGGGCGGGCAGCCGGTCGCGGACCTCGTCGACGGCGGCCAGGTGCTCGCTCGTCTCCACGAAGACGCCCTTGGCGCCGGAGTCGGACAGGATCCAGGCGACCTGCTCGGGCGAGGAGGTGTCGTAGATCGGCACGGTGACGGCGCCCGCGGCCCAGATGGCGAAGTCGATCAGCGTCCACTCGTACCGTGTCTTGGACATCAGGCCGACCCGGTCGCCCCGCTCGATCCCGGCCTCGACCAGGCCCTTCGCGACGCCGATGACCTGCGCGGCGAACTCACGGGCCGTGACGTCCAGCCACGAGCCGTCCACCTGGCGCCGGAAGCTGATCGCGTCGGGGAACCGCTCGGCGTTCGCCCACACGATGTCGGCGAGGTTCTCGTCATCGGCAACCGGCTGCACTGCCGGGGCGCTGTACTCGCGCACGGTGGACCTCCGTGGTTCAAGGGTGTTACTCGCCAGTCACAACTTAGCGTCGGTGACACCTTACGACCAAGGGGTCGGACCGCCGGTAACACGGGCATGACATTCTGCTGGGCGTGAGCACGCTCAACGGTGCGCCGCCCAGCATCGACATCGTCGACGAGACCTTCATCGCGGTGCCGCCCGGCACCGTGGCGGCGGTGTTCGCCGACCCGGCCGCGTGGCGGCGGTACTGGCCCGACCTGGTGCTCGAGGTCTACACCGACCGCGGCGAGGAGGGCCTGCGCTGGACCGTCCGTGGCGCGCTGGTCGGCACGATGGAGGTCTGGCTCGAACGCACGCTGGACGGCACGCTGCTGCATTACTTCCTGCGCGCGAGCCCGGCCGGGGAAATGAGCCCCCGGCAGCTCCGGCGCGAGTTCGACCGCCGGGCGCGCGCGGCCAAGGCCGTGGCGCTGGGCCTGAAGGAGGTCCTGGAGGACGGGCGTGAGCCCGGGATTCCTCCACGGAGCATTTGACCCCGCTGTCAGCTTGCGCCGCCGCGGGTTCTCAGGCGGCTCCTCGCGAGGACAGCGCCGACGTGGTGAACCGGCGTTCATGAGGAGGCGATCCCACAGCGAGGGGCCGTCTGAGGTTCCGCTACCGGCACCGGCACGCAGGTCCTGCTGGAATTTTCCGTAAACTAGGTCATCATGCGCGTTCATGTCGTGTCGGACGTCCACGGGAACACGGAAGCCCTGGCCAGGGCCGGTGACGGGGCGGACGCGCTGATCGTCCTCGGGGACCTGCTCGACTTCGTCGACTACCACCAGCACGACCAGGGCATCCTCGGCACGCTGTCGGTCCGGAGAAGGTCGCCACCTTCGCCCGGCTGCGCCGCGAGGGCACCCGCGAGGAGTCGATCGCCTTCTCGAAGTCCCTGTGGTCGAGCCTGGACGACCCGGCCGCCGCCGTCGAGGAGGCCGTGCGCGAGCAGTACGCGGCGATGTTCGCGGCGATGACCGCGCCGACCTACGCGATCGCGGGCAACGTCGACTCGCCGGACCTGTGGCCCGAGTTCGCCGGGGACGACGTGCGGTTGGTCGAGGGTGAGGTCGTCGAGATCGGCGGCCTGCGGTTCGGCTTCGCGGGCGGCGTGGTGCTGCCGGCCGGGGCCACGATCCGCCGGTCCAACCCGGTGTGGCGGCCCTACCTGCGCACGCAGGAGGAGTTCGACGAGGCGGTGGGCAAGCTCACCGACATCGACGTGCTGTGCACCCACCAGCCGCCCGCGCTGCCGGAGCTGACCTACGACGTGGTCGCCCGGCGGCACGAGCTGGGCTCGTCGGCCCTGCGCGGCCTGGTCTACGCGGAGCAGCCGCGGTGGTCGCTGTTCGGCCACGTGCACCAGCCGCTGTCGGCCCGGCTGCGGGTGGGCCGCACCGAGTGCCGCAACGTCGGCCACTTCAAGGTCACCGGGCGCCCGTACGTCCTGCGGTGGTGACGCGGGCCAGGCGGTAACCTCTCCGCCATGGCCGACCAGTCCACGCAGTCCATCGAGGTCGACGCGCCGCCGGAGAAGGTCATGGCGGTGATCGCGGACTTCGCGTCGTACCCGGAATGGGCCAAGCAGGTCCGGGAGACCGAGGTGCTCGCGACCGACGACGCGGGCCGTCCCAAGCAGGTCAAGCTGACCCTGGACGCCGGCCCGATCAAGGACGTCTACACGCTGGAGTACGACTGGGCCGCCGACGGCCGGTCGGTCAGCTGGCACCTGGTGCGCGGGCAGATGCAGAAGGCGCAGGACGGCCGCTACGAGCTGGAGGCGGTCGGGAACCGCACGCGGGTCACCTACACGCTGTCGGTCGAGCTGGTGCTGCCGATGATCGGGCTGCTGCGCCGCAAGGCGGAGAAGATGGTCATGGACACCGCGCTCAAGGAGCTCAAGCGCCGCGTGGAGGACCTCGCCTGAGGGCGGGACGGCCCATGACCCGGCTGCTGCTGTTCACCGGCAAGGGAGGCGTCGGCAAGACGACGCTCGCCGCGGCGACGGCGGCGGGCCTGGCCGCCCGCGGGTACAAGACGCTGGTCGTGTCCACCGATCCGGCGCACTCGCTGGCGGACGCGTTCGGCAAGCGGCTCGGCCGCGAACCGTCCGACGTGGACACCCGGCTGCACGGCGCGCAGGTCGACTCGCGCGGCCTCGTCGACGACATCTGGCAGGACCTGCGCGGCAGGCTGAAGGGCGCGCTCGCGGGCGCCGGGGTGGACGCGCTGGACGCCGAGGAGCTGAGCGTCCTGCCCGGCGTGGACGAGCTGCTCGCGCTCACCGAGGTGCAGCGGCTGGCCGAGGCCGGCCGGTGGGACGTGGTGGTGGTCGACTGCGGGCCGACCGCGGAAACGCTGCGGCTGCTCGCGCTTCCCGAGGCCGTGGCCGGGTACCTGGACAAGGTGTTCGGCTGGCAGCTCACGCTCACCGGCTCCCGTGGCCTGGCCCGGTCGGTGCGCGACCTCGCGGCGCACGTCTCGGCGCTGCGCGACCTGCTGACCGATCCGGCCGTCACCACGGTGCGGCTGGTGCTGACGCCGGACCGGGTCGTGGTCGCCGAGGCGCGCCGCACGCTGAGCTCACTGGCGCTGCGCGGGATCAGGGTCGACGGGCTGATCGTGAACCGCCTGATGCCCGCGCCCGGCGTGTGGCGCGGGGCGGCGGCGAACTGGATGCGCACCCGCCGCCGCCAGCAGGACGAGGTGCTGAGCGAGCTGACCTGGGAGCTGGCCAGGGTGGAGCACCGCGCCGCCGAGCCGGTCGGGCTGCCCGCGCTGCGGGAGATCGCCACCGAGCTGTACGGCGAGCGGGATCCGCTGGAGGGCAAGGGGTCCACCTCCGCGCCCCTGCTGCATGTGACCGAAGTGGACGGTGGGTACCGGCTGCGGCTGGCGCTGCCGCTGGACCGCGGGGCCGAGCTGGACCTGGCGCGCGTGGACGATGACCTGGCCGTCACGGTCGACGGGTTCCGCCGCCTGGTGGCGCTGCCGGAGTCGTTGCGCCCGTGCCGGATCACCGGCGCCGAGTCCGATGCGGACGGTCTCGTCGTCTCGCTCACCAAGCCGGGGGAGGACCGATGACGACCGAAGGCGTGAGCGCGGCGAGCCTGGCCGAGGAGATCCGGCTGCTCGTCGAGATGGTCGTCGAACGCGCGGCGCCCTGGCTGGACGGCGTGGTCGCCGCCGGGCACGGCACGGCCGCGAAGCCCGAGGACGGCGGCGACTGCGGCTGGTGCCCGCTGTGCGCCGTGGTCGCCGTGGTGCGCGGCGAGAAGCCCGAGTTCGTCGCCCGCGTCCTGGAGCAGGCGGCGCAGATCATCGCGTTGCTGCGGGCCGTGCTGGCCGACCGGTGGGAGCCGCAGGAGGGCGTGCACATGCCCGGGTTCCAGCCGCCGCCGCGGCCGCAGCCGGACTCCGGCCGGGTGCAGCGCATCCCGGTGCAGTGGCGGGAGGGCTAGTGCACGCGATCGGCCTGGACGTCGGTGGCACGAGCGTCCGTGCCGGTGTGGTGGACGAGCACGGCTCGATCCTGGACACCGCGCGGGCGGGCACGCCGGCCGCCGAGGACGCGCTCGAAGACGCCATCACCGGGGTGATCGACGAGCTGCGCAACCGGCACGACGACGTCGCCGGGGTGGGCCTGGCGGTCGCCGGGTTCGTCGCCAACGACCGGCGCACCGTGATGTTCGCGCCGCACCTGGCCTGGCGGCACGCGCCGGTGGCGGACCGCATCGCCAAGCGCGTCGGCCTGCCGGTGACGCTGGAGCACGACGCGAACGCCGCCGCGGTCGGCGAGCACCGCTTCGGCGCCGCGCGCGGGGCCGGGGTCGCGGCGCTGGTCGCGATCGGCACCGGGATCGGGGCGGGGCTGCTGCTGGACGGTGAGCTGTACCGGGGCGCGAACGGGGTCGCGCCGGAGCTCGGGCATCTGACGGTGGTGCCGGACGGGCGGGCGTGCCCGTGCGGCAAGTACGGCTGCTGGGAGCGCTACTGCAGTGGCACGGCGCTGGCCGCGACCGCGATCGAGCTGCTGGCCAGGTACCCGGGTACGGCCACGGTCCTGTCCAGGGACATCGGGCTGGACCCCGGCGCGCTGACCGGTCGCCGGGTGGCCGGGGCGGCGCGCGACGGCGACCCGATCGCGCAGCGGGCGGTGGCCGAGCTGGCGAAGTGGCTCGGCGAGGGGCTGGCGCTGGTCGCGGACGTGTTCGACCCGGAGATCGTGGTGATCGCGGGCGGCGTGTCGGAGTCGGCGCCGCTGTTCCTCGACGAGGCCCGCGAGCACTATGCGGCCGCGATCACCGGCGGCAGGCACCGGCCGCTCGCGCGCATCCGCACCGCGCAGCTGGGCGACGACGCCGCGCTGGTGGGGGCCGCCGCGCTGGCGCTCGAAGCCACGGCGGTATGACAAGCTGGAACGATGACCCCTGATGACGGCGACGGCTTCGTGTACTGCGAGCGCGGCCACCGGCATTGGGGCCTCTTCGGCGCCGCGGGCCTGCTGCTGACCGATCCCGAGCGGGGTGTGCTGCTGCAGCACCGGGCCTGGTGGACGCACCACGGCGAGACGTGGGCGCTGCCCGGCGGCGCGCGCCGCGGGCACGAGTCCGCGCGGGAGGCCGCGACGCGTGAGGCGGAGGAGGAGGCCGCGGTGCCGTCCGCCGCGGTGCGGCCCACCGCGGAGTCGGTGGTCGACCACGGCGGCTGGAGCTACACGACGGTCCTGGCGAACACCCGGCACCCGGTGCGGGAGCGGGTGGTCAACGAGGAGAGCGCCGAGCTGCGGTGGGTGCCGCCGGACGAGGTCGGCTCGTTCCCGCTGCACGCCGACTTCGCGGCGGCCTGGCCGGCGCTGCACGCCCAGCTCGGTCGGGAGCTGGTGCTGGTCGTCGACGCGGCCAACGTGGTCGGCTCCCGGCCGGACGGCTGGTGGCGGGACCGGGCCGGGGCGGCGGAGCGGCTGCGGGACCGGTTGTCCGGGCTGGCGCGCGACGGGGTGCGCAGCGCGGACGTCGGGCTCGGCGGGGCGGACTGGTCGTGGTGGCCGCGGGTGCAGATGGTGGTCGAAGGCCAGGCGCGGGACGTGCCCCCGGCCGACGAGGTCGAGGTGATCGCCGCGGTCCGCGACGGCGACTCCCAGATCGTGGAAAGCGTCCGCAAAACGCGCGACGCCCGCCCCGACGACCACGTGGTGGTGGTGACGGCCGACCGCGAGCTGCGAGCACGGGTGACGGCGGAGGGCGCGCGCGTCCTGGGGCCGGCGACGCTGCTGAACCTGGTGGACGGCTAGAACCGGCCTGAACCGGGGCCGGGTTCATGCCTCGCCAGAAATAAGACCGATCGATCGGTTTTGTAGTGTACGGTCGATCCATGCACAGTGATCGGCGGCGGGAGCGGGGTCAGCGCACGCGGGAGACGGTGCTCGACGCGGCGGTGGCGCTGGCGTCGGTGCACGGGCTGGAAGGTCTCACGTTCGGGCGGCTCGCCGAGCACCTCGGCATCAGCAAGTCCGGACTGTTCGCGCACTGGAAGGACAAGGAACACCTGCAGCTGGACGCCATCGACCAGGCACGAAGGCAGTGGACCGACCGCGTCATGGCGCCCGCCCTGCGCACGCCACCCGGCATCCGGCGGGTGTTCGCGCTGCACGAGGCGCGGATGGCCTTCTACGCCGGCGGTGTGCTGCCCGGCGGGTGCTTCTTCCTCGCCGCGCAAACGGAATTCGACGACCGGCCCGGCGCCGTCCAGGCCAAAACAGCGCAGGCGCTGCACGACTGGCTCGCCTTCATCCGCTCGCTCGTCGACGAGGCGATCGCCCTGGGCGAGCTGACCGAGGACGCCGACCCGGACCAGCTTGCCTACGAGATCGACGCGCTCGGTGAGTCGGCCGTGATCCACTCGCGCCTCGTCGGGCACGAGATCACCTACGCCCGCGCCCGCCGCGCCGTCCTGGCGCGGCTGCGGACCCTCGCCACCGATCCCGCCATCCTGCCGGAGGACTGAACCATGCTGCGCACCTCGTGGACACCCGGACCCGCCGCCGCGAGCGGGCCCGTGCTCGTCAGCGTCACCGACTTCACCTCCGATCGGTTGCGCGACCTGCCGGGGATCTACCGCGCGGGCAGGCAGCTGTCCCGCCTGTGGCCGACCCTCGACGGCGCGGTCGGGCACTGGCTCTGGGTCGAACCGTCGAGGCGCAGAACCGGCTCGGTCTCCCTGTGGCGCGGCGAGGACGCGATGCACGGCTTCGTCGGCCTCCCCGTGCACCGGCAGATCATGCGGACCTACCGCGGGCGCGGCCGGATTCGCTCCACCACGTGGACCGCGACCGATCCGGACCCGCGCGAGGTGTGGCGCCGGGCGTCGGAGTTCCTCCGCCTGCCCCGATGACCGCTCAGGTCAGCGCTTCCGTCAGCTGGTCCACGCCGGCGGCCATCAGCTCGGCGAGGTCGGCGCGCGGGTCGCGCAGCCACTGCTCGTACGCGGCCAGCGCGATGCCCAGCGCGGTGTAGGCCACGGTCTGCGGAGCGAGCGCCGAGGCGGCCACCCCGAGCCGTCCCGCGACGAACTCCGCGATCACCTGCCGCCAGTCCGCGTAGCGCAGCGTCGAGTGCGCCTGCAGTGCCGGCGTGGTCAGGATCAGCTCCATCCGCTGCCGGTGCCACACCGCCTCGGACGGGTCGACCCGGTTGAAGTCCACCAGCGCCTCCCGCAGCACGCCGGGCAGCGGGCGGTCCGGCGGGTAGGACGCGAGGCGCTTGCGCATCTTGTCCAGCTGGCCGTCGAAGTCGCCCCAGGCGATGTCGTTCTTCGACGGGAAGTAGCGGAAGAACGTGCGCCGCCCGATGCCGGCTGCCTTCGCGATGTCGTCGATCGTCGTGCGGTCGAACCCGCGGCTGGCGAACAGTTCGAACGCCACGTGCTCGACTTCGGCGCGCGACGTGATCGGCTTGCGTCCCGCCCGGGGCGCCGGATCCGCCTTTTCGGTCATCCCTCTTCCATTCGGCACTCGGTGCCATTATTGTCCGAGAAGCGCGGCCGCACCGGAGCGGCCCATCGCCGAAGGGAGCATCCCATGTCCGAGGCCAAGAACGTCGCCCCCGCCGTGGAAGACTCGCTCGTCGAGGAGGACCTGCTCGTGGAAGAGGTCTCCATCGACGGCATGTGCGGCGTCTACTGACCGTGTTCGATCCGGACCAGGCCTACCGGTGCTCCCCGCGCGTCGCGTTGCGACCGGAACCGTTCGGGGCGCTCGCCTACGACTTCGGCACCCGGAGGCTTTCGTTCCTGAAGACGAAGATCCTGGTCGAGGTGGTGCGCACGCTCGGGGACCAGCCCGACGTGCACACCACCCTCGACGCCGCCGGCGTCCCCGGCGACCAGCGCCCGGCCTACCTGAAGGCGCTGGCCGGACTCGCCGAGAACGGCACGATCGAACCGCGCTGAACCACTGAGAAGGGCGTGCGATGAAGCTCGTCGAACACTTCAAGCAGGGGCTGAACTCGCCCATCTGCCTGACCTGGGAACTGACCTACGCCTGCAACCTCTCGTGCGTGCACTGCCTGTCCTCGTCGGGCCGCCGTGACCCGCGGGAGCTGAGCACCGCGGAGTGCAAGGCCGTCATCGACGAGCTGCAGCGCATGCAGGTCTTCTACGTCAACATCGGCGGTGGCGAGCCCACCGTCCGCGCCGACTTCTGGGAGCTCGTCGAGTACGCGGTGGACCACCAGGTGGGCGTCAAGTTCTCCACCAACGGCGTCAAGCTCACCCCGGAGCGGGCGCGGTGGCTCGCCGCCACCGACTACGTGGACGTGCAGATCTCCTTGGACGGCGCCACCGCCGAGGTCAACGACTACGTCCGCGGCCCGGGTTCCTACGACACCGCGATGCGGGCGATGCGGAACCTGAAGGACGCCGGGTTCCGCGACTTCAAGCTCTCCGTCGTGATGACCCGGCACAACGTCGGTCAGCTCGACGAGTTCAAGGCCATCGCCGACACCTACGGCGCCCAGCTGCGCATCACGCGGCTGCGCCCGTCCGGCCGCGGCGCGGACACCTGGGACGAGCTGCACCCGACCGCCGAACAGCAGCTGCAGCTCTACGACTGGCTGATCGCCAACGGCGAGAAGGTCCTCACCGGCGACTCGTTCTTCCACCTCAACGCGCTCGGTTCGGACCCGCTGCCTGGCCTGAACCTGTGCGGGGCGGGGCGCGTGGTGTGCCTGATCGACCCGGTCGGCGACGTCTACGCCTGCCCGTTCGCGATCCACGAGGAGTTCCTCGCGGGCAACGTCCGCGACGAGGGCGGGTTCGCCGGCGTGTGGAACACCTCCGAGCTGTTCGAGCGCCTGCGCGGCCCGCAGACCGGCGGCGCGTGCACGTCCTGTTCGGCCTACGACGCCTGCCAGGGCGGGTGCATGGCGGCGAAGTTCTTCACCGGCCTCCCGCTGGACGGTCCCGATCCGGAATGTGTGAAGGGGCACGGGGAACTGGCGCTGGCCGGGGTCAGCGGGGCGCCGCGGTCGCACATCGACCACTCGCACCGCAAGACCCGCCAGAGCCGCAAGACCAGCAAGGTGCCCGTCAGCATCGGGTTCGGCCCGCCCGAGGGCAGCGCCCGGCCGGACCGGGCCTGCGACACCAGCCCGCTCGCGGGGTTCCAGCCAGGACGATGACCAGGCTCGCCGGCCCCGTCCGGGTCGGCGGCGGCACCGCCCCGAGCCGGGTGCTCTTCGGTCCGCACGAAACGAACCTGGCTCGGGGGCGGGCGCTCGCCGACCGGCACGTCGCCTACTACCGGCGGCGGGCCGAGGGCGGCGCCGGGATCGTCGTCACCGAGACGGCGAGCGTGCACCCCTCCGACTGGCCGTACGAGCGCGCGCCGCTGGCCGCCGAATGCGGCCCCGGGTGGGCGTCCGTCGTGGAGGTCTGCCGTCCACACGGGACGCTTGTGGTCGCCTCGCTCGGGCACGCCGGCGGGCAGGGGAGTTCGGCCTACCACCAGTCCGCGCTGTGGGCCCCGTCGCGGGTGCCCGATCCGGTGAGCCGTGAACTGCCGATGGAGATGGACGGCCCGGAGATCGCGGAGCTGGTCGCCGGGTTCCGCGCCGCCGCCGCGCTCGCCGTCGAGTCCGGTGTGGATGGTGTGGAGATCGACGCCGGGCAGTATTCCCTGCTGCGGCAGTTCTGTTCCGGGCTGACCAACCGGCGCACGGACGCCTACGGCGACCGGGGACTGCTGCTGCGCGAGGTGGTCGCCGCCGTCCGGGAGGCGATCGGCAACCGCATCCTCGGACTGCGGCTCGCGTGCGACGAAGGCGCGCCGTGGGGCGGGATCACCCCGGAGACCGCGCCCGTGCCGGGCGGGATCGACTACCTGGTGCCGGTGCGGGGATCGGCGTTCGCCGACTCCCGGCCCGACGCGCGCACCGAACCGGGCTTCAACGTCGACCTGTGCCGGGCGTTTTCCGGGCGCGCCTTGACGGTGCTGCAGGGCAGTGTGGTGGATCCCGCGCTCGCCGAGCGGGCGCTGGACTTCGCCGGGCTGGTCGAGATGACTCGCGCGCAGATCGCCGATCCGGACCTGGTGCGCCATGTGCGGGCCGGGACGCGACCGCGGCCGTGTCTGCTGTGCAACCAGAAGTGCCGGGTGCGGGATCCGCGGAACCCGGTCGTCAGCTGCATCGGCGAGCCACGCAGCGGGCACGAGACCGAGGATCCGCTGCCGCGCCCGGGTTCCGGGGAGGTGCTGGTGGCCGGCGGCGGGCCGGCCGGGCTGGAAGCCGCGCGGGTGCTCGCCCTGCGGGGTTTCGACGTCGAGCTGACCGAGCGCGACGACCGGCTCGGCGGGATGGCGCGTGTCGCGGCGCGGCTTCCCGGGCGGGACCGGCTGGCGCGGCTCGTGGACTGGCTGGAGGGCGAGGTCCGGCGGCTGGGCGTGCGGATTTCGACCGGCGTCGAGACCGTCGCGGCGGACGGGCGGCCGGTGGTCGTGGCGACCGGTAGCAGGCCTGGTCCGCGGGACTACTCCGTCGAGGGCGGCCGGGTGCTCGACGTGACCGCGGTGCTGGGTGGCGCGGAGCTGCCGGACGGGCCGGTCGTGGTGCACGACCCGCTCGGCGACTGGACCGGCGCGGCTGTCGCCGAGTTGCTGGCCGATGGGCGCGCCGTGACGATCGTCAGCCCGGATCCGGTGATCGCGACCCAGGTCCGGGACGTCGCGGCGGTGAACGCGCGCCTGCAGCGGGCCGGGGTGGAGCCGGCGAAGCGCTCGCGCCTGCGGGTGGCGCGGCGGGACCACGTGGTGGTGGAGGACGTGCTCACCGGGGAGTGCCGGGAGCTGCCGTGCGCCGCCGTGGTCCACTGTGGACATCGGCTGCCGGAGGCCGTGCTGCCCGGGGTCGCGGTCGGTGACGCCGTGGCGCCCCGGACGATCCACGAAGCCGTCCTGGACGGCCGACGCGCGGCGGTGGCGTTGTGAGCCTGCTGTTCGAACCGTTGCGGCTGGGACCGGTCGAGGTGCGCAACCGGATCGTGTTCGCCGCGCACCTGACCAACTACGCCACCGGCAACCTGCCCACCGAGCAGCACGCCGCCTACTACGCCGCGCGGGCCGCGGGCGGCGCCGGGCTGATCATCTCCGAGGAACACGTCGTGCACCCCTCGGACTGGCCCTACGAGAAGGTGATCCACGGGTACCGGCCGGAGGTCGTGCCCGGCTACCGCCGCATCACCGACGCCGTGCACGCGCACGGGGTGCCGATCTTCGCGCAGCTCAACCACAACGGCGGGCAGGCGTCGTCGATGTACTCGCGGCGGGCGGTGTGGGCGCCGTCCCCGGTGCCGGACCCGCTCTTCCGCGAGGTGCCCAAGGCGATGACCGTCGCGGAGATCGCCGAGGTGGTCGCCGGGTTCGGGCGGGTCGCGCGGCACTGCGCCGAAGGCGGGTTCGACGGCGTGGAGATCCAGTGCTCGCAGTCGTCGCTGTTGCGCGGGTTCCTGGCGCCCGCGGCGAACCTGCGGACCGACGACTACGGTGGTCCGCTGTCCAACCGCGCGCGGTTCCTGCGGGAGGTCGTCGCGGAGGTGCGGGCGGCGATCGGGCCGGACCGGGCGCTGGGGGTGCGCCTCTCCGGCGACGACCTGGTCGAGGGCGGCATCACACCGGCCGAGGCGGCCGAGGTGGCGCGGCTGATCTCGCCGGACATCGACTACCTGAACACCTCGATCGGAGTCGCGACCTCGACGCTGTACATGGTCGAACCGTCGATGGCGGTGCCGCGGGGGTACGCGTTGCCGGTGTCCGAAGCGTTGCGGCGCGCCGTGTCGGTGCCGGTGGTGGGCATCGGGCGGATCAAGTCGCCGGAGGAGGCCGAGCGGGCGCTGGCCGAGGGGCGGTGCGACCTCGTCGGCGTGGTGCGCGGGCAGATCGCCGACCCGTCGTTCGCGGCGAAGGCGCGGGCCGGGCGGGAGGTGCGGACCTGCCTGTCCTGCAACCAGGAGTGTGTCGGGCGGATGGGTCTCAACCGGTGGCTCGGGTGCGTGGAGAACCCGCGCGCCGGGCGGGAGGCGGTGCCGCTGCCGCCGCCCGGGCCGCGCCCCAAGCGGGTGCTGGTCGTCGGCGCCGGCCCGGCCGGGCTGCAGGCGGCGGCGACGGCGGGCGGGCGGGGGCACCGGGTGACGGTGTTCGAGCGCGGCGAGGTGGGCGGGCAGATCGCGCTGGCCGCGACCGCACCGGGCCGGGGCGAGCTGGGTGACTTGGTGCGCAACCTGCTGACCGAGTGCCGTGACGCTGGTGTCGACTTGACGACAGGTGTCGCGGTGACGGCTTCGTTTCTGCTGGACGAGGCGCCGGATGCCGTGGTGCTGGCGACGGGCGCTCGGCCGGTGCTGCCGGGATGGGCGGTCGCGCCGCGGGTGGTGCACGCGCGGGAGGTGCTGGACAGTGTCTCGCCGTCCGGCGCGGTGGTGGTGATCGACGAGGTGGGTTTCCACCCGGCGACGTCGGTGGCGGAGCTGCTGGCGCGGCGGGGCTGCCGGGTGACGTTGTCGACGCCTGGGATGGTCGTCGGGCAGGACCTGGGGCTGACGCTGGACCGGGAGCTGTTCGGGCGGCGGGCGCACGCGCTCGGGATCGCGGAGCGGACGGACGAGATGGTGCTCGGCGCCGCGGCGACGGAGGATGGGGGCGTGGCGTTGCGGATGTTGAAGCACACGACCGGCGAGACCACGGAGGTCCGCTGCGACTGGGTGGTGTGCGCGACGCACCAGGAGCCGGAGGACGCGTTGTGGCACGCGCTGCGGGAAGCGCCGTTCCCGGTCCTGCGCGCGGGGGATTGCGTGACGCCGCGGCGCGCGCACGCCGCGGTGGTGGAGGGCCATCGAGCGGGGGTGTCGTTGTGAGTGGTGTGACTGGGCGCGGGGCCGCCGGGCGGGCGCTCGGCACTGTGCCGCAAGCGGCACTCCAGCAGGCCCCGGCTGCCCGGGTGGCCGCCCGCGGCCGGGTTGTCACCGGGTGGGTGGTGTCGTCGTGAGCGCGCAGCTGGCAGGCTCCGCTCGTGGAGATGATCACGTGACCCCGCGCGTCGCCGTGGTGACGGGGGCCGGGCGGGGGATCGGGGCGGCCGTCGTGCACCGGCTCGCGGGAGAGGGCTGGCGCGTCGTCGCCGTGGACGTCGCCGAGGACGACCCGGGGCTGGGTTACCCGCTGGCGCGGCGGGAGCAGCTCGCCGAGGTCGCCGCGAAGTGGCCGGGCCAGGTGCTCGACTTCGTCGCCGACGTGCGGGACCAACGGGCCGTCGACGAGGCTGTCGCCGTCGCCGAGCGCGAGTTCGGCGGGCTGGACGCCGCTGTCGCCGCAGCTGCGGTCATGGCAGGTGGGCGGCCGCTCTGGGAGACCACCGATTCCGAGTGGGAATCGTTGTTCGGCGCCGGGGTGGACGGCGTCTTCCACCTCGCCCGCGCCGCGGTGCCCGCCCTGCTGCGCCGCCCGCAGCCGCGCACCGGACGGTTCGTCGCCCTCGCCTCGGCCGCCGCGCACACCGGGCTCTGGCGCCTGGCCGGCTACAACGCCGCCAAGCACGCGGTCGTCGGGCTCATCCGCGGCCTCGCCACGGACCTGCGGGGCACCGGCGTCACCGCGACGGCCGTCTCACCCGGCTCCACCCGGACGCCGATGCTGCAGGCCACCGCCGCGCTCTACGACCTGGACGACGTCGAGGAGTTCGCCCAGCACCAGCTCGCCGAGCGGCTGCTCGAACCCGAGGAGGTGGCGGCCGCGGTCTGCTGGCTGTGCGGCCCGGACGCGAGCGCCGTCACCGGCACCGTCGTCCACGCGGACGGGGGGTTCACGGCATGACGGTGCTGCGCCTGGATCCCTCCACCAAGGCCGTCGCCGGCGGGCGCGTCCTCGTCGGCGGCTCGCCCCTGCGGATCATCAAGCTGTCCGCCACCGGGGCGCGCCTGTTCGCCCAGTGGGCAAGCGGTACACCCGTCGGAGACAAGCCGCACCAACGGCGGCTGGCCGAGAAGCTCACCCTCGCCGGGATGGTCCACCCCACCTACCCCGAGGCGAAGCTGACGCCGCAGGACGTCACCGTCGTGGTCCCGGTCCGCGACCACGCCGACCGCCTCGCCGGGCTCCTGCCGCGCCTGGCCGACGTGCGCGAGACGCTCGTCGTCGACGACGGGTCGGCGGCGCCGGTGCCGCACGCGGTCGACCGGCATCCCGTCGCGCGTGGACCGGCGGCGGCCCGCAACACCGGGTGGCGCAAGGTGACCACCGAGCTGGTCGCCTTCCTCGACGCCGACACCCGCCCCGAGCCGGGCTGGCTCGGGCCGTTGCTGGCGCAGTTCGAGGACCCGGCGGTGGTGGCCGTCGCGCCGCGGGTGCGCAGCGCGCCCGGCGACGGCACGCTGTCCCGGTACGAACGGCTGCGGTCCTCTTTGGACATGGGTGCCACCCCGGCGCAGGTCCGCCCACGCGGCCGCATCACCTACCTGCCCACCGCCGCGCTCGTCGTGCGGACCTCGGCGCTGCAGGCGATCCACGGCTTCGACGAGGACCTGCGGTTCGGCGAGGACGTCGACCTGATCTGGCGCCTCGTCGACGCCGGCGGATCCGTGCGTTACGAGCCGGAGTCCGAAGTGGTGCACGAGCCGCGCACGACGTGGCGCGCCTGGCTCAAGCAGCGCCACGACTACGGCACGTCCGCCGCGCCGCTCGCGAAACGCCACGGGCGGCAGGCGCTCGCGCCGGTCCGGGTGTCCGGCTGGACCGCGCTGGCCTGGCTGGCGCTGGCCGCCGGGCGACCGAAAACCGCTGTGGCGATCGCGCTCGGCACCGCGGCCCTGTTGCCGCGCAAGCTGAAACCCCTTGACGTGCCGGCGAAGGAGGCGCTCGGCATCGCGCTGCGCGGGCACGTCGCGGCGGGCCGGTTCCTGGCCGACGCGCTCACCGGGGCGTGGGGCCCGGCCGCGGTCCCGTTGCTGGCGCTGTCCCGGCGGGGTCGTCGCGTGCTGGCGCTGGCCTACGCCCGCCATCTCGCCGACTGGGCCCGCACCCGGCCGGAGATCGATCCGCTGCGCTGGCTGCTGGCCCGCGCCGCGGACGATTTCGCTTACGGCACCGGGGTTTGGCGCGGTTGCCTGCGCGAGGAGGAACCGGGACCGTTGATTCCGGATCTGTCGAACTGGCCCACCCGTCGCCCACCACCATCCTCAACGGAGCCGCTGCGCGGCACCGCCTCGATCCGGAAACGGCTGTGAACCTCGCCGACGTCGCGTGGCCCGAACTCGGCGAGCGCCGCCTGCTGGCCGTGCCGCTGGGCGCCACCGAGCAGCACGGTCCGCACCTGCCGTACACGGTGGACACCGAAATCGCCGTCGAGTTGTGCCGTCGCCTCGCCGAGGCCCGTCCGGAGGTGGTCGTCGCGCCCCCGCTGCCCTACGGCTCGAGCGGGGAGCACGCCGGTTTTCCCGGCACGCTGTCGATCGGTCAGGAAGTCACGGAACTCCTCGTGGTCGAGCTGGTGCGCTCCGCCGACGCGTTCGCCGGGGTGCTGCTGGTGTGCGGGCACGGTGGCAACGCGGTCCCGTTGCGCCGGGCGGTGGCGAAACTGCGTTACGAGGGCCGGAACGTGCGCGCGTGGTGCCCGGACGGTCCGGCCGACGACACGCACGCCGGTCGGCTGGAGACCTCGGTGATGCTCGCGTTGCGGCCGGAAGCCGTGCGCGTGAACCGGTTCGAAGCCGGCGAGACGCGGCCGTTGCCGGAGCTGATCGGCCGGTTGCGGGACGAAGGTGTGCGCGGGGTGAGCCCGAACGGGGTGCTGGGTGACCCCGCGGGGGCGACCGCGGAAGCGGGGCGCGCCACCCTCAGTCGATGGGCGGACGGTCTACTTGAAGCTGCCGCGGCGGTGGCCAAAGATGGCATCATGTAGCAGTCGGTGCATGAGACCCCTGTCACAAAGAGGTGATCGGTGTGAAGACCAAGGCCGCTGTCCTCCACTCCGCGGGCAAGCCGTTCGAGATCGAGGAACTCGAGCTCGACGGCCCACGCGAAGGTGAGGTCCTGATCAAGTACACGGCCGCCGGGCTGTGCCACTCGGACCTGCACCTGATCGACAACGACCTCGTGCCGCGGTTCCCGATCGTGGGCGGGCACGAGGGCGCCGGCATCATCGAAGACGTCGGGCCGGGCGTCACCAAGGTCAAGCCGGGTGACCACGTGGTGTGCTCGTTCATCCCGAACTGCGGCACGTGCCGCTACTGCGCCACCGGCCGGTCGAACCTGTGCGACATGGGTGCCACGATTCTCGACGGCGGCATGCCGGACGGCAGTTTCCGCTTCCACCGCGGCGGCACCGACTACGGCGCGATGTGCATGCTCGGCACGTTCTCCGAGCGCGCCACGATCTCCCAGCACTCCGTGGTGAAGGTGGACGACTGGCTGCCGTTGGAGACCGCCGTGCTGGTGGGCTGCGGTGTGCCGACCGGCTGGGCGACGGCCAACTACGCGGGCGGCGTGCGCGCGGGCGACACGTGCGTCGTGTACGGCATCGGCGGGATCGGCATCAACGCGGTCCAGGGCGCGGCGCACGCGGGTGCGGCGAACGTGATCGCGGTCGACCCGGTCGCGTTCAAGCGCGAAAAGGCGCTGGAACTGGGCGCCACGCACGCGTTCGCCTCGGCCGACGAGGCGGCGGCAAAGGTGGCGGAGCTGACCTGGGGCCAGATGGCCGACCAGGCGCTGATCACCGTCGGCACGGTGGACGAGCAGGTCGTGACCGACGCGTTCAACGTGATCGGCAAGGGCGGCACGGTCGTCATCACCGGACTGGCCAACCCGGAGAAGCTGACGGTGCACCTGTCCGGCGGCGTGATGACCCTGTTCGAGAAGACGGTCAAGGGCACGCTGTTCGGATCGGCCAACCCGCAGTACGACATCGTCCGGCTGCTGCGCCTCTACCAGGCGGGGCACGTGAAGCTCGACGAGCTGGTGACGAAGCGCTACTCGCTCGAAGAGGTCAACGAGGGCTACCAGGATCTGCGCGACGGCAAGAACATCCGTGGCGTGATCATGCACTCGGCGGACTGAGGTTAGGTGCGGACGAGGGCGGGGGCCTTGGGCCTCCGCCCTCGTTTTGTTTCGGGTGGAGGTGTGTGACGGGGTACGGGTGTGTGGAGGGGCCGGTCGGGGGTGCGAGGGGCGGCGGTGCTCGGGCTCGGCTCCGGCGAGGGTTCCGCTCGTGCTCGGGCGAGGGGATCAATCGTGCTTTCGTGAGGGGCCCTTGTGGCCGGGCGAGCGGGCCACTCGTGCTCGGGCGAGGGGCTCAGTCGTGCTCGGGCGAGGAGGTCAGTCGTGCCGGCGCGAGGGGCCAGGCGGTGCCTATGCGAGGTGGCCGGCAGTGCCCTCGCGATTGGGCGGGTCGTGCCAGCGTGAGAGGGGTCGGTCTCAGAGCGGGAGGGCCAGTCATGTCCGCGCGAGTGTGCAAGTCGTGCCCTCGGGAGCGGGCCGGTCGTGCCCGTGGGTAGGCGCACAGTCCCGCCCGCGCGAGGTGGTCAGTCGTGCCCGCGCGAGTGGGCGAGTCGTGCCCGCGCGAGTGGGCGAGTCGTGCCCGCGCGCAGGCGCACAGTTTCGCCCGTGCGAGGTGGCCAGCCGTGCCCGCGCGAGGCACACAGTCCCGCCCGCGCGAGGTGGTCAGTCGTGCCCGCGCGAGTGGGCGAGTCGTGCCCGCGCGCAGGCGCACAGTCCCGCCCGCGCGAGGTGGTCAGTCGCACCCGCGCGAGTGGGCCAGTCGCACCCCCACGAGGGCCCCTCGTCCGACGCCCCCGCCGCCCCCGCCGCAACGCAGACGCCCACCGCCCACCCCGAACCATTGATCGACCGTCGCGATCAGTGGGCCGTCCGGCGCAACCGGATACGACGTTCGGCTGTGTTCGCGTCACAGTTGTGTGGCACGAGACTGTCACCCGGTCACAGAGATGCCCCGGCGCGGCTACGGACCGTTGACCACCGTCGAACCCGATTCCTATCGTGACCGCGATCAACGTGGATCTCGGAAGGACACTCTCGATGGCGCATCAACGGCGATCGCCCGCGTCCGGGGACGGGGCTCCGTCCCTGGAACGGCGCCGGTTCCTCGGCTACCTCCTCGCGGCGCCCACCCTCGCCGTCGCGGCGAAGCTCGGCGGTGATCTGGCCTCCCCGGCCCCGGCCGAAGCCGCGATCCCCACCCTCCCCGGGGCCGCCGACATCCTGGACCTCGGCGACGCCCTGACGCTCGCGGCGATGCCGACCTCCAACCTCATCGCGATCCAGCTCAACCGCGACGACACGGTCTCCTTCGCGGTGCCGCGCGCCGAGGTCGGACAGGGCATCACCACCACCATCGCGATGCTCATCGCCGAGGAGATGGACCTGCCGCTGAGCAAGGTGGGCGTCAACCTCGCCGACGCCCGCCCCGAACTGGTCTTCAACCAGCTCACCGGCGGCTCCAACTCGGTGCGCTCGCTCTACACCCCGGTCCGCACCGCGGCCGCCATCGCGCGCGCCCGCCTCCTGGCCACCGCCGCCGAGCAGTGGAAGGTCGACGCCGCCACGCTCACCACCCGCGACGGCGTCATCCGCTCCGCTACCGGCCGCACGGCGACCTACGGCTCGCTCGCCGAAGCCGCCGCCAGCGCCCGCACCGAGGAAACCAGCGCGACGCTGAAGAAGACCTCCGAGTTCCGCATCATCGGCAAACCCACCGGCCGCATCGACGCGCTCGAGGCGGTCACCGGGCGCAAGCAGTTCACCATGGACCTCCAGGTCCCGAACGCCAAGCCGACCATGGTCTGCCGCCCGCCGACGATCAACGGCACCGTCAAGGCCGTGCACAACCTCGCCGAGGTGAAGGCGATGCCGGGCGTCACCGACGTCGCCACCGTCTCCACCGGCGTCGCCGTGCGGGCCGAGACCTTCGGGCAGTGCATCGACGCCATCCGGGCGCTCAAGGTGGACTGGGGACCGGGCACAGTGGACGGTGAGACCGACGCCTCGGTCGAGCGGAAACTGCGCGCCGCCGCGCTCCCGATGACCGTGCCGCCGGTGCTGACCCAGTCGATCGACGCCGAGTTCGTGTTCGCCTTCGCCAGCAACAGCGCGCTGGAAACCAACTGCGCCATCGCCGACGTCCGCGCCGACCGCGCCGAGATCTGGTCCGGCCTCAAATCGCCGATCACCACGCAAGAACAGATCGCGCTGAAGCTCGGCCTGCCCATCCCGGCGGTCAAGGTGCACGTCGTCACCGGCGGCGGTTCCTTCGGCCGCAAGCTGTTCGGCGACGCCGCGATCGAAGCCGCGGAGATCTCCAAGAAGATGGGCAAGCCCGTCAAGCTCATGTGGCACCGCGCCGACGACGCCCGCCACGGCCGCACGCACCCGATGTGCATCTCCCGCGTCCGGGTCAACCACGCGCTCGGCAACGTCGTCAGCTACGAGCAGCGGCACACCAGCGTCACCACCGACTTCGGCCACGGCCTCGGCGAGATCCTCACCGCGGTCGCCGCGAAACTCCCGGTCGGCGACATCGGGTTCTCCCAGACGGTGTTCATGCTGTCCACGTCGATGCCGTACAACTTCGGCGCGGCCACGCAGCTGCTCAACGAGGTGCCGCTGAAGTTCCACACCTCCAGCATGCGCAACGTCTACTCGCCGAACGTGGTCTGCGCGCGCGAGCTGATCGTCGACCAGCTGGCCGCGAAGATGGGCCAGGACCCGCTGACCTTCCGCCGGAACTTCCTCAAGGACGACCGCATCCGCAAGGTCCTCGACAAGGCCGCCGAGGTCGGCAACTGGGGCCGGAAGATGCCCGCCGGCACGGCACAGGGCATCGCGCTGCACCACGAGTACAAGAGCGTCAGCGCGGTCCTGATGGAGATCGACTGCCGCCCCGAGACGGTCAACCGCAAGATCCGCAACGGGGTCGCCGGCCCGCGCGTCACCAAGGCCGTCGCGGTCGTGGACGCCGGCCTGCCGATCAACCCGAAGGGCCTGGAGGCGCAGACGATCGGCTGCGTCAACGACGGCATCGCGATGGCGCTCACCTCCAGCCTGCACATCGACAACGGCCTGCCGCTGGAAGCGAGCTGGGACAACTACTTCTACACCCGGCAGTGGAACACGCCGCCGGAGATGGAGGTCGTGGTCATGCCCGCGACCACCGGTGAGCCCGGTGGCGCCGGGGAGCTCGCCGTCGCCAGCTCGTTCGCCGCGGCCGCCTGCGCCTACGGCCGCGCGGTGGGGAAGATGCCGACCCGCTTCCCGATCAACCACGGCACGCTGAGCTTCGAGCCGAAGCCGAAGGTGCCGCCGGTGCCCGAATCGCCGGTCGACGGCCTGGCCTACACGTTCTGAGGAGCCTTCGTTGTCCCAACACACTTTCCTGGTCAACGGCACGCGGGTCACGGTCGACGCCGACGACAAGGTCCGGTTGCTCTGGGTGCTGCGCGACCTGCTCGGCATCACCGGTCCGAAGTACGGCTGCGGCATCAACGTGTGCAAGGCGTGCACGAGCCACATCAACGGCAAGGCGTTCAACCCGTGCTCGGTGCCGGTGTCGGCGATCGGCCCGGACGACGAGATCACCACGATCGAAGGCCTGGCCGACCCGGCCACCGGTGAGCTGCACCCGATGCAGCAGGCCTGGATCGACCGGGACGTCGCGCAGTGCGGCTACTGCCAGCCCGGCCAGATCATGGCGGCCATCGCCAAGGTCAAGCAGGCCCGCGCCGAAGGACGGGAGATCAGCGACTCCGACTTCGAGGAGATCCGCAACATCTGCCGCTGCGGCACCTACTCCCGCATCCGCGAGGCGGTGAAGAGCGCGGCCGCCAAGATGTGAAGCGCGAAACGCATTTGCGGCACCACGGCCTCGCAATCCGCCGCGATTGCGGGGCTGTGTCATGCCAATGCGCAACCTTG
The DNA here is from genome assembly GCF_000473265.1 of Amycolatopsis thermoflava N1165. Lineage (NCBI taxonomy): Bacteria > Bacillati > Actinomycetota > Actinomycetes > Pseudonocardiales > Pseudonocardiaceae > Amycolatopsis > Amycolatopsis thermoflava. The sequence goes on from NZ_KI421511.1 coordinate 8,058,773, forward strand.
GACACTTTCGTGTTAGATGTCCACTCGCGAGCCCTCGACGGGGAGGACGGACATCTCATGAGGTACACGGGCGCCGAACCCGCGGTGGCCGGCCTGGCCGGCCGGGCACTGACGCGGTTGCCGGAGATGACCAAGGCGACCTACGAGCAGATTGTCGAGGAGATGGCCGTCTACCGCGAGGAGCGGTTCGTCTCGCACGCCGACCTGTTCGCCTCGTGCCGGGACAACCTGCAGTTCCTCGTCCGCGCCCTGGCCGAGCCCGGCGCGCCCGACCTGTCCAAGGCGCGGGCGACCGGGCGCGAGCGCGCGCTGGCCGGGGCGCCGTTGCCGGAGATGCTGCGCGCGTTCCGGATCGGGTTCACCGAGGTGTGGCAGTGCTTCGTCGAGCTGACCGCGCCCGCGCAGGACGTCGCGACCCTGGTCTCGGCGACCACCGCCATCTGGGACCTGATGGACGACTACATCGAGGAGCTCACCTCGACCTACCGCGCGACGGTCGCCGAGATCAGCCGCACCAGGCAGAACCGCAGGCTGGCACTCGTCGAGGCCCTGTTCACCGGCGGCAGCACGACCGAGGGCACGCTGTGGGACATCGCCCGGATGCTCGACCTGCCGCTGGAGGGCTCGTTCGTCGTCGTCGCCGCGGAAACCCCCGGGCTGGGCCAGGAGGCGCTGCCGCTGATCGAGGTCCGGCTGCGGGAGCGGCACCACGCGTCCGCGTGGCGGCTCACGCCGGAGCTGCAGATCGGGGTCGTGTCGGTGCGCGATCCCGACCAGGTGCTGGAGCTGCTGCGGGAGAACCCGCGCGGCCGGGTCGGGATGAGCCCCGTGTTCACCGGCCTCGGCGACACCGCCCGCGCCCTGCACCTCGCGCGGGTCGCGCTGTCCAGCCTGCCCGCGGGGACGAAGGACGTGGCGCGGTTCCACGAGTCGCCGCTGGCCGGGCTGGTGGCGAGCGACCCGGAGGCGTCGGCGCAGCTGGCCGGCCAGGTGCTGCGGCCGCTCCTCGAGCTGCCCGGCGAGGAGGGCAACGTGCTGCTGCTGACGCTGCGCGCGTGGTTCGACTGCGGCGGGTCGACCAAGCAGATCGCCGAGCGGGTCTACTGCCACCCGAACACGGTGCGGCACCGGTTGAAGCGGATCACGGACGTGTTGGGCAGGTCATTGAGCGACCCGTCCGACATCGCCGAACTCGGCACGGCCCTGCGCGCCCTCGCCATGTTCGGCGACTCCGCCCGCAGAGCCGTGCGGAGCTAGTCCAGCTTCTTGCCGGTCGCCTTGGTGAACGCCTTGGCGCCGGCGCGGTCGACCGCCGCCTTGACGCCGCCGAAGATCGCTCCCTGCAGCACCGCCGCGAGGAGCACCTCCTTGGTGGAGTAGTCGGACGACGTGGCCTCCGGCGCGTCGTCCTCGCCGGTCGCCGCCTTCCAGGCCTGCTTGAACAGCATCCCGGCGAGCACCCCGCCGAGCGCGCTCACGGCCAGGCTCAGCGGTTTGTACAGCAGTTTCATCCCGTCACCTCTCCACAGTGGACCCGGCTCCACCCGTCCGGGTACCCGGAGTTCCGCTCCGTGACACTTGCACGTTGTGCAGGCGCGGCCAGGGGCGTACTTTGGCGCGATACTGCGCCGGGAGGGTGGCTGGTGGTAAGGGGCAAGGTCGTCCGCTTCGACGACATGCGCGGGTACGGGTTCGTGGCGCCGGAGGGGGGTGGCGAGGACGTCTTCATGCACGTCAACGACCTCGACGTGGACAAACGCCTGATCGCCCCCGGCGTGGTCGTGGAGTTCACCGTCGAGGACGGCGAGCGCGGGCTCAAGGCGTCGGGCATCCGGCTGGTGCGCCAGGCCGGCGACGACGACGGCGAGGACCCGTACGTGACCCGCGACTTCCGCGGCGAGCTGACGGAGGCGCTGCTCACCGGCGTTCCGACGCTCACCGCCGAGGAGGTCCTCCGGGTCCGCCGCGTCGTCCTCGAACTCGTCCACGACCACGGCTGGCTCGGCGGATAGATGTTTTCCCGCCCGTCGTGCGGGCACACGAACGGGCATGAAGGCTGTTACCTGGCACGGCAAGCGTGACGTCCGAGTCGACGAGGTCCCGGACCCACGGATCGAGGAGCCAACGGACGCGATCGTCCGCATCACCTCGACCGGCATCTGCGGCTCCGACCTGCACCTGTACGAGGTGCTCGGGCCGTTCATGGGCGAGGGCGACATCCTCGGCCACGAGCCGATGGGCATCGTCGAGGAGGTCGGTTCCGGCGTCACGAACATCAAGCCGGGCGACCGCGTCGTGGTGCCGTTCAACATCTCCTGCGGTCACTGCTTCATGTGCGACCAGGGCCTGCAGTCGCAGTGCGAGACCACCCAGGTGACCCGGAAGGGCAAGGGCGGCGCGCTGTTCGGCTACACCAAGCTCTACGGGCAGGTGCCCGGCGGTCAGGCCGAGTACCTGCGCGTGCCGCAGGCCCACTACGGGCCGGTCAAGGTGCCCGAGGGCCCCTCCGACGAGCGGTTCGTCTACCTCTCCGACGTCGTGCCCACCGCCTGGCAGGCCGTCGAATACGCGGGGATCCCCGACGGCGGCAGCGTGGTGGTGTTCGGGCTCGGCCCGATCGGGCAGATGTCCTGCCGCATCGCCGCGCACCGCGGCGCGGGCAAGGTGATCGGCGTCGACCTGGTGCCGGAGCGGCTGGCGCTGGCCGAGCGGTACGGCTTCACCACCGTGGACGCCAAGGCGGTGAAGGACGTGCCGGGCGTGGTGCGGGAGATGACCGGCGGCCGCGGCGCGGACTCCGTGATCGACGCGGTCGGCATGGAGGCCCACGGCGCGCCGCTGGGCAAGCTCACCCACCAGATGGTGGGGCTGCTGCCGGACCAGATCGCCGCGCCCCTGATGGAGAAGGGCGGCGTGGACCGGCTCGCGGTGCTGCACCAGGCCATCGCCGCCGTGCGCCGCGGCGGCACGATCTCGCTGTCCGGCGTCTACGGCGGCATGCTCGACCCGATGCCGATGATGGACCTGTTCGACAAGCAGATCCAGCTGCGGATGGGCCAGGCGAACGTGCGGCGGTGGACCGACGACGTGCTGCCGCTGGTGAGCGACGACGCCGACCCGCTCGGCGTCGAGGACCTCGCCACCCACAAGCTGCCGCTCGAGGACGCGCCGCGCGCCTACCGGATGTTCCAGCAGAAGCAGGACGGGGCGATCAAGATCCTCTTGCAGCCTTCGGCGTGACGAACGCGGCACGCGAGGATTTCCGGACAGCGGAGCGTAGCCCCGGATGATCACCCGGCTATGATCTGGCTCCCTGGGATTGTCCAGCAGCGTGGCACCCGTGTTCGAAGCAACTCCACTGCAGGAGCCGTACACGCATGTCCACGCCCCGGAAGCCGGACCCCCTGTCCGACCTCCCCGCAGGCCAGAGCGCCGATCAGGTCGGGATGTACCACTGGGACATCCGGGCCGCGAAGTGGACCTGGTCCTCGGAGATCCACCTGATGTACGGCTACCAGCCCGGCTCGGTCGAACCGGGCCTGGACCTGGTCACCAAGCACGGCCACCCGACCGACCGGCGGCAGCTGGCCGAGGTGTTCGACGAGGCCCGCCGCACCGGTCAGCCGTTCAGCGCGCAGCAGCGCATCCTCGCCGCGGACGAGAGCACCCGCGCGGTGGTCGTGGTCGGCGACGTCGAGCAGGAGGACGGCGAGGTCGTCGGCGTGCACGGGTACTACGTCGACCTGACCACGTCCCGGATCCGCGAGGCCGAGCAGTTGTCCGAGCTGGCGGGCGAGGCGGCCGGGCTGCAGCGCGCGATGGCCTCGCGCGCCACGATCGAGCAGGCCAAAGGCATGATCATGCTCGCCTACGGGCACGACTCGGCAGGCGCGTTCGAGCTGCTCATCCGCGTGTCGCAGCAGAGCAACGTCAAGCTCCGCGACCTGGCCGACCGGCTCGTCGAGGCCGTGCACGCGTCCGGCCAGCCACCCGCGCAGGCGCGTGCCCACCTTGAAACGATTCTGGCGCGATTGTCGGCGGCGGAGGACGTGTAACCGGCGAGTCTCGAGGTACCCGGAACGTGACACGGGTGAAAGGAGACATGCCGCAATGAGCACGATCACCGAGTCCGTTGACGTGAACGTCGACGTCCGCACCGCCTACAACCAGTGGACCCAGTTCGAGTCCTTCCCTGAGTTCATGGAGGGCGTCGAGGAGATCCGCCAGCTCGACGACACGCACACGCACTGGGTGACCAAGATCGGTGGCGCGAAGCGCGAGTTCGACGCGACGATCACCGAGCAGCACCCCGACGAGCGGGTCGCCTGGCGGTCGGACTCCGGCCCGAGCCATGCCGGCGTCATCACGTTCCACCGGATCGACGACCGGAAGACGCGGGTGACCGCGCAGATGGACATCGACCCCGAGGGCTTCGTCGAGCAGGCCGCCGACAAGCTCGGCATCCTGGACCGTCGCGTGCATGGCGACATGGAGCGCTTCAAGGCGTTCATCGAGAAGCGCGGCGGTCAGGAGACCGGCGCGTGGCGGGGTGACGTGGACCGTCCCGGCCGCTGATGGCTACCAAGACGCAGCGGACCGCCGCCGAGTTCGTGCCGGACAGCCGCTCGCTGGACCGGCTCCGCTCGGCGGCGCTCGGCTGTCAAGGATGCGACCTGTACCGCGACGCCACCCAGACGGTGTTCGGCGACGGGCCCGCGCCGGCGAAGGTCATGATGCTCGGCGAGCAGCCGGGGGACCGCGAGGACGCCGCGGGGGAGCCGTTCGTCGGGCCGGCGGGCCGGTTGCTGGACCGGGCGCTGGAGGAGGCCGGGGTCGACCGGTCGCAGGTGTATGTGACCAACGCGGTCAAGCACTTCAAGTTCGTGCGGGCCGAGCGGGGGAAGCAGCGCATCCACAAGAAACCCTCGCGCGGGGAGATCGTGGCATGCCGTCCCTGGCTGGTGGCCGAACTTGAGGCCGTGCAGCCCTCGGTGGTGGTCCTGCTGGGGGCGACCGCGGCGTCATCGCTGATGGGGCCGTCATTCCGGGTCACGGCGCATCGTGGGGAGTTGTTGCCCGCGCCCGAGGAGTTTTCCGGGCGGCCGGAGCGGGTGCTGGCTACCGTGCATCCGTCGTCGGTGCTGCGGGCTCCGGATCGGGATGAGGCGTTCGCGGCGTTGGTGAAGGATTTGCGGGCTGTGCCGGACGTGATGTGAAGTTTCGGGGGCTCGGGTCGCCTCGCTTCGCATCGGCGTGGATTCTCTGGCTGGGCGGGCCCTTCGTTTTTCAGCGTCTTAGGAATGGCGGGGACGAAGGGGCAGGGAGGGGTTTAAGGGTCTTGGTGGCGCTTGGGTGCCTTGGGTTGCGTTTCGGGACTGAGGGGAAGGCCCCTCGCCTGTTGGTGAGGGGCCTCCTGGCGTGCGTGGTCAGGTGTTGCGCTTGCTCAGGCCGTCGCGGATCTTGTCGATCAAACCGGCCCCGGGGTCGAGGATCAGGTTCATCGGGGGGCGGTCCGGCGCGGCCGGGTGGGGGCGGGTCGGCGCCATCTTCTTCGCCTTCGCCACCTTGTCACCCAGGTCGCGCAGCTCATCCGGCGAGCAGGCGGACTGCAGCTTCGGCAGCAGGTCCGTCTCCTCGTCCTCGATGTGGTGCCGGATGTCGTCCATCAACTGGCGCATCAGCTCGTCGAACCGGGGGTCGGTCGCGGGCACGTCCTCCAGCTGCTTCATGACCTCCTCGGCCTCCGCGTGCTCCTCCAGCTCGTGGTCGGCCAGCTCGTCGCCGTTCTCCAGGTGCTTGCGCGCCGCCGGGTACATGAACTGCTCCTCGGCGACCGAGTGGCGCACCAGCTCGGCGATCACGTGGTCGGCCAGGTCCCGGCGGTGCTCGGGGGTGCCCGCGCCCGCCTCCAGCTCCGTGAAGACACGTTCGATGTGGCGGTGATCGGAGATGATCAACGCGATCAGATCGGGTTTCTCTGCGGCAGTCATGCGATTGCGGTACCCGTACGGGTGGAACCTAACCTCACGGATGACCGGTCAGGCGCAACGAGAAGTTGTCGAACGTGGCGGGCAGCGGGCGGCCGGGCCCGGGCTTGGGGGAGGAGTCCACTGTGTAGTCCCGGTCGCCGATCATCGTGGCCAGGACCGTCGCGGTCGTGAACAGCACCAGGTTCTTCGCCGGGCACTCACCCGGGCCCGCGCTGAACGGCACCAGCGACGGCTCCTCCTGCACCCGCCCGTCCAGCCAGATCTCCGGCACGAAGCTGTGCGCGTAGGGCAACCGCGAATCGTCCCGGTGGAACAGCGGGGCGAACACCAGCAGGCCGGTCCCGGGCGGCACCCGGTGGCCGTGCCAGTCCAGCTCCTTCGTCGTGTCCCGCAGGATCGCCGGCGTCGTCGGCCACAACCGGACCGTGTCCAGCACGCACGCGCGCAGGTAACCCAGCTCGGCGCCGGACGCGAGGTCCTGCCGCGCCTGCTGCCGCTGGGCGGGATGCGTGGCCAGCAGCGCCAGCGTGCGGAAGGTGACCATGCCGGCGGCGTCGAACGCGAACAGCCAGTGCCCGATCTGGCTGGCCACTTCGTCGTCGGCCGCGAGCCCGCCGGCCAGGCTGTCCTCCGGCGCACGGGCCAGCAGCGCGCGCACCCGGCCGAGGAACTCCTCCCGCAGCCGGCGGCGCCGCGGCAGCAGGTACGACCAGTTCGCCGATAACCGCAACCGCTCCAGCAGGTCCGTCGTCGCCTGGTCGTCACGGGCGTGGTCGCCGAACACCACCCGGCGCACCATCCGCCACCACACCGGCGCGAACGTGTCCCAGTCGAGCGGGCCCGGGCCCAGCGCGGCGAACTCGTCGGCGACCTTCGCCCGCACCGACGGCGCCAGGTGGTGCGTGGGGCGGCTCGTCTCCAGCGCGCGCTCGGTCCACTCCCGGCGGCGGTCGCGCTCCGGCCCCTCGGAGATCAGCACACCGTGCGGCTGGAACTGCGACAGCGCCTTCTTCTTCTCCAGGTTCGCCGGGGTGAACGGCTCCGGCGAGTCCGCCAGCACCCGGCCGACGTCGTCGGGGGAGAGCACCAGCGCGAACGACCGGCCGGGCACCGCCAGGCGCAGCAGGCCGTCGCCGTGGCGGGCCCGCAGCTTCTGCAGCGTCTGCACGGCGGAGGCGTCGGCCTGCATCTTCTCCAGCAGGGTCATGACCCGCGGCCGCCGCTTGATCACCCCGCCGGCGAGCGTGGGCGCGACGACCCCGGCGAACACCTTCGCCGTCTCCGCCACCGAGGCCGTCGGCAGGCCGCTCATCGGGTCACCAGCTCCGCGATCCGGTCCAGCGCGTGCTTCGCCTCCGGGATGTTCGCGATCATCCACGCGTGGAACATGCCGCCGTACTCCCAGTACTCCAGCGGCACGCCCTGCTCCTTCGCCTTGTGGTAGAGGTTGCGCGCGTCGGCCAGCAGCACGTCCCGGGTGCCGATGAAGCAGCTCAGCGAGCCCAGCCCGCGCAGGTCGCCGTTGATGGGGCTGACCAGGTCGTTCGACGGGTCCAGGCCGCCGGCGTAGAGCCGCCCGGCCTCCCGCAGGCCGGTGACGCCCAGGTACGGGTCGTGCCGGTCGTACTCGGGCAGCGCCGGATCGGTCATCGTGATGTCCAGCCACGGCGACAGCATCACGACTTCCTTGGGTTGTGGCCGGCCCTCGTCGCGCAGCGCCCGCGCCAGCACGAGCGACAACCCGCCGCCCGCCGAGTCGCCCATCAGGACCTGGTCCCGCGGGGCGACCTCGCCCAGCACCTCCTTGTAGGTGGCGTGGATCATCGACAGCGTGTCGTCGTAGTGGCTGCCCGGCGCCAGCGGGTACAGCGGCGCGGTGACGGCGCAACCGGTCCTGGCGATCAGCCGGGCGAAGAACTTCCAGTGGTCACCCTGGATCTGGTGCACGTACGCGCCGCCGTGGAAGTACATGACGTGCCGGCTGGTGGCGTTCGCCCGCGGGCGCAACGTGTACACCGGGTGCCCGTGCACCTCGGTGCGGTCGATGTCGACCTGCTTGCGCACCGCGGGGGGCGGCAGCGCGTTCTCCCGCTGCTGCCGCGGCCCCATGCTCTTGTGCAGCGCGTCCACGTCGGTGAACGTGCGTTTGCGCCCGGTCAGGAGCATCTCGGCGATCAGCAGTTTCGCGTGCAGGCTCGTCTTCCCGATCACCGGTTCCGGTTACCCCTGCTCCTCCTGCGCGAAACTAGACCAGGTCGCGGGGGAACCTGCGGTGCCAGTTGCGGGAGAACACCCGGTTCGCGCCCTCGTAGCCGTCCAGCGTGGCGTGCAGCACGAACTCCTCGGGCGTGCACGACAACACGGTGTGCGTCTCGGTGCGCGCTTCCCAGTCGCCGCGCGCGAAGGTCATGCTCCACTTCGTCTCCCCGCGCACCGACGCGAAGTCGTCGGCCACCGAGCTGTACCGCTCGTAGGCGCGCCGGGAGATCTCCAGGTCGATGTCGTCCAGGCGCACCGTGCCGGAGTCCTTCACGATCTCCAGCGCCGAGCGGTAGTCCACCAGGTCACGGGACACCGTCCAGCGCTGCTCGCCCGGCTGCAGCACGGTCGTGGTCATCGGCGGCGACCCCTCGGGTTCGCCGAACACCGGCCCGGTCACCTCGTCCGACTCGCGGATCGGCCGCACCGGCAGCGTCAGCGAGCTGCCCGGGGTGTGGACGGTGAGCCGCGCGGGCTCCGGGGCGGGCCACGCCAGTGGCCAGTACGAAGTGGACAGTGAGAGCCGGATCCGGTGTCCGGGCGGGAAGGCCTGCGCGACACCGTTGAGTTCCAGCTCCACCTGGTAGCGCTTGCCCGGCTCCAGCGGCCGCGGGTCGTGGTTGCTGTCGCGGTGGGTCAGGTTCAGCAGCCCGTAGGTGATGCGGGTGGCCCGGCCGTCGGGGTGCACATCGGACAGCCGCGCCGCGACCATCGCGACCGGTTTGTCCACCGACAGCTCCAGCCGCACCTTCGGCGCGCCGAGCACCTCGCACGTTTCGGTGAGCTCGTCGCCGTCGAACACCAGCGAGCCGCCGTCCTCCTCGCGCTGGTCGTAGGGCAGGTCCGGCGGGGCGTTGTAGGAGGCCCACTTGCCGGCGAACTGCCCCACCGACAGCGGCGACTCGACGTGCAGCGCGGACTGCGGCACCTCCTCGTCCGGGCGCGCGATCCGGTGCTGCGCCAAGGGGTAGGTGCGCCAGTCGATGTGCGGTGACGGCCACTGCGGCTCACCGACCCAGCGGCCGGGACGCTCCTCGTAGGACGTCGACGGCGGCACGCTGTCCTGCATCCAGGTCCGCAGCATCGGCCCGTCCATCGCGCCGTTGTCGCGGTCCTTGAGCCAGTGGTCCCACCACTTCACGACCTCCTGCAGGTACCCGATGGCCGGGCCGGGCTGGCCGAGGTGCGGGTACTTGTGCGACCACGGGCCGATCAGGCCCTTGCGCGGCACGGACAGGTTGGCCAGCAGGCGGGTCACGGCGTTGGAGTAGCCGTCCGCCCATCCGCTGGAGGCGAGCACCGGCACCTGCACGTCGCTGTAGTTCTCGCACACCGACGCGTGGCACCAGTACTCGTCGCGGTGCTGGTGTTCCAGCCAGGTGTCCACCCACGGGCCGACGCCCTCGGCGCGTTCCAGCCACATGTCCCGCCAGCGTTCGCCGACCAGCGCCGGGTCGGGCGGCAGGGTGCTGTAGGCGAACATCGTCCCGGCCTCGCCGAGGTTGTCCGACAGCATGCAGCCGCCCATGTAGTGGAAGTCGTCGGAGTAGCGGTCGTCGGTGAACGACGAGATGACGATCGCGCGCAGGCTGGCCGGTTTCCGCGCCGCCACCTGGAGCGCGGCGAACCCGCCCCAGGAGATGCCCATCATGCCGGTGCGGCCGTCGCACCACGGCTGGTCGGCGATCCACGCCAGCACGTCCTCGGCGTCCTGCTGCTCCTGTTCGAGGTACTCGTCGGCCAGGACGCCCTCCGACTCACCCGTGCCCCGCAGGTCCACGCGCACGCAGGCGTACCCGTGGCCGGCGAGGTACGGGTGGTGGACGGAGTCGCGGACAGCGGTGAGGTCCCGCTTGCGGTACGGGATGTACTCGAGGATCCCGGGAACCGGTTCGTCGTCGGCCGACACCGGCCGCCAGATCTTCGCGGCCAGTCTCGTGCCGTCCGACACCGGTATCCAGACGTGCTCTTCCTGAGTGATCTCGTACGGCAGGGAGCGGACCTCCCGCATATCCGATCAAACCTCCTCGAACTCGAACTTCAGCGAGTCGATCGTGCGCTGGTACTTGTCCTTCAGCTCGGCTTCGCTGTCCGCGCCGACGTAGACGAAGGCGAGTTCGTAGCTGTAGCTGTCCTGGGCGTCCATTTCGGACAGGCGCTGGCCCTCGGCAGGCACGATGTCCACCTCGACGCCGGGGATGTCCCGCTGCAGCTGCTGGACCTCCTCCTCGGTGGGGATCCGCTTGACGACGCCGTCTTCGAAGCGGCGGTGGTACCACTTGGCCGCGATCTTGTACTTGCCCTTGTCGTGCGGCATGTTCGGGCGGCGGCCGAGGCCGAGCTCGATCATGTTGTAGTGGTCGGGCACGCCGTCGACGTCCTCGAAGATCTCCGCGTGCGACTGCGAGTGCCGCGGGTTGATTTCCAGCAGCTTCACGTCGCCGGTGTCCGGCTGGCAGAAGAACTCGATGGAGAACGTCGAGTTGTTCAGGCCGATCTGCTCGATGACCTTCTTGGAGACGTCGAGCATCTTCTCCACGACCGGCTCGGGCAGCTGCGAGGGGTACTGGTGGCGCAGGAACGACGAGCTGTCCGGGTAGTTCAGCGAGTCCAGCGCGCCGTAGACGACGACTTCGCCGTCGTGGACGTAGCCCTCGGTGGCGGCCTGCTGCCCGGTCATCTCCTCTTCGGCGAGCGCGGCGAGCGCCCCTGCGTCGGCGATCTCCGGCGGGATGTCGATGCCGGTCACCTGGTCCAGGATGTACTGGAACGGTTTGCCGACGCGCCCGATGCCGGCACGGATCTCCTCGACGGCCTCGGCGAAGTCGTCCTCGTCCTTGACGTGGAAGGCCAGTTCGGAGGAGAACGACTTGACCGGTTTGAGCCACATCGGGAACGACAGGCCTTCCGGCGGTTTCGGGTCGCCGTCGAGGTCGACCAGCGCGAACTTGGGGATCGCGTCGGTGGCCTTCTGCTGTTCGAGGCGGCTCCAGTACTTGTGCTCGCACTTGAGCACGCCTTCGAGGTTCGGGGTGGGCAGACCGAAGCGGCGGCCGAGGATCGGGACCATCGTGGTGACCGGGAAGTCCCAGTAGCCGACGACGGCGCCGATCTCGCCGTCGAAGGCCTTCAGGTCGGCCACGGCTCTGTCGATCAGGTCTGCGATGGGGATCTCGCCCTCCTGCACGTCCGCCTGCGTGAGGAGCTGGTGGTAGCGGTAGTTCTCCGCCCCCGGCACGCGTCGCAGGGTACGCAGGTTCGCGTCGTCGAGTCCCAGCACGAAGATGTTGGTTTCGCTCACCAGGAGTTGATCCCCGTTGTCGGGATCCGGTAAACACCGGCGGGTGACGGGGTAATCTCGGCCACGTGCCCGATCTCAGCGAGTATCGGCGGAAACGCGATCCGAAGCGGACGCCGGAACCGATGCCCGACCGGGTGGTGCCGCGGGGTGACGACGACGTGTTCGTGATCCAGGAGCACCACGCCCGACGGCTGCACTGGGACGTGCGTTTCGAGCGCGACGGGGTCCTGGTGTCGTGGGCGGTGCCGAAGGGGCTGCCGCAGCGCCCCGGACCACCCCGGCTGGCGGTGCACACCGAGGACCACCCGTTGGAGTACGCGACTTTCGAGGGCGAGATCCCGAAAGGCGAGTACGGCGGCGGGAAGATGTCGATCTGGGACAGTGGCACGTACGAGGTGCTGCACTGGAACGACCACAAGGTCGAGGTCGACATGCACGGTTCCCGGGTGCGGGGCCGTTTCCTGTTCGTGAACAGTCATAAGGCGGATTCGCGAGACTGGCTGGTGCGGCGGATCGACAGGGGTAGCGGCGAGGAGCTGCCGGAGTTCGTGAAGCCGATGCAGGCGCGGGCGGGTTCGCTGCCACCGGACGAGGACGGCTGGGCGTACGAGTTCCGCTGGCAGGGGGAACGGGTGCAGGTCCGGGTGGAGGGCGGCAGGATCACGGTGCGTGACCGGACGGGCGAGGACGTCACCGTGTTGTTCCCCGAGTTGCGCACGCTGGGCGAGTCGCTGGGGGCGACGGAGGTCCTGCTGGACGGCGAGCTGATCGTGCTGGAGGAGGGCAGGCCCAGCCGGAAGGCGCTCAAGACGAGGGTTACGGCCGAGCCCCGATCGGTGAAACGACTGGCCGACCGCTCCCCGGTGCTGTTCCTGCCGTTCGACGTGCTGCACGTGGATGGGAAGTCACTGCTGGACCAGCCGTACCGGAAGCGCCGGGCGAGGCTGCGGAAGCTGAAGCTGGCCGGCGAGTACTGGCGAACGCCGGAGTCATATGACGGCGGTGGGGCGGACGTCCTGGCGGCCAGCCTGGCGAACGGCCTGGGCGGCGTGACCGCGAAGCGCCTGGATTCGGTTTACGAGGCCGGAAAACGGAGTGAGGCGTGGCGAACCATCGCCAAGTAGCAACGACCAAACCGCCCGGCAACGCAACGACACTGGCCACCCCACCCTGCAACCGCAAGCCGGCAACGCAACAGCACTGACCACCCACCCCGCAACCGCAAGCCGGCAACGCAAAGCAAGCGACTACCCCAACCAGACCTCCCCCGCCCCCGATCCACAGCCGATCTTTAGTCGCCGACCAGGCGTGTCAAGGTACTCTTTCCCGCCTTGACACGACTGCTCGGCGACTGAAACACAATCAGGCATCGGGGGCGGGGGAGGTCGCACCCAAGGCGACCTTCCGACGCGCCGCAAGGCGCACCGCCCGCAGGGCGGACTCTTCGCCGCGCGATGTCATCTCGCGCAAGCAGAGAGGTTGCGGCCCTGGCTCAAGGTGATCGTCCGGTGTCAGGCGACGGGATGACCACCCAGCTACCTTGGGGCAGGATCAGCGCGGCGTTTCACGTGCCCTCACCTGGGGCAATCTGGGCCGTGAGCATCGAGCTGCCTGAACCGCGTTCCCTGTGGGTCGACACCGCGCCGGCGCCGGACCGGGCCGGGCGGGATCTGCCCGCCGAGGCGGACGTCGTCGTCATCGGGGCCGGTATCGCGGGTCTCACCACCGCCTACGGGCTCGCTCGTGCCGGCAAGTCGGTCGTGGTCCTGGAGGCGGCCCAGGTCGCCTCAGGCGTCTCCGGCCACACCACCGCGAAGCTGTCCGCCCAGCACGCCCTCAAGTACGCCACCCTCACCTCCCGCAAGGGCAAGCCCGCCGCCACGAGGTACGGGCGCGCCCAGCTGGAGGCGATCGAGTGGGTGGCCCGCACGTCGTCCGAACTGGGCATCGACTGCGGCTTCCGCCGGCGGGACAGCTTCGTCTACTCCACCGACAGCTCCCAGCTCGGCAAGCTCCAGCAGGAGGCCGACGCCGCCGCTGAGGCCGGGCTCCCTGCGGACTTCGTCGAGCACGTCGACCTGCCGATCACCACCGTCGGCGCCGTCCGGTTCGTCGACCAGGCCCAGTTCCACCCGCGCCACTGGCTGCTGGGCCTCGCCGACCACATCGAGCGGCTCGGCGGCCACGTCGTCGAGCGGGTCCGGGCCCGCAGGCTCGACGAACGGCCCTCGCCGACCGTGCACACCGACCGCGGCCAGGTCAAGGCCAGGGACGTCGTCGTGGCCACCCACTACCCGATCTTCGACCGCGGCCTGTACTGGGCGCGCCTCGACATCACCCGTGACCTGGTCGTCGCAGGCGTCGGGGAGGCGCCGCCCGGCATGTACCTGGACGCGGTGACCCACCGGTCCATCCGCGGCCACACCGAGGGCGATCGCTACTACGTCATCGTCGGCGGCGAGCACTACCGCACGGGCGAGCCGGTCGACGTCGAGGCCCGCTACCGGCGTCTCGCCGAGGCCGCCACCACCTTCGGCGTCACCAAGGCCACCCACCGCTGGTCCGCGCACGACATGACCACCCTCGACAACGTGCCCTACATCGGCCGCTACCACCCGGCCACCCACCACGTGTGGGTCGCGACCGGCTTCGGCCAGTGGGGCATGACCGGCGGCACCTCCGCAGGCCTCGTCCTGACCGAGCTGATCACCGGTGGCGACCACCCCGCCGCGAACCTCTACGACCCGAACCGCTTCGACCTGAAGTCCTCGGTCACCCTCGCCGAGGACGGGGCCAAGGTCGGCAAGCAGTACGTGGCCGGCTACACCCGCGCCCTCACCTCGACCGCCGGCGACCTCGCCCCCGGGACCGCCAAAGTGTCGCGCCGCGGCGCGGACGTCGTCGCCTCATACCGCGGCGAGGACGGGCAGCTGCGGGAGGTCAGCGCCCGCTGCACCCACCTCGGCTGCGTCGTCGCGTTCAACAACGCCGAGAAGACCTGGGACTGCGCATGCCACGGATCGCGATTCGCCACGGACGGCTCGGTGATCCAGGGCCCGGCGACCCGGCCGCTGCCGCCGGCCTGACCGTCGGCGTCGAGGAGGAGTTCCTGCTCCTCGACCCCGCCACCGGCGCGACCCTGCCGCGGGCGGCCGCGATCCTGGCCGCGGACCCGCCTCTGCCGCCCGGGGCCAACCTGCACCGCGAGCTGCGCGCCACCCAGGTGGAGGCCGCGACCGGCGTGTGCACCGGCGCGCGGCAGCTGCGTGAACAGCTCGTCCGGAGCCGCAAGGCCCTCACCGACGCGGCCCGCCTGCACGGCGCGGTCGTCGCCTCCTGCGGCACCCCGGTCCTGTCCGGACCGTCTACATCGGACAATCAGGACGGCCGGTTCGGCGACATCGACCGGATCTACCGCGGCATGGTCGCCGACTACGAGGCGTGCGGCTGCCACGTCCACGTCGGCGTGCCGGACCCGGAAACCGCGGTCGCGGTGATGAACCACCTGCGCCCGTGGCTACCGACGCTGCTGGCGCTCTCGGTGAACTCGCCGTTCGACCACGGGCGCGACACCGGCTACGGCAGCTGGCGCATGGTGCAGCAGTCCCGGTTCCCGGGCGCGGGGATACCGCCGTACTTCCCCGATCTCGCGGCCTACCGTGCCGAGGTGCGGCGGCTGGTGGACTGCGGCGCGCTCGTCGACGAGTCGATGTCGTTCTGGCTCGTCCGGCCGTCCACGGCGTTCCCCACGCTGGAGTTCCGCGTCGCCGACGCGGCGTCCACTGTGGACGAGGCGGTGCTGCAGGCCGTGCTGTCCCGCGCGTTGGTGCGGCGCGCGCTGGCCGCGGACACCGCGCCGCCCGAGATGTCCGAGCAGGTCGGCGCGGCCGCGCTGTGGGCGGCGGCCCGGGACGGCATCGACGGCGAGGGGGTGCACCCGTTGCAGGCCCGGCGGGTACCGGCCTGGGAACTGGTCGAGGAGCTCGCCGAGTTCGTCGCGCCCGCCCTGGACGAGACCGGGGACCGGGACCTGGTGGCGATCGTCCTGGAACGCCTGCGCCACGAGGGCAGCGGCGCCCGGCGCCAGCGCAAGGCCGTCGCGGCCGGCCTGCCCGCCCTGCTCGCCACCCTCACCCACCAGGGTTGACCGCCGCCGGGCAGGGGTATCCGGGCGTCGTGACGACCGCCATGACGCTTTCGGCTGCACTCCCGGCGGCCAGGGGACCGCTGTCCGAGGCCGTGATCGAGGCACTCGGCCACGACGAGCGCGGGGACTTCCCGGAGCTGCCGGAGACCGCGGACGCCGACCCGTTCGGCGAGGACCTGCAGCTCGCCCTGCACGTCTGCTACGAACTGCACTACCAGGGGTTCACCGGGGTCGACCCGGACTGGGAGTGGGACCCCGACCTGCTGCGGCTGCGCGCCGCGATGGAGCGGGTGTTCCTGGCCGCGCTGCGCGCCCACACGCCCGGTGGCGACGACGTCGAGGAGGCGCTCGCGCCGCTGCTCGTCGAGCCGGTCAACGGCACCGGCCTGTCGCACTTCCTCGCCGCCGAGGGCACCTGGGACCAGGTCCGCGAGTACTTCGTGCTGCGCTCGATCTACCACCACAAGGAGGCCGACCCGCACGCGTGGGTGATCCCGCGGCTGCGCGGCAAGCCGAAGGCGGCGCTGGTGGCCGTGGAGTTCGACGAGTACGGCGGTGGGCGCGCCGACCAGGTGCACGCCCAGCTCTACGCCGACCTGCTCGACGGCGCCGGGCTGAACTCGCAGTACCTGCACTACCTGGAGCACGCCCCGGCGTGCATGCTCGCGGTGGTCAACATGATGTCGTTGTTCGGCCTGCACCGGCGGTTCCGCGCCGCGCTGGCCGGGCACTTCGCCGCCGCCGAGATCACCACCGCGCCCAGCGCGCAGCGCATGGAGAAGGCGTTGCGGCGCCTGGACGCCGACGACCGCTGCCGGTACTTCTACACCGAGCACATCGAGGCCGACGCGGTCCACGAGCAGGTCATGCGCCGGGACGTCCTCGGCGGACTGCTGGCGACCGAACCGGAACTGGCGGGCGACATCGTGTTCGGCATCCAGGCCACCGACCTGGTGGAGCAGCGCTTCGCCGACCACGTGCTGGGCGCGTGGCAGCAGGGCCGCAGCGCGCTCCGCAAACCCCTGTAGACAGCGGCGGAGCGGCGGACCCGGTCCGCCGCTCCACGTCAGTTCCGCACGCGCTTGCGATGACTCGTGTCGCAGAAGGGGTACCGCTTGCTGCGGCGGCACGCGCACAACGCCACCATGAACCGGTCGGAGCGCGCGACCGTGCCGTCCGGCATCTCCAGCTCGATGGGCCCCTCCACGAGCACCGGCCCGCCGTCCACGAGCGTCACCTTGCGGGGTTCAGCGTTCGGTCCGGTCGGCACGGATCACCACCAGTTCCTCGTGTCGCTGGCCGGGCGCGATGAGCCCGGCGCGTTCCAGGAAATCGGCCCGGCCGCGCAGCACCGGGCCGAACGGCTCGATCGCCCGCGCCACCACCGAGGTCTTCAAGCCGTTGTCCCGCAGCATTTCCACCGTTTGGCGGATCCCGCAGAGCGACGAATGCACCACCAGCATCGTCCCGCCGGGGGTGAGCAGGTCGTAGGCCCGGTCGCACAGGCGGTCCAGGTGCTTACGCCCGTCCGCGCCCGCGTCCCAGGCCAGCGCGGCGCCGTCCGGGTCCGTGTCGGACTCGCACGGCACGTAGGGCGGGTTCGCCAGCACCACATCGAACGGCGCGCCGTCGATGGCCTGCGCTAGGTCGCCGTGCCGGACCTCCACGGGCAGGCGGCGCACCCGCGTGTTGAACCGCGCGCTCAGCACGGCGGGCAGGTACCGGTCCACGGCGGTCACGCTCGCCGCTCCATTGCGGACCGCGGCGATCGCCAGCGCGCCGGTGCCGGTGCACACCTCGAGAACCCGCGCGCCCGCCGGCAGGCGCGCTTCCCGCATCGCGCGCGTCAGCAGCCAGGTGTCCGCCTGCGGCCGGTACACCCCGGGAAGTCTCAGCAGCTTCACCTGTTGCAAATACCACCGGCACGAGAAGTCAAACTCCGCGCAGGAGACGGATGACGGCCCGCTCCAGCACCTCGCGGTCCTCGTCGCCGCGGACCCCGCCGATCCGGCGGACGGCGGAGGCGATGGTCTTGCCGTTCGCGTGCGCCTCGACGATCCTCGGGTCTACATAGGACTTCCGGCACACGGCGGGGGTGTTGCCCAGTTCCTCGGAAACCTGGCGCATCACCGCGGCCTGCGTGCGTTTCAGCCCGCGCTGGGACTTCACCTCGTCGGCGGCGGCGAACGCGGTGGCGGCGAGGACGGTCGCGTTCCACGTCCGCAGGTCCTTGACGGTGAACTCGTCACCGACCATTTCCTTGAAGTGCTCGTTGATCTCGTCGGCGTGGACCTCGTGCCACCCGTTGGGTGTGCGGTAGACGAACAGCCGGTCGCTGCCGGTGCGCGACCTGCGCAGCGCCTTGACCGTCGCGGCCAGGTCGGAGTCGGTCAGCGTGATGTTCCGTTCGATCCCGCCCTTGGCGGGGTAGCTGAACCTCAGTTCGTCCCGCTTCACCGTGACATGCTCACGCAGCAGCGTCGCCGCCCCGTAGGTGCCGTGGTTCTCGGCGTACTCCTCGCTGCCGACCCGGAACACGCCGCGGTCGATCATCCGCAGCGCGGCGGCCAGCACGCGCTCGCAGCCAAGGCCCGGCCGGGTCAGGTCCTCGGTGATCCGCAGCCGCCACTTCGGCAACCGTTTCGCCAGTTCGACGACGCGCTCGTGCTTCTCCTCGTCCCGCGCCTGGCGCCAGCGGTCGTGGTAGCGGTATTGGCGGCGGCCCGCGTCGTCGGTGCCCACCGCCTGGATGTGGCCGTTCGGGTGGGGGCAGATCCACACGTCGCGCCACGCGGGCGGCACGGCGAGGCTCTTGATCCGCTGCAGGGTTTCTTCGTCGCGCAGCGGCTCCCCCTCGGGGGTGAAATACCGGAAGCCGCGGCCGCTGCGCTGCCGCCGGATCCCGGGTTCGGAGAGCTTGCTCTTGCGCAGTCGCATCGGCGTCAGGTGATCCGGGCGCAGGCGCTGGTGACGGCGTCGAGGTCCGGGTAGGTGGAGTCCGGGATCGCGCCCAGGTGCCCGAGCGTGCTGTCGTCCGCGCCGTGCGCGGTCGCCTGCCGGATCAGCTCGGCCCTGTCGCACGGGAAGTCCACTTCGGACAGCAGGGCGCGGAGTCGGTCGGGGTCGGGCGTGGTCATGGTCGCCGGTTACCCCCGGTCCACCCCCGCAAACGGCCGATCAGACCGGTCTGTCCGGACGGTACCGAACGCGGTTTTGCCGGGTTATCATCGGCGCGCCATGACCACCACCCTGCCAGCCGGTGCCCGTGAGCGGATCCTGGAGACCGCTTACCAGCTCTTCTCGCGCCGCGGCATCCGCGCGGTGGGTGTGGACGAGGTCATCGCGCGGTCGCAGGTCGCCAAGGCGACGCTGTACCGGCACTTCCCGTCGAAGGACGACCTCGTGCTGGCCTTCCTCGACCGGCGTGAGCAGCTGTGGACCGTCGGGCTGATCGAACGGCAGGCCCGCGCCCGCGGTGAGACGCCGGAGGGCAAGCTGCTGGCGATCTTCGACGTGCTCGACGACTGGTTCCGCTCGCCGGCGGACTTCGACGCGTGCGCGTTCGTCAACGTCCTGCTCGAAATGGGCGCCGACCACCCGCTCGGCCAGGCCTGCATCCGGCACCTGGACACCCTCCGGGGCATCGTGGCCGGCCTGGCGCGGGAGGCCGGGCTGGCCGAGCCCGAGGACCTCGCCCGCTCCTGGCACCTGCTGATGAAGGGCGCGATCGTCTCCGCCGCCGAAGGTGACGCCGATGCCGCGGTGCGGGCCCGGGAAATGGCGCGCGACCTGCTGGCCCGGCACCGGAAATAAGCCCGCGCCCGGCGTGGTTGCGACCGGTATGACAACCGATGGTCGTGGCCGGGTCCGGACCGAGCCGGGCACCAAGCGGGTACGGGCGGTCTTCGGCGGCCAGGTCGTCGCCGACACGCTGCACCCGCTCATGGTGTGGGAGGTCCCGTACTACCCGGTCTACTACGTCCCGCGCGAGGACGTGCGCACCGAGTACCTGGTCGCCACGGGGGAGACGGCGCACTCGCCGAGCCGCGGCGACGCCGACGTGTTCACCGTGCGGGTGGGCGACCGCGAGGCGGCCGGCGCGGCGCTGGAGTACCAGGACTCGCCGCTGGAGGCGCTGAAGGGGCACGTGCGGCTCGACTTCGCCGCCATGGACGCGTGGTTCGAGGAGGACGAGGAGATCTTCGTGCACCCCCGCGACCCGCGGACGCGCGTCGACATCCTCGCCAGCTCGCGGCACGTCCGCATCGAGATCGACGGCGTGACCGTGGCCGAGTCCCGCAGCCCGCGGCTGCTGTTCGAGACCGGCCTGCCGACGCGGTACTACCTGCCCAAGACCGACGTCCGGCTCGACCTGCTGGAGCCCAGCGACACGATCACCCGGTGCCCGTACAAGGGCGAGGCCTCGTACTACTCGGTCCGCGTCGGCGACCGGCTGCACTCCGACGTGGTCTGGTACTACCGGTCGCCGCTGCCGGAGAGCCAGAAGGTGCAGGGGCTGGTCGCCTTCTACGACGAGAAGGTCGACGTGTACCTGGACGGGGTGAAGCAGGAGCGGCCGAAGACGAAGTTCTAGTCTTCGGGGCATGTCCGACCGCTTGTACTTCCGCCAGCTGCTGTCCGGCCGCGACTTCGCGGTGGGCGACCCGGTGGCCACCCAGATGGTCAACTTCGCCTACCTGATCGGCGACCGGGAGACCAGGGAGGCGGTGGTCGTCGACCCGGCGTACGCGGTGGGGGACCTGCTGGACGTGCTGGCCGCCGACGACATGCGGCTGACCGGGGTGCTGGCCACGCATCACCACCCCGACCACGTCGGCGGCAGCATGATGGGCTTCACGCTGGCCGGGCTGCCCGAGCTGCTGGCGCGCGAGTCCGTGCCGGTGCACGTGAACCGCAACGAGACGGAGTGGGTCCAGCGGGTCACCGGCGTGTCGGCGACGGACCTGACCGGGCACGACCACGACGACGTCGTGGAGGTCGGCGCGGTGTCGATCCGGCTGCTGCACACGCCCGGCCACACCCCGGGCAGCCAGTGCTTCCTGGTCGACGGCCGTCTCGTGGCTGGGGACACCCTGTTCCTGGAGGGCTGCGGCCGGACGGACTTCCCCGGCGGCGACGCCGAGGCGATGTACCACAGCCTCCGGTGGTTGGCGGACCTGCCGGGCGACCCGGTGGTCTACCCCGGGCACCAGTACTCGGCCGCGCCGTCGGCTTCGCTGTCGTCGGTGAAGGAGAACAACTTCGTCTACCGCCCCCGCAACCTCGACGAGTGGCGCACCATGTTCGGCGGCTGAGATCTGGTTGGAGGCGACTTGCGGGCCGGTGCGGGTAGCGGCCCCGCCCGCCGGCCCGCCACCACCCTCAATGGACGCGCTCCGCGCGACCAGCCCCATTCCAGGCGGCCCCTGGCTGTGGGATCGCCTCCTCATGAATTCCCGCCCGCCGGCCCGACCACCACCCCTGGTGGACACGCTCCGCGCGGCAGTGCCGATCACCAAGTCGGCGCTGTCCTCGCCGGGAACCGCCCACCACCGCCCTCAACGGACGCGCTCCGCGCGGCTCTGCCCGTTCAAACCCGCGGCGGCGCCGGTTGACGGCCCACTGCAAGCGGCTCCGCCGCTTATGAAACAGAACCTAGAGGTACTCCCGCGCCACGCGCTCGGCGAGCCGCTCCAGCAGGGGCGCCGGCTCGGCCAGGCAGCGCTGCACGTCCGGCTCGATGTCCGTCAGCCCGTAGGCCGCGGTGAAGCCCGCCGACCGGAGGGCCTCCGGCGACAGCGTGTTGCGCCCGGCCAGCGCCACCACCGGGATCCCGCGCTCGGCGGCGGCCGCGGCGATGCCCGCGGGGCCCTTGCCGCGCAGGGTCTGCTCGTCCAGGGAGCCCTCGCCGGTGATCAGCAGGTCCGCGCCCGGCAGCTTCTCGGTCAGCCCGGTCAGCTCCAGCACCACGTCGATGCCCGGCCGGAACGACGCTCCGAGCATCGCCAGCGCGTAGCCCGTCCCGCCGGCCGCGCCCGCACCCGGCACGTTCGCCACGTCGACCCCGGACCCCCGCACGACCTCGGCCAACCGCCGCAGCGCCGACTCCAGCAGCTCGACGTCCTCCGGTGAAGCGCCCTTCTGCGGCCCGTACACCGCCGCCGCGCCGTGCGGGCCCAGCAGCGGGTTGTCCACGTCGCTCGCCACCAGCAGCTCGACCTCGCGCAGCCGCGGGTCCAGCCCGTCCAGGTCCACCCGCGCCAGACGCCGCAACGCGGCCCCACCCGGCGGCAGCTCCGCACCCTCGTCGTCCAGCAGCCGCGCGCCGAGCGCCCGCAACAGCCCGGTGCCGCCGTCGGTGCTCGAACTTCCGCCCAGTCCCAGCACGAGCCGGGTAGCACCGGCGTCCAGCGCGGCTCGCATCAGCTCGCCGACCCCGAGCGTCGTCGCGGTCAGCGGCGCCAGCTCGTCCAGCAACGCCAGCCCGGACACCGCCGCCAGCTCGATCACCGCCGTGCCGTCCCGGCGCGCGTAGCCCGTGTCGACCGGCTCGCCGACCGGTCCGCTGGCCCGCGCCGGCACGAACTCGAAGCCCGCGGCCACCGCGGCGGCCACGGTGCCGTCGCCGCCGTCGGCGATCGGGCACTCCAGCACCTCGACGCCGTCCCGCCCGCGCCGCAGCCCGGCCGCGATCGCGGCGGCCACCGCATCGGCGGGCAACGTGCCCTTGAACTTGTCCGGCGCTACGACGACCCGCGTCACACCTGCGCCCCGTCGCCGTCCGGCGGGCCCTGCTTGACGCGCAGCAGCAGCAACGCGATCGCGGTGGCCAGCGCCAGGATCCCGAGCGGGGTCGCGACGGCAGTGCTCACGCCGATCACCCCCGGCACGATCAGCAACAGCAGCCCGACGACGAAGAACAGCAGCACGACGAACGCGCCCTTGCCCGGCCGCGGCAGCGGCGGCGGCTCCGGCGGCACGTAGTGCTCGTCGTCCCCGGGACCGGCCGGGTCGTCGCCCAGCACGGTGTCCTCCCAGGGGGTGCCGCCACCGCGCCAGCTCGCCTCGGCGGCCGGTTTCTCCGGTTCGGCGGGCTTCTCGGGCTCGGCCGGTTCGGGCCGCGCGGGCGCCCGTTCGGCCTCGACGTCGTCGTCGATCAGGCCGACCCCCTCGGCCCGCAGGTCCGCGACGATCGCCGCGAAGGTGGCGTCGACGTCCTCGGGGTCGGGTACGCGTGAGTTCATCGGGCCCCCACCTGCCCCGGGTCACGGACCGCTTCCACGAACTCGACACTACGCCGGAAGATGAGCGGCGCGTCGTGGTCCAGGGTCGCGACGTGGAAACTCTTCTCCAGCACCACTTCCGTCACGTCCCGGCTGCGCACGTTGTCCAGCACGATGCGCGCGTTCTCGGGTTCCACGACGTGGTCAACGAGCGAGTGCAGCAGGAGCAGCGGTTGCGTCACCAACGGCAGGTCGGCCCGCACGAGCTTCCACAGCCGCGCCAGGCTCGCCGCCGCCCGCACCGGCACCCGGTCGTAGGCCAGTTCGGTGACGCCCGGCTTGGCGATGTCGTTCGCGACGCCCCGTGACCACGGCACCACCCGCGCGAGGACGGGCAGCAGCTTGGTGTCCCAGCTCAGCCGCGTGACGGACGGGTTGACCAGCACCAGCCCGGCGACCGCGCCCCCGTGCCGCTGCGCCAGCCGCAGCGCGAGCGTGCCGCCCATCGACTGGCCGAACACGAACACCGACTGGCAGCGTTCCCGCAGCTCCAGGAACTCGCGCTCGACCGCGCCGTACCACTCGGGCCAGCCGGTTTTGTTCATCTCCTGCCACGTCGTGCCGTGTCCCGGCAGGCGGGGCAGCCGCACGGTGAAGTCCCGCGCGGCGAGGTGCTCGGCCCAGCCCCGCAGGCTCTGCGGCGTGCCGGTGAAACCGTGGCACAGCAGCACCCCGACCTCGGCCGAACCGGTGTGCGCGAACGGTTCCGCACCGGCGAGCACAGGCATGGCATCCGCCCTTCTCCTCCAACGCGGACCCATCGTCGCATGCCCCGGGCCGCTCCGGGACCGCCCGTCGAACGACGTCCCCCGGCTGTGACCTCCCGCCCACTGCGGGTGCGGCCGTTGTGCGGTTGGACGGCGTTTCCTACTCTGGATCCGGCAGGCTGTTCGGGCAGGTAGGAGGGCGTCCCGGTGGTTTACCGGTTGCTGAAGTACGTGCTGCTCGGGCCGTTGCTCCGGCTCCTGTGGCCCACGAAGGTGACGGGGGTGGAGAACGTCCCGGAGACCGGTGGCGCCATCCTCGCGAGCAACCACCTCGCGGTCGCCGACTCGTTCTTCATGCCGCTGCGCGTCAAGCGCCGCGTCACCTTCCCGGCGAAGCAGGAGTACTTCACCGAGAAGGGCGTCAAGGGCACCCTCAAGAAGTGGTTCTTCACCGGCGCGGGTCAGATCCCGATCGACCGCTCCGGCGGCTCGGCCGCGCAGGCCGCGCTGGACACCGCGATCCGGCTGCTGCGCGAGGGCAACCTGCTCGGCATCTACCCGGAGGGCACCCGCTCCCCGGACGGCCGCCTGTACAAGGGAAAGACGGGTGTGGCCCGCGTCGCGCTGGAGGCCGGTGTCCCCGTTGTCCCGGTCGCGATGATCGGCACCGACAAGGTCAACCCGATCGGCTCCAAGATGTGGATCCCGCGGCGGCTGGAGATCCGGTTCGGCAAGCCGTTGGACTTCTCGCGGTACGCGGGCCTGTCCGGTGACCGGTTCGTCGAGCGGTCGATCACCGACGAGATCATGTACGCCCTGATGGAGCTCTCCGGCCAGGAGTACGTCGACATCTACGCGGCGAAGGCCAAGGAGCTGATGGCCGCCGAGGCCGCCGGGGTGCGCGCGGTGGTCCCGGCGCAGAGTGGCCTGCCCGACGCCGACCGGGTGCCGGAGACCAAGGCCGGTTAGGCCCGCCCGTCGCCCGGCCACCACCCCTGATCGAGGCGCTTCGCGCCGCAGTGCTTAGGGTGCCACGGTGCGTTTCTTCTACGACACCGAATTCATCGAGGACGGCGTGACGATCGACCTGGTGTCGATCGGTGTCGTGGATGAACGGGGACGCGAGTTCTACGCGGTCTCCACCGACTTCGACCCCGCCAAGGCCGGCCCGTGGGTGCGCGAGAACGTCCTGCCGAAGCTGCCCTCGCCCGCGGACAAGGCGTGGCGGAGCCGGGCCCAGATCCGGGCCGACCTGCTGGAGTTCTTCGGCCGCCCGCCGGGCGGGATCGAGCTGTGGGCCTGGTACGCGGCTTACGATCATGTCGCGCTGGCCCAGCTGTGGGGCACGATGCCCGAGCTGCCGCGCCAGCTGCCCCGGTTCACGCGCGACCTGCGGCAGCGGTGGGAGGACGTGGGCAAGCCCAAGCTGCCCCTGCCGCCGCAGAACGCGCACGACGCCCTCGCCGACGCGCGTTTCAACCTGGAGCGCTGGCGGATCATCGACGAGGTGCGACGCCGCAAGGGCTACCCCGCCTAGCAGCAGCACCCCACAACCGCACCCGGCAACACAGGCCACCCACCCCCCGAGCCACCCCACAAAACCGCACCCGGCAACGCAGGCCACCCACCCACGAGCCACCCCACAAAACCGCGCCCGGCAACGCAAGCCACCCACCCCCCGAACCACCCCNCTCCCGCAACCCGATCCCCAGCCAAATCGGTTGCCGAGCCACCGGGCCAAGGCACGCTTTCCCGCCTTGACGCGGTGCCTCGGCAACCGAACACTGAAAGATCGGGTTCGGGAGGGACTCTTTCAATCGGGGCGTAGCGAAGCGAAGCCGGCGATTGAGAAACCCGCGTAGCGCCCCCTCACCGCCGAGCCACGACAGCCGAAGCCAACCGATCCAGCAGCTCCCGCGTGCTGCGCCAATCCAGGCACGCATCGGTGATCGACTGCCCGTACGTCAGCTCCCCAGAGCGCCCCAGCACCAGGTCCTGCCGCCCGGCCTCGAGGAAGCTCTCCAGCATGATCCCGGCGATCCCGCGTTCGCCGGCGGCGATCCGGTCCGCGATCTCCCCGGCCACCACGCCCTGGCGGACGTGGTCCTTGCCGCTGTTGCCGTGGCTCGCGTCGATGATCACGCGCTCCGGCAGCCCGGCCTTGGCCTGCCGTGCGAGGGTGTCGGCCACCGTCGCCGCGTCGTAGTTCGGGCCTGCGGAACCGCCGCGCAGGATGACGTGGCAGTCCGGGTTGCCCGCCGTGGTGAACAGCGCGGCCAGGCCGTCGTTGTTGATGCCCGCGAACACGTGGCTCGCCGCCGCCGCGCGGGTGGCGTCCACCGCCACCTGCACGTCGCCCTCGGTGGAGTTCTTGATGCCGACCGGCATGGACAGTGCGCTGCACAGCTGGCGGTGCACCTGGCTGGCCGCGGTCCGCGCGCCGATGGACCCCCAGCTCACGGTGTCGGCGATGAACTGCGGCGTGATCGGGTCCAGGAACTCGCACCCGACCGGCAGCCCCAGCGCGGAGATGTCGAGCAGCAGCTTGCGCGCCATCCGCAGGCCCTTGTTGACGGCGTAGCTGCCGTCCAGGTCCGGGTCGTTGATGAGGCCCTTCCAGCCCAGCGTGGTGCGCGGCTTCTCGAAGTACACCCGCATGATCACGTGCAGCTCGTCGCGGACACCGGCGGCGTGCTCGGCCAGCCGGTGGGCGTAGTCGAGGGCGGCCGCGGGGTCGTGCACCGAGCAGGGGCCGACGACCACGACGAGGCGGTCGTCGTCGCCGTTGAGGATGTCGACGGCCGACGACCGGCCCTGCGCGACGGTCTTGGCGATCGCCGCGTCCACCGGCAGTTCCTGCCGCAGCAGGGCGGGGGAGATCAGCGGGCTGACGCCGAGAGTGCGCTGGTTGTCGAGGCCTTCGGAAATTTCCGCGGGGCCTGCGCTGAGTGTCGAAGCGCTGGGAGACATGTGCGGGGGTTCCTTTCGGTGACCGGCCCGCGCGAGTCCCTGACGAGCCGGTCGATCATCCGGCTCCAGGGTGGAAGGTCAGCGCGCAGCGAGGCCGCCGGCTGGCCCACCCAGGGCCGGCCCGCTAAACCAGAAATAGCGCTGCACGTCCGACACCCTAGCAGCCCCTCCTGCCGCTTTACCGATCAAGGGTGACTACCGCTACTCTGGCGGTCGCCAGGTGTGACCAGCACAACTTTTCGGAGGTCTGATCAGATGCGTGTCGGCGTGCTGACCGGTGGCGGCGACTGCCCCGGGCTCAACGCGGTCATCCGCGCGGTGGTCCGCAAGGGCATCGAGGCGCACGGGTGGGAGATCGTCGGCTTCCGCTCCGGCTGGCGCGGCCCGCTGACCGGGGACAGCCGTCCGCTCGGTCTCGACGACGTCGAGGAGATCCTGATCCGCGGCGGCACCATCCTGGGCTCCTCGCGGACCAATCCGTACAAGGAGGAGGACGGGGTCGAGAAGATCCGCGCCGTGCTCGCCGAGCAAGGCGTCGACGCGCTCATCGCGATCGGCGGCGAGGACACCCTCGGCGTCGCGAAGAAGCTCACCGACGACGGCATCGGCGTGGTCGGCGTGCCCAAGACGATCGACAACGACCTCGCGGCCACCGACTACACGTTCGGCTTCGACACCGCGGTACACATCGCCACCGAGGCGATCGACCGGCTGCGCACCACGGCCGAGTCGCACTACCGCGCGATGGTCGTCGAGGTCATGGGCCGCCACGCGGGCTGGATCGCGCTGCACGCCGGCCTGGCCGGTGGCGCCAACGTCATCCTGGTCCCGGAGCGGCCGTTCTCCGTCGAGCAGGTCGTCGAGTGGGTCGAGCGCCGCTTCGAGAAGATGTACGCGCCGATCATCGTGGTCGCCGAAGGCGCGGTGCCGGAGGGTGGCGCCGAGGTGCTCCGGACCGGGGAGAAGGACGCGTTCGGCCACGTCCAGCTCGGCGGCGTCGGCACCTGGCTGGCCGACGAGATCGCGAAGCGCACCGGCAAGGAGTCGCGCGCGGTCGTGCTCGGGCACACCCAGCGCGGCGGCACGCCGACGGCCTACGACCGGGTGCTCGCCACCCGCTTCGGCCTGCACGCCGTGGACGCGGTCGCGGACGGCGACTTCGGCACGATGGTCGCGCTGCGCGGCACCGACATCGTCCGGGTCAAGCTCGCGGAGGCGACCGCGGAGCTGAAGACCGTGCCGCCGGAGCGCTACGAGGAGGCCGAGGTCTTCTTCGGCTGAGATTGCGGGGGGGCGCAACGGAACCGCCGTTGCGCCCCTACTTTCGTCGTACAGATTGGTCTGAACCATTGTCCGAGTGGTCCAGTCCTCTTACGGTGCGGATGTCCCCTTCGGCCCCCAGGGAGGCATCATGCGCAGACTCGCCCTCGCGTTCGGCGGCTTGTTCGCCGCGCTCCTCATGACGATCACCGCCGCGCCGCCCGCGGCGACCGCGGCGCCCGTCGGCAAACTGCTCGGCTACTTCGCCGAGTGGGGCGTCTACGACCGGGCGTACTACGTCAAGAACATCCACACCAGCGGGTCGGCGGCCAAGCTGACCCACATCAACTACTCGTTCGGCAACGTGACCAACGGGCAGTGCACCGTCGGCGACAGCTACGCCGCCTACGGCATGGCCTACACCGCGGCGAACAGCGTGGACGGCGTGGCCGACACGTGGGAGGCCGGCGCGCTGCGCGGCAACTTCGGGCAGCTGCGCAAGCTCAAGCAGATGTACCCGAACCTGAAGGTGCTGTGGTCCTTCGGCGGCTGGAACTGGTCCGGCGGGTTCGGCCAGGCCGCACAGAACCCGGCCGCGTTCGCCGAGTCCTGCTACAACCTGGTCAACGACCCGCGCTGGGCCGGCGTGTTTGACGGCATCGACATCGACTGGGAGTACCCGAACGCGTGCGGCGCCACCTGTGACACCAGCGGCGCGGGCGCGTTCACGAACCTGATGTCGGCGCTGCGGTCGAAGTTCGGTGGCAAGCTGGTGACCGCCGCGATCACCGCGGACGGCTCCTCCGGCGGCAAGATCGACGCGGCGGACTACGGCGGCGCGGCGCGCTACGTCGACTGGTACAACGTGATGACCTACGACTACTTCGGCGGTTTCAGCCCGGCCGGCCCGACCGCGCCGCACTCGCCGCTCACCTCGTACGACGGCATCCCAGCCGCGGGCTTCTACTCCGACGCGGCGATCCAGAAGCTCAAGTCGAAGGGCGTGCCGGCGAGCAAGCTGCTGCTGGGGATCGGGTTCTACGGCCGCGGCTGGACCGGCGTCACGCAGGCCACCCCGGGCGGCACCGCGACCGGACCCGCGCCGGGCAAGTACGAGCAGGGCATCGAGGACTACAAGATCCTCAAGACGCGCTGCCCGTCGACCGGCACGATCGCGGGCACCGCGTACGCCAAGTGCGGTTCGGAGTGGTGGAGCTACGACACCCCGGCGACCATCACCGGGAAGATGAGCTACGCCAAGAGCCAGGGCCTCGGCGGCGCGTTCTTCTGGGAACTCTCCGGCGACACGGCTAACGGGGAACTGATCACCGCGATGAACTCCTAGCCCGGCGGGGAACCCGCCCGGTGCAGCTCGCCGGGCGGGTTCCCCCGTGCCAGGCGGAAGATCTCGGCCAGCGCGCCGGTGTCGAGGTCGGCCAGCCGCTTGAAGCGGATGCAGCTCTTGCCGATCGAGGCCCTCGGCAGCGCGTCGGCGTAGCTCTCGGCGAGGTAGCGGCCGCCGACCACCGCGCTGACGTACAGCGAGATGTAGTTCTTGTTGCTCTTCAGGGCGATCACCGTGGAGTCGCCTTCGCGGCCGCTGGCGTAGCGGTAGTGGTAGGGCCCGTAGCCGAGCATCCCGAACGCCGTCGTCGGCGCCAGCTCGGGCACCGTGGCCCGGATCAGCTCGTGCAGCGCCCGGATGTCGCTCCGGCGCGGCTCGTCGAGCGCGTCGATGTAGCTGTCAGGCGTGTCCATCCCGGGATTATCGTGGCGCGGTGACGAAGTTCGCCGGATTCGGAGAGCACGCCGTCGAGTTCTACGACGGTCTGGAGGCCGACAACTCGAAGCCGTACTGGGAGGACCACGTCGAGGTCTACCGGTCGGACGTGCGCGGCCCGATGGAGGCGCTGCTCGCCGAGCTGACGCCGGAGTTCGGGCCGGGCTTCGGCGAGGGCAAGGTGTTCCGCCCCTACCGCGACGTGCGGTTCTCCCACGACAAGACGCCCTACAAGACCCACTGCGGCGGGGTCGTCGAGCAGGGCCGCGGCGGCGGCGCCTACTACGTGGAGGTGTCGTCGGCGGGGCTGCGCGTCGGCGGCGGCTGCTTCCACCTGCAGTCCGACCAGCTGGCGCGCTACCGGCAGGCGGTCGACACCGAGATCCACGGCAAGGCGCTGGCCGACATCCTGGCCAAGCTGCGCCGCGCCGGGTGGACCATCACGGGCGACGTGATGAAGACCAAGCCACGCGGCTACCCGGACGACCACCCGCGCCTCGAGCTGCTCAAACACCGCTCGCTGTACGCCGTGAAGTCCTGGGACCCGGACGACACCCTGCACGAACGCGCGTGCCTGGACCGGGTCCGCAAGGCCTGGCGGCAGGTCCGCCCGTTCAACGAGTGGGCCCGCGACCACGTCGGAATCAGCGAGAAGCCGCGCCGCTGACGAAAGCCCTTCACCGGCGCCGGAGCCGCGCGCATCCCGGGCGGCTGAGCGACGTCGCCACCCGCTACCGGAGGGCTACCTGGTCCCTGCGCAACTCGCCGCGCGCCCGGCGGCTCCTCGACCAAACGGGCCGCGTTGGTCGCCAGGTCCGGCGCTGCTGACCAAAGCCCCTTCACCAGCGCCGGAGCCGCGCGCATCCTGACCGGGTGCGCAACGTCGCCACCCACCAGCTCGCCGCCCAAGGCCCGGCGGCCTACGAGCGCTACCTGGTGCCGGCGTTCTTCGCCGAGTGCGCGCGGCAGCTCCTCGACCTCGCCGCGCCGCAGCCGAGTGACCAGGTTCTCGACGTCGCCTGCGGCACCGGCGTCGTCGCACGCGCCGCCGAGCCGCTGGCCGCGGCGGTGACCGGCGTCGACCTCGACGAGGACATGCTCGCCGTCGCCCGGTCCAAGTCCTCCCGCGTCCGCTGGCTGCACGGCGACGCCACCCGGCTCGACCTCCCGGCCCACAGCTTCGACCTGGTCGCCTGCCAGCAGGGCCTGCAGTTCCTGCCCGACCGCGCCGCCGCCGTGCGCGAGTGGCGGCGAGTCCTCAAGCCCGGCGGCCGGATCGCCGTGGCGATGTGGCGCGACGCCCGCTTCCACCCCCAGTTCGCCGCCCTGTCCCGCGCGTTCGAGGACCACCTCGGCCCCGAGGCCGGCGCCGCCCTGCGCGCACCGTTCGCCGGCCCCCAGCCAACGGAGCTACGCGCGCTGTTCGCCGACGCCGGCTTCGCCTCCGTCCGCCTGCGCATCGGGCTCGTGCCTGTCCGCTTCGGCTCGGTCGCCGAGATGGCCGAGCACGAGGCGAGCGCCACCCCCGCCGCACCGGCCTTCGCCGCCGCGGCCGAGGAGACCCGTATCACCATCGTGGGTGAACTGGCCGCTGAACTCACCGATTGGGTGGACGACGACGGTCTGACCTTTCCGTTGGTGACCTGGCTGGTGAACGTTTCCTGAACCGTTCGAGAGATCGGTACAGACGTGCGCGGCGCAAGCGACTACGCTATTGGGACGTGAGCCGACGCGCGAAGATCGTTTGTACTATGGGCCCCGCGACCGCCACCGCGGACAAGGTGCGAGCCCTTGTCGACGCCGGGATGGACGTGGCGCGGCTGAACTTCAGCCACGGCAGCCACGGCGACCACAAGCAGGTGTACGACCTGATCCGGGAGGCCGCGGCCGAGACCGGGCGCGCGGTCGGCATCCTCGCCGACCTGCAGGGCCCGAAGATCCGGCTCGGCACCTTCGCGGGCGGCCCGGTCGAATGGCGCACCGGTGACGTCGTGCGCATCACCGTGGAGGACGTCGCCGGCACCCACGACCGGGTCTCGACCACCTACAAGGGCCTGGCCAAGGACGCCAAGCCGGGCGACCGCCTGCTCGTCGACGACGGCAAGGTGGGCCTGGTCGTCAAGGGCGTCGAGGGCCCGGACGTGGTGTGCGAGGTCACCGAGGGTGGCCCGGTCAGCAACAACAAGGGCGTCTCGCTGCCCGGCATGGACGTTTCCGTACCCGCCCTGTCCGACAAGGACGTCGAGGATCTGGAGTTCGCGCTCGAACTGGGCGCCGACTTCATCGCGCTGTCCTTCGTCCGCTCGCCCGCCGACATCGACCTGGTCCACCAGGTGATGGACCGCGTCGGCAAGGGCCGCCGCCCGGTCATCGCGAAGCTGGAGAAGCCCGAGGCGGTCTACAACCTCGAAGCCATCGTGCTGGCCTTCGACGGCGTCATGGTCGCCCGCGGTGACCTGGGCGTCGAGCTGCCGCTCGAGCAGGTGCCGCTGGTCCAGAAGCGCGCCATCCAGATCGCGCGCGAGAACGCCAAGCCGGTCATCGTCGCGACCCAGATGCTCGACTCGATGATCAACAACTCGCGCCCGACCCGCGCCGAGGCCTCCGACGTGGCCAACGCGGTGCTCGACGGCGCGGACGCGGTCATGCTCTCCGGCGAGACCAGCGTGGGCCGCTACCCGATCGAGACCGTGCAGACGATGTCGCGAATCGTGGAGGCCGTGGAGGCCGACACCCCGGCGGTGCCGCCGCTGTCGCACGTGCCGCGCACCAAGCGGGGCGTCATCTCCTACGCGGCGAAGGACATCGGCGAGCGGCTCAACGCCAAGGCGCTGGTCGCGTTCACGCAGTCCGGCGACACGGTCCGCCGCCTCGCCCGGCTGCACACGCGGCTGCCGCTGCTGGCGTTCACGCCGGAGGAGAGCGTGCGCAGCCAGCTGGCGCTGACCTGGGGCACCCACACCGAGCTGGTGCCCTCGGTGGACTCGACCGACCGCATGATCAAGCAGGTCGACCGCGCGATGCTGGAGACGGGCCGGTACCAGGCCGGCGACCTGGTCGTCATCGTGGCGGGCTCCCCGCCGGGCACCGTCGGGTCGACCAACCTGATCCGCGTGCACAAGCTCGGTGAGGACGACCACGCCTGAGGTGCGCACCGTAGGCTTCTCCGCATGACTGAGCTGGCTCGGGACGCCGCGGCGGGACTGGACGTCCAGGAAGGCGCCGGCGGGCAGGCCGTTCTCGACAACCTCGTCGCGCTGCTCGACCTGGAGCGCATCGAGGAGGACATCTTCCGCGGGGTCAGCCCGCCGCACTCGCCGGTGCGGGTGTTCGGCGGGCAGGTCGCCGGGCAGGCGCTGGTCGCCGCCGGCCGAACCGTGCCGCCGGAGCGGCGGGTGCACTCGCTGCACGCGTACTTCATCCGCGGCGGCGACCCGCGGGTGCCGATCGTGTACGAGGTCGACCGCATCCGCGACGGCCGGTCGTTCACCACCCGCCGCGTGGTGGCGGTCCAGCACGGCAAGGCGATCTTCGCGTTGTCCGCGTCGTTCCAGAAGTCGGAGCCGGGGCTGGAGCACGCGGACGCGATGCCGGAGGTGCCGGACCCGGAGACGCTGCCGACGTACGCCGAGCGGCTCGCCGAGTTCCCGCAGGCGCTGCCGGACGTGCGCAAACGCCCGCGCCCGATCGACATCCGGTACGTCAACGACCCGCCGTGGGTGACCCGGCAGACCGGCGAACGACCGGGCCGCAACCAGGTGTGGATGCGCGCGGACGGCGTGCTGCCGGACGACCAGCTGCTGCACGTGTGCGTCCTGACCTACGCGTCGGACATGACACTGCTCGACTCGCCGCTGGCCCGGCACGGCGTGTACTGGGACCTGGACCGCGTGCTGGGCGCGAGCCTGGACCACGCGCTGTGGTTCCACCGCCCCTTCCGCGCCGACGAGTGGGTCCTGTACGACACGGAGTCGCCGTCGGCGTCCGGCGGTCGCGGGCTCGCCACCGGCCGCTTCTTCAGCCGGGACGGGAGACTGCTGGCGACGGTGGTGCAGGAGGGGCTGCTGAGGGTGCTGCCCCCGGACGGCCAGAACGCGCGGCAGGACTGAGGTTCTACCCCCTGGCTCTGCGGTGGCGTGTCCCTCAGCCGAGCGGGCTGAGGGAAGCCGTCCGCCTGCGGCGCAGGTGCTTGGTCCGCGGCCGCACCACGTCCTCGATCGCCGGGCCCAGGCTGAGCTGCGCCGCCAGGTAGGCCCGGCACGGCGTCCGCCCGCGGCGGCGGAACAACAGGCGGGACGTGCGGCTGCGGCAGACCGGGCAGTGCCCGCGCGCGTCCGGGGCGTGCGTGGCCAGTGTGGCGCGCAGTGCTTCCACCAGCAGCGGGATCTCTCTGGCGGCGAGGTCGGCGGCCTGCTCGCGGTCGGCGAGGTCGACCGATCGGGCGAGATCGTCCAGCCGGCGCTGCACGGACGTCTGCAGTGGACCGACGATGGTGTCGCGGTCGAGCACGCCGCCTCCTGGGGAAGTTCAGTTCGCGCGAGCCAGATTACCGCGGCATTATGCAATTTGCAGACCGCTAATCGCGGAAGATACCTCAACGGGGTGAGCCGGAGGCACCGGGTTTTCGGATTCTGCTGGTTAGATGGAGCGGGTTGTCCACGAGCCGCCGGGGGGAATGCGCGGGCCGGAGTGGAGGAGCGGACATGAGTCGCGGTCAGGGTCCTACGATTCGCCGTCGCAGGCTGGCGAGCGAGCTGCGCCGGCTGCGCGAGGCCGCCGACCTCACGATCGACGAGGTCGCCGAGAAGCTGGAGTGCTCCGCGTCGAAGATCAGCCGCATCGAGACCGGCCACGTCGGTGTCACCCCGCGCGACGCCCGCGACATGCTCGAGCTGTACGGCATGACCGGCGACGAGCGGGAAGCGCTCGTCCAGCTCGCCCGCGAGGCCCGCAAACCGGGCTGGTGGCAGGCCTACAAGGAGGTCTTCACCGGCACTTTCGTCGGGCTGGAGGCCGACGCCAGCTCGCTGCGGGCGTTCCAGGCGCTGCTCGTGCCCGGCCTGCTGCAGACCGAGCCGTACGCGCGTGCCGTCATCCGCGCGATGCGCCCGGACGCCGACGAGTCCGACATTCAGCGCCGGGTCGCCGCGCGCACCGCCCGCCAGCAGCTGTTGACCGACCCGAACCCGCCGGAGTATTGGGCCGTCATCGACGAGGCGGTCCTGCACCGCGTGGTCGGCGGGCCGGAGGTGATGGCGCACCAGGCCGAACGGCTGCTGACCGTCGCGCAGCTGCCGCACGTCACCATCCAGGTCGTTCCCTTCGGCGCGGGCGCCCACCCGGGCATGGAAGGCCCGTTCCTGATCCTCGGATTCCCGGAGCAGGCCGACCCCGATGTGGTGTACGTGGACAGCACTTCGGGTGGTTTTTTCCTCGAGCTGCCCCCCGATGTGCGCCGCTATATCCTCATGTTCGATCATTTGCGTGCGACGGCTCTGAAACCGGACGACTCGGTCGAGGTGATCGCCGCGGCCGCCGAACGTTTTTCCGGATAACGGTTGCCGGGTGAGCCGTACCAACGTGTGCCTGGGAAGTGAGGAGCGGGGAGAAATGTCCCATGTGGAGCCGTCCGCCCCGGTGTGGCGCAAGAGCAGCCACAGCGGCGGCGGGAACGACTGCGTCGAGGTCGCGATGATCGCCGGGGGAGTCGGCGTGCGTGATTCCAAGAACCCGGCCGCGGGTGAGCTGCACGTGACCACCGAGAGCTGGCGCGGGCTGCTCCGCGCCGTGGGCGCGCTCGACCGCGCCTGAGGTAAGCCGAACGGACGACCCCTTACACCGCCGAGCAGGGGACTGAGGCGGAGTAAGGGGTCGTTTCGCGTCCGGGTCGGGGTGATCGTCCGATGCCGGGGGCCCGCCCTCAGGACGACTCTGAGGTTCACAAGGGGAACTGGAAGAGCCGGAAGAGGGAACTCCCGATGCGCAACGAGATCATGTACGACGCGGTCATGGCCGAGGTGGCCTACCGGCGCGAGCAGCTGGAGAAGGCGAGCCGTCCGGGCCGCCGCTGGTTCGGGCGCGCCAAGGCCGAGGTCCGGGTGCCGGAGCAGCGCCGTCCGAGCCCCGTCGAGCTGGCCCGCGCCCGGTAGGGGTTCGGGCGTGGTTTCGCCCACGACGAAAAGGGTGCCGGGATTGTCGGTGGGGTGCGACAGAATGGTGCTCGTGCCCCGCCTAGGTTCCGGAATCCCACTGGTCGCCCGCGCCGACGAGATGCGACGGCTGCGTGCTGCCTTCACCGCTGCGGAGCGGGGTGAGGCGGGCGCGGTCCTCGTGTCGGGCGACGCCGGGGTGGGCAAGACCCGGTTGCTGACCGAGCTGTCCGAGCACGCCTCCTCCCGCGGCGCGCTCGTGCTCTCCGGGCGGTGCCTGGACGTCCGGGAGGGCGGTCTGCCTTACCTGCCGTTCGCGGAGGCGCTGGCGCCGCTGGGCCTGGACGACGACCCCGTGGTCGCCGAGGCGGTCCGGGTCCGGCCGGCGCTCGCGCGGTTGCTGCCGCAGGGCGGCGCGATGCCGCCGTCGCCGGCGGGCGAGCACCTGGTGCCGGACACGTCCGGCGAGCGGGACGTGCCGTACCGGGTGCGTCCGGAGCAGGACCTCGGGCAGCTGCAGCTGTTCGACGCGGTGCTGGGCGTCCTGACGCAGGTCGCCGCGCACCGGCCGGTCGTGCTTGTCCTGGAGGACCTGCACTGGGCCGACTCGTCCAGCCGGAACCTGCTGTCGTTCCTGCTCAACCGCCTGCGGGGGCAGCGGTTGCTGGTGGTCGGCAGCTACCGGGAGGAGGACGTGCACCGGCGGCACCCGCTCCGCGCGATGCTGGTGGAGCTGGTCCGCCTGCCGGTGGTCACGCACGTCGAGCTGCGGCCGTTCGGCACGGCGGAAGCAAGGGCGTTCGTCGAGGCGCTGGCCGACGGGCCGGTGACGCCGGAGATCGTCGCCTGGGTCGCCGAGCGGTCGGAGGGCAATCCGTTCTTCGCCGAGGAGCTGATGGCCGCCGGTGTCGAGTGTGAAGACCTGCCCGCGGGGCTGGCGGAGGTGCTGCTGTCCCGGCTGGAGCGGCTCTCGCCGGAGGCGCGGCGGGTGGTCCGGACGATCTCGGCGGCGGGCGATTCGGTGGCGCACCCGGCGCTGGCGGAGGTCACCGGGCTGGACGAGCTGGAGCTGGACGAGGCGCTGCGCGAGGCGGTGCACCACCACGTGCTGGTCATCGAGCGGGGCGCCTACACGTTCCGGCACGCGCTGCTGCAGGAAGCGGTGTACGCGGACCTCCTGCCGGGGGAACGGGTCCGCATGCACGCCGCCTACGCCGAGCGGATCCGGCGCACGCCGCAGGGCCGCGGCCACGACGCGAAGCTGGCCTACCACAGCCTGCGCAGCCGGGACCTGAAGGCGGCGCTGCCCGCGTTGCTCCGCGCGGCGGAGGAGGCCGAGCGGCTGGGGGCGCCGGGCGCGGCGTTGCGGCACATCGAGCAGGCGCTGGAGATCTGGGACGCGGTGCCGGAGGCCGACCGTCCCGAGGGCGTCGACGAGCTGAAGCTGTTGCAGGAGGCGTCCTACTTCGCGGCCACCTCGGGTGAGCCGGAGCGGGCGATCGCCTACGGCCGGTCCTCGGTGCAGAACCTGAGGCCCGGCGTGCCCGCGGAGAAGGCGGCGAAGGTGTGGCGGCGGCTCGCCGAGGTGCTGCTCAACGCCGAAGGCACGTTGCACGAGGCCCTCAACGCGATCAACAAGGCGTGGGACTTGGTCTCCGACGGCGAGCCGAGCAAGACGCGGGCGTGGGTGCTGGCCACCCGGGCCGCGATCCTGCGCAACGCGGGGCAGTACGACGACTCGCGCTGGAACGCGCACACGGCGGTCGCGGACGCGCGGGCCGTCGGCAACACCGGCGCGGAGGCCGCCGCGCTCATCACGCTGGGCGCGCTGGACGACGCCGCGGGCGAGCCGGAGGAGGCCAGGGCCCGTCTCGAGGAGGCGGAGCGGAAGGCACTGGACTCGGGGTCGCTCAACGTGGCGTTGCGGGCGGTCTGCTTCCTGGCGTTCAGCTACGAGGACCTGGGCGAGTACGGCCCGGCGATGGACATCTACCGGCGCGGCATCGAGCGGGCCGAGCAGACCGGGCTGACGTGGAGCATCTACGGGCTGGAGATGCGCGCGCGGCACCTGACGCTGCGGTACCTCAGCGGTGACTGGCCGGCGATGGCGAGCACGAACGCGCCCGCTCGGGGCGTGTCGAGTGTGCTGGCGGCGCGGATGACGTCGTCGTGGCTGCCGTTCGCGGTCGCGCGGGGCCGGGTGGACACGGCGCAGAAGTACCTGGGGGAGTTGCGGCCGCACTGGCGGGCGGAGCCGTTGACGGCGATCGTGAGCGGCGCGACGGGCGCTGAACTGTCGATGTGGCAGGGCGAGTACGAGCAGGCGATCGCGTGGGTGCGGAAGGTCATCGAGTTCCTGCTGTCGTTCGACGAGGGTTACCTGCTCGCCACCGTCCGCCTCGGCGCACTGGGGGTCGAGGCGGCCGCCGCGTGGTCGGCGAGCGCGCGGAAGCGCGGTGACCACGGCGTGGCCGAGCAGGCAGTCGCGGCGGGCCGGAAGCTGATCGAGCACGTCCGCTACGCGGGCGCGAACGGCAGGCCGCGGGCGCAGACGCTCGGCCCGGAGGCGCGGGCATGGCTGGCGCGGGCCGAGGCCGCCGCGAGCGGCCTGGAGGGCCCCGCGGACCCGGCGCTGTGGGCGGCGGCCGTCGCCGCGTTCGACTACGGCGCGGTTTACGAGCAGGCGATCTGCCGGTGGCACCACGCCGAAGCGCTGCTGGCGACTCAGGGCGACGCGGGTCTGGCCGCGAAGGAGTTGCTGGCCGCGCACGACGTCGCCGAGGACCTGAGGGCAGTACCCCTCCGCGACGCGGTCCGCGAGGTCGCCCGGCGAGCCCGCATCGAAATCCCGGGCGTGGAGCCACAACCAGCCCCACGCCCCACCGTCGACCCCCTGACGGATCGGGAACGTGCCGTGCTGGAACGAGTGGCATTGGGCCGGACGAACAAACAGGTCGGCGAAGAATTGTTCATCAGCGAAAAAACGGTGAGCGTCCACCTGTCACGAGTGATGGCCAAACTGGGCGCCAACCGAAGAGCCGAAGCAGTAGCCATCGCCTACGACAAAGGCCTACTAACCTGACGGCGCAAAGCGCCGTGCCCTTGATCTTTGCACCCAAGGTAGCTGGGTGGTCATCCCGTCGCCTGACACGCAACGATCACCTTGAGCCAGGGCCGCAACCCGCGCTGGGTCCGGCAGCCGAGAACACAAAGCTTGCGGCCCTGGCTCAAGGTGATATGCACAAACCGGAAGGCGACGGGATGACCACCCGGCGACCACCTCGCCAAGGTGAGCCGAGGCACCCAACCCCTGGTCATCCCGGAGCCTGCCCGTCCGGCGAGGACTCTTTTGATCTTTAAAGCCGCGCTGACGCGCGGAAAGCGCCTCA
Organism: Amycolatopsis thermoflava N1165; assembly: GCF_000473265.1. NCBI lineage: Bacteria > Bacillati > Actinomycetota > Actinomycetes > Pseudonocardiales > Pseudonocardiaceae > Amycolatopsis > Amycolatopsis thermoflava. The sequence continues at coordinate 8,098,008 of NZ_KI421511.1, forward strand.
CGGCGCCGGACGGTCACCTTTCGACCACCCCCGCCCCCGATGCCTGATCGTGTTTCAGTCGCCGAGCAGGGTTGTCAAGGCGGGAAAGCGTGCCTTGACAACCCTGGTCGGCGACTAAAGATCGGCTGTGGATCGGGGGCGGGGGAGGTCTGGTTCGATGGTCGGTGCTGTTGCGTTGCCGGCTTGCGTTTTCGGGTGGGGGAGGTCTGGTTGGGGTAGTCGTTTGCTTTTCGTTGCCGGCTTGCGTGTCGCTGGTGGGGGAGGTCTGGTTGGGGTAGTCGTTTGCTTTTCGTTGCCGGCTTGCGATTTGTGTTGTGCGGCAGGGAAGAAAGACCCGCTACCGGCGCGGTAGTTTGTCCAGCAGGCGGAGCCCGATCGTCATGCCCCGCGCCCAGACCTTCCCCGGCACCACGCGAGGCGGCCGAAGCCGAATGCCCCTCTGCACGGCGATCGACTGCGCCTCCGTGTACTTCAGCAGCCCTTCGGCGCCGTTCCGCCTTCCGAAGCCGCTGTCCTTCATGCCGCCCATGGGCAGGCCGACGCTGCCGAAGGTCGCCGCGTAGCCCTCGTTCACGTTGACCGTTCCGGCCTTCAACCGGGTGGCCACCGCCCAGCCCGCGGCCGCGCTGCCGGACCACACGCTCGCGTTCAGGCCGTATTCGGTGTCGTTCGCGCGCTCGATGGCCTCATCCAGGTCCGTGTAGCCGTAGATCGCCACCACCGGGCCGAACGTCTCTTCCCGGAACAGCGCCACGTCCTCGGTCACGTCCGTGAGCACAGTCGGCTCATAAAACAACGGGCCCAGGTCGGGGCGGGCCCGGCCGCCCGTGAGCACAGTCGCCCCCTTGGCCCGCGCGTCTTCCACGTGGGCGCTCACCGCGGCCAGTTGGGCGGCGCTCGTCAACGAGCCCATGTCCGCACCGAACCCGAGTTCGGCGCCCAGCTTCAGCGCCTTCGTCTTCGCCACGAACGCCTTCGTGAACTCGTCCCGGATGTTCTCGTGCACGTAGATCCGCTCGACCGACACGCACAACTGCCCGGCGGAGGAAAAGCACGCCGTCACGGCACCGGCCGCCGCCTTCGCCACGTCGGCGTCCGGCAACACGATCATCGGGTTCTTGCCGCCCAGCTCCAGCGAATAGCCGGTGAGCCGCTTCGCGACCTTCTCCGCCAGCGCCTTCCCGGTCGGTGTCGAACCGGTGAAGCACAGGTAGTCGGACTCCTCGACGATCGCGTCGCCGATGCTCGAACCCCGGCCCAGCACGATCCGCCACACGCCCGCGGGCAGCCCGGCCTCCTCGGCCAGCTCGTGCAGCCACAACGCCGACAACGCGGTCTGGTTGTCCGGCTTCTGCACCACCGCGTTGCCCGCGGCGAGCGCGGGCAGCACGTCCATCGCGGTCAGGGCGAGGGGGTAGTTCCACGGCGAGATGACCCCGATGACACCCTTGGGGTGCCGTACCTCGCCCGCCTTCGTCGCGACCGGGATGACCCCGGCGGCGCGGCGGGCGCCGAGGATCTTCGCGCTGTGCTTGCCGTAGTAGCCCGCGACCAGGGCCGTCGCGCTGACCTCGTCGAACGCGTCGATCCGCGCCTTGCCCGCCTCCAGCTGCACCAGGTTCAGGATCTCCTCCTGACGGCCAAGGATGAGTTCCCCGAGCCGCTTAAGCACCCGTTGCCGCTCGGCCACCGGACGCGCTGCCCACGCCCGCTGCGAAGAGCGCGCCGCGGCGAACACCGCACGCACGTCGGCGTCGGTGGCCTGCGGGAGCGTCGCGGTCGGCAGCCCGGTGAACGGCGCGGTGATCTCCACCGGAGCGGAATCCTGACCGCCCTCGGCACGCCGCGCGAGCTGCGCGGCGCGTGCCGCGGTGGGCGCGCCGGGGATCCCGCCGACGGTGTTCGGTCCCGTGGAAGCCTCACCCGTGTTCGCGGCGGTGCTGGTCATCGGCCCTCCTGGCGCTGGTCGGCGGCGTTACCGGCGAGTACAGCATACCGTCGGTATGGCGAGGATCCCTTTTCGTTCGGGAACGTCACAGTCGGAGATCCACACGTCTCAGGAGTGGGCGGCCGGCCCGGGCGAGGGCCGGACCGGCCGCCTGTCACGGACGCGGATCAGGGCATGGCTGTCGGCGGGGCGTACGGAGTACCCGTTCAGCCGCCCCGGTAGGCGCTCACCGCGAGCCGCTTCCACTCCTCCAGCAGTTGCTTCCGCCGCGCGGGCGCGCCGCCCAGTTCCGCGTCCAGCGCCAGTCCGCGGGTGAAGTTCACCGTCAGCCAGAACAGCGTCTCCAGGCGCTCGCGGGGCAGGTCCGGGGCGAAGTTCCGGATCAGCGTCAGGGTTTCGCGGCCCAGGGCCCGGTCGACCGGCCGGATCGCCGCCCGCAGGGCCGGGTCGGTGCGCGCCGCGATCCACAGTTCGGTCGCGGCAGTGGCGAGCGTGCCGGAATAGCCGGCCCACAGCAGGTCGATCGCCGCGGGAATGGCCTCCTCGCCGCTCGGCAGGTCCGTGAACGATTCCGCCAGCGCCGCTGTTCGCCGGCTAGTGAGATGCGCCACAGCGGCCGCCATCAGGTCGGCCTTGTCCGCGAAGTGGTGCTGCGCCGCCCCCTTCGACACCCCCGCCCGTGAGCAGATCTCCTGCATCGACGTGCGGGCGTAGCCGAGCTCCACCAGGCATTCGATGGTCGCGTCGAGCAGGGCCGTCCGGGTCTGCTCCCGGCGCTCGGCCTGCGTGCGGTGCCCCCGCGCGGTCACGTCGCCTCCTTTACCGGCGCTGCCGCCGGATGTACATTCCACTCGGAACTTACATTCCGTCCGTAATGTTTTCCACTGCTGGAGGTCACCGATGCCGTTGCCCGCGCCGAAGAGTTCCTGGGCACAGGACCTGGGCGAGTTCCGCGAGCTGGCCCGCGCGTTCTGCCAGAAGGAGCTCGTGCCGCACCAGGAGCGGTGGACCCAGCAGAAGTCCGTCGACCGCGAGCTGTGGACGAAGGCGGGCGAGGTCGGGCTGCTCGCCATCTCGATCCCCGAGGAGTACGGCGGCGGTGGCGGCACCTTCGCGCACGAAGCCGTGCTGTACGAGGAGCAGGCCCGCAGCGGCGACGGCTCCTGGGGCGTGTCCGTGCACAACGGGATCGTGGCCCACTACCTGCTCCACTACGCCACCGAGGAGAAGAAGAAGGAGTGGCTGCCCAAGCTCGCCAGCGGCGAGTGGGTCGGCGCGATCGGCATGACCGAGCCGGGCACCGGCTCCGACCTGCAGGGCATCAAGACCCGCGCGGTGCGCGAGGGCGACGAGTACGTCATCAACGGCGCCAAGACCTTCATCAGCAACGGCGGCATGGCCGACCTGGTCGTGCTGGCCTGCAAGACCGACCCGGACGCCGGCGCGGCCGGGGTGTCGCTGATCGTCGTCGAGACGAACCGCGAGGGCTTCCGCCGTGGCCGCGTGCTCGACAAGGTCGGCCTCAAGGGCCAGGACACGGCCGAGCTGTTCTTCGACGACGTGCGGGTGCCCGCGGCGAACCTGCTCGGCGAGGAGGGCCAGGGCTTCATCCAGATGATGCAGCAGCTCCCGCAGGAGCGGCTGATCATCGCGGTCACCGCGGTGGCAGGCATGGAGGCCGCGATCGACCTCACCATCGAGTACACGAAGGGCCGCACCGCGTTCGGCCGCCCGGTCTACAACTTCCAGAACAGCAAGTTCAAGCTCGCCGACGCGGCCACCGAGGCGGCCGTGGCCCGCGCCTTCCTGGACCAGTGCATCGAGGGGCACCTCAAGGGTGAGTTGGACGTGCAGGGCGCGGCCATGGTCAAGCTGTGGACCACCGAGCGGGCCAACAAGGTCGTCGACGACTGCGTCCAGCTGCACGGCGGGTACGGCTACATGACCGAGTACCCGATCGCGCGCGCCTGGACGGATCTGCGCATCTCCCGCATCTTCGGCGGGACCAGCGAGATCATGCGCGAAGTCATCTCGCGGACGCTCTGATGGCGGGACCACTCGCCGGGCTGAAGGTCGTCGAGCTGGCCGGGCTCGCCCCGGCGCCGTTCGCGGGCACGCTGCTGGCCGATCTCGGCGCCGACGTGGTGCGGGTCGACCGGGCCAAGCCGGGGGCGGACGTCCTCGGCGTGCCCAACGACCCGCTCACCCGCGGCCGCCGGACCATCGGCGTGGACACCAAGAGCCCCGAGGGCGTCGAGGTCGTGCTGCGGCTCGCCGAGCGGGCCGACGTGTTCATCGAGGGGTTCCGCCCCGGCGTTGCCGAGCGCATGGGGCTGGGCCCGGAACAGGTGCAGGGGCGCAACCCGCGGATCGTCTACGGCCGGGTGACCGGCTGGGGCCAGGACGGGCCGCTCGCGTCCGCGGCCGGGCACGACATCAACTACCTCAGCGTCGCGGGCGCGCTCGAACCCATCGGGCGCGCCGGGGAACGGCCGGTGCCGCCGCTCAACCTCGTGGGCGACTTCGCCGGTGGCGGGATGCTGCTGGCGTTCGGCATCCTCGCCGCGCTGCACGAGCGGACCTCATCCGGTCGCGGGCAGGTGGTCGACGCGGCGATGGTCGACGGCGCGGCGCTGCTGATGACGCAGCTATTCGGGATGCGTTCGGCCGGGATGTGGCCGAACGAGCGGGGCGGCAACGTCCTCGACGGCGGCGCCCCTTTCTACGACACCTACGAGACCGCGGACGGCAAGTATGTCGCGGTCGGGGCGATCGAGATGCGGTTCTGGGGCGACCTGGTGCGGGTGCTCGAGCTGGACCCGGCGGAGCTGCCGGTGCACCTGGACTGGAACCAGTGGCCGCGGCTGCGGGAGATCCTGGCGTCGGCGATCGGCAAGTTCACGCGGGACGAGCTGGTGGCGCGGGCGGAAGGCACGGACGCGTGCCTGACGCCGGTGCTGAGCCCGTGGGAGGCGGCGGCGCACCCGCACAACGCGGCACGCGGGACGTTCGTGGAGATCGGCGGCGTGGTCCAGCCCGCTCCGGCGCCGCGGTTCGACCGCACGCCGCCCGCGACGCCCGAGGCGCCCCACGAGACAGGGGCGGACACCGCGGATGTCCTGACCGAACTCGGGTATGACACCGAGCGTGTCGCGGCGCTGCGGGCGGCGGGGGTGATCGCCTCCTGACGCGCGCCCGGCTGATCGTTTAGAGTGGGGACCAGTTCGTGCTGGGCACGCAGTGTCACTGCGGCCAGCCATCCGTGTGAAGGGGTGTCGAAAACGTCCCGGTGACGGCAGGATTGCCGTTGATCGGGGGAACCAGGCCCGCGGTGCGCCGCGGGCCCAGTGCAGCGAGGGGAACACGGCCATGTCGGCGAACACCAAGAAGATCGTCATCGTGGCTGTCGTCGCGCTCGTGTTGTTCTTCCTGATCACGCGTCCGACCGAGTCCGCCGAGGTGGTGCGCAGCGCACTGGGCTGGCTCCGGGACGGCGCCGAAGCCATCGTGACCTTCGTCCGCAGCCTCTTCTCCTGACCCCATCCGGCCACGGCCGGCACCGCATGCGGCGGTGCCGGCCGTGGCCGTGCGCGTCTCGCCGTCAGCTACGGAAAGTCACCAATCTCGGCATCTGAGGGGCACTGTTCGACCATCCGGGTGGATTGAGGTGATTAACGCGCTGGTCGCCGAATTCCTTGCCCGGAACCTCTGGCGCGACGGCCCGAATTCCCCCTACGGTGCTCACATTGCGTGACCAGCCGGTTCTTACCGGCGAAACGGTCAATCGCTTCGATCATCGCCGTTCGATGGTGGCTTTCAGTGGGGCACGAGGAGGCAGGGATGACCGGAGATCCCGGGGTGGATGCGGTGATTGCCCAGTGGGCGTCCGAGCTCGAGCGCACGCCGGAGGAGATGGAGGCCGACCGGATCGCCTCCGCCTGGCTCGCCGAACTGCCGCAGCAACCACCAGGGATTCCCGGCCAGCGGGCCCGCACCGGCACCCGCACGTGGAAGCCGGTGGAGTCGGCCGACCCGGACTACCTGGACGCGATGCAGGAACGCCTGCCCGAGGTGCCGGTCGACCTGCTGGTCGCCGCGGCGGGCTGGTGGCAGATGGTCGGCGACATCGAAGAGGCCAAGGCCTGGTGGGACGCCGGCATCAGCCCGCTCGACCAGCGCGCGCTGGACTACCGGTCCGCCGGTCTCACGCCGTCCGACCTGTCCCGGCGCCTCGGCCCGATGACGGTCCTGCAGCACCTGCGCCGCGGCAGCGCCCCGGCCTGGTGCGTCGCCCGTCTCGCCCGCCAGCAGCGCGCCAGCTGACCGTCGAGGTCGCGTAACGTCAGGAAACGCGGCCTCGTTGGTCAGGTGAGGCTTTAGCGCTCGCTTGACACCGGCGCACCTATCGTCGGCGCGCGGAGCGTGCGGACGTCGGTGGGAGGCAAGGTTCTTGGACACGGAGCAGATCGAGCACGACCCTGCGGACGTGTCCACCGAGGAGGAAACCGCGGCGCCGCCCGCCCGCAGGCGGGCCGCGCCCGCGGTGCTCGGCAGGCTCGCGGTCGTGGTGGTGGTGCTGGCCGCAGCGGTCGGCGGGGTCTGGGCGACCAGTGCGGTCACCCGGCCCGACCGCACCGAGACCACCACCGAGATCCCGGACCTGGACAACGCGGCGGCGCAGGTCGCGCCCGGTTCGGCGGCCCCGGTCAACGCGACCGTCGAGGGCACGCCCGCGGCGCAGACCCAGCCGCAGCAGCAACCCCAGCAGCAACAACAGTCCGGCGGCGGCGACCTGCTCTCCCAGTGGGCGGCCAAGGTCTCCGACGTCACCGGCATCCCGGCCCGCGCGCTCGTCGCCTACGGCAACGCCGAGCTGGAGATGCGGGCCGCGCAGCCGAAGTGCCGGCTGTCCTGGGCCACGCTCGCCGGCATCGGCCGGGTCGAGTCCAACCACGGCCAGTACGGCGGCGCGGTGCTGCAGGCCAACGGGCTGCCCTCGAAGGCGATCATCGGCGTCCCGCTCGACGGCTCGCCCGGCATCAAGGCGATCGGCGACAGCGACGGCGGCCGGTTCGACGGCGACCCGGTGTACGACCGGGCGGTCGGGCCGATGCAGTTCCTGCCCAGCACGTGGGCCCGCTACGGCGGCGGCTACAACCCGCAGCAGATCGACGCCGCCGCGCTCGCCGCCGCTAAGTACCTGTGCGTCGGCAGCCGGGACATGGCCAGCGCGAACGGCTGGTGGGCGGGAATCCTGTCGTACAACAACTCGGTCGACTACGGGCAGAAGGTGTTCGGCCTCGCCGACGCTTACGCCAAGGCCGCCCAGGTCGTCAAGGTCTCCTGACCCGCGGGTGCTAGCGTCGTGGGGTGCCCACGGGTCTGTTCACGCCGCGCCGGATCGCGATCGGCGTCCTGTGCGTCGCCGCGTTCGCGGTCTGCTGCGGGCTGGCCTGGTGGCAGTGGAACCGGTTCGAATCGGCGAGCGGCTCGTTCCAGAACCTCGGTTACGTGCTGCAGTGGCCGCTGTTCGGCGTGTTCCCGGCGTTCATGGTGTGGCGGATCTGGAAGCTGCGCCGCGAGGCCGCGGCCCAGGAGGACGCCGAGCCTGCGGAGTCGCGCGCCGAGTGGGGCCGCAAGCCGGTGAGCGAGGTGCCGTCGCCGCGGACGCGGCAGGTCCCGGTCGACGACCAGGACGACGAGCTCGCCGCCTACAACCGCTACCTGGCCGAGCTGCACGCTCGTGACCAGCGCGAGAGCTAGAAAGGCAGACTGCGATGGTGGACACCGAAGAACGCGAAGGCGCCGCGGCCGCGAAGGCCGCGCCGGCCCTGCGGGGGCCGCTGCTGCGCTACCGCGTGCTGGCCTACGTCACCGGTGTCGCGCTGCTGCTGCTGACGGTGGCGTTCATCCTGAAGTACGCGTTCGACTCACCCGGGATGATGAGCTGGGCCGGCGTCAGCCACGGCGTCTTCTACATGGTCTACCTGGTGTTCGCGGTCGACCTGGCGCTCAAGGCGCGGTGGTCGATCAAGGGCACGATCCTGGTGCTGCTCGCGGGCACCATCCCGTTCCTGTCGTTCGTCGCGGAGCGCGCGGTCACGCACCGCGTTCAGGCCGGTCGCAAGCTCTGAGCGAGTAGGGCACGACGGTCGACCCGCGCAGGGTGTCCGCGTCCATGGTCGCCGGCCGGAAGCCGTCCAGCCGGGCGACCATCTCGCCCACCGGGTCGGCCACCTCGTCGGTCCGGCCGGACAGGAACGCCCACTCGTGCTCGTCCGAGCCGAAGTACACCGGGGTGGCGAAGACCTCCCGGAACCGCGCCCACGCCACCCGCAGCGTGTCGTTGCGCCACAACGTCGGGCAGCCGCCCTGGCAGCACACGACCCCGCCGGGCGTGAGCAACCCGGCGCACTGCCGCAGGAAGTCCGCGCCGTAGAGCCGGTTGTGCTGCGCCGCCGGATCGGTGTTCTCGTCCGGCAGGTCGATCACCACGAGGTCGTACCCGCCCGGCGACGACTCCACGAACGAGAACCCGTCCTGGTAGTGCACCCGGACCGGCCCCTCGCCGCGTTCGGCGGCGTCCAGCTCGCCGAGCGTGTAGCCGTAGGGGAGCAGCTCCGCGCACGCCCGCACCGCGACCCGGTCGATGTCGACGTGGTCCACCTGCTCGGCGCCGAACGCCACGGCCAGCTGGCTGGCCACACCCTCGCTCGACCCGATGATCAGCACCCGGCGCAACCGGGCGGCCAGCAGCATCGCCGGGACCATCAGCGCCTCGTGATAGACGAGCTGGCTCGCCTCGGTGCTCTGCCGCTCGTCGTCGCAGAACAGGGACACGCCCTGCGCGGTGCGGCCGATCAGCAGCCGCTGGAAGCCGGTGTGCTCGTCGAACAGCACCTCGGACACGTCCCACACCCGCGACAACCCGGGGCCGAGGGGCTCAACGATCTGCCGTGACATGCTTCTCCCCGCGCTCGACGACCGACATCTCCACGTCCGCGGCGTCCAGCGCGGCGGACAGCAGGCGCACCGCGAGCACCGGGTCCGCCTGGTCCCCGCAGGTGAACACGTCCGCGAACACCGCGCCGATCTCCGGGTAGGTGTGCACCGAGGCGTGCGACTCGGCCAGCAGCGCCAGCACCGTCACGCCCTGCGGCTCGAACCGGTGGCCGACCACCTCGCGGACCGTCGCCCCGGCCTCGGTCACCGCGGACCGCAACGCCTCGCGCAGGAACACCGGATCATCCAGCAGCCGAGGTGCGATACCCCGCAGCTCGGCGAGGACGTGCCGTCCGGCGAACGCGCCGATCTCACGCGCCATCGGCGAGCGCGCCTCCTTCCAGGCAGTAGGTGCGCAGGGGCGGGATCCCGTTGAACGCCACCGACGAGTAGCTCGCCGTGTAGGCGCCGGCGTCGAGGATGTCGATCCGGTCACCGGCGCGCAGCGACAGCGGCAGCTCGTACGGGGTCCGTTGGTACAGCACGTCGTCACCGTCGCACGTCGGCCCGGCGAGCACGACGGGACCCCGCTCACCGTCGCGGTCCACCGGCTCCAGCCGGTAGGGGATGGCCTCGTTCTCGGTCTCGGCGAGGCCGTTGTACCGGCCGACGTCGAGGTAGACCCAGCGCCGCCCGAACCGGGTGGCCACCAGCACGACCTCGGTGCGGATCAGCCCGGCCTCGGCGACCACGGCCCGGCCGGGTTCGAACAGCACCTCCGGCTCGTCCGGGAAGTACGCGGCCACGGCGGCCCGGATCGCCCGCGCGTACCCGGCGAGCGACGGCACGGCCTCGCGGTAGGTGATGCCGAACCCGCCGCCGATGTTCAGCCGCCGCAGCCGCACCCCGCGGGCCGCGCAGTCGGCGAAGATCTTGGCGGCCGCGGCGACACCGGCCTCCCACGCCGCGGGGTCCGGCTGCTGCGAGCCGACGTGGAACGCGATCCCGGCCGCGTCCAGGCCCAGCCGGTCCGCCTCGGCGAGCAGGTCCGCGGCCTGTTCGGGCTCGCAGCCGAACTTCTGGCCGAACGGCGTGGCCGAAGCCGGGCCGTCCACCAGTATCCGCACCGACACCGCCGCGCCCGGCGCGTGCTCGGCCAGTGCGGCCAGGTCCCCGGGGGCGTCGGTGGTGAAGTCACGCACCCCGCGCGCCCACGCGAACGCGATGTCGGCCGGCTTCTTGATCGTGTTCCCGTAGGACAGCGCCGCCGGCTCCGCGCCGGCCGCCAGGCACGCCTCGATCTCCGCCGGGCTCGCGACGTCGAACCCGCCGCCCGCGCCGAGCACGGCCCGCAGCACGGCGGGCTCGGGGTTGGCCTTGACCGCGTAACGCAGACGCGCGTGCGGGAACTCGCGGACGAGCTCCCGCACGCGCTCGGCGACCGTGTCGGTGTCCACGACCAGGCACGGCGTGCCGGGGCCGGCTTCGCTCAGGAACCGCCTGATCCGCTCAACACTCACCCGTGCAGCGTCTCAGGAGCCGATCCCGGTCAGCGAACGGACCTCCATCTCGGCGTGCTTGCGCGGGTCGGCCTTGTCCTTGGACAGGATCGTGCCGAGGAAGCCGCACAGGAACGAGAACGGGATCGACACCAGGCCCGGGTTCTTCAGCGGGAACCAGTGGAAGTCCACGCCCTTGATGATCGAGTCCGGCGAACCCGACACCACCGGCGAGAAGATCACCAGCACCAGGCACGCGCCGAGGCCGCCGTAGATGGCCCACAGTGTGCCGGTGGTGTTGAACCGCTTCCAGAACAGGGAGTACAGCAGCGTCGACAGGTTCGCCGAGGCCGCGACCGCGAACGCCAGCGCGACCAGGAACGCGATGTTCTGGCCGTTGGCCAGGATGCCGCCGATGATCGCCAGCACGCCGATCCCGATCGCGGTGAAACGCGCCACCCGCACCTCGTCGACCGGGTCGGCGTGGCCGCGCTTGAAGATGTTGGCGTACACGTCGTGGGCGAAGGACGCCGAGGCGGTCAGCGTCAGGCCGGCCACCACCGCCAGGATCGTGGCGAACGCGACCGCCGCGATGATGCCCAGCAGCAGGGTGCCGCCGATGTGCAGCGCCAGCAGCGGCGCCGCGGAGTTCTCGCCACCGGGCGCGGCCTTGATCTGGTCGGTGCCGACCAGCGCGGCCGCGCCGAAGCCGATGACCAGGGTGCACAGGTAGAACACGAACATGCAGGCGGTGGCCCACACGACCGAGCGGCGCGCCTCGTGCGAGTTCGGCACCGTGTAGAAGCGCATCAGCACGTGCGGCAGCGCGGCGGCGCCCAGGATCAGCGCGACGGCCAGCGACACGAAGTCCAGCTTGGTGGTGCCGTTCGCGCCGTACTGACCGCCCGGCTCGAGCAGCTTCCCGCCCATCGGGCTGTGGTAGGCCGCCTGCGAGAGCAGGTTCGACAGGCTGAAGCCGAACTTGCCGAACAGGAACACGGTCATCAGCACCGCGGACAGGATCAGGATGCTGGCCTTGATGATCTGGACGTACGTGGTGCCCTTCATGCCGCCGACCAGCACGTACAGCACCATGACGATGCCGACCACGGCGATGATCAGCGCCTGGCCGAGCCCGCCGTGGATGTTCAGCAGCAGCGCGATCAGACCGCCGGCGCCCGCCATCTGGGCCAGCATGTAGAACAGCGAGATGACCAGTGTCGACGTCGCGGCGGCGGCGCGCACCGGGCGCTGCTTCATCCGGAAGCTCAGCACGTCGCCCATGGTGAAGCGGCCGGTGTTGCGCAGCAGCTCGGCGATGAGCAGCAGGTCGACCAGCCAGGCGACCAGGAAGCCGATCGAGTAGAGGAACCCGTCGTAGCCGTGCACGGCGATCGCACCCGCGATGCCGAGGAACGACGCGGCCGACAGGAAGTCACCGGACAGCGCGATGCCGTTCTGCCGCCCGGTGAACGCGCTGCCCGCGGCGTAGTAGTCGGAGCGCGAGGAGTTCCGGCTGCTCACGCGGTACACGACGAACAGCGTGATGGCGACGAAGAGCGCGAAGACGGCGATGTTCACGACCGGGTTGCTGGCCGCGGTCGCACCGCCTGCGGCGAGAACGTGGTTCATCGGGGTCACTGCACTCCTGCCTGGCGGCGGACCTCGTCCACCTCGGGGTCGATCCGGCGCCGCGCGAACCGCAGGTAGGCGGCCGTGATCGCGGCGGTCGAGACGAACTGGAGGATCCCGAGGACGATCCCGACGTTGACCTCGCCGAACACCTTGATGCTCATGAAGCCGTGCGCGTACGCGGCGAGCAGCACGTAGACCAGGTACCAGAGCACGAACGCCAGGCTCATCGGGAACACGAAGCGGCGGAACCGGCTGCGCAGCGCGCTGAACTCTTCGCTGCGCTGGATCGCGACGAAGTCGGGGCCCGTCCGGCGGCGCGGGCCGGGCGGCTCGGGGGTGGTCGGGCTGCTGCCGAACAGCGGCCGCATCTGTCCCGTGTCCTCCACGGGGTTGCGCGCAGCGGTGCGGGCGACGTTCTGCATCTCTGCCTCCCGGCGAGCGAGCGAAGTCGGCGAAAATCCTTCGGGAGCGCACATGCTAACTACGCCGACCTGCGCCTCCGACATCGGAGGACCTCTTCAGAGTGAAGCGGGTCTGCGACACCCGGACGGGTTAATCCGCTGATCGGGCGAAAGGCGGGCGGGATTCGGCCGAAGCACGTAACCGGCTGTGAACTGGCGCGGGGTGCCGTCCCCGGAAGGGGTAAGGGGCGTCAGGGCGCGCAACACCGCGGCGGTGGTGGGAAAACGCTGGCCAATGGCGGTGACCGGGCAGAAATCCACATCACAGCGAAAGCCACAAGATCGGGCGGTATTAGGCCGCGCCACCACGGCGCGTCTGCACGGTCGGTGCGGATTTTCCGGTTCATCCCAGTAAACTCTGGGCTAAGTGGGTGACAGGTCCACGGTGTGGGCGTGCCCTCCCGTAACCACGCACCCCGCTTGTGTCGCCCTGACAAGGCATTTCGCGTAAACCCCTTGTCACCAGCGGTATTTCCGCAGGTCAGCACCGCCGGATTCGGCGGGCTTCGGCTGAGCCCGTTTGGTGTACGCTTCCGGGGCCACGCTGACTCGCTGTGACCGAGCGTAAACCGGTGTTGTGCGCGACATCGTGCACACCGCATGATGCACCGGCAACGGCGCCGGGCCGGTCCGGCGGGACGGCGGGCGGCCGGGACAGCGCCGTCGGCTGGGGCTGCAGGAGAAGCGACGAAGTTCCACCCGTGATGAGGAGAGCCATGCGGTTGAGGCCACGCGGTGCCGTCGCCGTGCGCTCCGGCACGGGTCCGGCCCACCACGCACAGCAGACGCCGGACAGGGAGTCACCTTCGTGACCGTTGCAGGACAGGGCCAAGTGCCTGTGGGACAGCTCCTCGGCCAGCAACCGAAGGAGCCGTCGAAGTGGGCCACGCTCACGCGCTGGCGGGACTGGCGGCTCTCCGCCAAGCTCGCCGCCGTGTCGCTGGTGCCCATCGTGGTCGCCCTGGTGCTGGGCGGGATCACGATCGGCAACCAGGTCGAACGCTCCGGCAACTACGAGCGGATGAACCGGCTGGTCGAGCTGAACGGCGCGGTCCGCACGCTCGTCGACGCGCTGCAGCAGGAGCGCACCGAGACCGCGGCGCTGCTCACGCAGGGCACGGTCGGCAGCTCGCCGCAGCTGGACGCCGCCCGCAGGCTGGTGGACGAGGCGACCGGGCCGGTCAGCAGCGCCACCGGGCACGCCGCGGACGCCGACGACGGTGTCCGCGCGCCCGGCGAAGCCGCGCAGGCCGCGGTCGGACGGCTCCCGGAGGTCCGCCGCCAGGTCGCCGAGGGCCGCCTCGACGCGGTGCAGGCGCTGGCGGCCTACAGCGAGATGACCGAATCGCTGATCGGGCTGGACACCGCGCTGGTCGCAGGCATCGGCGACGACGCCATCGGCGGCACGCCGAGCGCGCTGCACGACGTGCTGGTGGTGAAGGAGGAGGCGTCCACCGCGCAGTCGCTGCTCGGCTACGGCATCGCGCGCGGCAACCTCACCCCGAGCCAGCTCAACGACCTGCGCACGGCCGAGCTGCGGCTGACCGACCGGCTCGCCGACTTCCGTGCCGCGGCCAGCTCCGCGCAGGAGGCCCAGTTCGACCGCTCCGTCATGGGGCAGGACTTCAACACCCGCAGCCGCCTGGTGAACGGCGTGCTCGCGGCGGAGGGCGCCTCGGTGCCCAGCGCGCTGCGCGGCATCTCGGCCCAGCAGTGGACCGCGGTGTCGGCGTCGGTGATCGCCGCGTTGAACACCGTGAGCGACAGCCTGGGCGACGAGCTCACGACCACCTCCGCGGACCTGGCGGACAGCGCGGGCACCGACGCGGGCCTGCTCGCGGTGCTGCTGTTCCTCGCGCTCGTCGTCACCGCCGCGGTCGTCATCCTCATCACCCGCCAGCTGCTGCAGTCGCTGCGGATGCTGCGCGCCGGCGCACTGGACGTCGCGGACCGGCAGCTACCGGCCGCCGTGCAGAACATCCAGGAGGGCCGCGAGCAGAGCACCGATGTGCAGCCGCTGTCGGTCGGCACCACCGACGAGATCGGCGAGGTGGCCAAGGCCTTCGACGCGGTGCACAGCCAGGCGCTGCGGCTCGCGGTCGAGCAGGCCAACATGCGCACCGGCTACAGCAGCGTGTTCGTCAACCTCTCGCGCCGCAGCCAGAGCCTCGTGCAGCGGCAGCTGCAGCTGATCGAGCGGCTGGAGCGGGACGAGGAGGACGCCGACCAGCTCGCGACGCTGTTCCAGCTCGACCACCTCGCGACCCGCATGCGGCGCAACAACGAGAACCTGATGGTGCTCTCCGGCGCCGAGCCGGGCCGCCGCTCCGGCCAGCCGGTCACCACCTCCGACGTGCTGCGCGCGGCGGTGTCGGAGATCGAGCAGTACCAGCGCGTCGTCGTGCAGACGCCGCCGGAGGCCCGCATCGTCGGCTTCGCGGCGAGCGACCTGATGCGCCTGGTCGCCGAGCTGCTGGACAACGCGACCGCGTTCTCCGCGCCGGAGACCCAGGTGACGGTGACGACCCGCGCCGCCGACCACGGCGGTCTGGTCATCGACATCATCGACCAGGGCATCGGCATGAACGAGGCCGAGGTCGCCGAGGCCAACGCCCGGCTGACCGAGGCGGGCACGGTCGACCTCGCGACCTCGCGGCGCATGGGCCTGTTCGTGGTCGGCCGCCTTGCCGGGCGCCACGACATCGGCGTGGTCCTGCACGGCGGCAAGGACATCGTGGGTGTGCGGGCGACCGTCACCGTGCCCGCAGACCTCGTGATGGACCTGCCCGCGCCCGCCCCGGCCCGGCCGGACCCGTCGACCGCGCTGCCGCGGCGGCGCACGGTCAACGGCGCCGGGCGGCCGGAGGCGCTGGCGAACTTCGGCCAGGCGCCGACGCCGGGCGACGGGGCGAGCAGCCCGTCCTGGACGCAGAACGGGCACTCGGGTGTCTTGCCGCCGCGGCCGCCGTCGGACCTGGAGATCTCCGGTACCGCGTTGTTCACGCCGATCCCGGCGGAGGGGGAGGAGCCCGCGGCGCCCGCGCCCGCTCCTGTTGCCGAGGTGCCCGCCGAGCCGGAGCCGGAGCCGGAGCCCGCGCCGGGCGAGCTGCCGAGCGGCAAGGCGTTGTTCACGGCGAACAGCAGCCCGCTGTCGGAGTGGTGGAGCTCGGCGGCGAACGAGCCGAAGCCCGCGACGCCGCCGCCGTCGCGCCGCGAGACGACGCCGATCTTCGACGAGACCCTGTCGGCCTGGTTCCGCAGCGACGACCCGCCGGCCGCCGCTTCGAAGACTGCCGAGTCCACTTCGGACAAGGCGGAGAGCGCGCCGGGCGACAAGGCGGCCAGCGGCTGGGACTTCGCGGTCGACGAGAACTGGCGCGCGGTCCAGGCGGCGTCCCAGGTGGAGCCGAAGACGTTCACGGATGCGGGCCTGCCGAAGCGCCGCCGTGGCGAGCAGTTGCTGCCCGGCAGTGCCGCGGCGGAGACCCCGGCGCCGAACCCGCAGCGCGAGATCCCGGTCCGCGACCCGGCGGACGTGCGGGGCCGGCTGAGCAGCTTCCAGCGCGGCGTGAACAGGGCCCGCCACGCGAAGCGCGACCAGCCCGAAGGCGCTGCGGTGCCGGAAAGCGCTGCCAGCGCGGAGGGCACTGCGGCGACTACGGCGAGCGAGGCCTCGTCGGGGGCTGAGCAGGGTGGGCTGCCGCGCCGTCAGCCGCGCCCGGGAGCTGCTGCCGCGGACTCGGCGAAGGACCCGCGCCCCGGCGCTGCTGCCCCGGATTCGGCGGAGGAGCGGAAGCCGCGCCCGTCGGCGGAGGCTCCCCAGCTGGACAGCGGCCTGCCCCAGCGCCGCCCGAAGCCCGGCGCCTCGGAAAGCGCCCAGCCCGCGGCCGCGCCGGAGACCGGCCAGCCGCGGCGGGAGCCGAAGGCGGCGGGTTCGACGGATGCCGGCTTGCCGCGCCGCGAGCCGAAGGCGGCCGGGTCGACGGACGCCGGCCTGCCCCAGCGGGAGCCGAAGGCCGTCGGCGGCTCGGGCACGGAAGGCGCGAAGCCCAGCCAGCCCGAAACAGCGGACAACGGCCTGCCCCGGCGCCAGCCGAAAACGGCCGAGCCCCGCGCGGCGAAGTCCACGGACGACACGCTGCCGCAACGCGAGCCAAAGGCGGCGGGTTCGTCGGACGCGGGCTTGCCGCAGCGCGAGCCCAAGGCGGCGGGTTCGCCGGACGCCGGCCTGCCTCGGCGGGAGCCGAAGGCGGCGGGTTCGCCGGACGCGGGCTTGCCCCAGCGCGAGCCCAAGGCGGCGGGAGCGACCGACAGCGGCTTGCCGCGGCGCCAGCCGAAGGCCGCCGCGCAGGCCTCGGAGACCGAGCGCACCCAGTCGAAGGAGCCCGCAGCCCAGGCCGAGCCGGGCCTGCCGCAGCCGAAGACTGCGGAAGGGACCGAGTCAGGCCTGCCCCAGCGGCAGTCCAAGGACGCCGCCTCGCGCAGCGAGACGAAGCCGGCGGGCGGCTTGCCGCAGCGGCAGCCCAAGCCCGCTGACAGCGGGCTGCCTCAGCGGCAGTCGGCTTCGGCTCAGGCCGAGAGCGGTCTGCCTCAGCGGCAGTCCAAGGACGAGGCGCAGCCGGCAAGTGGCTTGCCTCAGCGGCAGCCCAAGTCCGCTGACAGCGGCCTGCCCCAGCGGCAGTCGGCTTCGGCTCAGGCCGAGAGCGGTCTGCCCCAGCGGCAGTCCAAGGACGAGGCGGCCTCGCGCAGCGAGGCGCAGTCGGCCGGTGGCTTGCCTCAGCGGCAGCCCAAGCCCGCCGACAGCGGCCTGCCCCAGCGGCAGCCCCGCGCGGACAGCGGCACCGGGCTCTTCCAGAGCGAGGGCACGGGCCTCTTCCAGCGGCCCGGCGGCACCAGCGACGGCACCGGCCTCTTCCAGCGGCCGGGACCCGCGCCGGACACCCCGGCCGAGCCGCAGCCGCACAGCCAGCAGCCGCAGAGCGAGCAGCGGCAGGGCGACGCCGTGGCAGGCGGCGACGGCGCCTGGTCGTTCGCCTCGGACGAGAGCTGGGCCGCGGTGCAGACCGTCTCCTCGTCGCCGCCCTCGAACTTCACCGCGGCCGGGCTGCCCAAGCGGCGCCGCGGTGAGCAGTTGCTGCCCGGCAGCGCACTGGCCCCGGGGGCCCCCGCCCCGGCGCCGCGGACACGTCGTGACCCGCAGGATGTGCGTGGCAGGCTGAGCAGTTTCCAGCAAGGTGTTCAGCGTGGAAGGCACCGGACCGCTCAGTCCGCCGACCCCGATCAAGGAACCATGGAGGGTGAATGACCACGCCGCAGCCACAGAACCAGTTCGGATGGCTGGTCAATGATTTCGCCGAGCGTGTGCCTGGCGTGGCGCACGCCGTGGTCGTTTCGGCCGACGGCCTGCTGCTGACCGCTTCGAACCGGTTGCCGCTCGACCGCGCCGACCAGCTCGCCGCGGTGGCCTCCGGGCTCGTCAGCCTGACCCAGGGCGCGGCGCGGTGTTTCGAGGCCGGCGCGGTCAACGAGACCGTCGTGGAGATGGAGCTCGGGATCATGATCCTGATGTCCATCAGCGACGGCTCCTGCCTGGCGGTCCTGGCCGCCCCGAACTGCGACATCGGCCAGGTCGCCTACGAGATGACCATGCTGGTCGACCGGGTGGGCCAGATCCTCACCCCCGAACTGCGGGCTCAGCTGCAGGGGGCCGCGGGGCCCCTGATCGGTGAACCGGTGGGATGATGCCGACATGACCACGGGATCCGAGAGTGGCTCCCCGACGTCCGGCGGTGAACCGGAGCCGACGTTCGCCGACGTGATGAACAGCTTCAGCCTCGACTCCGGGCGCGGCCGCCGGAAGCGCAAGAAGCAGCGCGACCAGCAGCCCGGGAACGACACGGCGGAAGCCCCCGAAGCACCACAGGCCGAGCAGGCGCCGCCCGCGCCGCAGCCGACGCCGTCGCCGCAGCCGGCACCCGCTCCGCCGCCCCAGCCGGAGTACCCGGCCCGGCCGGCGAGCCTGTTCGACTCCTCGCCGGGCAGCGGGTTCTTCGAACCCGTCCAGCCCGCCCAGCCGTCGCGGCCCGTGCCGTTCCGGCGCGAGGAGCCCGAGATCCACCCTGCCGAGGAGACCGCCGTGGTGCGCCCGTACGCGCTCACCGGCGGCCGCACCAAGGCCCGGGTCGCCCTGGAACTGGAGACGCTGATCTCCGTCCAGGACGCCGTCCTCGCCCGGCTCGACGCCGGAGCGTTGACGGTGCAGTTCGAGCACCGCTCGATCATGGAAGAATGTCGGACACCGCGGTCGGTTGCGGAGATCGCAGCGCTGCTGCGGGTCCCGATCGGCGTGGCCAGAGTCCTCATCAGCGATGCCGCCGATGCCGGGCTGGTCACGGTGCACCGCACTATGTCGACCAACGACGACGCCGAGGCGCATCTCATGTTGATGGAAAGGGTGTTGAGTGGACTCCGTCGGCTTTAAGGCACCGCGGCAGACCGCGCCGCAGACCATGACCTCGGCCAAGATCGTGGTGGCCGGTGGCTTCGGTGCCGGCAAGACCACCTTCGTCGGCTCGGTCTCGGAGATCGTGCCGCTCACCACCGAGGCGATGATGACCGACGCGAGCCGCGGCATCGACAACCTCGACCAGACACCCAACAAGGCCACCACCACCGTGGCCATGGACTTCGGCCGCGTGTCCCTGGACAGCGACCTGATCCTGTACCTGTTCGGTACGCCGGGTCAGCAGCGGTTCTGGTTCATGTGGGACGACCTGGTGAAGGGCGCGATCGGCGCCGTGGTGCTCGCGGACACGCGGCGGCTCGCGGACTCGTTCGCGCCCGTCGACTTCTTCGAGGACCGCAGGCTGCCCTACATCATCGGCGTCAACACCTTCGACGGTCAGCTCCACCACGAGCTGAGCGACGTGCGCGAGGCGCTGGCGATCGACGAGAGCATCCCGATCGTGCGCTGCGACGCCCGCGACCGCGAGTCGACCAAGCAGACGCTGATCACGCTGGTCGAGTACGCGATGCGGCAGTGGATCGCGATGCGCGCCGCCGGCACGCGCTGACGCCGGCGCGGTAGCCAGGGGAAGTGCCGGGTCGGGGGCCCGGCACCCGTCCGGTCGACGCTGCCTTCGTGCTGCCCGCTCACTGAATCGTTACGGTCCCGCGGTGGATGTCGCCGCGGTCACGCTTGGGTTTGCGATAGTAGGAAGTCCAAGTATTTTTGAGGCATGAACGCCTCCCTTCACCGTCCCGTGCACCCGGTGCGGTTCGTCACCGCCTCGAGTCTGTTCGACGGGCACGACGCTTCGATCAACATCATGCGGCGCATCCTGCAGTCGCAGGGTGCGGAGGTCATCCACCTCGGCCACAACCGGTCGGTGGACGAGGTCGTCACGGCCGCGATCAGCGAGGACGCCCACGGCATCGCGATCAGCGCCTATCAGGGCGGCCACGTGGAGTACTTCAGCTACCTCGTCGAGTTGCTGAACGAACGCGGCGCCGGGCACATCAAGGTGTACGGCGGCGGTGGCGGCGTCATCGTGCGCGAGGAGATCGAGCTGCTGCACTCCCGCGGCGTCGCGCGCATCTTCTCCCCGGACGACGGCCTCCAGCTTGGCCTGCCGGGCATGGTCAACCTGATGATCAAGGAGTGCGACTACGACCTGGCGGAGGTGCCCGCCGGGTCGGACGACGACCTCCTCGCCGGTGACGTGCCGTCCCTGGCGCGGTTCATCACGCAGCTGCAGGCCGGCAGCGTCGCCGGCGACCGGCTGGCCCGCATCACGGAGGCGGCGCGCGCCCGGACGGTCCCGGTGCTGGGCATCACCGGCACCGGCGGCTCGGGCAAGTCGTCGCTGACCGACGAGCTGCTCCGGCGCTTCCGGCTGGACCAGGAGGACAAGCTGCGCATCGCGGTGCTGGCGGTTGACCCGACCCGGCGCCGCGGCGGCGGCGCGCTGCTGGGCGACCGGATCCGGATGAACGGCCTGGACGGCTCGCAGGTGTACTTCCGCTCGCTGGCGACCCGTCAGGCGGGCGGGGAGGTGCCGGAGGGCCTGGACGAGGCCGTGCTGGCGTGCAAGGCCGCCGGCTACGACCTGGTGATCGTCGAGACGCCCGGCATCGGGCAGGGCGACGCCGGCATCGTGGACCACGTCGACTACTCGCTGTACGTGATGACGCCGGAGTTCGGTGCCGCGTCGCAGCTGGAGAAGATCGACATGCTGGACTTCGCCGACGTGGTGGCGATCAACAAGTTCGAGCGCCGGGGCGCCGAGGACGCGCGCCGCGACGTGGCGCGCCAGATGGTGCGCAACCGCGAGGCGTTCGGCGTCGCTCCCGAGGACATGCCGGTGTTCGGCACCAGCGCCGCGCGCTTCAACGACGACGGCGTGACCGCGCTGTACCAGTACCTGCGGGACGCGCTGGCCGAGCGCGGCCTGTCGGTGTCGGCCGGTCAGCTGCCGAAGGTGGACACCAAGGTGTCCACCGGGGCGACGGTGATCATCCCGGCGTCGAAGGAGCGCTACCTCGCCGACATCGCCGCCACGGTGCGCGGCTACCACGAGAAGACCCGGGACCAGGTCGCCGCCGTGCGCAAGGTCGACCAGCTGCGGGCCGCGAAGGAGGCGCTGGCCGCGGACGGCGCGGACACCGGCCCGATCGAGGCGTTGCTGGCCAAGGCGGAGTCCGAAGTGGACCCGTCGGTGGCCGGGCTGCTGGAGCGCTGGGACGAGCTGTCCGAGTCCTACCGGCAGGAGGAGCTGGTCGTCCGCATCCGGGACAAGGAGCTGCGCACCCAGCTGTGGCGGGAAACCCTGTCCGG
Source organism: Amycolatopsis thermoflava N1165 (assembly GCF_000473265.1). Classification (NCBI taxonomy): domain Bacteria; kingdom Bacillati; phylum Actinomycetota; class Actinomycetes; order Pseudonocardiales; family Pseudonocardiaceae; genus Amycolatopsis; species Amycolatopsis thermoflava. Next base: position 8,119,329 of record NZ_KI421511.1, read on the forward strand.
CAACCGGATCCCGCGCGTGGCGCTGCCGCGCTACACCGACCGCGGCGAGCTGCTGTCGTTCCTGCGCCGCGAGCACCTGCCCGGGTACTTCCCGTACACCGCGGGTGTCTTCCCGTTCAAGCGGGAGGGCGAGGACCCGGCGCGCATGTTCGCCGGCGAGGGCGACGCGTTCCGCACCAACCGCCGCTTCAAGTACCTCTCGGCCGACTCCGAGGCCAAGCGCCTGTCCACGGCGTTCGACTCGGTGACGCTGTACGGGCACGACCCGGACACGCGACCGGACATCTACGGCAAGATCGGCACCTCCGGCGTGTCCATCGCGACGCTGGACGACATGAAGGCGCTCTACGACGGCTTCGACCTGACCGCGCCGAACACGTCGGTGTCGATGACCATCAACGGCCCCGCGCCGACGATCCTGGCGTTCTTCCTGAACACCGCGATCGACCAGCGGATGGACGCCTTCCGCGCCGAGCACGGGCGCGAGCCGACGCCCTCGGAGGCCGAGGATCTGCGCGAGTGGACGCTGCGCCAGGTGCGCGGCACCGTGCAGGCCGACATCCTCAAGGAGGACCAGGGCCAGAACACCTGCATCTTCTCCACCGAGTTCAGCCTGCGCATGATGGCCGACATCCAGGAGTGGTTCATCGAGCACGGGGTGCGCAACTTCTACTCGGTGTCGATCTCCGGCTACCACATCGCCGAGGCCGGGGCGAACCCGATCTCGCAGCTGGCGTTCACGCTGGCCAACGGGTTCACCTACGTCGAGTCCTACCTCGCTCGCGGCATGCACATCGACGACTTCGCGCCGAACCTGTCGTTCTTCTTCTCCAACGGCATGGACGCCGAGTACTCGGTGCTCGGCCGGGTCGCGCGCCGCATCTGGGCGGTCGCGATGAAGGAGCGCTACGGCGCCAACGAGCGCTCGCAGAAGCTCAAGTACCACGTGCAGACCTCCGGCCGGTCGCTGCACGCGCAGGAGATGAGCTTCAACGACATCCGCACCACGCTGCAGGCGCTGTGCGCGCTGTACGACAACGCGAACTCGTTGCACACCAACGCCTACGACGAGGCGATCACCACGCCGACGGAGAACTCGGTGCGCCGCGCGATGGCCATCCAGATGATCATCAACAAGGAGTGGGGCCTGTCGAAGAACGAGAACCCGTTGCAGGGCTCGTTCATCATCGACGAGCTGACCGACCTGGTCGAGGAGGCCGTGCTCACCGAGTTCGACCGGATCGCCGAGCGCGGCGGCGTGCTGGGCGCGATGGAGACCGGCTACCAGCGCGGCCGCATCCAGGACGAGTCGATGCTGTACGAGCGGCTCAAGCACGAGGGCACGCTGCCGATCGTCGGGGTGAACACGTTCCGCAACCCGCACCCGGAGGAGGACGAGGTCGAGGTCGAGCTGGCGCGCGCGACGGAGGACGAGAAGCAGTCGCAGCTGACGCGGCTGGCCGACTTCCAGCAGCGGCACAGCCACGACGCCGAGCAGGCCCTCAAGGCGCTCCGCGAAGCCGCCACCCGCGGCGAGAACCTGTTCGGGGTGCTGATGGACGCCGCGCGGGTGTGCTCGCTCGGCCAGATCACGGAGGCCTTCTTCGAGGTCGGCGGCCAGTACCGGCGCAACATCTAGTCAGCGGGGCCGAGCTCCCCGCCGCGGTGTCCCCGCGGCGGGGAGTTTTTTCATGCCTTGACAACCCCACTCGAAACCACATATAACCAAACAAAGCAACACGGCGACGGCAAGGAAGCCACATGTACGCAGAGGAGCGTCAGCAGCAGATCGTCGAGCGGGCCCGCAGTCTGGGCCGCGTCGACGTGTCCTGGCTCGCCGCGAACTTCGCGGTCACCACGGAGACCGTGCGGCGTGATCTGACGGTGCTGGAGCGCCAGGGGGTGCTGCGCCGGGTGCACGGCGGTGCCATCCCGGTCGAGCGGCTCGGGTTCGAGCCCGGCCTGGCCGACCGGGACGCCGTGATGACGGCCGAGAAGGAGCGCATCGCCAAGGCCGCCCTCGCCGAGGTGCCCGACGAGGGCGCGATCCTCCTCGACGCGGGCACCACCACGGCCCGCCTCGCTGAGATCCTGCCGTCCGACCGGGAGCTGACGGTGGTGACCAACGCCGTGTCGGTCGTCCCGCAGCTGGCGCTCCGCCCGCAGCTCACCGTGCTGCTGCTCGGCGGCCGGGTCCGCGGCCGCACGCTTGCCGCGGTGGAGGACTGGACGCTGCGCGCGCTCGCCGACACCTTCGTCGACGTCGCCTTCGTCGGCACCAACGGCATCTCCGCCGAGCGCGGGCTCACCACGCCCGACATCGGGGAGGCGGCGGTCAAGCGCGCGATGATCCGCGCCGCCCGCCGCACGGTTGTGCTCGCCGACCACACCAAGGTCGGCAACGACTGCCTCGCCCGCTTCGGCGAACTGTCCGAAGTGGACAAGTTCGTGACCGACACGGGGCTGGACGACGGTCTCGCCGGCGAGCTGCGCGCGGCGGGTCCCGAGGTGGTGCTGGCGTGATCGTCACCGCTATCCCCAACCCCAGCCTCGGCCACATGCTCGAGGTGAGTTCCCCGCGGCGGGGTGATGTCCTGCGCGCCGGGGCAGCGGAGGAGCGGCGCCCGGCCGGCCCGAGGGTGGTAACGGCATGATCGTCACCGTCACCCCCAACCCCAGCCTCGACCACACCGTCGAGGTGGATGCCCTGCGGCGCGGTGACGTTCTGCGCGCCGGACCGTCCCGGTTGGACCCCGGCGGGAAGGGCGTCAACGTCGCGCGGGCGCTGGCCGCGCACGGCCGCAAGACCGCGGCCGTCCTGTTCGCCGGCGGCGCCGACGGGCGGCGGCTCACCGAACTGCTCGACGAGCAGGGGGTCGCGGTCCGGCAGGTGCCCATCGACGGCGACACCCGCACCAACATCACCCTCGCCGAGCCGGACGGCGTGGTCACCAAGCTCAACCTGCCCGGCCCGCTGTGCTCCGACGGTGACGCGGAAGCGTTGCTGCAGGCGGCCCTCGCCGCGTGCGAGGACGGCACGGTCTGGCTCGCCGGTTGTGGCAGCCTGCCGCCGGGCGCGCCGCGGGACACCTACGCCCGGTTGGTCCGGCGCGGTCACGAGGCCGGGTTGCGCGTCGCGGTCGACTCGTCCGGCTCGGCGCTCGACCGGTCCCTCGCCGAGGGGCCGGACCTGGTCAAACCCAACCGGGAGGAGCTGGCCGCCTGCGCCGGGATGCCGGTGCGCACGCTCGGCGACGCCGTCGTGGCGGCCGGAGTCCTGCGGTCGCGCGGCGCCCGGACCGTCCTGGCCAGTCTCGGGCCAGACGGCGCGGTGCTCGTCGCCGACGGTGCCGCCCTTCACGGGGAGGCGCCCGTCCCGGTCGCGCGCAGCACCGTCGGCGCCGGTGACGCGCTGCTCGCGGGTTTCCTCGCCGCGGGCGGCGCCGGCCGGGACGCCCTCGCCAGGGCGCTGGCCTGGGGCGCCGCAGCCGCGGCGCTGCCCGGCAGCCGGATGCCCGCACCCGCCGATGTCGCCCGCATCGGCGTCACGATCCACCCTTCGGTCGACGCCGACCGAGAACTCAAGGAGTGATACCGATGGCCGAACTCATCACCGCCGATCTGGTCGACCTCGACGTCCCCGGCACCGACCGCGCCGAGGTCACCGCCGGGCTCGCGCGACGGCTCGTCGCCGCAGGCCGGGTCACCGACCTGGACGGCTTCCTCGCCGACATCCGCAAGCGCGAGGAGCAGATGCCGACCGGCATCGAGGGCGGCATCGGCATCCCGCACGCCCGCTCGGCGTTCGTCACCGAACCGACGCTGGCGTTCGGCCGGTCCGCCGCCGGGGTCGACTTCGGCGCATCCGACGGCCCGGCCCGCCTGATCTTCCTCATCGCCGCGCCGGAGGGCGGCGGCGAGGAGCACATGACCATCCTCGCCCAGCTCGCCCGGCGCCTCGTCCACCAGTCGTTCCGCCAGTCGCTGCTCGACGCGCCCGACGCGGACGCGGTCGTCCAGCTCGTCCGCGAGGAGGTGCTCGGACGATGAAGTTCGTGGCAGTCACGTCGTGCCCGACCGGGATCGCGCACACCTACATGGCCGCCGAGGCCCTGGAGCAGGCCGCGAAGGCCGCCGGGCACGAGATGACCGTGGAAACGCAGGGCGCGGCCGGGTCCGCGCCGCTCGACGCAGCCCGGATCGCCGAGGCCGACGCGGTGGTCTTCGCCGCGGACGTGGACGTCCGGGACCGGGAGCGGTTCGCGGGCAAGCCGACGGTCACGGCCGGGGTCAAGGCCGCCATCAACGACGGCGCCGGCCTGATCGCGCAGGCCGTGAAGGCCGCCGAGGAGGGCGCGGCCCCAGTCGCGCCGTCCGCGCCCGAGCTGGCGTCCAAGGTGGACGGTTCCGCGGGGTTTGGCACCCGGTTGCGCCAGTGGCTGATGACCGGCGTGTCCTACATGATCCCCTTCGTCGCGGCGGGCGGGATCCTCATCGCCCTGTCGTTCCTGATCGGCGGCCCGGAGGTCGCGGCCAAGGTCGGCGGCGGCGACTTCCAGGGCGTCACCTACCCGGGCATCGAGAACGTGTCCGACCTGATGAGCCAGGCCGGGATCGCCGGGGTGCTGTTCAAGATCGGGTCGCTGGCGTTCGAGATGCTCGTGCCGATCCTGTCCGGGTTCATCGCGTTCGGCATGGCCGACCGGCCGGGGATCGCGCCCGGCATCGTGGGCGGCCTGCTCGCCACCGCGACCGGCGCCGGGTTCCTCGGCGGTCTCGTGTCCGGTCTGCTGGCCGGTGCGGTCACGCTGGGCCTGAAGAAGCTGAAGGTGCCGCGCGGGGTGGCCGGGGTGATGCCCGTCGTGGTGATCCCGCTGGTGTCCACACTGGTCGTCGGGTTCCTCATGGTCGTCGTGGTGGGCGAGCCGATCGCGGCCGCGCAGACCGGCCTGAGCGACTGGCTGTCCGGCCTGTCCGGCGGCAGCGCGTGGGTGCTCGGCGCCCTCCTCGGGCTGATGATGGCCTTCGACATGGGCGGCCCGGTGAACAAGGTGGCCTACACCTTCGGCCTGGCCGCGCTCGCCAGCGGCAACTACGTGATCATGGCCGCGGTGATGGCGGCCGGCATGACGCCGCCGCTCGGGCTGGCGCTGGCCACCCTGGTGCGCCGCAACCGGTTCACCCCGGCGGAGCGGCAGGCGGGCCAGGCCGGCTGGCTGCTCGGGTTGTCGTTCATCACCGAGGGCGCGATCCCGTTCGCCGCGGGCGACCCGTTCCGGATCATCCCGTCGCTGATGGTCGGCAGCGCCACCACCGGTGCGCTGGTCGCGGCCTTCGGCGCCACCTCGCCGGCCCCGCACGGCGGCATCTGGGTGGTCGGGCTCATCGGCAACCCGCTGCTGTTCCTGCTCGCCGTCGCCATCGGCACGCTCGTCACCTGCGGGTGCGTGCTGCTCGCCAAGAGCATCGGCCGCGACCGCGCGCCCGCCGCGGCCACCCCCGAAACGTCCACCCAGGCCGTCGCGGCCTGACGCCCGAGGAGAACTGCCATGCCGGAACGCCGTGTCGTCGTCGGGTCCACCGTGGGCCTGCACGCCCGTCCCGCCGCCCTGTTCGTCAAGGCCGCCGCCGCGCAGCCGGTGCCGGTGAGCATCGGCAAGGACGGCGCCGACCCCGTCGACGCCCGCAGCATCCTGTCCGTGCTCGGCCTCGGCGCCCGGGGCGGGGACGAGGTCGTGCTCAGCGCCGACGGTCCGCAGGCCGAGCAGGCGCTCGACGAGCTTGCCGCGATCGTGGCGGCGAACCACGATGGGTGAGGTCGTCCTCCGCCCGGTGACCGGGATCGGCGTCAGCCCGGGTGTCGCGCACGGCCCGGTCGCCCGGCTGGCCGAACCGCCGCGGCTGCCGGAGGCGGACGCGCCGGAAGCCGACGTGCCTGCCGCCGTGGAGCGGGCGCGCGTGGCGCTGGCCGAGGTGGCCGCGTTTCTCGACGAACGCTCCGCCCAGGCCGGTGGTGCGGCCGCGGACGTCCTGCTGGCGCAGTCGATGATGGTCGCCGATCCCGCGCTGGTGGACCGGATCCGGGCGCGCCTGGAGGACGGACGGGGCTTGGCACACGCGGTCGCCGACGCGTTCGCCGGGTTCCGTGACGCGCTCACCGCGGCAGGCGGTTACCTCGCCGAGCGGGCCGCCGACGTCGACGACCTGCGGGACCGCACCGTGGCGCGGATCCTCGGCGTCCCGATGCCCGGCGTGCCCGACCCGGGACACCCGTTCGTCCTGGTCGCACGGGACCTCGCGCCCGCCGACACGGCCGTCCTCGACGCCGGGCGGGTGCGGGCGATCGTGACCGAGCTGGGCGGCCCCACCAGCCACACCGCGATTTTGGCGAAGTCGCTGGGCATCCCGGCGGTGGTCGCGTGCGCCGGCGCGGCGTCGCTGACCGACGGGACGCCGGTGCTCGTCCGCGGCGCGACGGGGGAGGTGGTCGTCGACCCGGCGGCCTCGCTCGTCGAGGCGGCGGAGGCCGAGGCGGCCGAACAGGCTGCCGCGCTGGCGGCCTCCAGCGGCCCTGGCCGGACCGCGGACGGCGTTCCGGTGGCGTTGCTGGTGAACGTCGGGGCGGCCCGTGACCTCGCGGCCGCGGCAGCGGCCGACTCGGAGGGCGTGGGCCTGCTGCGCACCGAGTTCCTGTACCTGGACCGGGCCGACGAGCCGTCGGTCGAGGAGCAGCGCCGAAGCTACGCCGAGGTGTTCCAGGCGTTCGGCGGTCGCAAGGTCGTGGTGCGCACGCTCGACGCGGGCGCGGACAAGCCGCTCGCGTTCGTCGACCACGGTGACGAGCCCAATCCGGCGCTCGGTGTGCGCGGTTTGCGCCTGGCCCGGCGGCACCCGCGGATGCTGGCGGACCAGCTGACCGCGATCGCCGCCGCCCGCGACGGCAGCACGGCCGAGGTGTGGGTTATGGCGCCGATGGTGTCCACGCCGGCGGAGGCCGCGGAGTTCGCCGGCGCCGCCCGCGCGCACGGGCTTCCGGTCGCCGGGACGATGGTCGAGGTGCCCGCGGCCGCGCTGCGGGCAGGCGCGATCCTCGCCGCCTGCGATTTCGTCAGCATCGGCACCAACGACCTCGGCCAGTACACGTTCGCGGCCGACCGGATGGCCGGTGAGCTGGCCGACCTGCTCGACCCGTGGCAGCCCGCGCTCCTCGAGCTGGTCCGCGCCACCGGCGCGGCAGGCACGGCGGCGGGCAAGCCCGTCGGGGTCTGCGGCGAGGCGGCGAGCGATCCGCTGCTGGCGCTGGTGCTGGTGGGCCTCGGGGTGACGAGCCTGTCGATGGCGCCGTCCGCGCTGCCCGCCGTCCGCGTCGCGCTCGCGGCCCACACGGCCGCCGAATGCGCGGAGCTCGCGCAGCTCGCCCTGTCCGCCCCGGACGCGGCGAGCGCCCGCGAGCGGGTCGCCGCCGCGGTCGGGGCCGCGGTCGGGGCCGGGTGAGGCCCGGCGGCACCCGGCGCGAGCGGGAATAGCGCGCCCTGGTCCGGGAGTTACGTCGGAGCATGAAGTTCGGGATCTCGACGTTCATCACCGACGAAGGCATCCGGCCGGGCGCGCTCGGCCGCGCGCTGGAGGAGCGCGGGTTCGACTCGCTGCTGCTCGCCGAGCATTCGCACATCCCGGTCAGCCGGGAGAGCCCCTACCCCGGCGGCGGTGAGCTGCCCCGCGTCTACTACCGCACGCTGGACCCGTTCATCGCGCTGACCGCGGCCGCGGCGGAGACCCGCGACCTGCTGCTCTTCACCGGTGTCGCCCTGCTGGTGCAGCGCGATGTCATCCACACCGCCAAGGAGGTCGCGAGCCTCGACCTGCTTTCCGGCGGCCGCGTCGCCTTCGGGGTCGGCGTGGGCTGGAACCGCGAGGAGATGCGCAACCACGGCACCGAGCCGCGCACCCGCGGCGCCCTGATCGACGAGCAGATCCAGGCGCTCAAGGCGATCTGGACGCAGGACGAGGCCGAGTTCCACGGCAAGCACGTCGACTTCGACCCGATCTGGCAGTGGCCCAAGCCGGTGCAGCGCCCGCACCCGCCGATCTACGTGGGCGGCGAGAGCGAGGCCGCACTCACCCGGCTCCTCGACCACGCCGACGGCTGGATGCCGCGGTCGCACACCCCGCCTGCGGAGATCAAGCGCGTCCGCGCCTGGCTGGCCGAGCAGGGCCGCCCCGACGTCCCGTTCACCGTCTTCGGCGCGGGCCGCAGCGAGGAGGCGCTGGCCGGGTACGCCGAGGCCGGGGTGGAGCGCGTGACGTTCATGCTCGGCACCCGCCCCGAATCGGAGACGCTCACCAAGCTCGACGAGCTCGCCGCCCTCGCGGAGGGCTACCGGTGAAGCTGGGCATTTCGACGTTCGTCACCGACGAGAGCGCGCGGGCGGACGTCCTGGCGAAGGCGGTCGAGGAGCGCGGGTTCGACACCCTGTTCGTGGCCGAGCACTCGCACATCCCGGTCAGCCGCGAAACCCGGTACCCGGCCGGCGGCGAGATGGCGCGGGCCTACTACCGGGCGCTCGACCCGTTCGTCGCGCTGACCGCGGCGGCCGCCGCGACCACGACGCTCAAGCTGGGCACCGGCATCGCCCTGCTGATCCAGCGGGACGTCCTGCACACCGCGAAGTCCGTCGCGAGCCTCGACCTGTTGTCCGGCGGGCGTTTCCTGTTCGGCGTGGGCGTCGGCTGGAACCGCGAGGAGATGCGCAACCACGGCACCGACCCGCGCACCCGTGGCGCGCTGCTGGACGAACAGATCCAGGCACTCCGGACATTGTGGACGAACGACGAGGCCGAGTTCCACGGCGTGCACGTGGATTTCGACCCGGTGTTCCAGTGGCCCAAGCCGGCGCGGGAGGTGCCGGTCTACATCGGCGGCAACAGCACCGCCGCGCTGGACCGCGCGAAGCGGCTGGACGCGGGCTGGCTCCCCAACGCCCTGCGCGATCCGGAAGCGGCCGCGGCACAGGTGGCGCAGGCCGGATCGGTTCCGGTGACCGCGACGTCCGCGCCACCGGACCCGGCGCTGCTCGACGCCTACGCCGAGGCCGGGGCCGAGCGCGTCACGCTGGGCCTGCCGGCCGCGTCGGAGGGCGACACGCTGCGCCGTCTCGACGCGCTGGCCGCGCTCGTGCCGCGCGTCAGCTGACCAGCGGCTGCAGGGCTGTGGTGCCGGTGGTGAGCGCCATGGGCAGCGTGCGGTAGTAGCGGGACGGCGCCGCGATCAGGACGATCACGACGTACCTGGCGTCGGCGCCGAGCAGGCCCGTCGTGTTGTAGACCGCCTGCGAACCGCTGGTGCCCCAGCCCTGCTTGATCGCCCACGTCGTGCCGGGCAGCCCGTCCGGGATGCCGAAGTACTGGTCCGTGCCGTCCGAGCCGTGTTCGGAGGCGTGGTACATCGCGTTGTAGAGCAGGTCGCGGGTGGCCTGCGGCAGTTCGTCCTCCATGTAGTTGTAGACCTTGACCATGTCCGCGGCGGTGATCTTCGTCGATCCCCACTGGCCCGCCGACGACGGTGGCTCGGTGCCGGTCAGCCCGATCAGCCTGGCCATCCGGGTCACGATGGCGGTGCCGCCGTGCGCGACCCACAGGCTGCTGGCGATGCCGTCGTCGCTGGCGGTGATCATCCTGGTCAGCTGGGTCTGCGTGCTGCTCGCCGGCAGGCCCCACCCGCTCTCCCGCAGCACGTCCAGCGCGATCAGCAGCTTCACCACGGACATCGAGTAGAACTGCTGGTCGGCGTTGAGCTGCGTCAGGACGACGCCGGTCTGCCGGTCGTACACCTCGACCCCGACCTCGGCGCTCGCCACCTTCGTCCGCGCGAGGTCCTGCACCCGCTGGGCGACGGTGTCGTCCTCGGCCGGGGCCGGCGGGGTGTCGGCGGCCGGCGCCGGGTCGGACTCGGTGGCGGGTGGTGGCGACGGCTCCGGGGTCGTCGTCGACGCCACCGGGGCGCTCACCTGCACGACCTCGCTCGCCGAAGACGCCCGCGGCTGGTGCTGGACCGTGAAGATAAGCATGGTCACGGCGCCGAACACCGCGGCCGGGAGCACGACCTTGCCGGCCGTCCTGCTTCTCATGACCACACAAACGCGGCCATGATCGCGGCTTGTTGCAGCCCGATCCCGGATTTCCGTGATCTACAGGGAACTCACAGCCGGCTGCCAGGGAGTTCCCAACTGCCGCGACGGATCGCGACCGATCGGTGTCAGCGCGTGTTGTCCAGCAGCAGGTGCACCGACAGCTCCAGCCGGTTCGCGACGTCGGCGGCGGACGCGCGGCGGGTGACCCACGCGACCAGGTTCGCCATCCACACGTCGGCGATGAGGTGGAAGACCGCGCGGTCGTGCTCGGTCGGCTCCTCGATGCCCATGGCGCGCGCGAACATGCTCTCCAGCAGCCGCCCGACCTGCTCGACCTCGGCGGCGGCCGTGGTGTCGGCGAACATGAACGCCCGGACCATCGCCTCGGTCAGGTGCGGGTCGCGCTGCATCAGCCGGGTGTTGCGGCTGAGCACGAAGATGAGCCGCTCGCTCGGCGTGTCGCCCGGGATGCTCGTCCGCTGCAGCTTCTCGTGCGCGCGTTCGAACTCCCTGGCCAGGCCGGAGACCAGCAGGTGGATCTTCGACGGGAAGTAGCGGTAGAGGGTGCCCAGTGCGACGTCGGCCTTCTCGGCCACGGCCCGCATCTGGACGGCGTCGTACCCGCCCTTGGACGCCAGTGCCAGTGTCGCGTCGATGATGCGCCGTCGCCGGTCCCGCTGCGCGGCGGAACCGAGCTCGTCGCTGGACAACGCGCTCATCCCGTTCTTCGGTTGGGTGGACGTCTTCGCTTTGGCGGCCATCGGCACCTGCTCCGGAACTTGTTTCAGTTTCACTGCACAGCTTACCGGTCCGCCTCCTGATCTCGCGCATCGAGTGGATCTGGCCACAAAACTGAAACACGTTCTATAGTGAGCCGCATGTCAGTCCTCACCGCGGAGCAGCGCGCGCTCGCCGGGACGATCCGCTCCGGCGCCAGGAGCCGGGACGACCTGACCGCCATCGGCGTGTTCGGCATCGGGGTGCCGGAGGACCTGGGCGGCGCGGGCGGGACGGTCGCCGACGCCGCGGTGGCCGTCGAGGAGTCCGCGGCCGCGCTCGTGCCGGGACCGGTGCTCGGGACCGTGCTGGCGGCGCTGGTGCTGGGGCGCCGTGGCGGATCGCCGGTGGCGAAGGAGCTGCTACCGGCGTTCGCGGACGGCTCGGCGAGCGCGGGCGTGGCGCTGTCGCCGGACGGGCCGGTGCTCGACGCGGACGCCACCCACGTCCTGGTGGCCGACGGCGACACGTGGAGCGTGCGCGAGCGCGGGGCGGAAACCGTCGAGTCGTTCGACCTGTCCCGCTCCTACGGGCGGCCGCGGGACGGTGACGGCACCGTGTTCGAGGGCGCTGAGCTGCGGGTTTTCGCGGCGACGCTGGCTGCGGCGGAGGCGGCCGGGATCGCGCGCTGGTGCGTGGCGACGGCGTCGGAGCACGCGAAGGTGCGCGAACAGTTCGGCCGGCCGATCGGGTCGTTCCAGGCGGTCAAGCACCTGTGCGCGGAGATGCTGTGCCGGGCCGAACTGGCCGGGGCACTGGCGTGGGACGCGGCGCGGGCCGCCGGCGAGACGCCGGAGCAACACGAGTTCGCCGCGTCGGTGGCGGCCGCCGGGGCGCTGGACGCGGCGGTGGACACCGCCAAGGACTGCATCCAGGTCCTCGGCGGGATCGGGTTCACCTGGGAGCACGACGCGCACCGGTACCTGCGCCGCGCGGTGGCGTTGCGGCAGTGGCTGGGCGGTTCGGCCGCGTGGCGCCGCTCGGCGGCGTCGCTCGCGCTGGCGGGGGTGCGGCGGGAGCTGGGGGTAGACCTGTCGGAGCACTTCGACCCGGCCGTGCGGGCGACGGTGGCGGAGATCGCCGCGCTGCCCGAGGGGGAGCGCCGGGAGCGGCTGGCGACGAGTGGATACCTGATGCCGCACTGGCCCGCGCCCTACGGGCTGGACGCGACGCCGGCGCAGCAACTGGTGATCGACGCCGAACTGGCGCGCGCCGGGGTGGCGCGGCCCGATCTGGTGATCGGCGCCTGGGCGGTGCCGACCATCCTGGAGCACGGCACGGACGAGCAGCGGCGGCGGTTCGTGATGCCGACCCTGCGCGGCGAGCTGACCTGGTGCCAGTTGTTCAGCGAGCCAGGGGCCGGCTCCGACCTGGCGTCGCTGCGGACGCGGGCGACCGAAGTGGACGGTGGGTTCGTGTTGTCCGGGCAGAAGGTCTGGACGTCGCTCGCTCAGGAGGCGGACTGGGCGATCTGCCTCGCGCGCACCGATCCGGACGCACCCAAGCACCAGGGCATCACCTACTTCCTGGTCGACATGTCGTCACCAGGCATCGACGTCCGCCCACTGCGGGAGATCACCGGGGTCGAGCGGTTCAACGAGGTCTTCCTGGACGAGGTGTTCGTGCCGTCGGCGAACGTGGTCGGCGAGGTGAACGGCGGCTGGCGCCTGGCCAGGACGACCCTGGCGAACGAACGCGTGGCGATGAGCGGCGGTTCGTCGGTCGGGGAGGCGGTGGAGTCGCTGCTGGGGGCGGTGCGTGAGCCGGATCCGGCGATGCTGGAACGGCTCGGTGCGCTGGTGGTGGAGGGCTCGGCGTGCGCGCTGCTCGACCTGCGCTCGACCCTGCGGCGGCTGGCCGGGCAGGACCCGGGGGCGGAGTCGAGCGTGCGGAAGCTGATCGGCGTGCGGCACCGGCAGGCCGCGGCGGAGGCGGCGCTGGAACTGCTCGGCCCGCCGGGTGTCCTGGTGACGGACGAGACGGCGGCGGCGCAACACGAGTTCCTGCTGACACGCTGCCTGAGCATCGCCGGCGGCACGACGCAGATCCTGCTGTCGGTGGCGGCGGAACGCCTGCTGGGGCTGCCGCGCTCCTGAAACTGTCGGTGGCCCCGCCTAGGGTGATCACCGTGGAATGGACCGAGACGACCAGGGCGATCTTCGTGCCCTCGGACCCGCCCCGGGACGGCGTGCTCGCCGTCTGGGGCGACGAGCCGGGGCCGACGCCGGTCGAGCTCGTGCTGCCCGCAGGCGCCGGGAAGTCGTTCCGCCGCGCCAGGGTCGACGCGCACGTCCTCCCGCTGGCCGACGCCATCCCGCGCCTGCTCGCCGATCCCGGACCCTCGCTCGGCGCCTGGTCCGCCGCTGTGTCCGCGGGCGTCGACCTCGTCGAGCGCGGCCGGTTCCTGCCCGCCGGATCATCGTCCGAAGTGGACTCCTGGCGCGCCGGGCCGCTCGACGCCGCCGACGAGGAACTCCTGCGCGACCTGGCCGCCGCGCTGCCGCCCGAGGCGCACGCCCTCCCGCTGTCCGGCCTCAAACGCATCCGCCTGCACTCGCCGGAAACGCTCGTCCGCGCGCTCTGGGACGCCACCGCCGACGTGCTCGTCCGCGGCCCGGCGGACGGGCGCGACGCGCGGCTCCAGCTCCGCGTGGAGGTGCGCGACACCGACGACGGCTTCGCGTTCGCCGGCGTTCTCGCCCTGCGCAGCTCCGTCGACCCCAGCCTGGTCGTCGACGCGGCCGAGTTGCGGGACGCGCCGGCCGCTGTCCGGCGCCGTTTCGGCGAGCAGGTCGAGGCCCAGCTGCTCATCGGTCTCCGGCGGGGCGCCCGCGCGTGGCCTCCGCTCGGCCGCGTGCTCGACGCGGCGGCCACCGGCGAGCTGCTCCTCGACGACGACGAGGTCGTGGAACTGCTCGACGGCAGGGCCGGTGCGCTCGCCGCCGCCGGCGTCGAGGTGCTGTGGCCGCGTGGCATGGCCGGCGAACCGGTGCGGGCCAAGGCGAGCGTCACGCCGTCGCCGGGCAGCGCGGGCGGCGGCGTGTTCCGGCTGACCGACCTGCTGCGGTTCCGCTGGCAGCTCAGCCTCGGCGGCGAAGCCCTCACCGAGGCCGAGGTCACCGCGCTCGCCGAGGCCAAGCGGCCACTGGTCCGGCTGCGCGGGCAGTGGGTGCGCGCCGACCCGTTCCTGTCCGCCCGTCTGCGCCGGGCGGGCCGCACGGTGACCGGCGCGCAGGCCCTGGCCGCGGCCCTCACCGGCGAGCTGGAGGTCGGCGACGAGCAGCTGGACTTCGCCGCCCCGCCCGCCCTCGACGGTCTCGTGGAGCGGCTGCGCGCGCCCGCCGGGCCGGTGGAGCCGGCCACCGACCTGCAGGCCACCCTGCGGCCCTACCAGCGCGCCGGGCTGTCCTGGCTGGCAAGGATGACCGAGCTGGGGCTCGGCGGGATCCTCGCCGACGACATGGGCCTCGGCAAGACCATCCAGCTCATCGCGCTGCACCTGCACCGCCGGACGCTCCGGGCCGGGCCGACACTGGTGCTGTGCCCGACCTCGCTGCTCGGCAACTGGGAGCGCGAGTTCGCCCGGTTCGCGCCGAAGGTGCCGGTGCGGCGCTTCCACGGCGGGCGGCGGCACCTGGACGACCTGGAGCCGGACGAGGTCGTGCTCGCCACGTACGGGGTGCTGCGCCGCGACCGGGCCACACTGTCCGAAGTGGACTGGGGGCTGGCCGCGGCGGACGAGGCGCAGCACGTCAAGAACCCGCTGTCAGTGACGGCCAGGGAACTGCGGCGGATCCCGGCCGCGGCGCGGGTCGCGCTGACCGGCACGCCGGTCGAGAACCGGCTCACCGAGCTGTGGTCCATCCTGGACTGGACGACGCCCGGCCTGCTCGGCACGCTCGAGCACTTCCGCCGCACGATCGCGCGCCCGGTCGAACGCGACCGTGACGCCGGCAGCGTCGAGCGCCTCGCGGCGACGGTGCGGCCGTTCCTGTTGCGGCGGCGCAAGACCGACCCGGACATCGCGCCGGAGCTGCCGAGCAAGACCGAGACCGACCGGTACGTGCCGCTGACCGCCGAGCAGGCCACCCTGTACGAGGCGGTGGTGCGGGAGAACCTCGCGAAGATCCGCGAGTCGCGGGGTGTGCAGCGGCGCGGGCAGGTGCTCAAGCTGCTCACCGAGCTGAAGCAGATCTGCAACCACCCGGCGCAGTACCTCAAGGAGAGCGGGCCGGTCGCCGGGCGGTCGGGCAAGCTCGCCGCGTTCGAGGAGCTGCTGGACGTGATCCTCGACGAGGGCGAGAGCGTGCTGGTGTTCAGCCAGTACGTGCAGCTGTGCCGGCTGCTGGAGACGCGGCTGGCCGAGCGGGGGCTGCCGGTGCAGCTGCTGTCCGGCGCCGACCCGGCGCGGCAGCGGGACGAGATGGTGGCGCGGTTCCAGCGCGGTGACGCGCCGGTGTTCCTGCTGTCGCTCAAGGCCGGAGGCGTCGGGCTGAACCTCACCCGCGCCACCCACGTGATCCACTACGACCGGTGGTGGAACCCGGCGGTCGAGGACCAGGCGACCGACCGGGCGCACCGGATCGGGCAGGACCGGCCGGTGCAGGTCCACCGGCTCATCGCGGAGGGCACTCTGGAGGAGCGGATCGCCACGGTGCTTGCCGAGAAGCGCGGCTTGGCCGAAGCCGTGGTCGGCGCGGGGGAGGACTGGATCACCGACCTGACCGACGACGAGCTGACGGCGCTCGTGCGACTGGGGCAGCCAGGCTGACAACGGGCGACCCTGGGGGCGCGGGGAATGAGGCGAGCGCCCGGCGCGGGGAGGGCTTGCCTACCGGGCGCACCCGCGCAAGACGATGTGCCGGTCATCCACGTTGGTTCGCGGTCGGCTGGTGCCGGCCGGGCGCTCCGAGATCACCCGCGCTTGTCGCGCAGCCAGCGGAGGTACGTCCAGTCCAGGAAGCGCTCCACGCCGCGCACCACGTGCGCCGACCGGATCGACGGGAACACGTCGAACGCGTGCTGCGCGCCCGGCAGTTCGGCGTACGCCACCGGCTGCTCCGAGGTCTCCCGCAGGCGGCGGACGAACTCCCGCGCCTCGCGGACCGGCACCAGCGAGTCGTGCGCCCCGTGGATCACGAAGAACGGCGGCGCCTTCTCGGTGATCCGGTCCAGCGGCGACGCGGCGATGTAGTCGTCCAGGAACCGCACCGGGTCCTTGCCCACCACGTACCTCGCCAGCAGCCCGTGCAGCCGCTGTTTGCTCGCCGTCGAACCGCTCGTCGCGGCGAAGTCGTACACGCCGTAGTGCGGGGCGCACGCCTGCACGGACGTGTCGGCGTCGGCGAAACCCGGCTGCAGGCCGGCGTCGTTCGGGGTCAGCGCCAGCAGCGCCGCCAGGTGACCGCCCGCCGAACCACCCGTCGCGGCCAGGAACGACGGATCACCCCCGTACTCATGAATGTGCTCGCGGATCCACGCCACGGCCCGCTTCACGCCGACGATGTGGTCCGGCCAGCGCGCCTTGGGCGACAGCGGGTAGTTCACCGCCACGCACACCCAGCCGCGCTGCGCCATGTGCAGCATCAGCGGGATGCCCTGGTGGTCCTTGCTGTCGATCATCCACGCGCCACCGTGGATCTGCAGCAGCACCGGCCGCCCCTCGACCGGCTCGCGCGGCCGGTAGATGTCCATCAGGAACCGCTTGCCGCCCGGCGCGTACGCCAGGTTCCGGTCCCGCCGCACCTCCGGGTTGCGCATCCGGAACGGCAGCACCAGCTGCCCCCACGGCGTCGCCAGGTCCTTCGCGTCCGGCGGGCGCGACAGGTCCGCCACGTACTTCGGCCCGAGCGCCTCGGCCAGCGCGTCCTCGACCGCGCCCCTGGCCCGTTGCGAGGTGACGATCAGCGACCCCAGCCCGGCGGCCGACGCCGCTGCCAGCCCCAGGCCGATCCGGTCCTGCACGGACCGCGCCCCGTGCCGCGCCAGGTGCGCCGCCGTGTCGGCCGCGGTCAGCGCGAGCAGGTGCGGCGCCAGCTCACCGGTCAGCCACCCGGCGAAGAACGCGGGCACCGAGGCGCGCACCCCCGGCACCGGGCGAAGGGCGTTCGCGGTCAGGGCGAGCTGGACCGCCCGCCTGGTGAGGAATCGCGGTCGCATACCCCGTGATCGTAGTCAGTTTCGCCTACCCTGGGAGGGTGCGACCGCTGTCTGGACTCGACGCCAGTTTCCTGTACCTGGAAACGTCTTCGCAGGTGCTGCACGTGTGCGGGCTGCTCACGCTGGACGGATCGACCATACCGGGCGGATATCGCTTCCCCGAGTTCAAGCGGCGGCTCGCCGAGCGCATCGCCGCGATCCCGGAGTTCCGCCGGAAACTGCACAATTCGCCGCTGAACTTCCTGCACCCGGTGTGGGTGGAGGACGAGGCGTTCGACATCGACCACCACCTGCACCGCGTCGCCGTCCCCGCGCCGGGCGACCGCGAGACGCTGGCCGAGCTGTGCGCCCACTTCGCCGGCCAGCCGCTCAACCGCGGCCGCCCGCTGTGGGAGCTGTACGTGATCGAGGGGCTGCCCGGCGACGGTGTCGCGGTGATGTTCAAGATGCACCACGCGACCGTCGACGGCGTCGGCGGCGCGAACCTGATCGCCTACCTGGCAGGCACCGAACCGGGTGAACTTCCGCCGCTGCCCGAGCCCGAACCCAACCTCGCGCCGCCCTCGCACCTCGAACTGCTCAAGACCAGCGTCGGCGAGCTGGCGCGGCGGCCGGTGGAGCTGGCGAAGCTGCTGCCCGGCCTGGCGAGCATGGCGCCCCGCTGGATCGGCCGCGCCCTGCGCCGCCAGGGCATGCCGGTGCCGTTCACCGCGCCGCGCACCTCGTTCAACTCCACCATCTCCAGCGTCCGCGCCATCGCCTACAGCACGGTCGAGCTGGACGACGTCAAGACCGTGAAGAACGCCTTCGGGGTGAAGGTGAACGACGTGGTCCTGGCGTTGTGCGCGGGCGCGCTGCGCCGCTACCTGGACGCGCGCGGCGAGCTGCCCAAGGACCCGCTGGTGGCGACCGTCCCGGTGTCGACGCTGGACCGCACCAGCCAGGAGGGCGACAGCAACAACAAGGTGTCCGCGTTCTTCGCGACCCTGCCCACCCACCTGCCGGAGTCCGCCGCCCGGGTCTACGCGGTCGCGGAGAGCAACCGCCAGGCCAAGGAGCACCACCACGAGATCGACGCGGACATGCTGCAGGACTGGGCCCAGTTCGCCGCGCCCGGCCTGTTCGGGCTCGCAGTGCGGGCCTACGCGGCGCTGCGGCTGGCCGACAAGCACCCGGTGGTGCACAACCTGGTCGTCTCCAACGTGCCCGGACCGCCGATGCCGCTGTACTTCGTCGGCGCGCGGGTGACGGCCTTCTACCCGCTCGGCCCGGTGTTCCACGGCGCCGGGTTGAACGTGACCGTGCTGTCCTACGCCGGGAAGGTTGACATCGGGCTCCTCGCGGCACGAGAACTCGTTCCAGATCTGTGGGCGCTGGCCGACGCGATGCGGGACGAGATGAAGGAACTGCTGGACGCGGCCTCGGCTCTTGCCTGAACGCGGCTCCTCGGCTAAGACTAGAACAGGTTTCAGTCTTGTAGCCGAGGAGCCGGTGTGGACTTCACCCTGGACGCGACCCGGGCCGAGATCGCCGCGCTGACCGCGGACGTCCTCGCCAGGGACCCCGAGCACGCCTGGCAGGCGCTGGCGAAGGCCGGCCTGCTCGCGCTCGCCCTGCCCGAGGAGCTGGGCGGGGACGGGCTCGGCCCGGCCGAGGTCGCGGTGGTGCTGACCGAGGTCGGCCGGGCGGGCGCGCAGGTGCCCGTGCTCGCCGCACTCGCGCTCGGGGTGCTGCCGCTGAACCGGATGGGCAGCCCGGAGCAGCGTGCGCGGTGGCTGCCGGAGATCGCGTCGGGCGAGGTCGTCGTCACGGCCGCGCCGCACGAGCCGTCCCGGCCGTTCGCCGCGGAGCCCTCGACCGAGGCCGTCGCCGTGGACGGCGGCTGGGCGCTGACCGGGACGAAGACCCTGGTGCCGTCGCTGGCGCAGGCCCGGTGCGTCCTCGTGCCCGCGACGCTGCCGTGGGGACCGGGCGTGTTCCTCGTCGATCCGCGGGCCGAGGGCGCGGAGGTGCACGGCACGTCGTTGCGGCTGTCCGGCGTCCGGGTGGGTGAGGCGGACCTGCTGCGGGACGGCTCGCTCGCGGACCTGCGCCGGTTCACGCTCGCCGGCGCGGTCGCGCTCGGCGACGGCGCGGTGGCCGGAGCGCTGGCGCTGACCACCGCGCACGTGCGGCAGCGCGAGCAGTTCGGCCGTCCACTTGCGACGTTCCAGGCGGTGGCGCAGCAGATCGCGGACGTCTACATCGCCTCCCGAACGCTGCACCTGGCCGCGTTGTCCGCGGTGTGGCGGCTCGACGAGGGGCTCGACGCGGACGAGGACCTGGCGATCGCCGCGTACTGGCTCGCCGAGGAGGCGCCCAAGGCGCTCGCGGTGTGCCACCACCTGCACGGCGGCCTCGGCGTCGACATCACCTACCCGCTGCACCGCCACTACGGGCTGGTCAAGGAGCTCGCCGCGCTGACCGGCGGCGCGAGCGAGCGGCTGGACCGGCTCGGCGACCTGGTGGAGGCCTGATGCACATCGAACTGACCGCGCCGCAACGGAAACTGCGTGACGAGCTGCGCGAGTACTTCGCCGGGCTGATCACGCCGGAGGAGCGGCAGGCGCTGCTCCGCGAGCGGCACGGCGAGGTCTACCGCCGCATCGTGCGCCGGATGGGCAGCGACGGGCGGCTCGGCGTCGGCTGGCCCGAGGAGTACGGCGGCGGCGGGTTCGGCGACCTGGAGCAGCACATCTTCGCCGACGAGGCCGCGCGCGCCGACGTGCAGCTGCCGTCGGTGACGCTGCAGACGGTCGGGCCGACCCTGCAGGAGTACGGCACGCCGGAGCAGAAGGCGTTCTTCCTGCCGAAGATCCTCGCCGGGGAGGTGCACTTCGCGATCGGCTACACCGAACCCGAAGCGGGCACCGACCTCGCGTCCCTGCGCACCACCGCGGTACGCGACGGCGATTCCTACCTGGTCAACGGGCAGAAGATCTTCACGACCGGCGGGCACGACGCCGACTACGTCTGGCTCGCCGTGCGCACCGATCCGGACGCGCCCAAGCACAAGGGCATCTCGATCCTGATCGTCGACACCACCGACCCCGGCTACTCGTGGACGCCGATCATCACCTGCGACGGCGCACACCACGTCAACGCCACGTACTACTCCGATGTCCGGGTCCCGGTGTCGATGCGGGTCGGCGAGGAGAACCAGGGCTGGAAGCTGATCACCACCCAGCTCAACCACGAGCGGGTCATGCTCGGTCCCGCCGGGCGGATCGGCGGGCTCTACGACCGGGTGCGGGCCTGGGCCGCCGAGCGCGACCTGCTCGGCGAGCCCGACGTCCGCCGGGCGCTCGGCGAGACGCTCGCCGTGGTGCGGATCAACGAGCTGCTCAACTGGCAGGTCGCGGCCGCGGAGCTGGATGTCGCGGACGCCTCGGCGACCAAGGTGTTCGGCTCGGACCGCATCCAGCGGGTGGCGCGGCTGGTGGAGGAGATCGTGGCCCGGCACGGGGATCCGTCCGATCCGGGCACCGCCGCGCTCGCCGAGTGGCTGGACGTGCTGGCGCGGCGCAACATCGTGCTCACTTTCGGGGGTGGCGTGAACGAGATCCAGCGCGAGCTGATCGCGACGGCCGGACTGGGATTGCCGAGGGTGCCGCGATGAGCGTCGAAGAGGCCGCTGCCCGGATCCGCGCGCAAGGCGAGTCGTCGCGCCGCCTGGCCCGTGATCCGGTGAACCAGGCGATGATCAACAACTGGGTCGAGGCGATCGGCGACGCCAACCCGCGGTACGCCGAGGGCGTCGCGCCGCCGGCCATGGTGCAGGTGTGGACGATGAACGGCCTGCACGGGCAGCGCGCGGCGGACGACCCGCTGGGCGCGATGATGGCCGTCCTCGACGAGGCCGGTTACACGTCGGTCGTCGCGACGAACTCCGAGCAGACCTACCACCGCTACCTGCGGGTCGGCGAGCACGTGTCGGCGTCGACAGCGCTGGAGTCGGTCGTGGGGCCGAAGCGGACCGCGCTGGGCGAGGGCTGGTTCGTCACCACCCGCACGTCCTGGTACGTCGGCGACGAACTGGTGGCCGACATGCTGTTCCGGGTGCTGAAGTTCGCGCCGCCCCCGTCCGCGCGGGGCGCGCTGCGGCCGGTGATCAGCCGGGACACCGAGTTCTTCTGGGAGGGCACGAAGGCCGGCGAGCTGCGGATCCAGCGCTGGGGCGATGTGCTGCGGCACCCGCCGGGGCCGATGCCGCCGGACGGCGACCTGGACGCGAAACCGGATTGGGTGGTGGCGAGCGGGCGCGGCACGGTCCACAGCTACGTCGTGCACCACCGGCCGGCGGTGCCGGGCAAGCAGCTGCCGTTCGTGATCGCGCTGGTCGAGCTGGAGGAGGGGGTGCGGATGCTGGGCGAACTGGTCGGGGCCGATCCCGCGGAGGTCCACATCGGACTACCGGTGACCGCGACGTTCCTGAAGGTGGACGACGATCTGACGTTGCCGGCTTGGCGGGTGGCGCGATGACCGCCGCCGGAACCGAGCTGCCCGAGCTGGTCTTCGACGTCACGCCCACGTTCGTGATCAGCACCGCGCTGGCGACGCGGGACTTCCAGGACGTGCACCACGACCGGGACGCGGCGGTCGCGCGCGGGTCGAAGGACATCTTCCTCAACATCCTCACCGACACCGGGCTGGTGCAGCGGTTCGTGACGGACTGGGCGGGGCCGGACGCGCTGGTCCGGTCGATCAAGATCAAGCTCGGCGTGCCGTGCTACGCGGGGGACCGGCTGGTGTTCACCGGGCGGGTCGCGTCGGTCGAGGGGCGGGTCGCGGTCGTCGAGGTGACCGGGACCGGGCAGCTGGGGGCGCACGTGAGCGGGACGGTGACCGTGGAGCTGGCGGCATGACACTGTCGGGCAAGGCGGCGATCGCCGGGATCGGCGCGACGGAGTTCTCGAAGGACTCGGGACGCAGCGAGCTGCGGCTGGCGGCCGAGGCGGTGCGCGCGGCACTGGACGACGCCGGGTTACGGCCGTCCGATGTGGACGGTCTGGTGTCGTTCACGATGGACGGCAACGCCGAAATCGCGGTGGCGCGGGAGCTGGGCATCCCGGAGCTGACGTTCTTCAGCCGGGTGCACTACGGCGGCGGCGCGGCGGCGGCGACGGTCCAGCAGGCGGCGATGGCGGTCGCCACCGGGGTGGCCGAGGTGGTGGTGGCGTACCGGGCGTTCAACGAGCGGTCCGGGCACCGGTTCGGGCAGGTGTCGTCCGCGGCGGCGGGGCAGGTGAACTCCTCCGGGGTGGACAACGCGTTCCACTACCCGATGGGGCTGGCCACGCCCGCGGCCACGGTCGCGATGGTGGCGCAGCGGTACCTGTACGAGTACGGCGCGTCGACCGAGGACTTCGGCCGGGTGGCGGTGCTGGACCGCAAGCACGCGGCGACGAACCCGGCAGCGTGGTTCCACGGCAAGCCGATCACGCTGGCGGAGCACCAGGCGTCGCGGTGGATCGCCGAACCGCTGCGGTTGCTGGACTGCTGCCAGGAGTCCGACGGCGGGGTCGCGCTGGTGATCACGAGCGCCGCGCGGGCACGCGACCTGCGCCACCCGCCCGCGGTGATCGCCGCGGCGGCGCAGGGGAGCGGGCCGGACCAGTACATCATGACCAGCTACTACCGGGACGAGCTCGCGGGCCTGCCGGAGATGGGCGTGGTCGCGCGGCAGCTGTGGGCGCAGGCCGGCGCGGGGCCGTCCGACATGGACGTCGCGGTGCTCTACGACCACTTCACGCCGTACGTGCTGATGCAGCTGGAGGAGCTGGGGTTCTGCGGCCGCGGCGAGGCGCCCGGTTTCGTGGCGTCCGGAGCGCTCGAACTGGACGGCTCGCTGCCGCTGAACCCGCACGGCGGCCAGCTCGGCGAGGCGTACATCCACGGGATGAACGGCATCGCGGAGGGGGTGCGCCAGATCCGCGGCACGTCGTGCAACCAGGTGCCGTCGGTGTCGCACGTGCTGGTGACGGCCGGTACCGGCGTGCCGACCAGCGGGCTGGTGCTGGCTCAGTCGTAGCCGCGGATGAGGTGGCTCTCGTCGTCCACCAGGTCGGTGGTGTCGAGGGTGTCCTCGATGACGGATTGGTCGGTGATCGGTTCGGTGGCCGGCATCGTCCTTCGTCCTTCCTGACGTCGCCTACGGTGTGTGGTTCCCGTCACAGGGGTGGCGAAACACCGGCGATTTTCAGCGGACGGGCACCGGGATCCAGGCGGGCCAGCGTGGGCCGGCCAGTCGGCGAGCAGTATCGCCAAGATGCGAAGGTCCGGGCCGGGGCCGTTGGGGATGTGGCACGCTCGCGAGTACCACCACACGGCGTTCTGCGCCGCGAAGAACCACGCGAACCCGATGAGGGCGTACTGCACCGCGCGAAGGCACCCTCCCGCGCTTCCGCGGGCCGTGTCGGCTGGCTCCACCTGGTCTCCCCCTTGCGCGTCGCCCGCCAGTCTCGCTTCAGTGGAGCGGAACCGGGATCCAGGCGGGCCACCCGTCCGGATGCTCGGACCAACAGGACATCTTGGGGCTGTAGGGATCGACGAACACCGGGATGTTGACCACCCAGTAGAGCCAGGTGACCAGCAGGACCACTCCGACCAGCAGCACGGGCGTCCACCAGCGCAGGCGGGGCCACAACCACCGGTGCAGGCGGTGCACCAGGCGGGCGGCCAGGGCCAAGACCACCAAGTCGATGATCAACGCCAGCAGGATGCCAAGGTCCGGGCCGGGGCCGTTGGGGATGTGGCACGCCCGCGAGTACCACCACACGGCCTGCTGGGCTGCGAAGAACCAGGCGAACCCAACCAAGGCGTACAGGAAGGCGCGAAGGCAGCCCCGGGCGAAGTCGGCTTCGAGATCGTCCGCCACTGGCCTCCCGTCCGGCCGGTTCACCGGTTGCGCCGTCTCGCGGTGTGGAATTCACCTCGATGACCTCTAGCGCACACAAGCGTTCATGGGCGAACTTGAGGACGTGCAGATCCCGGTCCTGGTTGCGTGGAGCCTGACGGTGGCGTTCGCGCTGCTGGCGGTTCCCAGCGTGGTCCGGCTGGTGCGCCTGGACGCCCTCACGACCACCCCGGACACCCGCCAGCAGGACGTCGCCGAGCTGCTGATGGTCCTGGCGATGCTCGCGATGGTCTCGCCGCTCGGGGGGCCCATTCCGGCGGCCGGGTGGCAGGCCATCCTGGTCCTCACCGCCGGCTGGTTCCTGGTCGCCGCGCTGCGGGGGCGCCGGTGCTGCGCCATGCACCACCTCGTGTCCGCCGCGGCGATGCTGTACATGATCACCGCGATGCCCGGCCACCACGACGGGCCCTGGATGGCGATGACATCCGGCCGGCTCGCCTGGCCCGTGCTGGCGCTGGCCGCCATCGGCTACTTCGCCGTCGACAGCGTCCGCTCCGGCATCCTCGGCGCGCGCTGGGCCCGCACCGAGAGCCTGCGCGACCACCGCGCGGTCCGCCAGGTCTGCCGCGCCCTGATGGGCGTCGGCATGGCGTACATGCTGGTCAGCGGCTTGTGAGCAGCGCGTCCGCCAGCACCGGCGCGTCCCGCTCCACGGCCGTCGTCGTCAGCGCCAGGCCCTCGTCCGTCCGCCACACCCGCGTCCGCAACGTCTCCCCGGGCAGCACGATCCCCGCGAACCGCGCGGAGAACGACCCGACGCGCGTGACGTCGGCGTCCAGCATGGCGTCCGTGACGGCCTTGGCGACCATCCCGTACGTGCACAGCCCGTGCAGGATCGGCGCCTCGAACCCCGCCGACCGGGCGAACTCCGGGTCGATGTGCAGCGGGTTCCGGTCGCCGCACAGCCGGTAGATCAGCGCCTGCTGCGGCAGCGTCGGCGTGTCGATCACCGCGTCCGGCTCCCGGTCCGGCAGTTCGACACGCGAGGAAGAACCCCGCGAACCACCGAACCCGCCCTCGCCGCGGGCGAAGATGCTCGACCGCGCCGTCCACAACGGCGCCCCGTCCGTCGACACCACCGACGTCTCGTTGACGATCACCGCCGCCTTGCCCTTGTCCAGCACGTCCACGATCCGCGTCCGCGCGACCGCCTTGCCCTCGACCGGGATCGGCCGGTGCACGGTCACCGCCTGCGTCCCGTGCACCACCTTCGCCAGATCGACCTCGATGCCGGGGAACGACACCGCGGGCGGCTCGTAGATGCGCAGGTTCGCCGCCACCGTCGCGAACGTCGGCAGCACCCGCAGGTCCCGCTCGTAGGTGTAGCGCAGCTCCCGCGGATCGGCCGGCCGGGCGCCCGCGCCCAGCGCCAGGTGGTAGAGCAGCACGTCGGACGGCGTCCAGGCGAACGTCAGCTCGTCGAGCTCGGCACCGATGGCGACGTCGGGATCGATGGGCAACGCGACAACTCCTACTCGTAGGTGACCGACACCTCGTCGGTCAACGGTACCGACTGGCACGCCAGCACGATGCCGTCGGCGATGTCCTCGGAATCGAGGACCTCGTTGTTCAGCATCTTCACCTCGCCGGAGACGATCCGGCACGCGCACGCGCTGCACTGGCCCTCACGGCACGAGTACGGCGCGTCCAGCCCGCGGGCCAGCAGGAAGTCCAGCAGTTTCTCCTGCCGCGGCCAGGTGAACGAGTGCTGCGAGCCGTCCAGATCGACGGACAGCGCGGTCGTCCCGGCCTCCTCCGAAGCTGCGGCGGCAGCCTTGTCCTCGAACGGATTGCCGCCCAGCGACACGAACCGCTCCAGGTGGATCCGCTTGCGCGGCATCCCGAGGTCCTTCAACGCCTGCTTCCCGGCCGCCATGAACGCCTCGGGCCCGCACACGAACGCCTCGAACTCCGCGTACGGCCGGACCAGCTCACGCAGCTGCGTCACCGACGGCAGGCCCTGCACGCTTTCCAGCCAGTGCACCAGAACCAGCCGCTCCGGATGCTCCCGCGCCAGCGCGGCCAGCTCGGACGCGAAGATCACCGACGAGGAGTCCCGGTTCGCGTACACCAGCACGATCCGCCCGCCGCCGGAGGCCAGCGCGGACTTCAGGATCGACATCACCGGCGTGATGCCGCTGCCGCCGGCCATCAACAGCAGGTCGGCGTCCAGCGATTCGGGCGTGAACACCCCAGCCGGGGCCAGGACGTCCACAGTGGAACCGGCGGAGACGTTGTCGCACAACCAGTTCGACCCGTACCCGCCCTCGGTGCGTTTCACCGTCACCTTGAGCTGCGAGCCCTCGTGCGGAGCGCTGGACAACGAGTAGCACCGCGCCGCCTCACCCGCGCGCAACGTCAGGAACTGCCCGGGCCGGTACGCGAACTTCGAAGCGTGCTCGGCGGGCACGTCGAACACGATCGACGACGCCTCGGCCGTTTCCGCGATCACCTCGGCGACGGTCAGCGTGTAGCTATCCGGCATCGAGAACCCCGAACTCCCCGTCCCGCACCGCCGCGTCGATGCTGTCCACCAGCTTCGGGCAGGTGTCCAGCAACGCGGTGTTGCGCCCTTCGGCGACCTCCTGCGCGAACACCGGGCAGCTGCCCGCGTCGGTCGTCCACTGGATGCTGGTGTGCTTGACGCTGTTCTTCTTCACCAGCACCCGCGTGCCGCACGACGCGCACGCGTGCGGCCGCAGGCCGCCGGCCAGGAACTCGGTGCGCTCGGCGGTCGTCATCCCGCGACCCCCGCCTCCTGCTGACGGGCCAGGTTCTCGGCCACCTCCCGCGCCCACACCTCGTTGGCCTTGGTGGTGTCCACCTCGAACTCGAAGCGCCGCGTCATGTCCTCGGTGACCTCCTCGACGTCCACGTAGAACTGCTCGTACCAGCGGCGCAGCTGGTAGACCGGGCCGTCCTCCTCGCACAGCAGCGGGTTGTCGATGCGGGTCTTGTTCTTCCAGATCTCCACGTCCTGCAGGAAACCCACGCCGATGCTCTTGGCGAACTTGCCCGCGATCTTGTCCGCCTGCTCGTCCGACACGCCCGGCAGCTTCTTCACGCTCACCCCCCACTGCAGCACGAACGAGGTCGGCGTCACCGGGTAGTGGCAGTTGATCAGCACGTTCTCGATCTCGAAGCCCTTGTACGTGTTGAGCAGCGTGTTGATCATGTACGACGGCCCGAAGTACGAGGCCTCGGAGCGCAGCAGGTTGTCCTCGCCGCCGTAGTTGGACGCCATCCCGACGTCCGGCCGCCCCTTGGTGTTGAGGTACTGCGTGGCGATGTGGCCCTCGAACACGTTCTTGAAGTACGTCGGGAACGCGTAGTGGATGTAGAAGAAGTGGGCCATGTCGACCATGTTGTCGATGATCTCGCGGCAGTTGGACCCCTCGATCAGCACCGAGTCCCAGGTCCAGTTGCTCCACTCGCCGCTGAAGATGCCGTCGATGCGGGGGATCACGACGTCCGGCGGGGGCGGGTTGCCCTGCGGGTCGTGCCACACGAACAGTTGCTTGTTCTCCTCCAGCGTGATCCACGAGCGCGTGCGGGCCCGCAGCGGAACCCGTTTGGCGTAGGGGATCGACACGCACTTGCCGTTGCCGCCCCAGCGCCAGTCGTGGAACGGGCAGGCCACCTCGTTGCCCTTGACGCTGCCCTGGCTCAGGTCGCCGCCCATGTGGCGGCAGTACGCGTCCAGGACGTTCAGCTTGCCGTCCTCGCCTGCGAACACCACGAGCTTGGTGCCGAACGCGTTGACGGCGTGCGGTTTCCCGTCGCGGAACGTCTCGGCCAGCCCCAGGCAGTGCCAGCCGCGCGCGAACCGCGCCGGCGGCGCACCCGCGTCGATCGTGCGGACTTCAGTCATCATCGACCTCCAGTGCGATTCTGGGTGGCCAGGTGGCGTGAGGCAAGGAACCCGAAGACCATCGCCGGGCCGATCGTGGCGCCCGGCCCGGCGTAGGTGTGTCCCATGACTGCGGCGCTGGTGTTCCCGGCCGCGTACAACCCGGGGATCACCGACCCGTCCTCGCGCAGCACGCGGGCGTGGGTGTCGGTGCGCAGCCCGCCCTTGGTGCCCAGGTCACCGGGCACGATCTTGACCGCGTAGAACGGGGCCTTGTCGAGCGGGCCGAGGCTGGGGTTCGGCTTGTGGCGGGGGTCGCCGTAGTAGTGGTCGTAGGCGCTCTGCCCGCGCCGGAAGTCCTCGTCGACGCCGCGCCGGGCGAAGCCGTTGAACCGCTCGACGGTCGATTCCAGGGCGGCGGTCGGCACCTCGATCCGGGCGGCCAGTTCGCCCAGGGTGGGCGCCTTGGCCACGATCCCGGCCTTGAACCAGCGGCCGGGCAGCTTCTGCCGCGGCCCGACGCCGGTGAACATGTACCGGTCGCGGTAGCGCTGGTCGAAGATCAGCCAGGTGGGGATGTTCTCGCCGGGCCCGTCGCCCGGTCCGTACATCGCGTGCACGGCCTCGACGTAGGGCGCGGACTCGTTGACGAACCGCTCGCCGCGCGCGTTGACCAGGATGCAACCCGGCCGCGACCGTTCGGCGAGGGCGAACCACGGCCCGCCGGTCAGCGGGATCGTCGGGCCCCACCAGGCGTCGTCCATCAGCGCGACCGACGCGCCGAGCTTGAGCCCGGCCAGGATCGCGTCGCCGGTGTTGGCCTTCGCGCCGACGGTCCACTCGGTGCCGATGGGGCTGCGTTGATACTTCGCGCGCATCTCCTCGTTGTGCTCGAACCCGCCCGCGGCGAGCACGACCCCCAGGCGCGCCCGCACGGTCTCCTCGCGCCCGTCGCGCCGGACCACCACCCCGGTGACCCGCTCGTCCTCGGTCACCAGGTCGGTCAACGGGGTGTCCAGCCACACCGGCACGCCGGCGCGGAGCAGCCCGGCGCGCAGCCCGGCGGCCAGCGCCTGGCCCATCGACAGCAGCCGCTTGCCGCGGGCCAGCCCGGTGAGCCAGCGTCCGCCGATGCGCAGGACTCGCAGCGCACCCTTGGGGTGCCGGGCGAGCAGGCTCAGCCAGCGGTAGTCCGCCTGCGTGATCGGCACGCCCAGCGGCGCTCCGCTGTAGGGCGGTTCCAGGTTGTACAGCTCCGCGCCGAGCAGCTTGCCGTCGAACGGTTTCGGCTCGACCGACCGTCCGCCGGCCCGTCCGCCGGGGGCTTCGGGGTGGTAGTCGGAGTAGCCGGGCACCCACTGCAACCGCAGCGGCGTGACCCGGTGGACGAACGACACCACCTCGGGGCCGTGGTCGAGGAAGGCCTGGCGCAGCTCGGCGGGCACGACGTCGCCGACAATGGCCTCCAGGTAGGCCCGCGCCGCCTCCGGCGTGTCCTCCACACCGGCCGCGCGCAACGCCTCGTTGCCCGGGATCCACACCCCGCCACCCGATCGGGCCGTGGACCCGCCGAACCTGGCGGCCTTCTCGATCACCACCACGGAGAGGCCGGCGTCGGCGGCCGCGAGGGCGGCGGTCATGCCGGCGGCGCCGCTGCCGACCACCACGACGTCGAACTCGTCGGTCATGCCACCTCCGCTGGAACGTGTTCCACTTCGCTGAGCGCCTGTTCGCCGCCTCGTCCGTCACGATAGACGAGAACGTGTTTCAGTTCTAGGGTAGCGGGTGTGAACCAGACGGTGGATGTGATCGTGATCGGGTTCGGGGCGGCTGGCGCCTGCGCGGCGATCGAGGCCGCGGACGCGGGCGCGGACGTGCTCGTGCTGGACCGCTTCGGCGGTGGCGGGGCGACCGCGCTGAGCGGCGGCATCGTCTACGCGGGCGGGGGCACCGCCCAGCAGCGAGAGGCCGGGGTCGACGACTCTGCCGACGCGATGTACGACTACCTGCGGCTCGAGGTCGGCGAGGCGGTGTCGGAGGAGACGCTGCGGCGCTTCTGCGACTCCAGCCCGGCGATGATCGAGTGGCTGGAGCGCAACGGCGTGCCGTTCGAGGGCAGCCTGTGCCCGTACAAGACGTCCTACCCCAACGACGACTACTACCTGTACTACTCGGGCAGCGAGTCCGCCGGCGGGTTCCGCGACCTGGCCAAACCGGCCGCGCGCGGGCACCGCACGAAAGGGCCGGGCACGTCGGGCAAGCTGCTGTTCGCCCGGCTCGCGCAGGCGGCACGCGACCGCGGGGTGCGCGTCCTGCCCGGCACCAGGGCCGAGTCGCTGATCGTCGAGAACGGCGTCGTGAGCGGCGTCCGGGTCCGCACGATGCGCGACGCGCCCGCCCGGGTCCGCGCCGCGCACGCCCGCATGGCGCGGTACGCCGCGAAGCCCGGGATCTACGTGTCGAGCGTGCGCAAGGCGCTGCAGCACCGGATCGAGCGGCTGGAGCGGCGGTACGCGCGCGAGGTGGAACTGACCGCCCGGCGCGGGGTCGTGATCGCGGCGGGCGGGTTCATCTTCAACCGCGCCCTCGTGCGTGAGCACGCGCCGGCCTACCGCGGCGGGCTGGCGCTGGGCACGATCGCCGACGACGGTTCCGGCATCGGGCTCGGCACCGCGGTGGGGGCGGCGACCGGCGAGATGCACCGGATCTCCGCGTGGCGGTTCGTCACGCCGCCCAGCGCGATGCTCAAGGGCGTCCTGGTCGACCAGGCCGGGCGGCGGATCATCGACGAGTCCCGTTACGGCGCCGCGGTCGGCGAGGTGATGATCGGCAAACACGACGGCAAGGGCTGGCTGCTCGCCGACGCCGAGACGATCGCCGAGGCCCGCCGCACCGCGCGGCGGGAGAGCCAGTGGTTCCAGTGGCTGCAGGCCCGCTACCTGCTGCAACGGGGCCGGGTGTCCGCGGCGACCCTGGAGGAGGTGGCGCGCAAGGCCGGGGTCGACCCGGCCGGGCTGGCCGCCACCGTCGAGGCCTACAACGCGGCCGCGGAATCCGGGGCCGCGGACCCGGCCGGCAAGCCGGCCGAGTACGTGCGGCCGGTGCGGACGGCGCCGTTCTCGCTGATCGACGTCTCCATCAAGCCCAGCCTCGGTTTCCCGTGCCCGATGCTCACGCTCGGTGGGCTGGTGGTGGACGAGTCGACCGGCCAGGTGCGGGACGCCGAGGGTGCCGGAATCGCCGGGCTGTACGCGGCGGGCCGGTCCGCGGTGGGAATCTGTTCCAGGTCCTACGTGAGCGGTCTCTCACTTTCCGATTGCGTGTTTTCCGGGCGCAGAGCGGGAATTTCCGCAGCTCGACGGGCTGGCTGATGACAAAAATGAGAACGTGTTCTAGTCTTGCTGGTGACCGAGAAAAGACATGACGGACGGGGCGTGCAGATGACCGATCAGGATGGTCGCGGGGTGCTGGCCGGGGTCCGGGAGCTGCTTCCCGTCCTGCGGGAGCGGGCCCAGGAGACCGAGGACGCGCGGCGCATTCCGGACGAGTCGATCAAATCGCTGCAGGAGACCGGGTTCTTCAAGCTGCTGCAGCCGAAGACCTTCGGCGGCTACGAGGCCGACCCGGTGACCTTCTACACCGCGGTGAAGCTGCTGGCGAGCGCGTGCGGGTCCACCGGCTGGGTCGCCTCGATCCTCGGGGTGCACCCGTGGCACCTCGGGTTGTTCGAGCCGCAGGCGCAGCAGGACGTATGGGGCGAGGACGTCGACGTGCGCATTTCGTCGTCGTACGCGCCGATGGGCAAGGCGACCGTCGTCGACGGCGGGTACCGGCTGACCGGCCGGTGGAGCTTCTCCTCCGGCTGCGACCACGCGACCTGGGTGTTCCTCGGCGCGCCCGCCTTCGACGCCGAGGGCAGGCCGGTCGACTTCTGCACCTACCTGCTGCCGATCAGCGACTACCGGATCGAGGACGTCTGGGACACCGTCGGCCTGAGCGGCACCGGCAGCAACGACATCATCGTCGAGGACGCTTTCGTCCCGGCGCACCGCGCGCTGAGCTTCCAGGCCACCTCGAAGTGCCGCACCCCGGGGCAGCAGATCAACCCGGGGCCGTTGTTCAAGCTGCCGTACGGGTCCGTGCACCCGTCGACGATCACCGCGCCGATCATCGGCATGGCGCAGGGCGCGTACGAGGCGCACGTGGAGCACCAGCGCAACCGGGTCCGCGCCGCCTACATGGGCGAGCAGTCCAAAGAGGACCCGTTCGCGAAGGTGCGGGTCGCCGAGGCGGCCAGCGAGATCGACGCCGCGTGGCTGCAGCTGACCCGCAACATCGACGAGCTGTACCAGCTGGCCTGCCGCGGCGAGAAGCTGCCGTTCGCCACCCGGCTACGGGTGCGGCGCGACCAGGTGCGCGGCACCGAGCGCGCCATCGCCGCCGTGGACCGGCTCTTCGAGAACTCCGGCGGCCGCGCGCTCAAGCGGGGCACACCGATCCAGCGGTTCTGGCGCGACGCGCACGCCGGCCGCGTGCACGCGGCGAACGACCCGGAACGCGCCTACATCATGTACGGCAACGGCGAATTCGGCGTGCCCGTCGAGAATGCGATGGTGTGACGTGACCGAGGGCAAGTACGCCGAGGTCGGCGGCGGCCTGCGGCTGCACTACCACGAGGCCGGCACTGAGCACGCGGAAACCGTGGTGCTGCTGCACGGCGGCGGGCCGGGCGCCTCGGCGTGGAGCAACTTCTCCCGCAACATCGAGGTGTTCGCCAAGTCCTTCCGCGTCCTCGCGGTCGACCAGCCGGGGTTCGGCAAGTCGGACAAACCGACCGAGCACCCGCAGTACTTCACGCACAGCTCGACGGCGGTCGTCGGCCTGCTCGACGCGCTGGGCGTCGGCAAGGCGCACCTGGTCGGCAACTCGCTCGGTGGCGGCACCGCGGTCCGGCTCGCGCTGGACCACCCGGACCGCGCCGGGCGGCTCGTCCTGATGGGGCCGGGCGGGCTGAGCACCAACCTGTTCGCGCCGGACCCGACCGAGGGGGTCAAGGCGCTCGGCCGGTTCGCCGCGCCGCCGGGGCCGAGCAAGGAGAAGCTCGCCGCGTTCCTGCGGCTCATGGTGTTCGACCCGGCGCTGATCACCGACGAACTGGTCGAGGAACGCTACGCCAACGCGAGCACGCCCGAGTCGCTCGCGGCGATGCGCGCGATGGGCGCGTCCTTCGCCGGCGCGGACTACGAGCAGGGCATGCTCTGGCGTGAGGCCTACAAACTGCGGCAACGCGTGCTGCTGATCTGGGGCCGTGAGGACCGCGTCAACCCGCTCGACGGCGCGCTGGTCGCGCTGAAGACGATCCCGCGCGCGCAGCTGCACGTGTTCGGCCGGTGTGGACATTGGGCCCAGGTCGAGAAGTTCGACGAGTTCAACCGCCTGGCCCTCGACTTCCTGCGAGGTGAATGAGATGGGCATCCGCTCACTGGCGTACCTGCGCATCGAGGCGACCGACATGGCCGCCTGGCGCGAGTACGGGCTCAAGGTCCTCGGCATGGTCGAGGGCAAGGGCTCGCACCCGGACGCGCTCTACCTGCGGATGGACGACTTCCCGGCGCGGCTGGTGATCGTGCCGGGGGAGAGCGACCGGCTCGCGGTGGCCGGCTGGGAGGCCGCCAACGCCGCCGAACTGGACGAGGTGCGGGCGCGGCTGGACGCCAACGGCGTGCCCTACAAGGAGGGCAGCGCCGAGGTGCTGGCCGAGCGGCGCGTCACCGAGCTGATCAGCTTCGACGACCCGTCGGGCAACACCCTGGAAGTGTTCCACGGCGTCGCGCTGGAGCACCGGCGCGTGGTGAGCCCGTACGGGCACCGGTTCGTCACCGGCGAGCAGGGCCTCGGGCACGTCGTGCTGTCCACCCACGACGATGACGCCGCGCTGCGGTTCTACCGTGACGTGCTCGGCTTCCGGCTGCGCGACTCGATGCGCCTGCCGCCGCAGATGGTCGGCCGGCCCGCCGACGGGCCGCCGGCGTGGCTGCGGTTCTTCGGCTGCAACCCGCGCCACCACAGCCTGGCGTTCTTGCCGATGCCGACGCCGAGCGGGATCGTGCACCTGATGGTCGAGGTGGAGAACACCGACGACGTCGGGCTGGCGCTGGACCGCGCGAAGCGGCGCAACGTGCCGATGTCGGCGACCCTGGGGCGGCACGTGAACGACCTGATGCTGTCGTTCTACATGAAGACGCCGGGCGGGTTCGACGTCGAGTTCGGCTGCGAGGGCCGCCAGGTCGACGACGAGTCGTGGATCGCGCGGGAGAGCACCGCGGTCAGCCTGTGGGGCCACGACTTCAGCGTCGGGATGCGGAAGTGATCTCGTCCGCGATCGAGCCGGCGCGCTTCCGCCAGGTGCTCGGGCACTTCGCGACCGGGGTCACGGTGGTGACCACGATGGACGACGGCGAGCCCGCCGGGTTCGCGTGCCAGTCGTTCGCCGCGCTGTCGCTGGACCCGCCGCTGGTGCTGTTCTGCCCGGCCCGCAAATCGCGGACGTGGCCGGCGATCGAGCGCAGCGGGCGGTTCGCGGTCAACGTCCTCGCGGAGGGGCAGCACCGGATCAGCGCGGTGTTCGGGGCGCGCGGCGCGGACAAGTTCGCCGCCGTCGAGTGGGAGCCGGCGCCGTCCGGCTCCCCAGTGCTGGAGGACGCACTGACCTGGGTGGACTGCGCCGTGGAGACCGTGTTCGAGGCGGGTGACCACTTCGTGGTGGTCGGGCGCGTGACGGCGCTGGGGGAGGCGTCGAACGGGCGGCCGCTGCTGTACTACCGCGGCCAGTACACCGGCGCGGCGCCGGTCAAGGCGGACGTGCTCAGCTGGGCCGGCCCGGACGACTGGCTGTGACCGCCTCACCGGCGATCTCGTCGACCGACCGGCCGGTGGTGCGCGGGCCGAACACCGCGGTGATCAGGATGAGCAGCACCATCGCCAGCGCGACGACCACGAACACCGCGGTCGCGCCCTCGGCTTCCAGCAGCGGCAGCAGCAGGTACGGCATCGCGGCGGTCGCCAGGCGGGACAGCGAGTAGGCCGAGCCGGCGGCGGACGCGCGCAGGCTCGTCGGGAAGATCTCCGCCTGGTAGGCGTGGTAGGCGTTGGAGAACACGTTGCTGACCGCGGTGTAGCAGAAGCCGAGGATCGCGATGGCCGCGCCGCCGGTGGAGTAGCCGAAGGCGAGCCCGAAGACCGCCATGCCCGCCGCGGCCGCGACGATGAGCCACTTGCGCTGGAAGCGGTCCATCAGCGGGATCGACAGCGCGGAGCCGATCGGGTAGCCCAGGAAGGACAGGGCGCTGAACGTCAGCGAGTGGGCGACGTCGAAACCCTTGGCGGTCAGGATGATCGGCACCAGCGAGCCGAAGCCGTAGTAGCCGAACACCTGCAGGACCTGGAACGCGGACAGCATCGCGGTGCGCGTGCGCCACGGCTTGCGGAACAGCGCGCGGAACCGTTGCGGCTGGGCTTCTTCGTGGCTCGCCGGTGGCACGTCGAGCGTCGTGCGCGCGGATTTTTCCAGTCGCTGGACGACTTCCTCGGCTTCGGCGTGCCGTCCCTGCGCGATCAGCCACCGGGGCGATTCGGGCAGACCGGTGCGAAGCGCCCACACGATCGCCGCGCCGAGCGCGCCGATCACGAAGAGCCACCGCCAGCCGTCGACGCCGAGCGGCGCCTCGCCGACCAGACCGCGTGCGAGGAACCCGGCCGCGGGGACGCCGCAGAAGCCGATGGTGTAGGCCCAGGCAGTGGCCTTGCCGCGGGCGTGCGCGGGCAGCAGGTCGGCCAGGTAGGCGTCGGCGAGAGGCAGTTCCGCGCCGATGCCGATGCCCGCGACGAACCGGCAGACCACCAGCATCCAGACGTCCGTGGAGAACGCGCCGAGCAGTGTGAACAGCGAGTAGACGCTGAGGGTGAGCAGGAAGGCGCGCCGCCTGCCGATGCGGTCGGCGAGCCTGCCGAGCGTCACGGCGCCGACGAAGGCGCCGAGGAAGGCCGACGCCAGCAGCGGCTTGGTTTCGGCGCCGGACACGCCGAACTCCTTGGACAGCACGGTGCTCACGGTGCTGGCGAGGAAGAGGTCGTAGAGGTCGAAGAAGGTCGCCACCCCGACGACGGCGATGAGCAGGCGGTGGAAGCGCGTCACGGGCAACCGGTCGAGCCGGGCGGTCATCGACGACGGGGCGGTCATGGTCGGAAAGTTATCTCCCGCACGCCGATGTTGACAATGGTTGCCGGATTCGTCCGGAGTGCCAGAATGCGGCCGTGTTCGCGCGGCTGGGGTAGAGCCCGCACTCCGGTTACGCTTCCGGGATGGATCTCAGGCAAGACGCGCACGCGATGTCCGACGACCTCGTGGCACTGCGGCGCGCGCTCCACCAGGTGCCCGAACTCGGCCTCGACCTGCCCCGCACCCAGGAGACGGTTCTCCAGGCCCTCGACGGGCTGCCCCTGGAGATCAGCACCGGCACCGGGCTCTCGTCCGTCACCGCCGTGCTGCGCGGGCAGGGCGGCGACGGCGATGTGGTGCTGCTGCGCGGCGACATGGACGCGCTGCCGGTCACCGAGAACACCGGCGCCGCCTTCAGTTCCCGGCACGAGGGGCGGATGCACGCGTGCGGGCACGACCTGCACACCGCCGGCCTCGTCGGCGCCGCGCGGCTGCTGTCGGCGCACCGCGACCGCCTGGCCGGGGACGTGGTGTTCATGTTCCAGCCCGGCGAGGAGGGCCACGACGGCGCCGGGCACATGATCGCCGAGGGCGTCCTGGACGCGGCGGGCCGTCCGGTCGCCGAGGCCTACGGGCTGCACGTGGTGTCGGCGATGATCCCGCGCGGCCGGTTCGTGTCCCGCCCCGGCCCGATCATGGCCGCCGCCGACGGGCTGTTCGTCCGCGTCCTCGGCGCGGGCGGGCACGGGTCCCGTCCGCACGTCGCGCTCGACCCAGTGCCTGCCGCCTGCGAGATGGTGACGGCGCTGCAGACCATGGTCACCCGCCGGTTCAGCGTGTTCGACCCGGTCGTGGTCACCGTCGGCACCTTCCACGCGGGCACCCAGCGCAACATCATCCCGCCGGAGGCCCGGTTCGAGGCCACCATCCGCAGCTTCTCGAAGGAGGCGCGGGAGCGGGTGGCGGAGCTGGCCGTCCCGCTGTGCCGGGACATCGCGGCGGCCCACGGCCTGGAAGCCGAGGTCATCTACTCGCCCGAGTACCCGGTCACCGTCAACGACCCGGGCGGACACGAGTTCGTCGCCGAGACCGTGCGCGAGGTGTTCGGCGAGGAGCGGTTCACGGAGGCGCCGGATCCGGTCACCGGCTCGGAGGATTTCTCCCGCGTGCTGGACCGGGTCCCCGGCGCGTTCGTGTTCCTCGGGGCGACTTTCGCCGACGACCCCGACTCCGCGCCGTACAACCATTCCCCGGAGGCATCGTTCGACGACAGCGTGGTGGCCGACGGCGCGGCGCTGCTCGCGTCGCTGGCCGCGCGGCGGTTGAGCGGAGCGACGGCATGACCCGGATCCTGTTCGCCGGTGGCCGTGTCTTCGACGGCACCGGCAGCGACCCGTTCGACGCGGACGTGGTGGTCGAGGACGGCCGCATCGCCGCGATCGGCACCGGCCTGGACGGCGACGAGGTCGTCGACTGCGCGGGCACCACGCTGCTGCCCGGGCTGTTCGACTGCCACGTGCACGTCACGGTGTCCGACATCAGCCTGATCAAGCTGTTCCAGAAACCGTTTTCCTACCAGTTCTACGAGGCGGCGCGGAACCTGCGCAGCACGCTCGAACTGGGCATCACGACGGTGCGCGACGCGGGCGGCGCGGACCTCGGCATCAAGAAGGCACAGGCGGACGGGCTGATCAGCGGCCCGCGGCTGGAGATCTCGATCGGCATCATCAGCCAGACCGGCGGGCACGGCGACGACTGGATGCCTTCGGGGCACTGCGTTCCGCTGACGCTGCCGCACCCTGGCCGCCCGCACGCGGTCGTCGACGGGCCGGACGAGATGCGCAGGGCGGCGCGGGAGTTGCTGCGCGCGGGCGCCGACGTGCTCAAGGTGTGCACGACCGGCGGGGTGCTCTCGCCCGGCGACGACCCGCGGCACACGCAGTTCACCCCGGCCGAGCTGGACGTCCTGGTCGCCGAGGCCGCCATGCAGGGCAAGGCGGTGATGGCGCACGCGCAGGGCACCGAGGGCATCAAGAACGCGGTGCGGGCGGGGATCCGGTCCATCGAGCACGGCATCTACCTCGACGACGAGGCCATCGAACTGATGCTGGCGCACGGCACCTGGCTGGTGCCGACGCTCATCGCGCCGATCGCGGTCATCCGCGCGGCCCGGGCGGGCGCGGCGCTGACCGACGAGATGATCCGCAAGGCCGAGGACGTCGCGGAGGTGCACGCTTCGTCGATGCGCCGGGCGGTCGAAGCCGGGGTGAAGATCGCGATGGGCACCGACAGCGGCGTCGGCCCGCACGGCACGAACCTCGAAGAGCTGCCGTTGATGCAGGCGGCAGGCATGAGCCCCGGCGAGGTGCTCGCCGCGTCGACGTCGTCGGCCGCGGAACTGCTCGGGTTCGGCGACTCGCTGGGCAGGCTGGAGCCGGGTTTCCGCGCGGACCTGGTGGTCGTGTCCGGCGAGGCCTACGACCTGGCCGCGTTGCCGGGGCGGATTCGCGAGGTGTGGCAGGACGGCGTGCGCGTGGTGGCGCCGGGCTCGCAGAAGTGAGAAGACCCCCGGGCCGCGCCGAAACTGGGGGAGGAAGGCGCGGCCCGGGGGCCTCGCTCCAGCGCCCGAGGGGGAGGTAAGCGCCGGAGCACCGGCCGGTGTGAAACTGGGGAGGATGACACCGGCCGTGTGGAGTCAGGATAGCGCGCGTTTCGGCGCGCGGACCGCTTTCACAGGAACTCGACAGGTTTCGGCGTGGTGGTCAGAGGACCAGGTCGGCGAGAACGGTGTTCAGAGCCTCGGCGAATGCTTTCGCGTTGCGCTGGGGGGCGAGGTGCGCCCCGGGCAGTTCGACGAACGGCAGGCCAAGTTCGAGGGCGAGCGCGCGGGCCGGGCGGTAGTGGTAGTAGCCGCGGCTGCCTTCGCCCGCGGTGAGCACGATCGGCACCGGGCCGCGGCGGAGTGCGTCGAGGTCCGGCAGGTAGCGGTAGAAGCCGACGAGTTCGCGGTCGAACAGCAGGCGCCACTCGTGTTCGTGCGGCAGGCGCACGGTTTTCAGCGGGGGCAGCCCGGCGCCCGCGATGGAGCCCAGGAACCCCTGGAACGCCGCGAAGACGTCGCCGTCCGCGCTGAGGGCGGCTTGCTCCTCGGCGAACTCGAGCCACTCGTGGGCGTCCGGCAGCAGACCGACGGCGGGCGGCTCGTGGACGACCAGCCCGCTGACGACGTCCGGGTGCCGGACGGCGAGCTCCAGCCCGATCTGACCGCCTGCGCTGCTGCCGAACACGAGAGCCTTGCTGTAGCCGAAGTGCTCGACGACGGCGCGCGCGTCGTCAGCGTGCCGCGCGACGGTCAGTGGACCCTGCGTGGAGTCCGTGCTGCCGAAGTGCCCGCGCCGGTCGTACCCGAGAACGGTGAAGCGGGTCGCGAGCTGCTCGGCGAGGGCCCGGTAGGAGGCGGCCGCCCCGGTTCCCCCGGGCACCAGCAGCAGCGCCGGGCCGGCCCCGCTCCGCTCGACGTGCAACTCCCCGTCCGGCACCGGGCACGCACCGCTCTCCGAGATCATGGGCGCAGTCAAGCACAAGAGGAGCGACGGACGATGCGCGGTGGTCGCCGTCCGTGGAGAGGAACCGAGATGACTTCCCTTCCCGGCTATCGGCGGGCCTTTCTCAGGATCATGGTCCGCGCCGCGTCGCCGACCGGAGAGGTCGGACAGCAGCTTGGCCGAGCGCTGGCCGTGTTCGGCGCAGTGGATGTTTCCAGCCTGGGCCGGTACTACAAGGACGAGGCACTGCTGGAGTTCCGCGCGACGCTCGAGCCGGCCGGCCGGGTCGGCGACTGCATTGCGGCGCTCCGAGCGCTCGCGCCCGAGGGATGGCGTGACAGCCCGGTCGGGCCGGCCTGGGTGCGGCCGGGCCACGGCCGGGTTTCCCTCCTGCACCCGGAACTCGAGTGGGTGACCGTCAGCCCCGCCGAAGCGGCCGTGCCGCCCCGCTTCGTGCCCGGCGATCTGGTGCGGATCCTCGACTGCCCCGCGGCACGGGATGACGGTCTGGTGGGCGAGGAGGCGGAGATCCGTGGCAGCAGTACACCGGCGACCGATGCCGACCCGTGGGGGTACGCGGTCCGCCCGAGCGGCTGGGACACACTCATCTGCTTCGACGAGCCCGACCTGGCGCCCACTGGGCGCCGCGTTTCGGAGGCAGAACCCGTCGAACACAGGGTGATCAGCGTCCAGCCGGACGGCACCGTGACCGGCTCGTACGTCACGCCTTCCCAGGCCTAGATGCCTTCGACGGTCTCCGTCATCCGCATTCCAGGAACATCCACAGTGGACGTTCCTCAGGCTTCCTTCAGTGCGGCGGCAAGACCGTCGCCCAGCGGGGTCGTCGGGCGCCCGATCAGCGCCGCCAGCTCGCCGGTCACCTCCGCGAGCGTGCCCTCGGCGATGTTCTGGTCCAGCGCCACCACGAACCCGGCCGTCTCCGCGGGCAGCCCGGCCTCGATCAGCGCCGCGCGGTGCTCGTCGGCGGTCAGGTTGCGGTAGCGGATCTCCTTGCCCGCGATGGCGGAGATCTCGGCGGCGAGGTCGTCGAACGTCCACGCGACGTCGCCGCCCAGTTCGTACACCTTGCCCTCGTGCCCGTCGCCGGTGAGGACTGCCACGGCGCCCGCGGCGAAGTCGGCCCGCGTGGCGCTCGCGACCCGGCCCGCGCCGGCGCTGCCGATCAGCACGCCGGTCGCGATGGCCTGCTGGGCGTTCTGCACGTAGTTCTCGGTGTACCAGTTGTTGCGCAGGATCGTGAACGGCACGCCGGACGCGCGGATGATCTCCTCGGTCGCCTTGTGCTCGGGCGCCAGCACCAGCGGGGTGTCGTCCGCGTGCGGCGCGCTCGTGTAGACGAGGTGCGCGACGCCGGCCGCCTTCGCGGCGTCCACCACGGCCTGGTGCTGCGGAACCCGGCGGCCCACGGCGTCGCCCGAGATCAGCAGCACCTTGCTCGCGCCGGCGAACGCCGCCGCGAGCGTCTCCGGCCGGTCGTAGTCGGCTTCCCGCACCTCGACGCCCAGGTCCGCGGCCTTCTCCGGGCTGCGCACCGCGGCGACGATCTGGTCGGCGGGCAGCTTTTCGCGCAACCCCGCGATGACGTGGCGGCCCAGCTGGCCGGTGGCGCCGGTGACGACGATGGTCATGTTCTCGCTCCTTCTCGGACGTCTGCTCACCGCTGAAGTTAGTACTAACTTCTGGAAAGTGCCAACCCTGGGTGAGTACCATCACCGGGAATCGTGGGCGCCACCAGGTATCCTCGGTGTCATGAGTTGCGACGCCGAGCACGACCAGTTGGTCGCCGACGTCTTCGCACGCGCGTGCACGTCGCGCGGGGTGCTGGAGCACGTGACGGGACGCTGGGGCACGCTCGCGCTGGCCGCGCTCGCCGAGGGGCCGTTCCGGTTCAACGCGTTGCGCCGCAAGGTCGACGGCGTCAGCGAGAAGATGCTGGCCCAGACATTGCAGGCGCTCGAACGCGACGGTTTCGTGCACCGCGAGGCCGAGCCGACGATCCCGCCGCGCGTGGAGTACAGCCTGACGCCGCTCGGCGCCGAGGTGGCCGGCCGGCTGCGGGAGTTGATCGAGCTGGTCGAGGGCCGGGTGGCGGAGGTCGAAGCCGCGCGCCGAGCGTACGACGAGGCGAAGTCGGCGGTCGCGCGCTAGGTCGGACCTCTGGGTCACACGGGATCAGGCGGCCGTGGCGTCACCGAAGGCCGTCACGTGGGCCGCTGCGCAGGCGCAGGGGAGGTCGCCCGGCACGACGACACTGCCCGTGATCGTCGTTCGCGGCTCGAGCGGGATCGCGCGCACCCGGGTGGAGCGGATCTCGATCACCTGGTCGGCGGGCAACACGGTCCAGCTGCGCGGATCGGAGCCGACCTCGACGATCGTGTCGTGCACCGTCCCCGCGCGGTGCGCCGGTGGTCCCTGGAGTCCGACGCCCGGCAGCGCGCCGAGCACCGACGGATCGTGGTCCTGGGAAGTCTTCAGGGGACCGGCGGCCAGCTCGGCAACGCCGACGGTCGCGCGCCCGGCGGCGGCGTGCCGCGTGGACACGACCGCGAACAAGGCTTCGGTCCAGGTCGGCAACACCCGCAGCCCGGGCGCCGAACGCACTTCCCGTGCCAGGGCCAGGTCGATCTCCCCCTGCCGCAGAGCGTTCAAGCGGGCGGTGAGCGGCAGGTCGACGAGCACGACGTCGAATCCCGGGGCCTGTTCCCGCAACGCGTCGATCCCGCGTTCCAGCCGGGCGGTGAACTGCCCCGCGCCGGTCCCGATGCGCATGACACCTGCCCGCTCGCGTGCCGCGACCCGAACCCGATCGGCGGCCGCGAGCGCCTCCCGCGCGGCGGCGAGCACCCGGTGTCCCGCCTCGGTCAGCCGGACGCGGCGCGGTGAGCGGTCGAACAGGCGGACCCCCAGCTCGCGCTCCAGTGCCGCGATCTGCCTGCTGACCGCCGGCTGAGCGATGTGCAGCCGCTCGGCGGCCCGGCCGAAGTGCAGCTCGTCGGCGACCGTGACGAAGTACCGCAACGCCCGTAGTTCCACCCGGTCTCCTCTGCGACGATGCTTCGAGGTTATCGCTGTGCGGCAGCCTTGGTTCTGGTTCCCGGCGAGCCCTGGTGGTGGAGTCGGGACATGGACATCGATCTCGGTCTGCTCGGCGCGCACCTGCGCGAGCACGAAGTGAACCCGGACCGTGCGGTCGAGGTGGAGCGCGCCGGCTACGGCACGCTCTGGCTGGACGCCTCGCCTCCGGCGGACCTCACCCTCGCGGAGGAGCTGCTCGACGCGACCACCCGGCTGACCGTCGGCACGAGCGTGGTGAACGTCTGGACCGCCGACGCGGAAACCGTTGCGACCTCCTACCACCGGATCGAAGCCAGGCACCCCGGGCGCTTCCTGCTCGGCGTCGGAATCGGCCACCGCGAAGTGCACGCCGAATACGCCTCCCCGTACGACACGCTGGTGTCCTACCTGGACCGGCTCGCCGGCGCGGGCGTGCCGTCCGACCGCATCGTGGTGGCCGCGCTCGGGCCGAGGATGCTGCGCTTGGCCGGGGCGCGCACCGCCGGAGCCATTCCCGGCATGGTCACCCCGGAGCACACCCGGCGGGCCCGCTTGATCCTCGGCCCCGGGAAGCTGCTGTTGCCCGGGCATTTCGCCCTCGTCGAGCCGGACGTGGACCGAGCCCGCGCCGTCGCCCGGTCCGCGCCGCCCGGGACCGCGCTGGGTGTGCACAACTACGCGAGCAACCTCCGGCGTCTCGGCTTCACCGAAGACGATCTGTCCGGCGCGGGCAGCGATCGGCTCATCGACGCTCTCGTCGCACACGGCGACCAAGCCACCACGGCGACCCGGCTGCTGGCCCATCGAGCGGCCGGCGCCGACCACGTCGGCGTCTACCCCCTCGGCGACGACCCGATCGCCACACTCGTCGAAGTCGCGGAGGCGGTGCAAGCCGCGCGGTGAGGTCAGTGGTGAACCGGGGCTGCGGTGCTAGTCGCGCTGGGCCAGGAACACAAACTCCATGCCGGGCCGGTCCGGGGCGTCCCGCACGTCGGTCACGCGGAATCCCTGTGCGGCAAGGCTTTCCTCGACCTCGTCGCGCTCCCGGAACCGCAGCGTCGAGTCCGATGTGACCACTTCGCCGTCGGCCAGGAACCGGTACGTGAAGCGGAACGACACCAGCGGCAGGCTGACGTCCGTGACCTCCATGCGGCGCTCCACACGGCCGGCGCCGGGCACATCGAGCACCAGCGGGCCGGTTGCCGCGGCCCAGTCCTCCCAGGCCCGCCGGTCCGGGCGGCGCGTCTCGAACACGAAGTGCCCGCCCGGCCGCAGCCCGGTCCGGATGCGCGCGAGGGTCCGGGCCCAGTCTTCGTCGGTGAGGAACACCTGCGCGACGTTCCCGGTCATGGCGGCGAGATCGCCGGCGGCCGGGGGCAGATCGGTGGCGTCGCCGTGGATCCAGGTGATCTTCCCGTCCGGATCCTTCTCGCGGGCGACCGCCAGCGACGCCTCCGCGGGGTCGACGCCGACGACGGTGCGTCCCTTCGCGGCGAGGAGCACGGCCAGGCTGCCCGTGCCGCAACCGACGTCCAGCACGCGTTCGGCCTTGAGCTCGTCGGCGATCGACAGGTACAGGTCGAGGTCGTCGCGCTCGCCGTCGAAGGTGTCGTAGACCTGGGCGAGGCGCGGGTGGGCGAAGATCGCGTCGGGCACGGCAGGCACCTTAGCCGGGCGGCGGTGCGCGCGCTCCCGATTTTGTCGGTACCCCCTGTCACACTGCGGACGTGACCAACTGGAGGGAATTCGAAGAGCAGGCGCCGTCGCTGGCGGCGGCGGTGCGTGAGCGGTTGACGGCGGCGGAGACGCACGTGCTGGCGACTCTGCGGCGGGACGGGTCGCCCCGGGTGAGCGGCACCGAGGTCGACTTCCAC
The DNA here is from genome assembly GCF_000473265.1 of Amycolatopsis thermoflava N1165. Taxonomy (NCBI): domain Bacteria; kingdom Bacillati; phylum Actinomycetota; class Actinomycetes; order Pseudonocardiales; family Pseudonocardiaceae; genus Amycolatopsis; species Amycolatopsis thermoflava. Next base: position 8,163,912 of record NZ_KI421511.1, read on the forward strand.
GGGCCCGATCTGTTCATCGGGTCGATGTGGGGCGCGCGCAAGGCGCACGACCTGCAGCGCGACGGCCGGTTCGCGCTGCACGCCCACCCATCCGCCGACGGCGACGCGAAGCTGTCGGGGATCGCCGTCGAGATCACCGAGAAGGCCGTCCTGGACGCCGTCCAGGGCGACATGCAACCCAGCCACCTCTTCCGGCTCGACCTCCAGCAGGCGGTGCTGACAACGGTCGAGGGCGACAAGCTGGTGGCGACCATCTGGTGGCCGGGCCGGGAGGTGGTGCGTTTCGAGCGCAAGTGAGACCAGGTACGAGGACACCCCGCACGTGGCCGACGTGACGGTGGGCCTGACGCTGGTGGACGGGCTTGGTGGCTGCGTCGCGGTGAGCCGGGGGCCGTGTCGGGGTAGGCCTGGGGTGGCCGTGCCGGGGTGAGCTGGGGGTTGCCGTGCCGGGCTGTGCTGGGGGTGGCTGCGCCGGGGTGCTGGGGGTGGCCGTGCCGGGCTGTGCTGGGGGTGGCTGCGCCGGGGTGCTGGGGGTTGCCGTGCCGGGGTGAGCTGGGGGTGGCCGTGCCGGGGTGAGCCGGGTGTGGCCGTGCCGGGGTGCCGGGTGTTGCCGTGCCGCGGTGAGCCGGGGGTGGCCGTGCTGGGGTGAGCCGGGGGTGCCCGTGTCGGGCGAGCCGGGGTGTCGGGCTGAGCCGGAGGTGGCCGCGTCGCGGTGAGGCGCCGCCTCGCCGGTGCCGGGTGTTGCGTGTTCCGGACCGCACCACCGGCGGCGGCCCGGCGCGCCGGGTGGGCCCTGCAGCTGCTCAGGCGGGTGGGCCTACAGCCGCTCCAGGATGGTGGCCGTCGAGAGTGCTCCGCCGGCGCACATGGTCACCAGGGCGGTCGCACCGTCGCGGCGTTCCAGCTCGTGCAGGGCCGTCGTCAGGAGGCGCGCGCCGGTGCTGCCCACCGGGTGCCCCAGCGCGATGGCGCCGCCGTTGACGTTCACCCGCTCGGGATCCGGCGAGTGCACCTGCTGCCACGACAGCACCACCGAGGCGAACGCTTCGTTGACCTCGAACAGGTCGAGATCACCGATCGCCATCCCGGCGCGCGACAACACCCGCGACGTCGCCTGCACCGGGCCGTCCAGGTGGTAGTACGGCTCGGCGCCGACCAGCGCCTGCGCGCGGATCCGCGCCCGGGCACGCAGGCCCAGCGACGCCGCCCGCGCGGAGTCCATGATCAGCACGGCCGCCGCGCCGTCGGAGATCTGGGACGACGTGCCGGCCGTGTGCACGCCACCCTCGAGCACCGGCTTCAACCCAGCCAGCCCCTCCAGCGTGGTCTCGCGCAGGCCCTGGTCGCGGGCCACCAGCCGGGTCTCCCCGGTCGGCCTGCCCTCCGCGTCGAGCACCGGCGCCTTCACCGGCGCCACCTCGCGGTCGAACCGGCCCTGCGCCCACGCCGTCGCTGCCTTGGTCTGCGACGCCACCCCGAACCGGTCGACGTCCACCCGCGTGATGCCGCGTCGCTCGGCGATCCGCTCCGCCGCGCCGTACTGGTTGGGCATGTCGATCGCCCACGAGCCGGGCTTCGGCGCGCCCGCGTCCACGCCGCGGTTCGCGCCGAGCGGGATGCGGCTCATCGCCTCCACCCCGCACGCGATGCCGACGTCGATCGCACCTGCCGCGATCAACCCGGCGACCAGGTGTGCGGCCTGCTGGGCCGATCCGCACTGCGCGTCGATCGTCGTCGCGCCGGTCGTCTCGGGCAGGCCGGCGTGCAGCCAGGCCGTGCGTGTCACGTTGCCGGACTGCTCACCCGCCTGCGTCACGCAACCGCCGATAACCTGTTCCACGATCGCGGCGTCCAACCCGGCCCGCTCGACCAGCGCCCGCTGCGCCACGCCCAGCAGCTCGGCCGCGTGCAACCCGGCCAGCCAGCCACGCCGCTTCCCGATCGGGGTCCGCACGGCCTCGACGATGACGGGTTCACCCACGGCAGCTCTCCTCCACTCGACTCCCGCCCAAAGTAGAACTTGTTTCAGTATTGAGCAAGTGTGACCCAGGTCAACCGCCGTTTGGTGACCAATCGGACCACCAGGGCATTCAAGATCGAGTAAACGGGTTTCACTCAAACTCTCGACTTAGTTAACACCGTATGCTCTAATCGGGTTTAGAACGTGTTCCACGACGACGTGAGGCACCTCGGGAGGTAGCCGTGGCCACGCCCCTGATCCCCGCCGGCTTCGATTTCACCGACCCCGACCTGATCGCGGCAAGGCTTCCGCTGGAGGAGTTCGCCGAGCTCCGCAAGACCGCGCCGGTCTGGTGGAACGCGCAGCCGCACAACCGCGCGGGCTTCCGCGACGACGGGTTCTGGGTCGTCACCCGGCACGAAGACGTCAAGACCGTGTCGAAGGACAGCGAGCTGTACTCCTCGCAGGAGAAGCTCGCGATCATCCGGTTCGACGAGAACATGACCGACGAGGGTCTCGACGCGAACCGCCTCGTCCTGCTCAACATGGACGCGCCACAGCACACCAAGCTGCGCCGCATCGTGTCGAAGGGCTTCACGCCCCGCTCGATCGCCCGGCTGGAGGACACGCTCCGCGACCGCGCCGCGCGCATCGTGCACGAGGCGAAGAAGAAGGGCTCCGGCGACTTCGTCGAGGACGTCGCGTGCGAACTCCCGCTGCAGGCCATCGCCGAGCTGATCGGCATCCCGCAGGAGGACCGCCGCAAGATCTTCGACTGGTCCAACCAGATGATCGGCTACGACGACCCGGAGTACGACGTCGAACCGATCGCCGCCTCCGCCGAACTCGTCGGCTACGCGTGGAACATGGCCGAGGAGCGCCGGAAGTGCCCGATGGACGACATCGTCACCAAGCTCGTCCAGGCCGATGTGGACGGTGAGTCGCTCAGCTCGGAGGAGTTCGGCTTCTTCGTCATCCTGCTGTCCGTGGCGGGCAACGAGACCACCCGCAACGCCATCACCCACGGCATGAAGGCCATGCTCGACCACCCCGACCAGTGGGAGCTCTACCGCGAGCAGCGGCCGAAGACCGCGCCGGACGAGATCGTCCGCTGGGCCACGCCGGTGATCGCCTTCCAGCGCACCGCGACCGCCGACACCGAGCTGGGCGGCCAGCACATCCGCAAGGGCGACCGGGTCGGCATGTTCTACAGCTCGGCCAACTTCGACCCCGAGGTGTTCGACGAGCCCGAGAAGTTCGACGTGCTGCGGGATCCGAACCCGCACGTCGGCTTCGGCGGCACCGGCTCGCACTACTGCATCGGGGCGAATCTCGCGCGCCTGGAGATCGACCTGATCTTCAACGCCATCGCCGACGAAATGCCTGGTATCCGCGAGATCGCGCCGCCGGAGCGGCTGCGTTCGGGCTGGCTCAACGGCATCAAGCACTACCGGGTCGCCTACGAATAGGGGTTACGCTGCACCTCGGTCCTCGTCGCCAGGAGGTGCCCGGTGCCCGTCGTCCCGCCCAGCCCGGAAGAACTCGCCGAACTCGCGGCCCGTCACGGTTTCCGCCTCGGCGAAGCCGATCGCAAGTCCTTCGCCGGTCTCGTGGAGGCCAACCTCGCCGCCCACGAGGCCGTCGAGCACCTGTATGCCCGCTCGGCGCCCAGCGCGCCGCGCCGCGACTACGAGTGGCCGGCGGACAACCCGCTCGGCGCGTGGTACGTGCGCACCCGGATCCCGCCGACCGGCGACGGTCCCCTGAGCGGCCGCGAGGTCGTGATCAAGGACAACATCGCGGTCGCCGGGGTGCCGATGATGAACGGATCCCGCGCGGTGGAGGGGTTCGTGCCGCGCCGCGACGCGACCGTCGTGAGCCGGGTGCTCGCGGCGGGCGGCACGATCGTCGGCAAGGCGGTGTGCGAGGACCTGTGCTACTCCGGGTCCAGCTTCACCTCCGCCTCCGGCCCGGTGCGCAACCCGTGGGACCCCACCCGGCACGCCGGCGGCTCGTCGTCCGGCAACGCGGCCCTGCTCGCCGCCGGTGAGGCCGACTTCGCGATCGGCGGCGACCAGGGCGGCTCGGTGCGGATTCCGGCCGCGTTCTGCGGCGTGGTGGGGCACAAGCCGACGCACGGGCTCGTGCCCTACACCGGCGCGTTCCCCATCGAAACCACGATCGACCACCTCGGCCCGATGACCCGCACGGTCCGGGACGCGGCGCTGCTGCTGAGCGTCCTCGCCGGTGACGACGGCTTCGACCCGCGCCAGTTCCGCACACCCGAGCCGCCGGACTACCTGGCCGCGGTCGAGCAGGACATCCGCGGTGTGCGGGTAGGCGTGCTCACCGAGGGTTTCGGCCTGCCGATGTCCGAACCGGGTGTCGACGACGCGGTCCGCGCCGCGGCCGACCGGCTCGCCGCGGCGGGCGCCGTGGTGTCCGAGGTGAGCGTGCCGTGGCACCGCGAGGGGCTCGACGTGTGGACCGTGATCGGCACGGACGGCACCGCGCGCCAGATGATCGACGGCAACGGCTACGGCATGAACGTGCCCGGCCGGTACGACCCGGAGCTGATGGTGCACTTCGCGCGGGGGCGGCGCGTGCACGCCGACGACATGTCGGACACGCTCAAGACGATGATCCTCACCGGCGCCTACGCGGCCGAACGCTACGACATGCGCCACTACGCGATGGCGCGCGAGCTGGCGTGGGAGCTGCGCGCCGGCTACGACGCGGCGCTCGCCGAGGTGGACGTGCTGGTGCTGCCGACGGTGCCGTACGTCGCGAAGCCCCTGCCCGGCCCGGACGCGACGCGCGAGGAGCGGATGGTCAACGCGCTCGGGATGGTCGGCAACACCGCGCCCTTCGACGCGAGCGGGCACCCGGCGATCTCGGTGCCCGCCGCGCCGGTGGACGGCCTGCCGACCGGCCTGATGATCGCGGGCCGCCGCTTCGACGACGCGACGGTGCTCCGCGTGGCGGCCGCCTACGAGCGGGAGGTGGGTGGCTTCCCGGTCGCCGCCCGGTAGGTCAGGAGCGCGGCGGCGCCCTGCTGCCGGACCGCGTGGAGCCGCAGATCCGCGGGCGCGGTGAACAGCCGCCGCCCGGTGCCGAGCGCCGTCGGGAACACCAGGAGCCGGTACTCGTCGACGAGGTTCTCGGCGGCGAGGGCGTGCACGACGCTGATGCTGCCGGTGACGATGAGGTCCTGGTCCGTCCCGCGCACCGCCGAGACCAGGTCCCCGTCGAGCACGGACGAGTTCTGCCACGCGTCCGCGCTGGTCAGCGAGCGGGATACGACGAGCTTCGGGATGGCGTTCATCTTCGCCGAAAACTCGTCGGTCCGGCCCGGCCAGAGCTTCGCGAACAGCTCCCACGTGACGCGGCCCAGCAGCAGCACGCCGGTGTCGAGCAGCGCGCCGAGCCCGAACTTGTCGCCGGCCACCGCATCCGGACCGTGCCGGAACGCCCAGCCGCCGCCCGGCGTGCCGCCGGATCCGTCCGGGTCCTCGACGACGCCGTCCAGCGTGACGAACTCGATGACGATCAACGTGCCCATGTGGACTCCTCGGTTGTCCTCCGCCGGCCCCGGCTGGCCCGGCGGAGGTACATACCGGCGAGTGCCGCCATACTCATCGCGATGGCCAGAGTGGATTTCGCAGCGCTGACCGAACCGCACCGGACGGAGCTGCTGGCGTACTGCTACCGGATGCTCGGATCGGTCCACGAGGCCGAGGACCTGGTGCAGGAGACCATGTTGCGGGCGTGGCAGGCCCGCGAGCGCTACGACGAGCGGCGGGCGTCGATCCGCACCTGGCTGTACCGCATCGCGACCAACGCGTGCCTGACCGCGCTGGCGGGCAGGGCGCGCCGACCGCTCCCGTCCGGGCTGGGCGCGCCCAGCACCGACCCCGAGGCGCCGCTGCGGCCGGCCTTCGACGTGCCCTGGTTGCAGCCCTTCCCCGACGCCCGGCTCGGCGATCCGGCGGACCAGGCCGTGCGGCGGGACAGCATGCGGCTGGCGCTGATCGCGGCCATGCAGACGCTGCCGCCACGGCAGCGGGCCGTCTGGGTGCTGCGCGAGGTCCTGGCCTTCAGCGCCGCCGAGGTGGCCGGACTGCTGAACACCTCCGTCGCTTCGGTGAACAGCGCCCTGCAGCGGGCGCGGGCGGGGCTGTCCGTCACGGCCCTCGAAGACGTCGCCCCGTCCGGCGACCCCGCGGCCCGCCGCACGGTGGAGGCCTACGTCCGAGCGTTCGAGGCGGCCGACGTGGACGCGCTGGTCGAGCTGCTCACCGGCGATGCCGTGCTGGAGATGCCGCCGGTGCCGCTGTGGTACCGCGGCCGCGACGACTACGCCGCCTTCATCCGGCGCGTGTTCGCGATGCGCGGCGTGGGCTGGCGGATGGTCCCGACCGGGGCGAACGGCCAGCCGGCCGTGGCCGCCTACGCCCCGGATCCCGCGGGCGGGCACCGCCTGCACACCCTGCAGGTGTTCAGCGTCGCCGGCGCGCGGATCAGCCGCACGGTCGTCTTCCAGGACCCGGCGGTGTTCGCGGCCTTCGACCTGCCCACCGCCGTTTAGGTGTGTTGTCTGGTGAGGCGATCGACCAGGCCCGCCGGGCCATGCTCGCGACAACGACTCACCCAGCGGGCGACGGTGGTGTGACTGACCTGGAACCGCTCTACCGCCCGCGCAGCGACCACCCTGCTCCACGACACGCCGGGCCAGCCGCAGCCGGCCGGTGGGGGCCAATGGCGCCTACCAGGATCATCTCAGCGATGTCAGCCGTCACCACCGTCCCCGGACAGCACACCTAGGGCTTCTCCGAGCCCACCACCCACATCGCGAAGTACTGGGAGCCCCCGCCGTACGCGTGGCCCAGCGCGCGGCGCGCCCCGTCGACCTGGTAGTCGCCCGCCCGGCCCATCACCTGCTTCGCCGCCTCGGAGAACCGCAGCATGCCGGACGCCCCGATCGGGTTCGACGACAGCACCCCGCCGGACGGGTTGACCGGCAGCCTGCCCGTCAGGGCGGTCTCCCCGGCCTCGGTCAGCTTCCACCCCTCGCCCTCGGGCATGAAACCGAGGTTCTCCAGCCACATCGGCTCGAACCAGGAGAACGGCACGTAGATCTCCGCCGCGTCTATTTCGGACAGTGGGTCGGTGATCCCCGCCTCGCGCCACAGCGCCGCGGCGGCTTCGCGGCCGGCCTGCGGGTTGACCTGGTCGCGTCCGGCGAACGTGGTCGGCTCGGTGCGCATCGCCGTCGCGTGCACCCACGCCGCGCCCTGCACCGCGTCGCCCGCGGCCTCGTCGCCGATCACCATCGCGCACGCGCCGTCCGAGGACGGGCAGGTCTCGTCGTAGCGGATGGGGTCCCACAGCACCTGCGAGGCCCGCACCTTCTCCACCGTGATGTCCGCCTGCTTGAGGTGCGCGTACGGGTTCAGCGCCCCGTTCTGCCGGTCCTTCGCCGCGACGATCGCGCCGACGTGCTCGGGCGCGCCCGATCGCCGGATGTAGGACCGCACGTGCGGCGCGAAGTACCCGCCCGCGCCCGCGCCGACCGGCATAGTGAACGGCGGCGCGATCGACAGCGCCCACATCGCGTTCGACTCGGACTGCTTCTCGAATGCCACCGTCAGCACGCGCCGGTGGATGCCGGACTGCACCAGGCTCGTCGCCACCAGCGCCGTCGACCCGCCTACCGAACCGGCGGTGTGCACCCGCAGCAACGGTTTCCCGGTCGCGCCGAGCGCGTCGGCCAGGAACAGCTCGGGCATCATCACGCCCTCGAACAGGTCCGGCGCCTTGCCGATGACCACCGCGTCGATGTCCGGCCACTCCACCTGCGCGTCGGCCATCGCGCGGTCGATCGCCTCCCGCAGCAGTCCGGGCATGGACACGTCGGTCCGCTTCGCCCGGTGGTGGGTCTGCCCGGTGCCGAGCACCGCGGCGAGCTGCTTCGCCATGTTCACGCCTCCAGGACCGCGACGAGGTTCTGCTGCAGGGCCGGGCCGCTGGTGGCGTGCGCGAGCACCTTCGAGGCCTGGCCGGTGAGGATCCGGGTGGCGGCCTCGCCGATGCGCGCCAGCCCGGCCGCGAACATCGGGTTGCCGGTGAGCACGCCGCCCGAGGGGTTGACGCGGACGTCGTCGCCGAGCCCGAGCGCGGTCCGCAGGATCAGCTCCTGGTGGGTGAACGGCGCGTGCAGCTCGGCGATCTCCACGTCCCCGGTGCCGACTGCCTGCCCGGCCGCTTCCGTGGACGGCGAGCGGGTCAGGTCGCGCGCGACGAGCACGGGCGTGTCCACCCGGTGCTCGATGCCGGTGATGACCGCGGGCCGTTCGGCGAACTCGTGCGCCCGCTCGGCCGCGGCGAGGACGATCACCGCGGCGCCGTCGGTCACCGGCGCGATGTCGTGCGCGCGCAACGGATCGGCCACGTAGGGCGCGTCCAGCAGGTCGGCGATCTCGCTGGCGCCGGAGAACTGCGCGTGCGGGTTGCGGGTGGCGTCGGCGCGGCTGCGCGCGGCCACCTCGGCCAGGTCCTTCTCGCTCCACAGGCCGGCGTCCAGCCCGAGCCGCGCCTGCAGGCCCGCGATGCTCACCGAATCCGGCCACAGCGGCGCGACGGTGTACGGGTCGAGCTGCAGGGCCAGCACCCGGCGCAGCTGCCCGGCGGAGGACTTGCCGAAGCCGTAGACCAGCGCGGTGTCGACCTCGCCGGTGCGGATCTTCAGCCACGCCTCGTACAACGCCCACGCCGCGTCCATTTCCACGTGCGACTCGTGGATCGGCGGGAACGCGCCGATCGCGTCGATCGCGGAGATGAACGAGAACGCCCGGCCCGCCAGGTAGTCCGACGAGCCGGAGCACCAGAACCCGATGTCCGACTTGGACAGTCCGGTCTGCTCGTAGACCTGGGCGAAGATGGGCACGAGCATCTCCACGCCGTTCGTGGTGCCCGGTGTGGAGCGCACGTTCGGGGCCTGGGCGAACCCGACCACCGCGACGTCTCGCATGGCAGTTCCCCTCTACAGGTGGTGGGCGAAGGACTCGTAGGGCGCGTCCGGCTCGCCGGTCGGCTCGAAGTGGCTGATGTTCTCCAGGCTCGTCCACCACTCGTCACGTGGTTTCCAGTTCGCCTTCACCCGCATGCCCATCCGGACGTCGGCGGCGTCGCAGCCGAGGACGAGGTGCAGGAACGCGATGTCGGCGCCGTCGAGCAGGATGTACGCCGCGACGTAGGGCGGCTTGATCCGCTGGCCGAGGAACGGCACGTTGACGATGCAGAACGTCGTGACGATGCCGGTGTCCGGCAGTTCCACCTCGTCCACCGTGGGCACCCCGTCGGTCGGGCAGGCGCCGCGTGGCGGGATGTAGACCTTCTCGCACTTCGGGCAGCGCTGGCCGATGAGCTTGCCCTCGGCGAGGCCACGCAGGTAACGGCTCTCCTCCGGCGATGCCGAATGCTGGTAGTGCAGCTGGATCGGCGTCACCATCACACCGTCCTGTTCGGACTTCGGCGGTGGCGCGGGGGAGGGCCCGTCGTCCGCGCCGACGGGCAGGAAGTAGGCGATGTCCCGAATGTGGCCGGCAGGCTCGTCGGCCCAGCGCACGCGCACCCGCATCCCGGTGCGCATCTCGGCGGGGCTGTCCACGTGCACGGCGTGCAGCATCGCGGTGTCGGCGCCGTCCAGCCGGACCAGCGCCCACGCGAACGGCGTGGTCAGCGGCTGGCCTTCCAGCGGTTCGGGGATCCAGGACCAGCTCAGCACGGTGCCCTCGTCGGACACCGGCACGAACTCGGTGAGCGCCGCGGCGGTGACCGGGTCGTACTCCACCGGCGGCACGTGCACGCGGCCGTCCGAGCCGCGCACGCCCTCGATGCGGCGCTCGCGCAGTCCGGCGGCGAACCGGCCGAGCACGGGCCCGAGGGAGCGGGTGTAGTCGAAGGCGAGATCCAGCGGCGCGGACAGCGGTGTACTCACGAATCGAAGTGAAACACGTTCTCGATCTGGCGGCAAGACGCTCTGCCGGAAGGTTGCGCGCTAAGTGGAACAGGTTCTAGATTCGGTGCATGACCACTGCACTGGAGACGATCGGCCTGTGGAACATCGCGGCCGGGCAGCCGGACCGGACGGCGATCGTGAACCCCGACGGCAGCGAGGTCGGTTACGGCGCGCTCGCCGACAAGGCCAACGCGTACGCGCGCGGCCTGCGCGAGCTGGGCCTGGAGACCGGCGACGTCGTGGTGGTGCTGCAGCCCAACAGCGACGAGCTGCTGGCCGCGTACTTCGCCGCGCTGCAGACCGGGCTGTACGTGGTGATGGTCAACTGGCACCTGGTCGGACCCGAGGTGGCCTACATCCTGTCCGATTCGGGGGCGAAGGCGTTCCTCGCGCACGAGCGGTTCTCCGACGTGGCCATCGCCGCGGCGGACGAGGCCGGGGTGCCCGCTTCCGGCCGGTTCGCCGTGGGGCGCATCGAGGGGTTCCGCGACGTGGCCGAACTGGGCGCCGGGGGGAGCGGGCGCCCGGAGGGGCGGACGGCGGGGTCGCCGATGCTCTACACCTCCGGCACGACGGGACGGCCCAAGGGCGTGCGGCGGCCGCTGAGCGGGGCCGACCCGGACAGCGTGCCCGTCGCGTCCACGTGGTTCTTCGGGATCTTCGGGCTGAAGCCGTTCGACGACCACGTCCACCTGTGCGGATCGCCGCTCTACCACACGGCGGTGCTGAACTTCGCGTCGATTTCGATCCAGCTGGGGCACACGGTCGTGCTGATGGACCGGTGGGACCCGGAGGAGATGCTGCGGCTGATCGAGCGGTACCGCGTCACGCACAGCCACATGGTGCCCACACAGTTCCGGCGCCTGCTCGCGCTGCCCGAGGAGGTGCGGTCGCGCTACGACCTGTCGTCGCTGCGGAACATGATCCACGGTGCGGCGCCGTGCCCGCCCGAGGTGAAGCGGCGGATGCTGGAGTGGTGGGGCCCGGTGGTGACCGACTACTACGCCGCGACCGAGGGCGGCGGCACGATGATCACCGGCGAGGAGTGGCTGCGCAAGCCCGGTTCGGTGGGGCTGCCGTGGCCCGGTTCGGTGATCAAGATCCTGGACGACGACGGCAACGAGCTGCCGCCCGGACAGCCCGGCACGGTGTACATGCGGATGGGCTCGTCGACGTTCGAGTACCACAAGGACGCCGAGAAGACGCGCAAGGCGCGGGTCGGGAACCTGTTCACCCTCGGCGACGTGGGTTACCTGGACGAGGACGGCTACCTGTTCCTGCACGACCGCAAGAACGACATGATCATCTCGGGCGGGGTGAACATCTACCCGGCCGAGATCGAGAACGAGCTGGTGATGCATCCGAAGGTCGCGGACGTGGCGGTGTTCGGCATCCCGCACGAGGACTGGGGCGAGGAGATCAAGGCGGTCGTGCAGCCTGCGCCAGGTGTTGCGCCGGGGCCCGAGCTGGCGGAGGAGCTGCTGGAGTGGGTGCGCGGCAGGCTGGCGAAGTTCAAGTGGCCGCGCAGTATCGACTTCGCCGAGGAGCTGCCGCGGGACCCGAACGGGAAGCTGTACAAGCGCAAGCTGCGGGATCCTTATTGGACGGACCGGAAGATCTGACCCTCCTGCGTGGCCGCAGGTCCCGCTGGCTGCGTTCTTCCGTCACCACCTCGCCGGAGCGTGCGAAGCGCACCGACGCCCACCACCGTTCGTTGCAGCAGCGCCCGCAGAGCTGGAGCTTCTCCGGGCCCAGGTCCGCCCAGCGGACCGGCACCACGTCACCGGGTCTCGCTACCCCTGCGGCCCACGTGCTCCTGTCCCTTGAGCAACCACTCGCACCGGTCGTCGTTGCGGGCACGCCGACCCGCCCGTGGCGCACCAGCACCCCCGCCGGCGGCGGCTCGCAGCACGCGCACTGCCCCGCCGGCGGGATCGCCGTCCATCGCGCCAGGGTAGCGGCCACCACCGACAGTTTCAGCGGCCCTCGAACCGGGGCTTGCGCTTCTCCGTGAACGCGCGCGGCCCCTCCTTCGCGTCGGCGGACTGGAAGACCTTCAGCCCGTACTGCGCCTCGATCTTGAAGGCCTCCTCCTCGGGCATCCCCTCGGTGTCGCGGATCGTGCGGAGGATCGCCTGCACCGCGAGCGGCCCGTTGGCGGCGATCATGTCCGCCAGCTCCAGCGCGCGCTCCAGCGCCTGCCCGTCCGGCACCACGCTGCCGATCAGCCCGATCTCCTTCGCCTCCGCGGCGGTCAGGTGTCGCCCGGTCAGCAGGATCTCCGCCGCCAGCGTGTACGGGATCTGCCGCGGCAGCCGCACCGCCGAGCCGCCCATCGGGAACAGCCCCCACCGCGCCTCGGACACGCCGAACCGCGCGCTCTCCCCGGCCACGCGGATGTCGGTGGCCTGCAGGATTTCCGTGCCACCCGCGATCGCCGGGCCCTCCACGGCCGCGATCAGCGGTTTCGTCAGCCGCCGTCCCTTCAGCAGGCCCTCGATGCGGCCCGGGTCGAACGTGCCCTTCTCGTACGAATCGGCGGGGGAGTTGCGGTTCATCGACTTCAGGTCCGCGCCGGCGCAGAACGCGCCGCCCGCGCCGGTGAGCACACAGCACCGGATCTCCGGATCGTTGTCCACCCGGTCCCACGCCTCGACCAGGATCGCCATCATCTCGCCACTGATCGCGTTGCGGACCTCCGGCCGGTTCATCGTCACCACGAGCGTGTGCGCGCGTTGTTCAACCAGGGCGTGCGGCTGCGTCATGATTACCTCTCCATCCGGCGCCATTGCCCAAAACGATAACATGTTCTACTTTGGCTGGGTGGCATACAACATCGCGGATCTGCTCGAGCACGCCGTCGACGCCGTGCCGGATCGCCCCGCGGTCATCTGCGGACAGCGGCACGTCACCTACGCCCAGCTGGAGGACAGGGCCAACCGGCTGGCGCACCACCTCGCCGCGCAGGGGGTTGGTCCCGGCTCCCACATCGGCGTCTATTCCCGCAACTCCGTGGAGACGATCGAGGCGATGTTCGCCGCGTACAAGTTGCGCGCCATCGCGGTCAACGTCAACTACCGCTACGTCGAAGCCGAGCTCGAGTACCTCTTCGACAACGCCGACCTGGTCGCGCTCGTGCACGAGCGCAAGTACGCGGACAAGGTCGCCGCGGTGCTCCCGAAGACCCCGAAACTGAAACACGTACTAGTGGTTGAGGACGGCAGCGACGCGGACTTCTCCGGCTACGGGGGCGCCGAGTACGAGCCGGCGCTCGCCGCGCAGTCGCCGGACCGCGACTTCGGCGAGCGCAGCCCGGACGACATCTACATCGTCTACACCGGCGGCACCACGGGCTACCCGAAGGGCGTCATGTGGCGCCACGAAGACGTGTGGCGGGCGCTCGGCGGCGGCATCGACTTCGTCACCGGCGAGTACGTCCCGGACGAGTGGACGATGGCCGAGCAAGGCAAGCAGGGTGCGATGGTCCGGCTGCCCGCCGCGCCGCTCATCCACGGCGCCGCCCAGTGGGCCGCGTTCGGCGCGATGTTCGGCGGCGGCACCGTCGTGTTCGTGCCGCAGTTCGACCCGCACGAGATCTGGCGCGAGATCGAGAAGCACAAGGTGCACGTCCTGACGATCGTCGGCGACGCGATGGCCCGCCCGCTGCTCGACGCCTACCGCGAGGGCGGCTACGACGCCTCGTCGCTCGTCGCCGTGTCCAGCCACGCCGCGTTGTTCTCCCAGCCGGTCAAGCAGGAGTACCTGAGCACCTTCCCGAACCTGGTGCTCACCGACGCGATCGGCTCGTCGGAGAGCGGCTTCACCGGCATCGGCATGGTCGCCAAGGACGCCGACCACTCGGCGGGCCCGCGGGTGAACTTCGGCAAGGACGCCATCCTCATCGACGACGACAACCGCCTCGTCCCGCGCGCGCCCGGCGCGACCGGCCGGATCGCGCGCCGCGGGCACGTGCCGCTGGGCTACTACAAGGACCCGGCCAAGTCCGAGACGATCTTCGTCGAGGTCGAGGGCAACCGCTACGTCGTGCCCGGCGACTGGGCCCGCTACGAGGAGGACGGCACCGTCACCCTGCTCGGCCGCGGTTCGCAGTGCGTCAACACCGGCGGCGAGAAGGTGTTCCCGGAAGAGGTCGAGAGCGCGCTGAAGTCGCATCCGGACGTGTTCGACGCGATCGTCGTCGGCGTGCCGGACGAGCGGCTCGGGCAGCGCGTCGGCGCGATCCTGCAGGCCCGGCCCGGTGTGACGCCCGACCTCGGCGCGATCGAGGCGCACGTCCGGACGCAGGTCGCGGGCTACAAGGTGCCGCGCAGCGTGTGGCTGGTCGACCGGATCGGCCGGCTCCCGACCGGTAAACCCGACTACCCGTGGGCCGTCCGGCACGCCGCCGAGCACTCACCGATCGAGATCCAGAAGGCCTGAGGAGACACTTGATGCGCACCGCGCTGTGCGAGACGTTCGGCATCCGGTACCCGATCATCGGGTTCACCCCGTCGGAGCACGTGGCCGCCGCGATCAGCAAGGCGGGCGGCCTCGGCGTGCTCGGCTGCGTGCGGTTCAACGACGCCGGTGAACTCGACCGGGTGCTGGACTGGATGGACGCCAACACTGACGGCAAGCCCTACGGGGTCGACATCGTCATGCCCGCGAAGGTGCCCGCCGAGGGCGCCGCGGTCGACCTCGAAAAGCTGATCCCCGAGGAGCACCGCGCGTTCGTCGAGCGGACGCTGCGCGAGCTGGGGGTGCCGGAGCTGCCGGAGGACACCGAGGAACGCGCCGGCGTGCTCGGCTGGCTGCACTCGGTCGCCCGTTCGCACGTCGAGGTCGCGCTGAAGCACCCGATCAAGCTGATCGCCAACGCGCTCGGCTCACCCCCGGTCGACGTCATCAACCAGGCGCACGAGCACGGCGTGCCGGTCGCGGCGCTCGCCGGCAAGGCCGAGCACGCGGTGCGGCACGTCGACAACGGCGTGGACTTCGTGGTGGCGCAGGGGTACGAGGCTGGCGGGCACACCGGCGAGATCGCCTCGATGGTGCTGCTGCCGGAGATCGTCGACGCGGTGGGCGATCGCGCGCCGGTGCTCGCGGCGGGCGGGATCGGCTCGGGCAGGCAGGTCGCGGCGGCGCTGGCGCTGGGCGCGTCCGGCGCGTGGACGGGCTCGATCTGGCTCGCGACGGAGGAGTATCTGCAGACGATGCCGGAGTCGACCGCGATGCAGAGCGCGCTGGTCGGGGCGACGTCGTCGGACACCGTGCGGACGCGCATCTACACCGGGAAACCGGCGCGGCTGCTCAAGACGCGCTGGACCGAGGCCTGGTCGTCCGCGGACGCGCCCGAACCGCTGCCGATGCCGCTGCAGAACCTGCTGGTGAGCAAGGCGCACAACCGCATCCACGCGGCGAACGACCCGACCGTGGTGTCGATGCCGGCAGGCCAGATCATCGGCCGGATCGACCGGGTGCGCCCGGTGGCCGAGATCGTGGCCGACCTGGTCAGCGGTTACGAGGAGGCGTTGTCCCGCCTGGACAAGACGAGGTAGGCGAGCGCGCCGGCGGCGAGCACGACGACACCGCTGATCACCGACGACAGCGGCAGGCTGAACGCGAGCACCACGCAGCCGGCGAGCCCCACCACGGGCACCACGCGGCGGGTGCCGAGCGTCCACGCGCTCGCGTTCGCGATGGCGTAGTAGGTCAGCACCGCGAACGAGGAGAACCCGATCGCACCGCGCAGGTCGGTCACCAGCACCAGAGCGGCGACCACGACCCCGACCGCCACCTCGGCGCGGTGCGGCACGGCGAACCGCGGGTGCACGGCGGCCAGCGCAGCGGGCAGGTGGCCGTCCCGGGCCATGGCGAACGTCGTCCGGGACACCCCGAGCACCAGGGCGAGCAACGAGCCCAGCGCGGCCAGCGCGGCGCCGGCCCGGACCACCGGGGTGAGGGCCGACCACGACGTGCTCGCCATCGCCGTCGCGATCGGGTCCGAAGTGGACGCCACGCCGTCCGGACCCAGTTGCAGCAGCAGGAAAACGGCGACGACGGCGTACACGGCGAGCGTGATCCCCAGTGCGATCGGGATGGCACGCGGGATGGTGCGCTCCGGGTCGCGCACCTCTTCGCCGAGGGTGGCGATCCGCGCGTACCCGGCGAAAGCGAAGAACAACAGCCCGGCCGACTGCAGGATGCCGCCCGCGCCCGAGCCGGGGAACGGCGTCAGGTTGGCGGAATCCGGGCTGCCCGCGATCACGATCCCGGCCACCGACCCGGCGAGGACCACGAGCGTGATCGTGACGATGACCTTGGTGAGCGTCACCGACCGCTGGACGCCGCGGTAGTTGAGGGCCGTCAGCGCGAGCACGGCGGCCGCCGCGACGAGCGACTGCGCGAGGCGGCTCGCGCCGGGCGCGGTGTAGGACGCGACGGTCAGCGCCATCGCGGCGCAGCTCGCGGTCTTGCCGACGACGAACCCCCACCCGGCGAGGTAACCCCAGAACTCGCCGAGCCGCTCCCGGCCGTAGACGTAGGTGCCCCCGGATTCGGGGTACCGGGCGGCGAGGCGGGCGGAGGAGGTGGCGTTGCAGTAGGCGACCACGGCGGCCAGCGCCAGGCCGATCAGCAGCCCGGCGCCCGCGGCACGGGCGGCAGGGGCGAAGGCGGCGAACACGCCGGCCCCGATCATCGAGCCCAGGCCGATCACGACCGCGTCCCCGGTGCCGAGCCGTCGCACTAGTCCTGTCACGGGGAGACCGTAACCGGTGGCCCGGCCGCGGGGATGATCCGTCACGGGATGTTCGGCGCCCGTTCGCCCACGGACAGGGGCGCGATCAACCAGAGCGCCCAGGATCGTGCCGTTCAACCAAGGGCGTCCAGCTTCCGTTCCAGCACCGCGCGTTCCCGTTCGTTGCCGCACAGCTCGACGGCCCGCCTGAGCTCCGTCCGGGCCTCCTCGGTGCGCCCGAGCCGCACGAGCAACTCGCCGCGCACGGTCGGCAGCAGGTGCGACTTGCCGAGCGCCCCGGCCGCCGCCAGGGCGTCCACGATCGGCAGCGCCGCCGCCGGGCCCTGCGCCATCGACACCGCCACCGCGCGGTTGAGGTCGACCACGGGCGACGGCGCGAGCCCGCCGAGTGCCTCATACAGCAGCACCACCCGGTCCCAGTTCGTCTCCGCCACCGACGGCGCGACGGCGTGGCACTCGGCGATCGCGGCCTGCAGGCCGTACGCGCCCAGCCCCCGCCCGGCCGCCTCCGCCCGCGCCAGCGCCGCCCGTCCCCGCCGGATCGCCGACCGGTCCCACCGCCGCCGGTCCTGGTCCTCCAGCAGCACCGGCTCCCCGTCCGGCCCGGTGCGCGCCGGGAACCGCGCCGCGGTCAGCTCCAGCAACGCCAGCAGCCCGTGCACCTCCGGCTCGTCCGGCATCAGGCGCGACAGCACGCGGGCGAGGCGCTGGGCCTCGCCCGCGAGGTCGAACCTGATCAGGTCACCACCGGAGCTGGCCGACGAACCCTCGGTGAAGATCACGTAGATCACGTTCAGCACCGACCCGAGCCGCGCGGCCCGCTCCTCCGGCGAGGGCACCTCGAACGGCACCCCCGCCGCGCCGAGCGTCTTCTTCGCCCGCGTGATCCGCGCCTGCACCGTCGCCGTCGGCACGAGGAACGCCCGCGCGATCTCGTCGCTGGTCAGACCGCCGACCACCCGCAGCGTCAGCGCCACCCGCGCCTCCCGCGACAGCACCGGGTGGCACGAGATGAACATCAGCGCGAGCACGTCGTCGTCGATCTGGTCCGGATCCCACTCGATCTCCCCGCCGTCCTCGCGCAGCTCGTTGGCGAGGACGGCGTACCGCTCGTCGAGCGCGGAGCGCCTGCGGAACGCGTCGACCGCCCGGCGCCTGCCCACCGTCAGCAGCCACCCCGCCGGGTTGCGGGGCACCCCCTCACGCGGCCAGGTCACCAGAGCCTCCGCCAGCGCCTCCTGGGCGAGGTCCTCGGCCAGCGCGAAATCGCCGGTGTAGCGCGCGAGCGCACCGACGATCCGCGCCGACTCGATGCGCCAGACGGCGGCGATCGCTTCCCGCTCGGTCATCTCAGAGCTGACCGGTCGCCTCGCGCCACGCCCGCTCCTTCTGGATCCACTCGTTGTCCTGCGGGAACTCGTCGATCGTGGTGACCCGCCGGATCTCGGTCTTGAAACCCTTGCCCTTGATCGGGGACCGCTTCGCCCACTCGACCGCCTCCTCCTTGGAGGCCACGTTGAGGATGTAGAAGCCGCCGAACAGCTCCTTCGTCTCGCCGTACGGGCCGTCGGTGACCACGGGCGGCTCCGAGGAGTAGTCCACCACCACGCCGTCGTTCGCGTCGTCCAGACCCTCGGCGGCGACCAGCACACCGGCCCGGATCAGCTCCTGGTTGTACCGGCCGGTCATCTCGATCATCTGGTCGAAGTCGAAGTCGGCCAGGTTCGCGAACGCCTCGTCGGTGGCCCGCCAGATCAGCATGAACTTCATGGTGTTTCTCCCTCGGTGTCCGGGTCCTTCTGGACCCTCTCACCCCATGGGTCGAACGGGGGGCGTTTCGATCGACACGGTCCCCGGGATTTTTTGTGCAACCCGTCGGCGGGCCCGTTCCGTCCTGGAGGCATGAGGTGGAAAGCAACGATGTGCGGGCTGGGCCTCGTCCTGCTGGCGGCCACGGCCTGCGGCGAGCAGGCCCCCACCGTCGGAAGCGGGTCCGGCGACGCGACCAGCAGCGAAGCCGCTCCCACCGCGCCGACCATCCCGGCCACCGACCTGCCCCCGGTCATGCCGGGCGGGCCGCGCCAGATGCAGCCACCGGCGGACACCGCCCAGGTGCCTGCCACCCGCGTCGACTCCTCGGCGCTGCCGTCGGACTTCCCGCGCGAGGTGTTCGTCAGCGCGGACGGCAAGCAGTTGTTCATCCGCGCCGAGGAGGGCGGCTGCGGGCGCGCCGCGGCCGAGGTGACCGCACAGGACGCGCGGCAGGTCGTCGTCAACCTGGTCGAGAACAAGAGCAACCTGGCAGGCCAGATGTGCACGATGGACATCCGCTACCCGGTGGTGTCGGCGACCCTGTCCGAGCCCCTGAACGAGCGGACTGTGGTGCTGACGAGCGCCAAACGAGGTTACTGACCGGTAGTATCCCGGGGCATGAGGAAACGCCAGGTCTCCGCCACGCGGATCGTCGCGGCCCCGCCGGAGAAGATCTTCGAGCTGCTCGCGGACCCGTCGAAACACCCGCTGATCGACGGCTCCGGCACGGTCCTCGCCGCGCAGGGCGGCGGGCCGGAGCGCCTGACGCTCGGCTCCCGCTTCGGCATGGACATGAAGATGGGCGCGAACTACAAGATCCTCAACACGGTCGTCGAGTTCGACGAGAACCGGCTGATCGCCTGGCGGCACTTCAACGGGCACCGTTGGCGGTGGCAGCTCAAACCGCTCGAGGACGGCTCGACCGAGGTCACCGAGACCTTCGACTGGTCCACCGCGCGCATTCCGCTCTTGATCGACCTGAGCTTCTTCCCGCGCAAGAACAAGCAGGCCATCGACAAGACGCTCGACCGGCTGGTCAACCTGTTCCAGGCGTGAAAAACGGGCGCCACCCGCGTGGGTGGCGCCCGTTCCGGTCAGCCGGTCAGGAGCGGAAGCTGATCTGCAGCACCGGCTCCGACGTGTCGGCGAAGAAGTCGTTGCCCTTGTCGTCGATGACGATGAACGCCGGGAAGTCCTCGACCTCGATCTTCCACACGGCTTCCATGCCCAGCTCCGGGTACTCCAGCACCTCGACCTTCTTGATGCAGTCCTGCGCCAGCCGCGCCGCCGGGCCGCCGATCGAGCCGAGGTAGAACCCGCCGTGCTCCTTGCAGGACGCGGTCACCTGCTTGGACCGGTTGCCCTTGGCGAGCATCACCATCGACCCGCCCGCCGCCTGGAACTGGGCGACGTAGGAGTCCATCCGGCCCGCGGTGGTCGGCCCGAAGGAGCCGGACGCGTAGCCGTCCGGGGTCTTCGCCGGGCCTGCGTAGTAGACCGGGTGGTCACGCAGGTACTGCGGCATCTCCTCGCCGGCCTCCAGCCGCTCGGCGATCTTCGCGTGCGCGATGTCGCGGGCCACCACCAGCGGGCCGGTCAGCGACAGCCGGGTCTTCACCGGCAGCGACGACAGCTGCGCGCGGATCTCGTCCATCGGGCGGTTCAGGTCGACCTGCACCACCTCGTCGGACAGGTCGTCGGTGGTGACGTCCGGCAGGAAGCGGGCCGGGTCGCGCTCGAGCTGCTCGATGAACACGCCGTCCGCGGTGATCTTCGCCTTCGCCTGGCGGTCGGCCGAGCAGGACACCGCGATGCCGACCGGGCAGGACGCGCCGTGCCGCGGCAGCCGGATGACGCGCACGTCGTGGCAGAAGTACTTGCCGCCGAACTGGGCGCCGATGCCGAATTGCCGGGTCATCTCCAGGACCTGCTGCTCCAGGTCGGTGTCCCGGAAGCCGTGGCCGAGCGGGGAACCCTCGCGCGGCAGGTTGTCCAGGTAGCGGGCCGAGGCGAGCTTGGCGACCTTGAGGTTGTACTCGGCGGACATGCCGCCGACCACGATCGCCAGGTGGTAGGGCGGGCAGGCCGCGGTGCCGAGGCTGCGCAGCTTCTCGTCCAGGAACTTGGCCAGCCGCTTCGGGTTCAGGACGGCCTTGGTCTCCTGGTAGAGGAACGTCTTGTTGGCCGAGCCGCCGCCCTTGGCCATGAACAGGAACTCGTAGCTCGGGTCGCCGGTGCCGTCCTTGTGGAACAGCTCGATCTGCGCGGGCAGGTTGGTCCCGGTGTTCTTCTCGTCCCAGAAGGTCACCGGCGCCATCTGCGAGTAGCGCAGGTTGAGCTCCTGGTAGGCGTCGAAGATGCCGCGGGCCAGCGCCTCCTCGTCGTTGCCGCCGGTGAGCACGCCCTGGCTGCGCTTGCCGATGACGATCGCGGTGCCGGTGTCCTGGCACATCGGCAGCACGCCGCCAGCCGAGATGGCCGCGTTGCGCAGCAGGTCCATCGCCACGAAGCGGTCGTTGCCGCTGGCCTCGGGGTCGTCGACGATCGCGCGCAGCTGCGCCAGGTGCGACGAGCGCAGCAGGTGCTGGATGTCGGTGATCGCGGTCCGGGCGAGCTTGGTCAGCGCTTCGGGGTCGACTTCCAGGAACTTCCGTCCGGCGGCCTCGACTACCCGGACGCCCTCGGCCGTCACGAGCCGGTACTCGGTCTCGTGGTCCGGACCCAGCGGCAGCACGTCGGTGTACTGGAAGGTGGTGGTGGTCACTCGGGCTCCCTCGCAGGCAATTCGGGCCCTTGACGTTACCGCTTGCGCGTGCTTGCCCACGTAGAGGTGTGGCGCGCACCTCGCCGGAGATCGCGTGGCGCGAACCACCCCGGAAAAGTCGGAAGGCCGGGCCCACCCCGACGGACCCGACCTTCCGGGGAAAGCGGCCGGGAGCACAGGGCACCCGCCGCGAAGTCCAACCGTCCGTAGGACGTGAAGAACTCACCAAACGTTGCTTCCACGGTGACGTGACCTACGTCATACGTCAACACTGCCGATCGGGTTGTCGTGGAACGCGAACAGGGCCACCCCGCGTAGGCGGAGTGGCCCTGCCGGTTGCCCTGGACGGGTCAGCTGGCGTAGGCGCGCAGGCGCTCGGCCCGCTCGCCCTGGCGCAGCTTCGACATGACCTCGCGCTCGATCTGGCGGACCCGCTCGCGGGACAGCCCGAAATGCTTGCCGATCTGGTCGAGGGTGCGCGGCTGGCCGTCGTCGAGGCCGTAGCGCATCCGGATGACCTGCTGCTCCCGCTCGTCGAGGGTGGCCAGGACCCGGCGCAGGTCGTCCTGCAGCAGGCCCGAGATGACCGCGCTCTCGGCGTCGGTGGCCTCGGAGTCCTCGATGAAGTCGCCCAGCGGGGCGTCCTCGTCGGTGCCGACCGGCATGTCGAGGCTCACCGGGTCGCGGGCGTGGTCGAGCAGGTCGGCGACCTTCTCGACGGCGATGCCGGACTCGGCGGCCAGCTCCTCGTTGGTGGCTTCACGGCCGAGCTGCTGGTGCAGGTCGCGCTTGATGCGGGCCAGCTTGTTGACCTGCTCGACGAGGTGCACGGGCAGCCGGATGGTGCGGCCCTGGTCGGCCATGCCGCGGGTGATGGCCTGGCGGATCCACCACGTCGCGTAGGTCGAGAACTTGAACCCCTTGGAGTAGTCGAACTTCTCCACCGCGCGGATCAGACCCAGGTTCCCCTCCTGGATCAGGTCGAGCAGCGGCATCCCCCGTCCCGTGTAGCGCTTGGCCAGCGACACGACCAGCCGGAGGTTGGCCTCCAGCAGGTGGTTCTTGGCCTTGTGGCCGTCGCGCACGAGCGCCTCGAGCTCCTTGCGGCGCTGCGGGCTCAGCTTCGGCGCGGTGTCGAGCATGTGCTGCGCGAACACCCCCGCCTCGATGCGCTTGGCGAGCTCGACCTCGTCGGCGGCGGACAGCAGCGCGGTCTTGCCGATCCCGTTGAGGTAGACCCGCACGAGGTCCGCGGCCGGGCCCTGTGCGTCGAGATCCGCGTCGAGGTTCGGCGAAGGGCGTACGCTGGACTCGACGGGCTCGGTTTCGGGCTCGGGGACCTCACGAGTCGGGCGCTCGAGAGTCTGTACTGACATGTTCTGCCTCCCCGGTCACGGGCGGACACGTTCGGTGCGTCACACCGGCTGTTGCGCCGCGTGGGTGGATCCTGTGGAGTGCTCCACCCCCGCGGTGTCCAGCTCGTCGGCTGGACAATGGTTCCAACGCCGGCCGTTGCCAAAACGTTCCCGCCTTCTCGACTTCAAGACGAGGCGGTACCGGACCGGGTTGCTCCACCAAAGCTGAGGTTTTGCTGAGAGACCGCTTCGGTGGAGTAGTGGTTCAGACCTCCACGAGCACCGTGAAGGGTCCGTCGTTCACGCTGCGCACCGCCATCATGGCGCCGAACTTCCCCGTGGCCACACGGGCTCCGCGCTCGCGCAGCTCCGCCACGACGCGGTCGAACAGCGCCAGCGCGTCGTCCGGACGGGCCGCCTGCGTCCACGATGGACGGCGCCCCTTGCGGGTGTCGCCGTACAGCGTGAATTGGCTCACCACCAGCAAAGGGGCGCCGGAAGTGGCGCACGACTCCTCGTCGCGGAGGATGCGGAGCTCGTGCAGCTTCCGCGCCATGGTGACCGCTTTGTCCTCGCTGTCCGAAACGTGGACGCCGAGCAGCACCAGCAGCCCCGGCTCCTCGATCGCGCCGACGACCTCGCCCTCGACTGTGACGCTCGCCTCGGTCACCCGCGCCGCGACGGCCCTCACACCGCCTCCAGGAAGCCGTGGCGGACCAGTTCCCGCACCAGCGGCAGCGCGGCCTCGGTGAGCGCCTCCTCGTCCAGCCCGTGCCCGGCCGCGAGCAGCGACAGCAGGTCCGACAGCGGAAGCGCGCCCCGGCAGCCGGCCAGCAGCGCGGCGACCGTCTCGTCGACCTCGTGCTGCCAGCCGGGGCCGTCGGAGCGGTGCAGCCGCAGCACCGTGGTGTCCCAGCCCTCGTCGCCGGGCGCGGACACCCGCTCCAGCAGCACCGTCGGCGGCACCCGGAAGCGCGCGTCCAGCAGGTCGTGCCCGTGCTCCCGCAGCCAGGTCACGCGGTCCAGCCACCGGCCGGCCTCCGGGCCCAACGGGTCGTCGTAGGCCTGCCGCAGGTCCTCGCACACCACCGTGGGGTGGGCCGCGTCCGTCCGGCGCAGGGTGACGAAACCGAACCCGACACCGTGGACCTTGTTCTCGGCGAACCAGTCCAGCCAGTCGGCGGCCTTGGCCCGGCCGCGATCGGAGCGCGGGTCGATGCCCGCGTCACGCAACCAGGTGCCCACGTACAGCCCGGGGTCGGCTACGTCCCGTTGCACGAACCACGCGTCCGTGCCGCCGGGCAGCCAGCGGCTCACCCGGTCGGCCCAGTCCTCGCCGTCGACGTGCAACCAGGAGGCGAGCAGCTGCCCGGTGCCGCCCTCGGTCAGGAACCCGGGCAGCTGGCGGATCACCAGCGCGCTCGCGTCGTCGCCGCCGAGGCCGGAGTCGCGGTAGGTGTAGTCGACGCGCGGCGGTCCCACCACGAACGGGGGATTGCACACGATCTGGTCGAACCGGCGGCGCGCGACCGGCGCGAACCACTCGCCCCGCACCAGTTCCACGTCCAGCTCGTTCAGCCGGAACGTCGCGTCCGCCAGCGCCAGCGCCCGCTCCGACACGTCGGTGGCGGTGACGCGCTGGGCGTGCCGGGTGGCGTGCAGCGCCTGCACGCCGTTGCCGGTGCCCAGGTCCAGCAGGCTGCCCACCGGGCGGCGGGTCGTGGCGCGGATCAGGCTCAGCGACGCGTGCCCGACGCCGAGCACGTGGTCCGGCGGGACCTCCGCGCCCAGCACGTCGGAGTCCAGGTCCGAGACGACCCACCAGGAGCCCTGCTCGTCCCCGTGCGGCCGCACGTCCAGGCCCGCGCGCAGCTGCTCCCGTCCGCGCACCAGACCGGCGGCGAGCGCGTCGTCCAGCGCCACCGGCGCCAGCGCGGCCCGCACGGCCGCTTCCGGCTCGGCGGAACCCAGCAGGAACAGGCGGATGAGCGTGCCGAGCTCGCCGGCGTCCGCGCTGGCGCGGAAGGCGAGTTCGGGCTCGCCGCGGCCCAGCGCCGCGTGGGCCGCCCCGCCCAGCGCGTCGACCACGCCGTCGGCGTCGTAGCCGGTGCGCTGGAACGCCTCGCGCAGCCGGGCCAGGAAATCGTCGGAGAACCGCGGAATGCTCACGGTGGGTGATCCTCCCACGCGGGCGCCCCGGCTGTGCTGAGATGGCCGCATGACCACCACGGACCGGGCGATGGTGCTCGCGGGGCTCGGCGAACTCCTGCCGGGACTGGAGGAGCTCTACCTCGACCTGCACCGCAACCCCGAGCTGTCGTTCGCCGAGCACCGCACCGCCGGGAAGCTCGCGGACCGGTTGCGCGAGGCCGGTTACGAGGTGCACACCGGCATCGGCGGGACCGGCGTGGCGGGGGTGCTGCGCAACGGGGACGGCCCGGTCGTGATGCTGCGCGCGGACATCGACGCGCTGCCGGTGGCCGAGAAGACCGGCCTGCCCTACGCCAGCGAGGTGCGTGCGCCGAACCCGGACGGCGACGAGGTCCCGGTGATGCACGCGTGCGGCCACGACATGCACGCCACCTGGCTGGACGGCGCGGCGCGGCTGCTCGCCGGCGGCCGGGACGGCTGGCGGGGCACCGTCATCGTGGTCTACCAGCCGGGGGAGGAGGTCGGCGAGGGCGCGGAGACGATGGTGCGCGACGGCCTGTTCGACCTCGTCGGCACGCCCGCGGTGGTGCTGGGCCAGCACGTCGTCCCCGGCCCGGCGGGCTGGGTGCTGACGCGGCCCGGCGTGCTGATGGCGGCCACCGACTCGCTGCGGATCGTGCTGCACGGCCGCGGCGGGCACGGCTCCCGGCCGGAGACGACCGTCGACCCGGCGGTGCTGGCCGCGTCGGTCGTGATGCGGCTGCAGACGATCGTGTCCCGCGAGATCGCGGCGACCGAGCAGGCCGTGGTGACCGTCGGGTCGATGCACGTCGGCACCGCGGCCAACGTCATCGCCGAGGAAGCGGTGCTCGAGGTCAACGTCCGCACCTTCGACGAGCAGGTCCGGCAGCGGGTGCTCGGCGCGATCGAGCGCATCGTCCAGGGCGAGGCGGCCGCGGCGGGCGCGCCACGGCCGCCGGAGATCACGCCGATCGCGACCTTCCCGGTCACCAGCAACGACGAGGGCGCGAACCGCACGCTCACCGAGGCGTTCACGGCGCACTTCGGCGCCGACCGGACCATCGAGGCGCCGCTGGTCACCGGTAGCGAGGACTTCGGCGAGTTCGGCAGGGCGGCCGGGGCGCAGTCGGTCTTCTGGCTGGTCGGTGGCCTTGACCAGGACTTCGTGCTCACCGCGATGGCCGAGGGCCGGTTCGAGCGGGACGTCCCGTCGAACCACTCGCCGCGGTTCGCGCCGGTGCTGCACCCGACGCTGCGGACCGGGGTGGAGACGCTGGTCGTGGCCGCGCTCACGTTTTTGTCGGTGGGTGGTGGCAGGCTCGGGACATGACCGGAAGCGCCCCGATCCCCGCCGCCAACTTCGCCCAGCCGTGGGCGGACGACACGCGCCCGCCCCTGCCCAAGACCGGTGACGAGCGCGAGATCCTCACCGCCTACCTCGACTGGCACCGGCGGACCTTCGAGCTCAAGTGCGCGGACGTGGCGCCGGACCGCCTGTCCGAGAAGCTGATCCCGCCCTCCGGCCTGACCCTGCACGGCCTGGCGCGCCACCTCGCCGGCGTCGAGCGGTGGTGGTTCCGCATCCAGTTCCGCGGCGAGGACGTGCCGGTCCTGTACTACTCCGACGACGACCCGGAACAGGACTTCGAGCGCCTGGACGGCGATCCGGCGGAGGCGCTGGCGGTGTGGCGCGCCGAGTGCGAGGCCTCCCGGCGGATCGTCGCCGATGCGCCGTCGCTGGACGTCACGGGCGTGCACCAGGCCTCCGGTGAGCCGATCTCGTTGCGGCGGATCATCGTGCACATGCTCGCCGAGTACGCCCGGCACAACGGGCACGCCGACCTGCTGCGCGAACGGATCGACGGCAGGACCGGGCACTGAGGAGGGGAACGTGACCGACGCACTCGCACTCACCCGCGCGCTGACCGCGGTCGACACGGTGGGCCACGCGGAGAGCGCGGCGCTGGAGGTCGTGGCGCCGCTGCTGCGGGACGCGGGGTTCCGCCTCGAGGTCTTCGAGCACGAACCCGGCCGCGGCACACTGGTCGCCGAATGGGAGACCGGGCACGACGTGCCGCCGCTGTGCCTGTCCGGGCACGTCGACACGGTGCCGCTGGGCGGCGCGCCGTGGCAGTGCGACCCGTTCGCCGGGGAGACCGACGGCGATCGCGTGTACGGGCGCGGCGTGAGCGACATGAAGGCCGGGGTGGCGGCGATCGTGACGGCCGCCGTCACGGTCGCGCGGTCCCGGCCGCGGCGGGCCGGGCTGCGGCTCGTGCTGACAGCGGCGGAGGAGACGGGGTCGCAGGGCGCGCGGTTCGTGGCGGACCGGCTGGGGCCGAGCGGTCCGCTGGTCATCACCGAGCCGACCGCGAACGCGGCGTTCCACGGGCACAAGGGCGCGCTGTGGCTGGAGGCGCTCGCCACCGGGGTGACCGCGCACGGGTCGATGCCGCACCTGGGGGACAACGCGGTCGTCAAGCTGGCCGCGGCGGTGTCCAGGCTGGCGGAGTACCGGTTCGGGGTGGAGCCGCACCCGGTGATGGGGCCGCCGACGCTGAACGTGGGCACCTTCACCGGCGGGTTGAACACGAACTCGGTGCCCGACCGCGCGGTGGCGACGGTGGACGTGCGGACGGTGGCGGGGCAGGACCACGCGGCGTTGCTGGAGTCGCTGGCCGCGGTCGCGGGGGTCGAGGTGCGCCCGCTGATCGACCTGCCGCCGGTGTGGACCGATCCGGGCGACGAGTGGGCGGCCGCGGCGGCCGAGATCGTCCGGGAGGTCACCGGCGCGGGCGGGGAGGTGGCGACGGCGACGTACTTCACCGACGCGTCCGTGCTGACCCCCGCGCTGGGCGGGGTGCCGACGCTGATCTGCGGGCCGGGCCAGCCGGAGCAGGCGCATGTCACCGACGAGTGGTGCTCCATCACCCGGCTGGCGGAGTCGGTCGAGATCCTCACGCGCGTGTGTGCCGGGTGGTGCGGGATTTAACGCCACCCGAGTATCGCCGGGGAGGGGGAAGTGGCAGCATGGAGGGCACAGGAGGTGGTCGCGGTGAACAGGTCCCCCCGGGGCACCGGCGACGAGGACGCCCCCGTTCTCATCACCGAGGCCGCCCCGTCCTACGAAGACGAGCACGCGGCGCGCAAGCGCAAGTACATGCTCATGATGGGCATGCGGTTCCCGTGCCTGGTACTGGCCGGGATCTTCTACCACACGTGGTGGCTGGCGCTGCTGTTCATCGTCATCTCGATCCCGCTGCCGTGGGTCGCGGTGCTGATCGCCAACGACCGCCCGCCGCGCAAGTCGGAGAAGGTCAACCGCTACCAGCGCAACGCGAAGGCCATCGAGCACCGCGAACACCGCATCATCGACGGCTGACCCCCCGCGAGTCCCACGTTCGGCCGTCCGGGCTTCGGATGGGTACGAGCCGCACGCAGGACTCCCGGGGCTGAGCGGGGGACTCGCGGGGGCGGGTCAGGGCTGAGCGCCGACCTTGGTGACCGCCCGCGCGCCCAGCCGCACACCGGACCGCAGGACGTCCACAGTGGACTCCCCGCGGAGCCAGGCCGCCAGCACGCCCGCGTCGAACGCGTCGCCCGCGCCGGTGGAGTCCACGCACTCCGCCTCCTCCGCGGGCACGCTCACCTCACCGTCCGCGGACACCCACGTCGCGCCGTCCAGACCTGCCGTCACCACCACCGCGCCGACGTCGTCCAGCAGAGCCTTCGCCGCCGACGGCGCCGCCGAGCCGGTCAGCGCCAGCAGCTCCTCCGTGTTGGGCAGCAACAGGTCCGTGCCACGCACGTCCGCCAGGAACGCCCGCGGATCCGTGATCAACGCGGCCGCCTGCGGGTCCACCGACGTGGTCAGCCCGGCCGCCTTCGCCGCCGCCAGCGCGGCCAGCCCCGCGGGCCGCGACGACGGGTCGAGCAGCACGTACCCGGACAGGTGCAGGTGGTCCGCGCCGTCCAGCACCGCCGGGTCGATGTCCGCAGGCGCGAACCGCGCCATCGCGCCCCGGTCCGGCAGCATGCTCCGCTGACCCGAACCGTCCACCAGCACCACGACCACGCAGGTCGGCGCCTCACCATCGACCGCGAACGCGCACGACACGCCCGCCGCCTCCAGTTCGGCCCGCACCGTGCGCCCGCCGGCGTCGTCGCCGACCCGTGCGACCAGCGTGGTCTCCACGCCGGCCTCGGCCAGCCACACCGCCGTGTTCGCGCCCGCGCCGCCGCCGGCCAGCCACACCCGCGACCGCGAATCGCCGCCGTGGACGATCGGTCCCTCGTGCCGGGCCACGACGTCCAGCCCGGCGTCCCCGACCACGACGACCTTCACGCGAGCTCCACCGCGACCTCGGCCGCGACCCGCGCGTTGGACACCACCAGTTCCTCGTTCGCGTCCAGGCTCACCCCGCCGCTCGCGGTGTGGAAGTGCTCCAGCAGCACGGGCGTGACTTCCTTGCCGTGCACGCCGCGCGACTCCAGCAGCGCCAGCCCCTCGGCCAGCAGCCGGTCGTGCAGCTCGGCGTCCATCTCCGCCTCGGCCGGGATCGGGTTGGCCAGCAGCACCCCCGACGACGAGTACTGCCGGTGCGCGGCGACGACGGCCGCGGCCGCGACCGGGTCGTCGACCCGCCACGGCACCTCGAAGCCGGAGGTCCGCCGGTAGAACGCGGGGAACTCGCCGGTCCGGTACCCCAGCACCGGCACCGAGTTCGTCTCCAGCACCTCCAGGGTGGCGGCGATGTCCAGCACCGACTTCACCCCCGAGCACACCACGAGCACCGGCACCCGCGCCAGCACGCCGAGGTCCGCCGAGATGTCCCAGGACTCGGCCGCCCCGAGGTGCACACCGCCCAGCCCGCCGGTGGCGAACACGCCGATCCCGGCCGCGTGCGCGAGCGCCGAGGTGCTCGCCACCGTCGTCGCGCCCGAGCGGCCGAGGCCGATCGCGGGCCCCAGGTCACGCAGGGACAGCTTGTCCAGCCCGGCGTCCGGCGCGCACACGCGTTCCAGCTGTGCGCGGGACAGGCCGGCGTACGCGACGCCGTCGAGCACCGCGATGGTGGCCGGCACCGCGCCGGCCTTCCGGACGGTCTCCTCCAGCCGGTTCGCGACCGCGAGGTTGCGGCCGGGAGGCAGGCCGTGGGACAGGATCGTGCTTTCGAGCGCGACGACCGCGCGGCCGCTGTGAACGGCGTCGGCGACCTCGTCGGCCAGCGATATCGGGGGTGTCACGAGGGACCATCTTCACCGACGGTCCGGCGTGAAGTCCCAGCGGGTGGGCGAGCCGCCGAAGTCGCGCTCGTCCAGCCCGAACACCCACCGCGGGCGGACCCGCACGGTCGCGTTGACGCCGGGGTCGAGGAAGGCCATGCCGTAATCGGTGCGGTACTTGGCGTTCACCGCGTCCAGGAACGCCCGCACGGACACCGTGTCCCGCACCACCTTGGCGACACCCTCGAGCACCACCGGGTTGAGCGCGTCGTCCGTCGAGATCGTGACGGCCGGGTTGGCGAGCAGGTTGCGGACCTTCCGCGCGCCGCGCGACGAGGAGAACCACAGCGCCTCGTCGTGCCACACCGCCCACACCGGCATCAGGTGCGGGCGGCCGTCCGGCCACACGGTCGCGACCCAGTAGTCGTGCGAGTCCCGTAGCCGCTTCTCCGCCCACGACCAGGGCAGCAGTCCCGTCCCCTGATCGGCGGGCAAGGTGCCGTAACCGGGCATGTGCGGGCGGGTGGCGCGGGGAACGGCCATCGGCGGAGCCCTCCCTTCACCCCAGATACTGCGCCACGCCCTCCCCGAAGGACCAGTCCACCGGCTGGTTCTCGGTCACGCTGACGAACACGTTCCGCGGCTCGATCCCGGCCCGTTCGGACGCCAGTTCCGCGATCCGCGCGTAGAGCGCCTTCTTCTGCGCGTAGGTGCGGCCCACCCGCATCGTGATGCTGACGAACACCACGCCGTCGTCCCGGCGGATGCCCAGGTAGCCGGGGTCGTAGCGGAGGTGGCCGTCGGAGCGGGTGAGGATCTGGAAGAAGTCGTCCCGCGGCACGTCGATCGTCTCGGTCATGGCCTGGTGGACCGCGTCCCCGAGCGCGGTCAGGGTGGCGTCGTCGTGCGCGGGCAGGGCGTCGATGCGTACGAGTGGCATGCGACCACCGTACATACCAGTAGGTACAGAAGGCCAGAGTGTCGGTCACGACAGGTACTGCGGCAAAATGGGCACATGAGCACCCAGACGCTGCCCGAGGTCGATACACGCCCGGAGACCACCGACGAGACCGACAGCGATCAGCCGAAGGTCTTCCACTACGTGCGCAAGGACAAGATCGCCGAGAGCGCGGTCATGGGCACGTACGTGGTGGCGCTGTGCGGTGAGGTCTTCCCGGTCACCCGCTCGCCCAAGCCCGGCTCGCCCGTGTGCCCGGCCTGCAAGGAGATCTACGAGGGCTTGCGCCCCGGCCCCGACGGCGAGGACTGATCCGCCAGGTCGTCCTCCCCGGCCGCGGGAGCTTCCTCCTGCTTGCGTGGCTTCCGCAACGGCTGCGTGGTGCGCTCCCACAGTGACGGCGACTCCGCACGCAGCCGTTCCTTGGCGCGCTCCATCTCCAGCCGCCGCCACCTGCGGCGCTGGCGGCGCGTCATCTTCGCGGGCCAGAGCTCCTGGATCGCGGCGTTGAAGTAGGCGCCGCCGACGATGGCCATCCCGATGAAGAACGTGAACAGCAGGAACGCGATCGGCGTGGCCAGGGCGCCATAGGTGTAGCCGGTGCTGGTGATCCACGACAGGTAGACGCGCAGGCCGACACTCGCGAGCAGGAAGATCACCATCGCCAGCACCGCGCCGGGCAGCCCGCGGTGCCACGGCAGCCGGCGCGGCAGGGCCAGCTTGTACAGCGTCGCCACGGCCAGGACCAGCAGCACCCCGATCACCGGGTAGTACAGCCAGCTGATCCACGTGGTGATCGTCGGCGCCCAGCCGTCGGGCAGGAAGTCGATCAGGACGTCGGGTCCGATCGCGATGATCGGCAGGCCGACCACCAGCAGCACCAGGCTCGCCAGGTACAGCAGCAGCGCGTAGATCCGCTGCCAGACCTCGTTGCGCACGCCGTACTGGTCGTGCGCCACGGTGATCGCGTCGACGAACGACGACATCGCCGACGAGCCCGCCCACAGCGAGATCAGGAAGCCGACCGAGACGATCTCGCCCTTGCCGATGGTCAGGATGTCGTCGACCGTGGGCTCGATGATCTGGCTCACCACGTTGCCGCTGAAGATCTTGTCCGCGAACGTGATGATCCGGTCGTGCACCGCGGTGACGAAGCCCTGGCCGAACCAGTCGCCCATGAAGCCGAGGCTGCCGAGCAGCCCGAGCAGCAGCGGCGGCAGCGACAGCGTCTGCCAGAACGCCGCCTCCGCGGACTCGGAGAAGATGTTGCCGTCCCACGCCTTGTTCAGCGTGCGCCCGAGCAGGCGCGCCGGACCCTTGCGGCGGGCGGCGCCATCGGGCGTCTCGTCGGACGGTGAACTCATGTCAGCCCCAAGCATGGCGGAATCGGCGCGATTTGGCTTGTCAAGACCTGTGGCGTGTTCAACTCCGCCGTGCCGTTCGCGGCCCTTGTCGGTGGGGACGGGTAATCTCCGATGAGCCGCCCTCACCCCCGTCCGGCATCGCGGCCGGGCAGTTCCGTGGGGGCATTCGCATGTCGCGTTCCATCGTCGGCGAGAGGAGGGGGAGGAATCCCTTGTCGGACACGGCCCAGGGTAATCGGACCGGTCAGGGCTTCGCCGCACCCGAGCCCCAGCACGACTCCACCGCCCGCCCGCTGCGGGCCTGGCAGCGCCGCGCGCTGACGAAGTACCTGAGCACGCAGCCGCAGGACTTCCTCGCCGTCGCGACGCCGGGCGCGGGCAAGACGGTCTTCGGCCTGCGCATCGCCGCCGAGCTGCTGTCCGACC
Organism: Amycolatopsis thermoflava N1165; assembly: GCF_000473265.1. Taxonomy (NCBI): domain Bacteria; kingdom Bacillati; phylum Actinomycetota; class Actinomycetes; order Pseudonocardiales; family Pseudonocardiaceae; genus Amycolatopsis; species Amycolatopsis thermoflava. The sequence goes on from NZ_KI421511.1 coordinate 8,196,729, forward strand.
GAACGGTCGAGGCGGTCACCATCGTGACCCCGACCGAGCACCTCAAGCACCAATGGGCGGCGTCCGCGGCGATGGCGGGCATCCCGATCGACTCGAACTACCGCAACGGCCAGGGCGCCGTCGCGGCCGACTACCGCGGCGTGGCGCTGACGTACGCGCAGGTGGCCGCGCACCCGACGCTGCACCGCGTGCGCACCGAGGGCCGCAAGACGCTGGTCATCCTGGACGAGATCCACCACGGCGGCGACGCGAAGAGCTGGGGCGACGCGATCCGCGAGGCGTTCACGCCGGCCGTGCGGCGCCTGTCGCTGACGGGTACCCCGTTCCGCAGCGACGACTCGCCCATCCCGTTCGTCACCTACGAGCCCGACGGCGACGGCTCCCTGCGCAGCAAGGCCGACCACGCCTACGGCTACGCCGACGCGCTCGCCGACGGAGTCGTCCGGCCCGTCGTGTTCCTCGCCTACAGTGGTGAGGCGTCCTGGCGCACCAGCGCGGGGGAGGAGTTCACCGCGCGGCTGGGCGAGCCGCTGACGGCCGAGCAGACGGCCCGCGCGTGGCGCACCGCGCTGGACCCCGGCGGCGAGTGGATCCCCGCCGTCCTGCAGGCCGCCGACACCCGGTTGCAGCAGCTGCGCAGCGGTGGCATCCCGGACGCGGGCGGCCTGGTCATCGCCACCGACCAGGAGTCGGCACGCGCCTACGCGAAGATCCTGGCGCGGATCACCGGCGAGGCGCCCACGGTGGTGCTCTCCGACGATCCGAAGGCGACCGCGCGGATCAGCGAGTTCTCCGAGTCGACCGACCGCTGGCTGGTCGCGGTGCGGATGGTGTCCGAGGGCGTCGACGTCCCGCGGCTGGCGGTCGGGGTGTACGCCACGAGCGCGTCGACGCCGCTGTTCTTCGCCCAGGCCATCGGCCGGTTCGTGCGGGCCAGGCGCAAGGGCGAGACGGCGAGCGTGTTCCTGCCCAGCGTGCCGGTGCTGCTGGAGCTGGCCAGCGAGCTGGAGGCCCAGCGGGACCACGTGCTCGGCAAGCCGCACCGGGAGAAGGACGGCTGGGACGACGAGCTGCTGGCGCAGGCCAACCGCACCGAGGACGAGCCCGGCGAGGAGGAGAAGGCGTTCACGTCGCTGGGCGCCTCGGCCGAGCTGGACCAGGTGATCTACGACGGCAACTCCTTCGGCACCGCGGTGTTCTCCGGCAGCGAGGAGGAGCAGGAGTACCTCGGGCTGCCCGGGCTGCTGGAGCCGGACCAGGTGCGGGCGCTGCTGCGCAAGCGGCAGGAGGAGCAGCTCGCCGACGCCAGCCGCCGCAAGCCGGAGAAGGAGCAGGTCCCGGCGCCGGCGCCGCGGCCGCAGTCGGTGAACGAGCGGATCGCCGCGCTGCGCAAGGAGCTGAACACCCTGGTGGGCATGTACCACCACCGCACGCGCAAACCGCACGGCGCGATCCACAACGAGCTGCGCCGAGCGTGCGGCGGCCCGCCCACGGCGATGGCGACGATGGAGCAGCTGGAGGAGCGGATCGCGACGCTGCGCTCCTGGTGAGAGGGGCTCGCTCCGCACGGGGTCGACCTTGGTGATCGCGAGGGGCGGGCACGGCCCGGCTGGTCGGGGGGCCCGCGGGGCGGGTCCTGGTGGGGCCGGCAGGTCGCGGCGGGTGCCATTGGACCGCCCGGTTGCGGCCCGCAGGGCTGGCTCTGATGGGGCTGGCAGGTTGCGGTGGGGGCCGGTTGGCCTGGCTGGTTGCGCGCCGCGGGTTGGGGCCTGGTGGGGCCGGCAGGTCGCGGCGGGCGCCATTGGATCGCCCGGTCGCGCCCCGCAGGGCTGGCTCTGATGGGGCTGGCAGGTTGCGGTGGGGGCGATTGGCCCGGCTGGTTGCGCGCCGCGGGTTGGGTCCTGGTGGGGCTGGCAGGTCGCGGCGGGCGCGATCGGCCCGGCTGGTCGAGGCTCCCAGGGCGGGTCCCGGTAGGGGCCAGCAGGCGGGGGCGCCATCGGCCCGGCTGACCGCGCCCCAAGCGGCGATCCGGCCCCGGTGACCGCAAGGCCGGCCGCCGTTGGCCGCCCCGGGCAGGCCCGGGAGCGCGGGCTGTCCGGTGGGGCGGCCCGCTGCTACGTCCCGGCGCGCGCCACGGCGGGGCGGCGGCGGTGCGCCCGCCACCCGAGGAACGCGTCGAGCAGCAGGAAAGCCAGCAGCGACAGCCCGAAGACCGGCATGAACCAGCCGACCACGATCCCCGCGGCGGCCAGCGGCACCAGCACCTTCATCGGCAGCCGCCGGAGCGAGCCGCGCGCGAAGGGGCGGCCCACCGGCCGTCCGGCCGGGCGGCGCTGCCACCACATCCGGTACCCCCAGACGATCATGGCGATCAGGCCGGCCATCACCACGGCCAGCACGATCTGGTTCGCCAGCCCGAACAGCAGGCCCATGTGCGCGTCGATGCCCCAGCGGGCCAGCTTCGCGGCCAGCGGCCAGTCCTCGAAGCGCAGCACGTTCAGCACCTCGCCGGTGGCAGGGTCGATCGCGGCGGAGTCCTGCTTCTCCGGCCAGCTGCGCTGGATCTGCTTGACCACGTAGGCCTTGCCCGCCGCGGGCGGGGTGATTTCGACCGGGGCGTCCAGACCCACCGTGCGGGCCGCGGCCAGCGCCCCGTCGAAGTCCACCGCGGGGTCGGCCGTCGCGCCCGGCAGCTTCGACGGCACCGACGGTGTCTGCCAGCTCAGCGCGGCCCTGACCTCGGAGATGTTCTGCCCGGCGAACTGCGACCACGTCAGACCCGTCGCGGACAGGAAGAACAGCACCAGCGCCACCCACGTGCCGGTGGTCGCGTGCCAGGACAGCGTGCGTGCCCGGCCGGTGGTGGCCTTGCGCTTGCGGCGCCGCCCGCCCCACCACAGCACCAGCCCGCCCGCCACCACGACCGCCAGCCAGCTCGCCGCCAGCTCGCTGTAGATCCGGCCGACGTCACCCAGGTGGAGGTTGCGGTGCAGGTTGTCCAGCCACCCGCGGATCGGCATCGCACCACCGGAGCCGTAGGTGTCCAGCACGCCGCGGATCTCGCCGTCGTAGGGGTTCACGAAGGCGGTGCGGTAGTAGCTCTCCGGCAGGCCGTCGACCTTGAAGACGACCTGGGTCGTGTCGGTCGCCGTCGGTCCGGGGCGCACGCTGTACAAGGTGCCTTCGGGAACGGCGTTCTCCGCGGTGGCGACCTGCGCGGACAGCGGCTGCGCCATGGTCCCGGCCGGCACGTGCAGCTCGTGGTCGTAGACGACCTGCTCCAGCTGCGGCGCGAACACGTACAGCAGGCCGGTGATCGCGGCCACCAGCAGGAACGGGCCGACGAGGATCCCGGCGTAGAAGTGCAGTCGCAGCAGGACCGGGCGCAGCGTCCCGCGGGGCGCGGACGGGGCGGTGGGCGGTGCGGTGGGCTCCAGGAGGTCGTCCGTCGTCATGCTGCTCCTCGGCGGGGAGGGACCGGCTTTCCCTCCAGGTCGCCGGGATCAACGCGACGGTTCCCAGTGTGACGTCGGGCACATGACAAAGCGGGCGCCCGGGTGAACCCCGGGCGCCCGCCTGCTGTCTGTGGTCTGGCTCAGCCGCGCTGGATCTCCGCAGCGATCTCCTTGAGCTTCGACTCGTACTCGCGGGCGTGGTGGCCGCAGAAGAGCAGCTCGCCACCACTGGAGAGGATGGCTCGTACCTGTGCTGCGGCACCGCACCGGTCACAACGGTCGGCTGCGGTCAACTCGGGGCGGGTGAGCGTCGGTGATGTCATTGGAGTCTCCCTCCGTCCCGGCATCGGCTGCCCGATGCCATCGATCCAGCGGCGACCACTTCGGCCCTGCGGTTGCCCGTCGGCTCCGCGGTGTTCGCTGGCCTCCACTCTTGCAGACGCTGAGCGCCTGGCAAGTGTTCCCGGCTGCTTGGGATGTGTGTCACGCAGAATTACCCCGGATGCCGTAGATCAATCCCGCCATTCAGGACGGAGAAACCTGCCAGAAACCCGTTTCCCGTGGTCAGGACCAGTGCGAGCGGGTGGAAATCGGCTCGTGCGAACCGGTGTCAAGCGGCCGCGCGGAGCAGCTTGTTCGTTCTCAGCGGAATTCGGTGGACCGGTCCGAGGCAAGATCGTGATCAGTCCGTGTGCGAAACCATCCCCCGCGCGGGGCACGTGAGACACTCCCTGTCATGACGAAGCAGGCGTCGGCGGCCGCGAAGGACCTGGCGGCGGCCGGGGTCGGCGGGGCGCAGATCGCCTGGGCCGACAACAACGGCATCCCGCGTTCGCGGATCGTGCCGATGTCCGGTCTCGCCGCGGCCGCGACCCGGGGCGTCGGGATCACGTCGTTGTTCGCCGTTTTCGACACCCACGACGTCATCACGTTCGGCCACCCCGGACTGAGCACGCCCTCGGGTGACGTGCGTCTCGTGCCGGTGATCGACCGGCTGCGGCGGCTCGCCGGGCAGCCCGCGCTCGCCTGGGCGCCCGGACGGCAGGTCGCCGCCGACGGATCGCCGTGGCCCTACTGCCAGCGGACGGCGCTGGAAACCGTCGTGTCCGCGACAGCCAACCTGGGTTACGAGATCCGCGCCGGCTTCGAGATGGAGTTCGCCGTGGCTCCCGCCGGGGCGCCGGACATCGCGTCCGCGCCAGGCCACCTCGGTCCCGCGTACAGCCCGCACGCCCTGATCCCGCTCGACGACTTCGTCGCGACCGTGCTGCACGACTTCGACGCCAACGGCCTGCGGCTGAACCAGTTCCACGCCGAGTACGGCCTGGCGCAGCTGGAACTCTCGCTCGCGGCGGCCGATCCGGTGTCCGCGGCCGACGACCAGCTGCTGGCCCGGCAGACCCTGCACGCCGCCGCGCACAAGCACAGGCTGCGGCTGAGCTTCGCGCCGATCATCAGCCCGGAGGCGGCGGGCAACGGCTGGCACCTGCACACCTCGGTGTGGCGCAAGGGCCGCAACCTGCTCGCCGGCGTGCCGGGCGGCGAGGGCGCCGGTTACCTCGCCGGGCTGCTGCGGGACCTGCCCGCCATCACGGCGGTGACCGCGCCGAGCGTGCCGTCCACTTTGCGGTTGCGCCCGGGGTACTTCGCCAGCGCGTACGCGTTCTGGGGCGTGGAGAACCGCGAAGCGCCGTTGCGGTTCGTGCCGGGGTCCGACCTGCTCGGCGACGATCACGCCAACGTGGAGCTGAAGCCGTGCGACGCGTCGGCGAACCCGTACCTGGCGCTCGCGGCGGTGATCACCGCCGGGATCGCCGGACTGGAAGAAGGGCTGGCCCTGCCCGATCCGGTCGGCGAGGATCCCGGCGTCTGGACCGACGACCGCCGGGCGGCCGCGGGAATCCGCCGTCTTCCGGCCACATCGGACGAGCAGGACGGCGCGCTGGCGGCCAATGGCCGGATGCGCGCGGCGCTGGGGGAGGAGCTGCTCGGCGCGTTCCGCGCGGTGCGCGCCTCGGACCGCCGCTGGGCCGCGGACCGGACGGTCGAGGAGATCGTCGCCGCCCACCTGTGGCGGTACTAGTGGGGCTGCTCGACGAGGTGCGCTGGTTCCCCGGCGCCACGCGCCTCATCGACCTCGCGCGGGCCGAGATGCCGCAGCAGAAGGGCGAGTCGGCCGCGTTCGTCACGCTGATTTCCCTGCGGGCGCACGGGATCGCGGTCGCGAGCCAGGACGACACCGCGTCCGCGGGTTCGTCACCGGCGTCCACCGCGGCGGCCGTCGCGGAGCTGTCCGGGGGCGAGCTGACCGCGGTCGCCGCCGAGGGCCGGTGGACCGCCGCCGCGTTGCGCGCGATCCTGGCCGGGGTGCCCGAGCTGGACGCCACGCTGGTGGCCTTTGTGGACACCGCGGACCTCGGCGCGCCGGACACCCCGGACGCCGCGCTGCGCGACTACCTCGACGGCGGGCTGCCGCCGTTCTGGAGTTCCCGTTGGCGCACCAGGAATCCGGTGTTCCTCGCGGGCGTGCTCAGCGGCCCGGGCGGCACGCTGGTGGCCATTGTGGACGGTTACCGCTGGGCCGGCCGCGACGGGGTGCACCTGCAGCTGCTCGACCGGGTGGTCGCCGCACTGCGTGGGCTGCTGCTCGTGGTGCCCGCCGCCGACGCGGCCGCGGCGCGGGCGCTGGTCGCGCGGGCGGGTTTCACTCCTTGACCGCAAGGCGGGAATGCCTGCGGCCGTAGGCGAAGTAGATGACGAGGCCGATCGCGAGCCAGACGGCGAACCGGATCCAGGTGAGCACGTCCAGGTTCAGCATCAGGTACAGGCAGGCGAGCGCGGCGATGATCGGCAGAGCCGGGGACAGCGGCACCATGAAGGGCCGCTTGAGGTCCGGGCGCTTGTGGCGCAGCACCGGAACCGCGATCGCGACGATCACCATGGCCGACAGCGCGCCGATGCTGACCATGTCGGACAGCTCGGTGATCGGCACGAACGCCGCGAGCAGGGCGATCAGCACCGCGCCGCCGATGGTCATCCGGTGCGGCGTGCCCCAGCGCGGGTGGGTGGTGCCGATCGGCTTGGGCAGCAGTCCGTCCCGCCCCATCGCGAACCCGATGCGGCCGATGGTGACCAGTTCGACCATCATCACCGAGGTCAGGCCGGTGACCGCGCCGAGCGAGATGAGGGCGCTCACCCAGTGCTGGCCGACCGAGTCGAACGCGGCGGCGAGCGGCGCGCTCGCGTCGATGTCGGTGAACGGCACCATGCCGGTCAGCACCAGCGACACGGCGATGTAGAGCAGGGCGCACACGCCGAGTGCGCCGAGGATGCCGATGCGCAGGTCCTTGCGCGGGTTGCGGGTTTCTTCGCCGAGGTTGGCCAGCGCCTCGAACCCGGTGTAGGCGAAGAACACGATCGCCGCCGCGGACAGCACACCGCCGATGCCGTACACCGACTGTTCGAGCCCCAGCCCGGCCTGCACGACCGGCTGGTGCAGCACGCTCGCCCCGCTCTCGCCCGGCTGGGCGGGCGGGATGAACGGGGTCAGGTTGGCGCCCTTGATGAAGAACACGCCCACGGCGATGATCAGGACGCACACCGCGACCTTGACGAGCACCAGCACGTTCGTCACCCGGGCCGACTCGCGGATCCCGAGCACGGCGACGACGGTGAGGATCGCGATGATGGCGACGGCGCCCACGTTGACGGTCGCCTCCTCGCCGAACCACTCCTGCGGCAGCCCGAGCAGGTTCGCGAGGTACCCGGACCACCCGCGCGACACCACGGCCGCGCCGAGGGCGAACTCGAGGAGCAGGTCCCAGCCGATGATCCAGGCGAACACCTCCCCGAGCGTGGCGAACGCGTAGGTGTAGGCGCTGCCCGCTGTCGGCACGCTGGAGGCCAGTTCGGCGTAGCAGAGCGCCGCCAGCCCGGCCACGACGGCCCCGATCACGAACGACAACGTCACGGCCGGCCCGGCGTGCGTCTTGGCCTCCACGCCCGCGAGCGTGAAGATGCCGGTGCCGATGATGATGCCGACCCCGAAGCCCACCAGATCCCTGGCCCGCAGGCGGCGCTTCAACTCGCCGGACTCCTGCCGGGCGAGGACTTCGTTGACGTCAAGCGTTCGGGTGATGCCCATGGTGGAACGTTAGAAGATCACCTGGCTCCCCGCAGCGCGGTGGCCCGTTGCTGTGACGAAGGCGGAAGCCTTTGGTCTTGAACACAAGAGAAGCTGGGTGTTCATCCCGTCGCCTGACACGTGACGATCACCTTGAGCCAGGGCCGCAACCTCCGCGCCCGCGTGAGATGACATGCCAACCTTGCGGCCCTGGATCAAGGTGATATGCACAAACCGGAAGGCGACGGGATGACCACCCGGCGACCACCTCGGCAAGGTGGGACGAGGCACCCAACCCCTGGTCATCCCGGAGCCTGCCCGTCCGGCGAGGACTTCTTTTGATCTTTAAACCCGCGCTGACGCGCAGAAAGCGCCTCACGGCGCTCAAACGGTCACCTTTCGACCACCCCCGCCCCCGATGCCTGATTGTGTTTCAGTCGCCGAGCAGGCGTGTCAAGGCGGGAAAGAGTACCTTGACACGCCTGGTCGGCGACTAAAGATCGGCTGTGGATCGGGGGCGGGGGAGGTCTGGTGCATTGGTCGGTCTTGTTGCGTTGCCGGCTTGCGTTGCGTTGGCTGGTAAAAGAAAAAGCCCGGGCCAGGTGGCCCGGGCTTCCTCTTCTGCTCTCAGTCCAGGTAGTCGCGCAGGACCTGCGAGCGGCTGGGGTGCCGCAGCTTGGACATCGTCTTCGATTCGATCTGCCGGATGCGCTCGCGCGTGACCCCGTAGACCTGGCCGATTTCGTCTAAAGTCCTCGGCTGGCCGTCGGTCAGGCCGAAGCGCAGCCGGACCACGCCGGCCTCGCGCTCGGACAGCGTCTGCAGCACCGACTGGAGCTGGTCCTGCAGCAACGTGAACGACACGGCGTCGACCGCGACGACCGCTTCCGAGTCCTCGATGAAGTCGCCCAGCTGCGAGTCGCCCTCGTCGCCGATCGTCTGGTCCAGCGAGATCGGCTCGCGGGCGTACTGCTGGATCTCCAGGACCTTCTCCGGGGAGATGTCCATCTCCTTCGCGAGCTCCTCGGGGGTGGGCTCGCGGCCGAGGTCCTGCAGCAGCTCACGCTGGATGCGGCCGAGCTTGTTGATCACCTCGACCATGTGGACCGGAATACGGATGGTCCGGGCCTGGTCGGCCATCGCGCGGGTGATCGCCTGCCGGATCCACCACGTCGCGTACGTGGAGAACTTGTAGCCCTTCGTGTAGTCGAACTTCTCGACCGCACGGATGAGGCCCAGGTTGCCCTCCTGGATCAGGTCCAGGAACGCCATGCCGCGGCCGGTGTAGCGCTTGGCCAGCGACACGACCAGACGGAGGTTCGCCTCCAGCAGGTGGTTCTTGGCGCGCTCCCCGTCCCGGATGATCCAGCGCAGGTCGCGGCGCATCTGGGTGGCGAGCTTCTCGCCCTCCTCCTCCGCGATGCGCAGCCGCTCCGCCGCGTACAGGCCGGCCTCGATCCGCTTGGCGAGCTCGACCTCCTCCTCGGCGTTGAGCAGCGCGACCTTGCCGATCTGCTTCAGGTACGCGCGCACCGAGTCCGCGGACGCGGTGAGCTCGGCGTCCTTGCGGGCCTGCCGCAGGGCCTCCGACTCCTCCTCATCCCAGACGAAATCACGATCGGTCGACTTGGCGCCCGACTTCGCGGCCGGCGTCTTCTCGTCCGGCTCGTCCTCGTCGAGGTCCTCGGCTTCGTCGGTGACGGTCGCGTCGACGACGTCGACCTCCACCTCGCTTTCGAGGTCGGCGAGATCGGCTTCGAGGTCGACGTCCTCGATGTCCTCGCCGCCGGGGCCGTCCGGCTCCCCGTCGTCGGTCTTGCCGGCCTTGCGGGTGGTGCGGCCCTTGGCCGGAGCCTTCTTCGGGCCCTTGGCCGCGGCCGGCTTACGGGTGGTCGCCTTCTTCGTGGCGCCGGAGCCCTGAGCCTCGGCCTCGGTCACGTTCTCACGGCCCGCGTCGGGTTCCGCGCTCACGTCGGCGGCGCTCGTTGTCTTCGTGCCGCTTCGGGTAGCGGTTTTTGCGGCTGCCACGTACGCCCTTTCGCAGCGGTCGATCACGGCGAGCCGGGATGGTGGGTCCCGGCTGCCTCAGATTCGGGGAACGTCCCGCGGCCTGCGGTTTTGTCCTCCGCGACCGTGGGCCGTGTTCCATTGTAACGACGATACGCCGGTGCGTTGCGGCCGATCATCGTTCAAACTCGGCGGGCCGGTGGGCAGGTCAGTGCTCCAGGCCCTCGGCCGCGGCCAGCGCCGCGCCCACGATCCCCGCGTTGTTCTGCAGCGATGCGACCAGGACCGGTGTCCTGATCTCCAGCAGCGGCACCCACTTCTCGGCCTTCTTGCTGACCCCGCCGCCCACGATGAACAGATCCGGCCAGATGAGGTTCTCCAGCACGGAAAGGTAACGGTTCACGCGCTTGGCCCACTGCGGGTAGGACAGGCCCTCGTTGTCCTTGACCGAGGCGGCCGCCTTCTTCTCCGCGTCGTGCCCGTCGACCTCGAGGTGGCCGAACTCGGTGTTCGGCATCAGGGTGCCGTGCTGGAACAGCGCGCTGCCGATGCCGGTGCCGAACGTCAGCAGCGTGGTGACGCCCTTGCGGGCCCGCGGGTCGCCGTAGCGGATCTCGGCCATGCCGGCCGCGTCGGCGTCGTTGAGCATCGCGATGTCGTCCTCGTGGCGGTCCAGCCGCTTGGCGAACAACGCGTCCGCGTCGGTGCCGATCCAGCTGGGGTCGATGTTCGCCGCGGTGTGCGCGACGCCCTTCTTCACCACCGCGGGCAGCGTGATGCCGACCGGGCCCTCCCAGCCGAAGTGCGCCACGACCTGGGCCACCACGTCGGCCACCGCGTCCGGGGTCGCCGGGCGCGGGGTGTCGATCCGGAAGCGGTCGCCGATCAGTGCGCCCTTTTCCAGGTCGACAAGGGCGCCCTTGATACCGCTGCCGCCGATGTCGATTCCGAAACCACGGGTCGCCGTCATTGGCGCCGTCCCTTCTCGCTCGATTCAGAAACCTGTGCCGGAGACTTTAACCGGGTGTGGTCCCATGGTGGACGTGGGAGCTGCCGAAACAGAGTTGAAGGACGTTGCCGTCCAGGTCGCGGCCGAGGCCGCGGACCTGGTCCGCCGTGCCCGTGACGCCATGGTCGCAGGTGAGCCGGTGTCGGTCGAGACCAAGACGACGGACACCGACGTGGTCACCGCGGTCGACCGCGCCGCCGAGCAGCTGGTGCGCGACCGGCTGGCGGAGCTGCGGCCGGGGGACCACGTCCTGGGGGAGGAGGCGGGCGGCGCGGCAGGTGACGGCGTGACGTGGGTGGTGGACCCGATCGACGGCACCGTCAACTTCCTCTACGGCGCGCCCCTGTTCGCCGTGTCGCTCGCGGCGCAGGTGGACGGGGTGTCGGTGGCCGGGGCGGTCGTGGAACCCGTCAGCGGGCGCTGCTGGACGGCCGTGCGGGGCCAGGGCGCGTGGCTCGACGGCCGGCGGCTCTCGGTGTCCTCGCCCGAGCGGCTGGAGCTGAGCCTGATCGGCACCGGGTTCGCCTACCAGGCCGAGCGGCGGGCGCGGCAGGCCCGCTTGGTGTCCGGGCTGCTGACCCGCGTGCGTGACGTCCGCCGGGCCGGGGTGGCCTCGCTCGACCTGTGCGCCGTGGCGGCCGGGTGGCTGGACGGGTACCTGGAGCACGGCCTGCACCGCTGGGACTGGGCGGCCGGGGCGCTGGTGGCGGAGGAAGCAGGCGCGGTGGTGCACCTGCCGGGCTCGGACCCGGCCCTGGGTGCGGACGCGACCTTCGCGGCCGCGCCGTCGATCGCCGGAGCGCTCTACGACGCGGCCGTGGAGTGCGGCGTCAAGGAGGTGTAGCGGCCGCCGGCGGCGGCCGGGGTCGGCCGAGTGCGGACCTCGTGGCCGTGTGTGGAGATCGCGGGCGCGTGTGGGGAACTCGCGCCCGGGAGTATGGACCTCGTGGGCGCGAGTGTGGACCTCGTGGCCGTGTGCGTGGAACTCGTGGGCGGGAGTGTGGGACTCGCGCCTGCTAGCGACCGCGGCGGGGGTCAGCAGGTGCCGGGGCGGGCGGCGGCCAGCAGTGCTTCGTCGATCGCCGGCGGGTTGACCGCGGACTGCTCGCCGCCGTCCCCGTCGTGCTGGCTCGACCACGCCTGCAGCTGCGCGAGGATGTCGCGCGCCGCCTGCGTCGGCACCACGTCGCCGAAGGCGCTGCCGATCGCCAGGTCCACGCTCGCGTCCTCGCGGTTGTCCCGCACCAGTTCGACGCACGGCACGACCAGGCTGAGCGTGCGCGCCGCGGAGCTGCCGTTGTCGCCGAAGCGCAACTGGCCGCGGCAGGCCGCCTCGTCGGTCGCGTAGGCGGGGTCGTTCTCCGGCGGCGCGATCTGCGTGAAACCCAGCTGCCGCAGGCTTTCCGTGGTGATCGCGGCCTGCCCGCGCTTCTCGCTCGCGTTGAGCACCTTCACCGCGATCCGGTCGGCCGGCACGGGCGTCGTCTCGTCGAGCGCGTTGTAACCCAGGTTGGTGTACGTCACACCGGGTGGCGGCGTGGGCGGCGGATCGCACCGCAGCGCCTCGTCGATGTCCTGCTTGCTGGTGATCGCGCGCACCCAGATGACCATCGCGACGAGCCCGAGCACCCCGATCACGATCAAGGCGGGCAGCGGGCGGCGCTTGCGGTAGGGCCGCGATCTCCGGTTGCCGTAACCGATCCCCGACGACACCTGCCCCACCCCTTCGATCGAAGACCCGAACACCCGCTCGCCCGAACCGTCGTTCCTGATCAGCGTAGGCGTTACAGTGCACCAGCGTCGTCACCCGTCCGAAGCCGGGGTACGTGTCGCACCGTCCCACGGGCGTCCCCGGATTGTGTTCCCCCTGTTGGGTGACGTATGTCCTGCTTCGAATGACACTCTGCGCGTGCGGGTAAAGCGTGAGCTACCCTCTGCGGGCTCCGCCCGTAGATCAGGTACCGAAACACGTTGCTGAAGAGAGACCTGGCTCACTACGGCGGCGGGCACAAACCGGGGCGCTGGGACGTTGACCAGCGGCACGACAGCATGCGAACAGCGTGCTTGAACAGTGATTACGAAGCTGATCGCAGGGGTGAGGGACAATGGCGACCGACTACGACGCTCCGCGCCGCAGCGAAGCCGACGAGCTCGCCGAGGACTCGTTGGAGGAGCTGAAGGCTCGCCGGAACGAGACGCAGTCCGGCGTGGTGGATGTGGACGAGGACGCGAGCGCGGAGAACTTCGAGCTTCCGGGCGCGGACCTGTCCGGGCTGTCGGGTGAGGACCTGACGGTGAAGGTGGTGCCGAAGCAGGCTGACGAGTTCACCTGCTCCGTGTGCTTCCTGGTGCACCACCGGAGCAGGCTGGCGGAGGAGCACAACGGGCAGATGATCTGCCGCGACTGCGCGTGAGACCGCGGACGGCCGGGCTACTTCCCTGAGCGGAGCAGCTCGGCCAGGGCCTCCGGCCTGCGGGTACTGAACACCCAGTAGGGGGTCGGGTCCGCCGGGTCGGTCAGGTGCACGCGCAGCAGCGAACCGACCCAGCCGCGATGCGTCACGTATGCGGCGGGGTCGAGTTCCGGCCCCATCGCCTTCCGCTTCCGGTCCTTACCGATGACTTCGACCTCACCCACGAACCGCAACGGCAGATGAGCGTCACCGACTTCGAGCTCGTCGCCGGTCACCCGGATCCGGGCCCGGCCCATGGCCACCAGCCACGCCACCATCAGCGGCATCAGCACCGCGAACGGCAGCCACAGCGGCACCGCCGGGTAGCCGAGGTGGATCTCGTAGGCCAGCAGCGCCGCGCCCGCCAGCGGCAGCGGCCAGCCCCACCACGACAGGTACAGCCGTTCGGAATACCGCGTGCTGCCATCTCCCGCAGTCGTCTCGCCCACCGCACCGGCCGCGCTCGCGTGCTCACCCATGCCTCCAGGGTAGTCTCGCCGCCCGTGTCCCCCGTGCAGGTCCTGCTCACCCGGCTCGATCCGGGCGTCCCGATCCCGTCCTACGCAAGGCCCGGCGACGCCGGCGCCGACCTGGTGACCACCACCGACGTCGTGCTGGAGCCCGGCGAGCGGGTGCTGGTCGGCACCGGCGTGGCGATCGCGCTGCCGCCCGGCTACGCCGGGTTCGTGCACCCGCGCTCCGGTCTGGCCGCGCGGACCGGGCTGTCCGTGGTGAACACGCCGGGCACCATCGACTCGGGTTATCGCGGGGAGATCAAGGTGTGCCTGGTCAACCACGACCGCAGCGAGCCGATCCGGCTCGCGCGGGGGGACCGGATCGCGCAGCTGGTGGTCCAGCGTGTGGAGACGGCGGAGTTCGTGGAGGTCGCTGAGCTGGCGGCGACGGAACGCGGGGCGGGCGGGTACGGCTCGACCGGCGGGCATGCGACGCTGACCGGGAATCCCGGGGAAGGAACGAGGGAGTAGTGGGCATCTTCGGACGCAAGAAGCGGGGCCGCCACGCGATGGCCGACCCCGGCGAGTCCTGGGAGCCGGACGTCGCCGAGGAGCCGGAAGAGGACCCGGAGCCGGAGGCCACCGACGGGCCGTTCGACATCGCCGACGCGCCGGAGGACGGCAGGCCGCGGATCGACCTCGGCTCGGTGCGGGTCCCGGTGCCCGACGGCACCCAGGTGCAGGTCGAGATGGACCCGCAGGCCGGTGGCGTGCGCGCGGTGCACGTGGTGACGGCGCACGGCCAGGTCACGGTGAGCGCCTACGCGGCGCCGCGCTCCGGCGGCCTGTGGCGCGAGGTGGTCGGCGAGCTGACCGAGCAGCTGCGCAACGACGGCGCCAAGGTCGCGCCGGGCCAGGGTGAGTGGGGGCCGGAGCTGTCCGCGCTCATCGGCGACGTGGCACTGCGGTTCGTCGGGGTCGACGGGCCGCGCTGGATGCTGCGCGGGGTGATCGCCGGCCCGCAGTCGATGGCGGCCGAGGCGCCCGCCGTGCTGCGCGACATCGTCCGCGGCACGATCGTCGACCGCGGCGACGCGCCGATGCCGGTGCGCACGCCGCTGCCGATCACGTTGCCGGACGCGGTGGCCGAGCACATCGCGCAGCAGCAGGGCCAGCAGTAGGCACGCATTCGGTGGTGACTGGGAGCGCGCGCCAGGGTGCGTGCTCCCGCCCTGCCCGATCGGGTTCTCCGCGAGGTCTGTGATGGTCCGCGTCGCTGTGCTGGTCGTGGGCGCGCCTCGTACCCGTTGCGGGGCGTCAAGCTCTGCCGCGCGGCTGGGCTCGCTGCGGCGGTGCGGACCTCACCCGCCCGCCTGGAGCCACGCCAGCAGTGCGGCGCGGCCCAGTGACTCGCGGTCGGCGCCGAGCGCGGTCAGCGTGGTCTCCCGGACCACGGCCCGGGGAAGCGCTCCCGCCCACGCGTGCGCGACTGCGGCCGGGTGGACCGGATCGTCAGTGCACGCGGCGATGCCGACCGGGACGTCCAGTCCGGCCAGCGCGTCCAGCGTCGGCGCGGGGTGGGCCGCCGCGACGCGCAGGCTTGCCGCCAGGCCGTCCCCGTGCCGCCGCCAGGCCCTCGTCAGCTCGGCGGCGAGCCAGGGCGTCACTCCGGCCGTGGCGAGCCGCAGCGCCTCCTCCAGGCCCTGCGAGTCGACCAGGTCGGCGGAGGCGCGCGCGGCCAGCGAGGCAGGCGCGTCGTCCGGGCGACCGCACCAGGCCGGCATCGCGAGCAACAGGCCGGCGCACCGGCCGGGGTTGCGGACCGCCCATTCGGCCGCCAGGTGCGCGCCGAGCGAGATGCCTCCGGCGAGCACCGGGCCGTCGGCCGCGGCGTCGTCGAGTGACGTGAGCAGGCCTGCTGTCACAGCGGCGCCGCCCGGTGGTGCGGGGGTCCGTGTGCGTATGCCGAACGCACCCAGCGGACCTGCGAAAACAGACCGGACGAACACCTCGTCCGACCCCGTCCCCGGTAGCAGGACGGCGGCCGGTTTCGGCATTGCGGACGTCACGTTGCGATCTTGCCGCAAAGCGGTTGTGCTGGCCCCCACGAGGTTAGGCTGGACGACGTACGGGCCGTTCGAGTCGGGGGCCCCGGAACAGGAGCAGACGCCTATGTCCGCCAAAGACGGCGGCTATTTCAGCCGGCTGGTGCGCAAGCTGACCAGCGACGTCGAGGAACTCGACGCTGATGATCTGTCCGAAAAATCCGAGGCAGGCGGCGCGCGACGAGCATGCGACTGCCGGTCGGGCGAAGAGGTGACCGTCCTCGGGCGGTTGCGCAGCGTGGAGCTGTGTCCCACGAAAGAGGCGGCGACACTGCGTGCCGAGTTGTTCGACGGCACGGAGGGCGTGACGCTAGTCTGGCTGGGACGGCGCCGCATCCCGGGCATCGAACCGGGCCGGACCATCAAGGTCCGGGGACGCATGGCCGAGCGAGACGGCCAGAAGGTGCTGTACAACCCGTTCTACGAGCTGCAGACGACCTCCTGAGTTGGTAACCGCGTGACTGAACCCGCCCGTCCAGGCGACAAGACCGATCCGCACCCCGCCGCAGACGGGGCCGAGCCTGGGCGGGCGGGTGAGCGGCCCGAGCCCACGATGCTGGAACAGATGGGCGGGGTGTCCGGCCTCGTCTACTCCTCCGTGCCGATCGTGGTGTTCGTGCTCGCGAACTCGTTCTTCGGGCTCACGGCGGGCATCTGGAGCGCCGTCGGCAGCGCCGCGCTGATCACGATCGTGCGCCTGGTGCGCCGCGAGTCGCTGCAGCCGGCCATCTCCGGACTGTTCGGCGTCGGCATCGGCGCGTTCATCGCCTACCGCACCGGGTCCGCGAAGGGCTTCTTCCTGTTCGGGATCTGGGCGAGCCTCGTCTACTGCGGCGTGTTCGTGCTGTCCGTGGTGGTGCGCTGGCCGCTGGCGGGCGTGATCTGGAACTTCCTCAACGGCACCGGCACCGCGTGGCGCCGGGACAAGCCGTCCCGCCTCGGCTACGACGTCGCCACCCTGGCGCTGGCGGCAGTGTTCGGGGCGCGGTTCGTGGTGCAGCGGTGGCTCTACGAGGCCGACTACACCGGCTGGCTGGCGTTCGCGAAGATCGCCATGGGCTGGCCGCTGTACGGGCTGGCGCTGCTGGTCGTCGTGTGGGCCGTGCGCCGCTCCGACAAGCGCCTCAAGGAGATCGAGGAGGCCCGCGTCGCCGAGGAGGCGGACGCCGAGGCCCGCCTCCGCCTGAAGTACGGCCAGCCGCCGCAGGAGGCCTAGGGCGTCCGGTCCGCCTCTGCGCGCATGCCGGTGAGCAGCCGGTCCTCGGGCGCTGGTAGCCCAGTACCCGAGTAGCCGGCGCCCCAGTAACTCAGTGCCCTCGATAAGTAATTCCGATCTTGGTTAGTGGTTGTAGGCGACGAGGGATCGGGTTGTGGGTTGGCCGGTGGCGCGGTTGTGCCAGATGGCGGCGGTGAGGGCGAGGAGTCGTTGTGCGATGCGGGCGGTGACGCCTTCGAAGGTGCGGCCGCCGTGTAGTTCTAGGTCGAGTTGGAGCAGCGGGACCGCGGCCCGCAGCCGCTTGTTGTGGCCCGACTGGCCGGGTAGATACGGGAACGCGCCCGGCACCTGGCGAGGCACGAACCGCAGCCACCGGGCCTCGGAACGCACCCCCGCAGCACTTGCGCCACCGCCAGCGTCAGCAGTTCAGCATCTGACAGCCGCGGCGGCCTCCCCACCCGAGCGGGCTCACCAAGCTAGTCATCGATCTCTAGTAACCGAGCGCCTTGCGGATGTCGTTCTCGACCTCCGCGTTGGCCACGAACAGCAGTTCGTCGCCCGGCTCCAGCGGGTCCTCCGGCTGCGGCACGATCACCCGGTCGCCGCGCAGGATCGTCACCAGCGCGGCGTCCCGCGGCAGCGCCAGGTCGCTCACCGGGCGGCCGGCCAGCGGCGTCTGGTCGGGCAGGGTCAGCTCGACCAGGTTGGCCTGCCCCTGCCGGAACGTCAGCAGCCGCACCAGGTCGCCGACGCTGACCGCCTCCTCGACCATCGCCGCCAGGATCCGCGGCGTCGACACGGCGACGTCCACGCCCCACGCGTCGGTGTAGAGCCACTCGTTGGCCGGGTTGTTCACCCGCGCCACGACCCGCCGCACCGCGAACTCGGTCTTCGCCAGCAGCGACACGACCAGGTTCACCTTGTCGTCACCGGTCGCGGCGATCACCACGTCGCAGCGCTCGATCCCGGAGTCCTCCAGCGTCGAGACCTCGCACGCGTCGCCGAGCACCCAGTCGGCCTGTTCGACGGTGTCCGGCTCGAACTGCCCGGCCTGCCGCTCGATCAGCATGACCTGGTGGCCGCCGTCGATCAGCTCCTTGGCGATCGACCGGCCAACCGCGCCTGCTCCCGCGATCGCGACCCGCATCAGGCTTCCTCCTCCGGCGCACGCGCCGCGGTGCTCGTCACGTCGCCGACGGTTCCGGACCTCGCGGCCACGTAGACCAGGTCGTCCGCCTGCAACACCGTCTTGGAATCGGGCAGAACGGGCGTGCCGAACCGCATGATGAACGCGACCCGCGCGCCGGTCGACTCCTGCAACTCGTTGACGCTGCGGCCGATCCAGCCCTCGTGCAGCGGCAGCTGCAGCACCGCGACGTTGCCGCTGGGATCCCGCCACGCCGAGGCCACCCCGTCGGGCAGCAGCGTGCGCAGGAACCGGTCGGTCGTCCACGGCACGGTCGCCACGGTGGGGATGCCCAGCCGCTCGTAGACCGCCGCGCGCTTCGGGTCGTAGATGCGGGCCACGACGTGCTCGACGCCGAAGTTCTCCCGCGCCACCCGCGCCGAGATGATGTTCGAGTTGTCGCCGCTGGACACCGCGGCGAAGGCGCCCGCCTTCTCGATGCCCGCGTCGATCAGCACCTGCCGGTCGAAGCCCATGCCCAGCACCTGCTGGCCGTGGAAGTCGCTGCCGAGCCGCCGGAACGCCTCCTGCGCCTTGTCGATCACCGCGACCTCATGACCCAGGCGCTCGAGGGCCGCGGCCAGGGACGCGCCCACCCGGCCGCACCCCATGATCACCACGTGCACGTCACTGCCTCCTGTGTGTCACCCGAACGGCGGTTACCCGGTAGATGCCGACGCAGAACCTACCTTGTCCGGCCCCCTCGCGGACCCGCCCGTACCCTTCTGACGTGTCGAAGATTGCGACCGCCACCAAACGGCTGCTCGTCGGCCGTCCGTTCCGGAGCGACCGGCTCTCCCACACCCTGCTCCCGAAGCGGATCGCGCTGCCGATCTTCGCGTCGGACGCGCTCTCGAGCGTCGCGTACGCGCCCGAGGAGATCTTCCTGACGCTGAGCGTCGCCGGGCTGTCGGCCTACGCCTACTCGCCGTGGATCGGCATCGCCGTCGCGGTGGTCATGCTGGTCGTGGTGGCTTCCTACCGCCAGAACGTGCACGCCTACCCCAGCGGTGGCGGCGACTACGAGGTCGCCAGCACCAACCTCGGCGGCAGATTCGGCCTGACCGTGGCGAGCGCGCTGCTGGTCGACTACGTCCTCACCGTGGCGGTGTCCACGTCCTCCGGCGTGGCCAACATCGGGTCGGCGATCCCGTTCGTGGCCGAGCACAAGGTGCTGAGCGCGGTGATCATCGTGGTGGTCCTGACCTCGATCAACCTGCGTGGCGTGCGCGAGTCCGGCAAGGCCTTCGCGATTCCGACATACGGGTTCATCATCGGCATTCTGGGCATGGTCCTGTGGGGCCTGTTCGAGGCGGTCCGCGGCACGCCGATGCGCGCCGAGAGCGCGGACTTCGACCTGCACGCCGAGGCGTCCTTCACCGGCTTCGCGTTCGTCTTCCTCATCGCCCGCGCGTTCTCCTCCGGCGCGGCGGCGCTGACCGGCGTCGAGGCGATCAGCAACGGCGTGCCCGCCTTCCGCAAGCCGAAGTCGAAGAACGCGGCCACCACGCTGCTGATGATGGGCGTGCTCGCGGTGACGATGCTGCTGGGCATCATCACGCTGGCGATCCTTACCGACGTCAAGTTCGCCGAGGACCCGGCGACCCAGCTGAGCGGCACCCCGGAGGGCTACCAGCAGAAGACGATCGTCGCCCAGATCGCGCAGGCGGTGTTCCCGCACTTCGAGCCCGCCTTCTACTACATCTCCTTCAGCACCGGCATCATCCTGCTGCTGGCCGCGAACACCGCCTTCAACGGCTTCCCGGTGCTGGCCTCGATCCTCGCGCAGGACCGGTTCCTGCCGCGCCAGCTGCACACCCGCGGCGACCGGCTGACCTTCTCCAACGGCATCCTGTTCCTGGCCGCGTTCGCGCTGGTCCTGATCATCGCGTTCGACGCCGAGGTCACCAAGCTGATCCAGCTCTACATCGTGGGCGTGTTCGTGTCGTTCACGGTGAGCCAGGCCGGCATGCTGCGGCACTGGAACCGGCTGCTGTCCCGCGAAACCGATCCGCAGGCCCGGCGGCGGATGCGCCGTTCGCAGACCGTCAACGCGATCGGCCTGACGATGACCGGCACCGTGCTGGTCATCGTGCTGATCACGAAGTTCCTGCTCGGCGCGTGGATCGCGATCGCCGCGATGGTGGCGATCTACCTGCTGATGACCGCGATCCGCAAGCACTACGACCGGGTGTCCGAGGAGCTGGCCGCGCTGGACGGCAGCCCGACCGTGCTGCCTTCGCGCAACCACGCGATCGTGCTGGTCTCCAAGCTGCACCTGCCGACCATGCGCGCCCTGGCCTACGCGAAGGCCATGCGGCCGGACGTCCTGGAGGCCGTGACGGTCAACGTGGACGACGCCGAGACGCGGCAGCTGACCGCCGACTGGGAGGCCAAGGGCTTCAAGGTCCCGCTGAAGGTCGTCGAATCGCCCTACCGCGAGATCACGCGCCCGGTGCTGGACTACGTCAAGCGCGTGCGCGGCGACAACCCGCGTGACGTGGTCACCGTGTTCATCCCCGAGTACGTCGTCGGGCACTGGTGGGAGCAGCTGCTGCACAACCAGAGCGCGCTGCGGCTCAAGGGACGGCTGCTGTTCCAGCCGGGTGTGATGGTCACCAGCGTGCCGTGGCAGCTGGCGTCCTCGGCGAAGGCGGTGCGGCGCGCGTCGCGGGCGCGCCCGGCGGCCGGTGACGTGCGCCGCGGCTTCTTCGGGGACGGGGCGTCCCGCACCGGGGCCGGCAAGGACGGCGGGAAGTGACCGGACAGGACTGGACCGGCCGGATCCTAGAGCTCGAAGTGGGACCCGTCGCCCACGGCGGGCACTGCGTGTCCCGGGTGGACGGCCGCGTCGTGTTCGTCCGGCACGCGCTGCCCGGCGAGCTGGTGCGCGCCGAGGTGACCGAGGACAAGGGCGGTTCGTTCTGCCGTGCGGACGCGGTGGAGGTCCTCCGCGCGGCGCCGGAACGGGTCGATCCGCCGTGCCCGCTCGCCGTGCCGGGGCAGTGCGGCGGCTGCGACTGGCAGCACGCGACGCCGGAGTTCCAGCGGGAGCTGAAGGGGCGCGTGGTCGCCGAGCAGCTGCAGCGGCTGGCCGGGCTGGACTGGCCGGTCGAGGTCGAGGCGCTGCCCGGGGGCGCGCTGGGCTGGCGGTCGCGGGTCCGGCTGGTCGCCGGACCGGACGGGCGGGCCGGGTTGCGGGCGCACCGCAGCCACCGGGTCGTGGCGCTGGAGAACTGCCCGATCGCGGTGCCGGGCGCGCTGGACCGGGCGTTGTCGCGGAAGTGGCGGCCGGGCACGGAGATCGAGGTGACCAGCGACGGGGACGGCCACGTGCACGCCCGTGAGCTGGCGACCGTGCGGGGCAAGCGCCGGGCGCGGCAGCTGGCCGGCGGGGAGGCGGTGCAGCACGCGGCGGGCCGGGACTGGCGGCTGCAGGCCCACGGGTTCTGGCAGGTGCACCCCGCGGCGGCGGAGACGTTCGCGTCGGTGGTGCAGGAGTGGGCGCGGGCGTCGCCCGGGGAGCTGGCCTGGGACCTCTACGCCGGGGTCGGGTTGTTCGCGTCGGTGCTGGCCGCGCAGGTCGGTGTGACGGGGCACGTGGTGGCGGTCGAGTCGGGGCAGCGCGCGGTGAGCGACGGTGAGCGGAACCTGGCGGACCTGCCGCAGGTGAGCTGGCGGGCGGGCCGGACGGAGCACGTGCTGCGGTCGCTGTCCGGGAAGCCGGAGGTCGTGGTGCTGGACCCGCCGCGGTCCGGGGCGGGGCGCGAGGTGGTTCAGGCGGTGGCGGCGGCTTCGCCCCAGCGGGTGGTGTACGTGGCGTGCGATCCGGCGGCGCTGGCCCGGGATGTCGCGACCTTCGGTGAGTCGGGGTACCGGCTGGAGCGGTTGCGGGCGTTCGACGCGTTCCCGATGACCCACCACGTGGAGTGCGTGGCGCTGCTGGTGCGCTGAGGCGCCCGGAATTGTCGGTGGCCTCCGGCATGATGCGGGGCATGGCCGAGTCCACTGTAGAAACGTTCGCCGTCCTGCTGTGCGATGCCGCCCAGCGGCGGCTGGGTGAGCTCGCGGCGCGGGAGCTGGCCGGCCCGCGCTACGACGCGCGGCTGATCGACCGGGCGGCGGAGCTGGCGCTGCGGGAGGTGCTGGCGCGGTTGTGGCGGACCGGCTGGCAGCCGGGGGACGTGCACCAGATCGCGTTGCGGCGGCTGGACCGGCGGGGGGTGGCGCTGACCTCGGACGTGCTCGCCGGGTGCGGCGGGGCCGAGCGGCCGTTGCTGGAGCGGTGGTCGGAGCAGCACGGCGTGGAGCGGGTGGCGGCGTTGCTCGTGGTGCTGTCGGTGCTGGAGGTGCTGCTGCCCCTGCCGCGGTTGCCGGAGGTGCCGGTCGCGGCGGAGCGGGCGGGCGTGGACGAGAAGGTGCTGGCGCGGATCCGGGCGCTGCTGGCGAAGGCGGAGTCGACGTCGTTCCCCGAGGAGGCGGAGGCGCTGTCGGCGAAGGCGCAGCAGCTGATGAGCCGGTACTCGTTCGAGCAGGCGCTGGTGGACGTGCCGGGGCCGGGGGCGGGTTCGGCGCGGCGGTTCTGGCTGGAGCAGCCGTACCTCGGCCCGAAGTCGTCGCTGGTGACGGCGGTCGCGACGGCCAACCGGTGCCGGGCAGCGTTCTACGCCAAGCTGGGGTTCGTGGTGCTGGTCGGCCACGAGGTCGACCTGGACCTGGTGGAGCTGCTGTCGACGTCGCTGCTGGTGCAGGCGAACGAGGCGATGCTGACCGCCGGCCGCGGCGCGCGGCCCCGCTCGTTCCGGCACGCGTTCCTGCTCGCCTACGCGACGCGAATAGGCGAACGCCTGACCGACGCCGACCGTGCCGCGGGGGCGGAGTTCGCGGAGGCGCGGCTGCTCCCGATCCTCGCCCGGCGCCGCCAGGAGGTGGACACGCTGTTCACGGAGTTGTTCCCGCACACGACAACCCGCACGACGACCATCAGCAACCCCGAGGGCTGGACAGCAGGCCGAGAAGCCGCCAACCACGCACGACTGACAGTGGAACGAGCCCAGGTGGAGGCAGGTTAGGACTCAGCGGACGCGGCCGCGTTCGCCCGAAGTGGCGCGGCCCTGCGGCGGCGCGCTTCGCCTTGGGCGCCGGTGAGGGTGGGCGGCTCTGATGCATTGCCCAGGATGCGGCTGCTCGGTAGCCCCGAAGCCGCACCGCGCTGCGGCGCGCGCGGCGCTGCCGATGAGGCCGCGCTGCCGTTGAGGTGCCGCCTCGCTTCCGAGTGCTGTCTGTGGAGTTTCGGCCCCGCCTCCACCAGCGCGCCGCGCCGACGCCCGCCCCGCCACCCCACCGGGCGCATCATCCGGGGGCCACCGCGCCGCTTCGCCCCGCCGCCGCGCGCCGCCGCGCCCTGCCCTGCCGCGCTGCCGCCCCGCGCCGCCGCGCGCTGCCGCGCCCGGCGCTGCCGCGCTGCCGCCCCGCGTCGCCCCGCGTCGCCGCGCGTCGCCGCGCGCTGCCGTGCGCTGCCGTGCGCTGCCGCGCCCGGCGCTGCCCGCCCGCGCCCCCACATCACCGCGCCGCTTC